>CABVRZ010000016.1 GCA_902500775.1 uncultured Nitrospira sp.
CTCTACTTCCACTGCGGAGGACTCGCCTTGTACCCATGCTAAACCCGGAAGCGCCGAAAGTGTAAACCATAAAGATTGCAAGAGGTGGTGGTGCCCTATGAGGAGAGATTTGCCAGTACTCACGAGGCGTTTCACTGTTTTTTCCCAGGTTCGCCGTTTAGCCCATCGGGATATTCAAGACTTCTGGCTACCGCGTCTGGTATTGTATCGAGGATTTTCGTACACTAACCCTGCCCGTTCATCCTCCGCCCACAATCGCACGCCATAGATTTCCTGTAACTCCTGCTTGGCTTTCTCATCGCCCTTTCTCGCCTTTCGAAACAACCGTTGGCGATTCAGGTCTTCTTCTTCTTGACTCAGGGACCAGGATGCTCCCATTTTGCCTCCTTTTTTGTATACAACTCTTCCGTCAGGGGCGTCTTAGCGGAGAGGGGTTGTACACGAGTTGGACTCTCAATTCAAGGTGAGAACAATCAGCACTATCTTTGAATTGTCTTGGGTGTCAGAGTTCTAACGGCAACGCGGCGGGGAGAGACTCATTCTTTTGTTATTCGTTCCACCTCTCCCATATATGACCGGAGTACCGGTGGAATTACAACCGAGCCATCCGGTTGCTGATAATTTTCCCAAATAGCTACCAAGGTTCGTCCGACGGCCAGGCCTGAACCGTTGAGCGTATGAACAAAGTCGGTCTTCGTATCTTTCTTTCCGCCGGTCGGCCGATATTTGATGCTTGCACGCCTGGCCTGAAACGATTCGAAGTTGCTGCAGGACGAAATCTCTCGATATTGCTGTTGAGAGGGTAGCCACACTTCAAGGTCATAGGTCTTGGCGGCAGAAAATCCCATATCCCCGGAGCAGAGGGCCATCACACGGTAGGGGAGATTCAAGTCCTGCAAAATCGATTCAGCGTGCCCTGTCAGGCGTTCTAGCTCTTCATAAGACTGATCAGGCGTCGTGAACGTGACAAGTTCTACTTTATTGAACTGGTGCAGTCGTATGAGACCTCGGGTGTCTTTTCCATACGATCCTGCCTCTCGTCTAAAGCAGGGCGTATAGGCGGTGTACCGCAGCGGTAAACGGTCTCCGCTCAGGATCTCTTCCCGGTGCAGATTTGTGACCGGTACCTCTGCAGTGGGGATAAGGAAGTAGTCTTCGTCTTTCAGACGAAAGAGATCTTCCTCAAATTTCGGTAGCTGGCCGGTACCGGTCATGGTTGGGCGATTGACCATGAGAGGAGGAATCACTTCTCGATACCCATGCTGGGTCGTGTGTCGATCAAGCATGTAGTTGATCAAGGCTCGTTCCAGCCTGGCACCGGCGCCCGTCATGACGGAAAATCTGGCTCCGGCAATCTTCGCCGCGCGATCGAAATCCAAAATTCCAAGATTCTCTCCGATGTCCCAATGGGGTTTGGGAGAAGAGGAAAAAGACGGGATGGTGCCCCATCGACGAACCTCGACATTCTCAGAGGCGTCAGTCCCGACCGGAACAGAGCTATGGGGGAGGTTGGGAATGCGAAGGGCGGCATCGCTCAGTGCTTCCTCGACCGTTCGCAACGTGCCTTCGGCCTCTTTGATGCGGTCTCCCACCTGTTTCATCGCGGCCATGGCAGTTTCGGCCGGCTCCTTAGCTCGACGCAGACGGGCCACCTCTTCCGAGCCCTTATTGAGTTCAAATCGGAGCTGCTCAACCTGCGTAGTAATCGCTCGGCGTTGTTCGCTCAACTGTTGAATGTCATTCCACTGGACATCGTTTCCTCGTCTTCCAAGGGTGGTGCGGATGTGGTCAAGGCTGTCGCGGAGCTGTTTGAGATCGTGCATGGGGTGTCCTTTAAAAAGCGGATGGAATCTAGCATCCAGCCCGTATTATTCATGACTCTTTTGCTGCAAATGCCGATTCGCTGTTACGACAAGCTTACGGCCGGCGGGGCTCGCCCCTCAGGCCTTTGACGTGCTGCATGAGTACGCCTCGGTGCCTCGTGGATCCGCGCACCGGCCTCACGACGCGGCTGAGTGCTTTCGCCACGAAGAGTCGTGAATAATACGGGCTAGGTTTCTGAGAGTCAACGAAACGACCAGGCTACTGCATCGGATTCTTTGCGCCGGTGCAGGAGATTTGACATCGGTCAGGCATGGGGATGAGGATAGGTGCGATGCGCCGGATTTCCAACCCTCCTAATCCCTTTGAGTCTCGGCATCGGGACCTCCTTGAGCCAGCCGGTATCGCCAAACTGACGCTCTATACCGATGATAGTCGAGAGATCTTGAGTCGTAACGACAGCCCCGACTTGCCATTTCGGTGGAGTGTGAATCCTTACCGTGGCTGCTTTCATGCCTGTGCCTATTGTTACGCCCGTCCGACTCATGAGTATTGGGGATTTGGCGCTGGAACCGACTTTGAAAATAAGATTGTAGTCAAGGAGGAGGCACCGCGGTTGCTTCGACAGGCTTTTGAGAAGACCTCCTGGAAGGGCGAATTGATTGTGTTTTCTGGCAATACGGACAGTTATCAACCGCTTGAGGCAAGCCATGGGTTGACGCGTGCCTGTTTGAAAATCTGTGCTGAGTATCGGAATCCGGTGGCCATCATCACGAAGGGGGCCTTAGTCCTTCGCGATGTCGATGTGCTGCATCAGTTGCAACGAGAGGCGTGGGTGCGGGTCTACTTCAGCATTCCGTTTTCATCCGATGAGACGGCTCGCAAGATAGAACCCCAGGCCCCATCGATCACTAAGCGGTTTGCGGCCATGAAAGCACTTTCTGATGCCGGCATTCCGACCGGGCTTTCGATCGCTCCGGTGATTCCTGGCTTGAATGACGATGATATCCCTGAGTTGCTCGATCGCGCTTATGGTGCCGGTTCCCGCACAGCTACCTACAGTCTGTTGAGATTACCAGGGAATGTGGAGTCGATATTTGTTGATCGAATTACGGAAGCCTTCCCGGAACGGATTGGAAAAATCACCAATCGTCTCCGTGAGGTGAGAGGTGGAACGTTGACGAAGGGTCGGCCTTTTAAAAGACGAGAGCGACCAGGACCCTATTGGCAATTGATCGAGCAGCTCTTTGAGCTAGGGAAACGGAAAGCGGGATTTTCCGAAGATGGCATGCATCCCATTCCTCAAACCTTCCGTCGGCCAGGTTGCGAGCAACAGGCTTTGTTCTAACGTGGAGGAACGATGAAGCATAATCCAGGATTTTTAAAACTGGTCGAGCAGGCAAAACAACGAGTGAAAGAATGTCGTGTGATTGACGTGAAGGCGCGTCTCGACCGGGGGGAGCGATTCCATTTCATTGATATCCGTGAGGATCATGAATTTGCTCAAGACCATGCCAGAGGGGTCAGACATCTTGGGAAGGGCATTATAGAGCGGGATATTGAGTCGGTGGTTCCCGATAAACAGGACTTGATCGTATTGTATTGTGGCGGAGGGTATCGATCGGTGCTGGCCGCCGATGCGTTGCAACAGATGGGGTATGAGAATGTGCTCTCGATGGATGGAGGGATTCGCGCTTGGCGGGAAGCCGGGTATCTGCTGGATTGAGGATACTGCAAAACCTCCTCAGCCTCGTTCTCGCATCGCTCAAGGCCGCAATGTACAGAAAGCCAAGGCAAAGTACTTATCCGCTCGCATGTGATCGAAGCGAGCGGTTCAAGCGAAGCTTGGTATGTACCTTCTCAGCCTCTCGTTCGCTGCGGCCTTGCCTGGTGAAAGGCGCGTCTAGGCGCGCAGGGGTTGGGCGGGTGAGACGGTGAGCTGTTTCACTCATCCTCTAAAATCCTACTTATTGGCTCGATCGAACTCCTTGATCACCTGCTCCGTGAGATCAATCGCATCCTTGTGGTAGATCACGATCTTGACGGTCTGCTCGCTCCCTTTATCGACAACCAGAGCGACTCCGCCTTTTTCAGCGACCGTTTGTGTCGCAGCGGATATTTTCTTCATATATTCATCGACCAATTCTTTTTGTTTTTTCTGGAGTTCCGCGTTGAATTCTTGGGCGCGCTTCTGAAAGTCCTGGACCTTCGCTCGGAATTGCCCCTCCTTTTCCTTCTTTTCCGTGTCGGTCCACTTAGGGGCCTGCTCTTTCAATTGCTTCTCAGTATTGCGGAGCTCTTCTTCATCTTTGCCAAGGAGTTTCTGCCTGCTCGACACATATTCCTTCAGCCCATCGAGGGCGCGCTTCCCAGCCTTGGACTTTTCCAACACCGACTGTGGATCGACCACGCCCATCTTGAATTCAGCGGCTTGGCCGGGTGTGAAAGATAGCAGTGGTGTGCAGGCAAACAGCAGAGGAAGAAATAGCCTTTGGAAGGCGGAAGTAAACATAGTGTCTCCTGTATTTGGTAACCAACACTTAGGAAGCGTGAGCAGAATAACTGTGGATCAATAGGTCTGTCAAGCGAGCAACCGGCTACCAGGAATCAAAACTGATGGGCTCTTCGCGAATCCAAATTTCAATTCCATGCTGCCATTTCAATCGTCGGGCGACTGCGCTCAGTGCTCGTTCATCTGCGTGATTAGGATCGAACGGATCATGAACGTTCTTCCACTTTTCACGTTTGAGCGGAGGCTTATACCCAAGGTCCTTCATTGCAATGGCCACAAGGTTCAATTGAAAGAAGCGGGGGATTTGATTGATCTCGACCGATGTCACTTCCATTGATCCATCTGAAGCGCGATGTGTGCGGTACAGGTCAATGACACGGCTCTTTAACTGGGTGCGTTGCGCCTCTGTGAATTCAAGCAAAGCCAACTCTACGAGAAGTGCGTTTGTCGCGCCATTGAACGACGGCATATCGAGAAGTTTGCTGAGAAATCCCATTTGATATCCTCGCTACAAGATCATCAAGCCGTAAGGCGGAAACCTGTTCCGTCCCGGAAAAGAGTGAAGGTTTCCGGAGAGTGTACTGAAACGGGTGGTCTTTTTCTAGGGTGCAAAAAGAGGGGGATGGGGACCAAGGGCCGATCGCCTTGACAAGAATCCAGCTACTTGAAGAGGTTCTCCATAGTCTTGGGCACACCCTCTACCCCTTTTAGGAGGGCCTGGCCTGCAGTACTAATGCTACGGGACGCCATGGATTGGGTGACTTGCGGAGTGATTGTATCGAGGATCTGTCTGGCCGCCTCACCGGCGGGGGCACCATTCGACTTCTTGCCGATGTCTTTGAGGCGCAGATCAGGTAACGGCATTGAGATCGCTTCGCCTTGAAGAGCCTGTGCACTGACATGTGCCAAGGCGTTCTTGATGCAGAGGTGTTCAATGACCAGTTTCTTGCCGGGCCCGGAATCTTCTGCTTTTTGTCGTTGGCCGTGCGGCTCAGTCAGGTACCGCTCGACATTCTATTGAAAGACGTCGAGAGTACTTCCGCCGGATGCGCACTCGTAGGGAATCTCCTGTTTGATGAGGATGAGTTCTTTGATACGAATGACATCAGTCGTGAGCGAACCAATGTCGAGTGTCATGCTGATTCCACCAATGCAACAGAGCCTGCTTGGTCTTAAAGCCTTCTGGATTTCCGACCACTAGTGCCCCGCAATGAGGTCGAGCCATCAACGGGGGCGATCTTGGCGCTGGAGAGGCCAATTGAAACACCGGTGATTTCAGGAGTCTATTGAGGGCAAACGTATTTCCTGTGTTGTCAACGAAGCCATATCGCCTACCCGAACGTTGTTCCCAAAACCGAGATGACAGGTGCCTCGAAAATTTACAGAAGGCAGACCCGGCAGCCTCTCAATTCACACGGCTTTATCCGAGTATTGGTCAGGCTGCCTTCCTCTCGTTCAGAGCTTTCAGCAAGGTGAGGTCAAAGTCCAGACAGGAAAGGTTGGTATGTAGCCTTTCGAACGATTCTGCTTCTTCCCAGTAATCGGGGTGGTCTTGAAGATAGCCCAGCCACTGCTGTTCATCCTCCAAGTAGTAATAGTTGATCGCTTTCACGAGGCCACCTAAATAATATGGGAAACGGGAATCTTTAATGAGTTGTAGGTGAGGCAAGGTCTGTACCAGATATGGAAAGAATGATCTGCGTAGACTTATCAGAAACATATGAGCAGATGGAAAGGTGGGGAGCAAGGTCGAGCAAGAAAGCTGTATCTGAAATGGCTGACGACCTGAATCAAAAGAGATCCTACTGCTGACTCCTCTTAATGAACAATGAAAGGCTTGCTGGCTGAATAGCCTGGTTGGTTGCCAATTTCAGGATCGACGAGGTTCACGAAATGGGTTATGTGTCTGGTTCGCGACAACACCATCCAACGTGAGTTGCCACTTCTCTTTCTTGACCTTCGTTTCTGGCGGCACCTATAATCCTGCCATCTGTTCTCTGTAACGTGCTGATTCAACGGTAAAAATGGCTGAATTTACCCACTTTAATGACTCCGGGCGAGCGCGGATGGTCGACATCAGTGCCAAGGAGTCGACCGAACGGTTGGCGACTGCTCAGGCCAGAATTCTCATGCTTCCTGAAACTCTTGAAAAAATTCAACGGGGTACGATTGCCAAAGGCGATGTCTTGGCTGTCGCTCAGGTTGCCGGTGTGATGGGTGCGAAGAAGACGCCGGATCTGATACCCATGTGCCATCCTATCTTACTGAGCAGTGTCGATATTGCCTTTAAAGAAGAGCCGCAGCCAGATCCAGACGGTCGCTGTTCGATCACCATTACGGCCACGGCTAAGACGACAGGATCCACAGGCGTTGAGATGGAGGCGATGACGGCTGCCACGGTCGCGGCGTTGACTATTTATGACATGTGTAAGGCCGTCGATCGGGGCATGAGTTTTAGCGAAGTCTGTCTCCTCTCCAAATCGGGCGGGAAGTCAGGGACCTATACCAGGGAAGGCTGAGGTCAAGGTTAAGTCATGATGGTGACGATCAAACTATTTGGTATGACAAAAATGCTGGCAGGAAATCAGGGTTCCCTGTCGTTAAATGTGGCGAATGGCCGGCTGGTCAGGGACGTCGTCGGTGCAATCGAGGTCAGCCATCCGGTAATCGGAGAACTTATTCAGAAGAAGAAGGTGCTGGTGTCGGTGAACCAGGACATTGCACACGAGGATACAGTTATTAACGATGGTGACGAGATCGCACTCTTGCCTCCTTTTGCCGGAGGGAGTTCGATGAATGAGGGGCTGGATGACAGCCAGTTCGTCCGCGTGCAACGGGATAATTTTTCGATCGATCAAGAGCTTGATCGGGTGCGGCGTCGATCGAAACGGATTGGTGGGATTGCGACTTTCCTGGGCATCGCTCGGGATCGATCCCGTGGGCGAGATGTCGATGGGATTACGTTTGAGCACTATGAAGGGATGGCACAGAAGAAGCTGGGCGAGATTCGTGAGCGGGCGCTGAAGGAATTCGATATTCTTGAGTTGTTGATTATTCATCGGTACGGAGAGATCACGATCGGTGAGAACATTGTGCTCATCATCGCCGGGGCGGAGCACCGCGCCCCCGCGTTCGCAGCCTGTCGGTGGGCCATTGACGAACTCAAACAAATCACCCCGATCTGGAAACTGGAACATACGCCTGAAGGGGAAGTCTGGGTTGAGGAACATCCCTAGGGATGGGCAGGCGTTAGGCGGTAGGGGTAAAGAGTCAAGGGTGTTCGGAGGAACGAGGAAGTCTGTGAGCACAGGAGTGATAGAGCCCCCTCTGCCATCAGTAGTCGATACGTTGGGGCGCCCACTTGGCAGCCTGCGGTTGTCCGTGACGGATCGCTGTAACCTCCGCTGCAGCTACTGCATGCCGGAGCCTGAGTATGTCTGGTTGCCGAGGGAGGATATCTTAAGCTTTGAAGAGATGGCGACGTTGGTCGGCTATTTCACCGACTTGGGGGTCGATAAGGTCAGGCTGACGGGTGGTGAGCCTCTCTTGCGAAGGGACCTTGCCCGTCTGGTTCGTTTACTGCGACAGAATCGACGGATTACCGAAGTTGCCTTGACGACCAATGGCATCCTCTTGGCAGAACAGGCTCATGAACTGTACGAAGCGGGACTTGATCGGGTCACCATCAGTCTCGATACCCTTCGACCAGAACGATTTCGTCAATTGACCAGACGTGATGAATTTGCACGTGTTGTGGAAGGAATTGAATCGGTCGGAAAGGTGGGATTCTCACATCTGAAACTCGATACGGTGGCGATTCGCGGGTTCAATGACGACGAGTTGATTCCCTTGATTGAATTTGCCAAGCACTACCAGGCCGAGGTGCGGTTTATCGAGTATATGGATGTCGGAGGTGCGAATGAGTGGAATCTCGAGAAGGTCTTGTCCCAGGACCGCATCCTTGACCTAGTCGGCCGATGGTATGGACAGATTATCCCTATCCCAGAGCGTGGTGCAGCTCCAGCGCAGCGATTTTGCTTGCCGGATGGGACGAACTTTGGGATTATTCCTTCGACGACCCAGCCCTTCTGCGCCCATTGCGACCGTAGTCGTGTGACCGCCGATGGGATTTGGTACTTGTGCCTGTACGCTGCGTCGGGTGTGGATCTACGGAAACCACTTCGGTTGGGTGCCAGTTCCGCAGAGATGCGAGAGCTGGTTCGATCGGTGTGGACCGCTCGTCGTGAGCGTGGGGCTGAAGAACGGAAGGCCTTGGAGCGGCTTGGGCTTCGATCGAGAGGGCTCATTGATATTGAACGGCTTCGTGAAGATCCACACTTGGAAATGCATGCTCGCGGTGGATGAGATTCGGGCCTACGGATCTGCTACAATGGATGCCCATCTTCATCAGGAATAGGGCAGTCCGTCATTCGAATACGATTACCCAATGGGTTGGCTTCCTGATATATGGCTTCAGAGACAGGGTGGATAACACGACGAGGAGTCTGGTCTCTCCTTGGGCTTCGTCATGTTCCGCCCATCCTTGCCATGACGGTCGTGTGGATGGCGTGTGCTGCACCGCGCTCGCTTCTTGCGTTTGGTGTTGTTGGTTTCCATGAAACGAGGTTGCTCGTTGGGGTGTGGTCTCACATTGACTTCTCCTTTCATCACGTCGGTTTGGAGTAAGAGAGGGTACGATGGCCTGGTTTAAGAAAGATAAACCCAGCGATTCTGGTCCTCCTCCACGCTCAAAAGGCAGTGAGGGGATGTGGCTCAAGTGCAACCATTGCCGCGAGATCGTCTATCGGAAAGAAGTCGATCGCAATAACAAGGTCTGTCCAAAGTGCGAGTATCATTTTCCAATTTCTGTCACAGAGCGGATCGGGTTACTCATCGATCTTGGCACATTCAAGGAGTGGGATGCCGGTTTGGAAGCTCAGGATCCGTTGGCGTTTCAGGACACCAAACCCTATCGGGAGCGTGTGAAGGCGCATCAGGAAAAGACCGGACGGAAAGATGCCCTGGTGATTGGGGAAGGATTGGTGAATGGGCGCCGTGTGGTGTTGTGTGTCTTTGACTTCAGTTTCATGGGTGGGAGCATGGGCTCGGTCGTCGGTGAAAAACTCTGCCGTGCGATCGATCGCGCGTTGGAGTTGAAATTTCCCGTGATTTTGGTGACGGCATCCGGGGGAGCACGGATGCAAGAGGGGATTCTCTCCTTGATGCAGATGGCCAAAACATCGACCGCTGTGGCGAAGCTGGGTGAGGCCAAGCTGCCGTTCATCTCCATTCTCTCTGACCCAACATTTGGCGGCGTGACGGCGAGTGTGGCGATGTTAGGTGACGTCATCATTGCAGAACCCAAAGCCTTGATCGGATTTGCAGGCCCTCGCGTGATCGAGCAAACAATTAAGCAGCAATTGCCCGACCAGTTTCAGCGAGCCGAATTTCTGCTCGAACACGGCATGATCGACATGATCGTTGAGCGGCGGCGTTTGAAGGAGACGGTCGGTACCCTCGTGAGTTATTTTTGAGTTCCTGCATCCCTCCGGCTTGTTGATGAGCTATTCCTCAGTGATCGAGTATCTCTATGGTCTCCAGAAACACGGCATTAAGCTGGGTCTGGAGACGATGCGCCTGTTATTGAACAGAGTCGGCAATCCGCACGCCTCGCTGCAGGTGCTCCATATTGGCGGGACGAATGGGAAGGGATCCACGGCTTCGATGACGGCCGCGGTCCTTCACTGTTCAGGCCGACATGTCGGACTGTACACATCTCCCCATCTTGTCGACTTTCGGGAGCGGATTCTCGTCAACGGGCAGATGATTCCGGAGGCGCGAGTTGAGGCGTTATTGGCACAATTGCGGACAGTCCTGGCGGACGACCTTCATCCGACGTTTTTTGAAATGACGACCGCACTGGCCTTGCTGCATTTCGCAGAGTCGGCGGTGGATGTGGCCGTTCTGGAAGTCGGGTTGGGGGGGCGGTTTGATGCCACCAATGTGGTTGAACAGCCACTTGCCACGGCGATTACGACGATCGGTATGGATCATCAAGAATACTTAGGAACGACGGAAGAGGCCATTGCCTTTGAGAAAGGCGGGATCATTAAACCCGGCGTGCCGGTTGTGATTGGTCGGATGAGGTCGGAGGCGGAACAGGTCTTGTCACACATCGCCAGGGAACGTTCCGCACCGCTCTGGCGCCTCGGTCATGACTTTTGTCTTGAACGGGAGACTGCAGGGAGACTGGTGTATCGAGGGCGCACGCATGTCATCGAGGGGGTGACCTGCGGTTTAGTCGGTTGCCATCAATGGGATAATGCTGCCTGCGCATTGGCGCTTCTGGAGGCAGCCGGTCAGCGAGGGATCACCATAAACAAGAGGGCGGTCCTAGAAGGTTTGCGGACGGTCTCTTGGGAAGGGCGCTTAGAAACGATTGACGAGGCACCCAACGTGGTGCTCGATGGCGCGCATAACCCTGCCGCGGCAGACGTGCTCGCTCGGTATCTGACAGACTATGCCATCCAGCACCCGGCGTCTCGGATTATTTTCATCTGGGGCATGATGCGGGACAAAGATCATCGTGGGTTTATTGCGCCACTCTTGCCGGTGATCTCAGAGATCATCCTGACTGAAGCTGCCCTTGCGCGATCCGCCACGGTCCACGAGCTCCGCGCGGCGCTGCATGAATGGCCAGGACCGGTGCTGGAGGCCATACTTCCAATGGATGCCGTGACTCTCGGCAGAAGTCGGGCAGGATCGCAGGATCTCATCTGCATCGCGGGCTCGCTCATGCTTCTGGGTGACATCAAAGCGGCAATGCGTGGCTGTGGTCTATCTCCGATTCGTGGTTAGCATGAAGGATCCTCTCCTGTGGATCCGCCAAAGGGGCCTGTTCGTTCTCATTGCGCTTCTGCTCTCATCGCCTCCTGTGTCCGCGGCTCATCCTCCAGAGGGAAGCGGTACAACCTCTTCGACGTCCGCTCCTCTGGATATCACGGCCGATCGTATCGACTATCAACAAGAACAGGAAATCTACGAAGCGAATGGGTCTGTGGTGATTCGCCAGGGAGGGATTACGCTGACGGCGGATCACGCGACTATCCACGCCCTGCCCGGGACTCTTACTGCGGTTGGTCATGTGCATTTAACCGATGCACAAGGTGATGTGACCGCCGAGCGATTGGAACTGAATGTCAATACCGAGGCAGGTATTGTGACACATGGACAGCTCTTTATCCCGTCCCGCAATGCCCTGATATCCGGTCGGCAGCTGCAGCGGCTGTCCGAATATCACTATCGTGTAAAAGAGGGCAGTTTTACAAACTGCGATGCCCAAGAAGGAGAACTGCCGGCCTGGCGGTTTCGTTTCAAGGATGTGGACATGACGGTTGGCGATAGGTTGGCCTTTAAGGGAGGATGGTTCTGCATCTTGGATGTGCCTACGATTCCCCTTCCGACTTTCTCCTATCCGATGTCACGACGACAAACTGGGTTTCTGATGCCTACCCCGAAGTACAACAGTCGCTTTGGGTTCGGTGCTCAGGCGCATTTTTTTTGGGCGATCAGTCCAAGTCAAGATGTGACGATCTCACCATCCTACTATGATCGATTGGGGTATGGGTCTGATTTTGAATACCGCTATGTGTTGGATCGACGATCACGCGGGAAATGGTATCTGAGTTATTTGCAGCAGACACAGCTTCCTGATGATACGAGTGGGATTGGCACCGGTCAAGATGCTGAGCGAGCGCGGGCGACGTTGACAGGGACTCATACACAATATCTGACAGATACGCTGCTACTGCGGGCCAATGCCAACTTGGTCACCGACCCGAACTTCTATCAGCAATTGAGCAATTCGGGTGTGCTCCGAGCCTTGCCGAGTACCGAATCGAATCTCTTGCTGTCCCAGCGGCTTCCGTACGGCAGTCTCTATCTGTTGGGCCTGTATCTACAGCCCTTACAGGCCGGCGGCAAAGATACGTTCCAACGCCTTCCCGAAGCCGGATACAACCTGCCCTATGTATCCCTGTTCAATTCGCCCGTTCTCTATGGCATGGAGGGGAACTACGTCAATTTTTACCGGGAAGAAGGGTTTGCCCTCAACCGATTCAACCTTGTTCCAGGCATCGCGACGGATGTCATTCACCTTGGACATATCGTGGGGATTCGCCCGCAGGCGAAGTTCCGGGAGGTCTACTACACGAGAGGCGCTCAGTCGGAGGACGCTCAGCATCGAGAAACCTTTTGGCTGGGGGTCGATTCAACCTCGAAGCTCACACGTCGCTTTTCCCTGGCTGATGGGAGCAGTCTCTTACATACGATTGAGCCGACGGTGACATATGAATATGTGCCCAGCACCAGGCAATCGGCCTTGGCACAAATCGACCAAGTCGACGATCTGCCCAAGAAAAATCTTGTGACCTATATGCTCCGCAGTCGTGTGCTAGAGTCAGGGACACGGACGGCGTTCAATTGGCTGGATCTCACTGTTGCTCAGAGCTACCACGTCGGAGCTGTGCAGACGCTGGCCCGCGAGTTTACGCCGAGGACTGCCCCATTTCTCGGTTCGTTCACCCAGCCAATCCAGCCAGCTACGGTACCCATCCAAGGCAAGAAGTTCTCTGACATTTGGGTGCGAGCTGTGATTGGAAATAATCTTCCCCCACTGACGAGCATGTCACAGTTGGATACCCCAATTTTTGGTCAGGCGGCTCAAGCCTGGGCACTGAGGCCCCCCATCAATCGGTACATGACCATGGATGCGTTTATTGATCCGTATCAGCTGACCGTGAGCCAATTCAACGCGGATCTACGTTTTCAGGAAGGAACCAATTGGTATGTTGAAGTGGGGCAGCGTTATACGAGGGATGGCAATCGGGTGAGGCGCGGGGATATTTGGAATCCCATCTCCTTCAACGAAGTGTTTGCTCCGACAAAAGAAATTCAATTCGTGACGATGGGGGGTGGAGTCCGCACTCCCTGGGGTTGGACATTCGGTGCGAAAGCCTATTATGACGTCAAGCATGGCAGAAGCCCGGAATTGGACGTGGTCGCCCTGTATCAGAACCCCTGCAAGTGTTGGTCGTTAGGGTTGCACTATATTAAATTTCCTGATCGTGAGCAGTACGGCTTTATGTTGAATTTCACCGGCGTTGGTGCGGTAGGCAATGCAGAAGCTATGCTCATGCGGACGCTGTTGAACCCGCTGGTCTACGGAGAACGAGGCCTTCCCTGGCCGACTCCAGGGGGACCGTACGGACTGCCTCCACAAATCTCAGAGGCCAACGCTCCTCAACCCGGCGTGCAAACCGGGCGATGATCCGTATTTGACTCTAAAAACAGTGGTAGGGTACGATGACCTCAATATGATATGTGTTTGTTTTTAACTCTGTAGGGAGGGTGAAGACGTGGCTGGTGATGCCTTGAAAGTGGAAGATTCCACATGGGATGCCGAAGTGATGAAGTCCTCTGAGCTTGTGATGGTGGATTTTTGGGCCGTATGGTGCGGGCCTTGCCAAATGGTCGCTCCCATCGTTGATGAATTAGCCAAAGAATATGCTGGGAAGCTAAAGGTTCGAAAGTTGAATACTGATGAGAATCCTGAGGTAGCCGGGCGTTACCAGGTAATGAGTATCCCCACTATTCTGTTCTTTAAGAACGGACAACAAGTAGAGAAGTTGGTTGGGGCTCGGCCAAAGCGTCAATTCAAGGAAGTGATCGATTCACTTCTGGCTCAACATGCTGGGACTGCCTAGCGCGTTTCGTCGCAGCGATGCTCACTGAGCTGCGCATTACGAATTTTGCCGTCATTGAGCGACTGAGTCTGGAAATCGACTCAGGGTTTACCGTATTGACCGGAGAGACCGGGACAGGGAAGTCCCTGTTGATCGACGCGGTCGCGCTTCTGGTTGGCGGGCGCGTTTCAAGTGAGCAAGTTCGTTTTGGCGAAGATGAGGCGCAGCTCGAAGCGGTCTTCGAGATACCATCCGCCCATCCCATCCTTCCTCGGCTTCGGGCTCAAGGGATTCTTGGTCCGAACGATTCCCAACTCATTATCCGGCGCACGATTGCTCGATCAGGGCGGAACCGAGTTTTTCTCAACGGAGTCCTCAGCCCGGCTCATACGTTGGAAGAGTTTGCCGGTACCCTCATCGATATCCATGGTCAACACGACCAGCAATCGTTGCTCTCCAGCGCCGCACAACTGGAGGTGCTGGATGCATTTGGGCGTCTGCACGATCTACGGAACCGCTATCGATCGAGTCATCAAGAGTGGAGCAAATCCCGTCAAAAGCGAGCTGAGTTGGCTGCCGCGAACGACCAGCGGATGCAGCAACACGATCTGTTGAACTTTCAGCAACAAGAGTTGGATCAAGCCGCCTGTCGCCTTGGAGAGGAAGAAGGGCTTCAAGCTGAGCGTCAACGGTTGGCGTCGTCACATCGTCTAGCGGAACTCGTCTCCGAAGCTCAAGCGCAACTTCAGGCGGATGGGCAGGGGGTGTTGGCCAAGTTGGCATTGGTCGAGCGAGCCCTTGGAGAGCTGGCCCAGCTTGATCCGGAGATGAGAGGTACAACGGGTCTGGTCTCAGAGTCCCGAGTCCTCCTGAAAGAAGTTGCGGATGGTCTTCGGGGATATGTGGAAGGATTGGAGGCTGATCCCTCACGGTTGACGGCGATCGAGGATCGCATAGCGGTTATCCAGAGAATGAAGAAGAAATATGGAGGGACGATCGAAGCCGTGCTTGCGACGCAGAGCCGTGTGAAGGAGGAGTTGGAGCGACTGAGTCGCGCAGGGAGTGAGCTCGACCAGTACGATCGTCTGATCCATGAGCAACAGCAGGTTGTTGCCAAGCTGGCGCATCAGCTTTCAGAAAAGCGAACCGAGGCTGCAAAGTCGTTTACAAGACTGGTCGGTAGAGACCTTGAGGCGTTGAGGATGGGACCAGTGAAGTTTCTCGTCCGGATCGAGTCCGTTGAGTCAGGCGAAGAGTACGGACCAGATGGAGTGGATCGGGCTGAGTTCCTGTTATCGACGAATAGCGGTGAGCCCCTCAAGCCAATGGCTCGTGTTGCATCCGGAGGAGAGCTCTCTCGAGTCATGTTGGCGCTGAAATCTGTCCTGGCAGATGTCGATCAAGTGCCAGTCCTCATTTTTGACGAGATTGATACGGGAGTCGGAGGAGCCGTTGCAGCGACGATCGGCAAGCGGTTGCGAGCCTTGGGGCAATATCATCAGGTCTTGTGTATTACCCACCTCCCGCAAGTCGCTTCTCAAGCGGAGCATCATTTCTGCGTTGAAAAGTCCGAAGTCAAGGGACGGACGGTGGCCAAGGTACGCGTTCTGGTCGGCACCAGCCGAGAGAGTGAAATCGCACGCATGCTTGGCGGTGAGCGAGTGACTCAAAAGACGCGGGCGACAGCTGCGGAATTGATTGCTGGAGCAGAGGAGTAGTTTAGGCAGCGGGAGCGGCAGTCATGGTCGGGATTGAGGCAGTCGACTCCTTGACCACGTCGATGAACAGTTCCAGGAGCTGCGGGTCGAATTGCATCGCCAATGGGTTGGAGATCTGTTGAATGGCTTGTTCAACGGAAAGAGGAGAGCGTCCTGGAGCATCGGCTGTCACATGGTCAAACAGCTGAGCCATGCCGACGATACGAGCCAAGAGAGGGATTTCCGTACCCTGAAGTCCAAGAGGATATCCCTGCCCATCCCATCGTTCATGATGGGCGGCAATAATCTGTCCCACCTCAGGTGGGAGGCCCAACGACTCAATCATTCGAGCACCACTGACAGGATGTTCCCGGCAGAGAACAGGTTCTCGCGAAGGCAGAACTTGATCGTCCGCAAATCGATAGTGGGGGAGGCTCGCTTTCCCAATGTCATGGAGAAAGGCTCCCAGAGCCAATGCTTTCTGGTCACCAAGCGTGAGATTGAGTCTGGCAGCCATTAACGTAGCATGGAAACTCACACGACTTGAATGGTTCAATAATTGACGGTCGGTGGCCTCTAGAATATCGGAAAATAACGGAAGCAGTCCCATATCATCTTGTGAGGATATCGCAGCGGTGTGCTCATGACTTGGCAATGATGGTGAGAGGTATTCGCTTTGGAGAGTCTGCCACGCTAGGATACGTTGTTCCGGCGGCCCCCAAAGGTCCGATGAGTGGCGGAGGTATCGCCGAAGGAAATCTTGCCGGCGTTTCTTTTCGATCGTCTGCTGGATGAGCGTGGTGAGTTCGTGCGCGTTGAATGGCTTGAGTAAGTAACTTGCCGCACCATGGCGAATCCCTTCCATCGCGGATTTCAGGCTTCCATATCCCGTGATGATCACGACTTCGATAGCGGGATAATGGAATTTGATCTCCTGGAGTAGCTCTAGGCCTGGACGGTCCGGTAGCTTTTGATCGAGGGTGATAAGGTCAATCGGCTCTTTCCTGAGGAGATCAAGCGCCATGCTGGCGTTCTCCGCACAGTAAATGGTGCAAAATGGATGAAGAACAACCTTCAGGGCGTCGCGAGGGCCTACTTCATCATCAACAATGAGCACTGCTGGCTTTGTGGGTAGTGGGGGATGAATCGTCATGCAATCTACACTAGCCAAGTTTGACTCAAACTAAAGCAAATTTCATTCCTTATCAACAAGTTATGAGTTTAGCATATATGTAGATATACCTTTAATATGTACCACTACATATATGAAAAGTTCGGAAACTCATGGAATATTATCTAGATAGCATGATGATAATATGTGCACAACTGTGGCATTCTTGATAGGAGAGTGTGTCATTCTTGCATGGGAGGTTCGGAATCCTGAGCTATTGAAGTGTCTGGTCGCCCGATACCAAGTGTATCCATACGATACTTGAGCATCCGACGACTGATTCCAAGTAGATTGGCAGCATGGGTCTGGACATAATTAGTTCGTTTCAGGGCATCAAGAATGATTTCTCGTTCAAATTCCATCACGGCTTTTTCGAGCGATATTCGGCCAGCAAGGGTATCGTCGCGGAGTGATGGCGAACGAGAGGCGTTCTTCATCGATGCCGGCAAGTGCTCTGGGGTAATTTCTGTGGCATGCTGAGACCAGATGAATGCCTGCTCAACAAAATTTTCAAGCTCACGCACGTTTCCTGGCCAGCGATAATGGGTTAGGAGTTCCAATGCCTCCTTCCCAAACTCGATAGGGGGACGTTGTGCTTCCTCCAACCGTTTCTCTAGAAAATGGTTCGCAATGAGGGGGATATCTTCGATCCGTTCTCGAAGAGGAGGAAGATAGAGTGCGATCACGTTGATGCGATAGTAAAGATCTTCTCGAAACAGCTCTTTTCGAACGAGGTCATCGAGGTTTTTGTTTGTCGCTGCGACGATACGAACGTCGATCTTAATCGGTTGTACCCCGCCGATTCTCGTAAATTCTCGTTCTTGAATCACCCGCAATAGCTTGGCTTGCGTCACCGGACTGAGATCGCCAATTTCGTCGAGAAACAAGGTCCCGGTATTCGCCAGTTCAAACTGCCCGACACGTCGGGCCGTGGCGTCCGTGAACGACCCCTTTTCATGGCCGAACAGTTCGCTTTCAATCAACGTCTCGGGCAGTGCGGCGCAGTTCAGTGCGACAAACGGACGCTCCCGACGGGAACTGTTGTAATGCAAGGCCTTGGCGACTAACTCTTTGCCTGTTCCACTTTCCCCGGTAATGAGCACGGTGGTTCGGCTGTCGGCCACCTGTTCGATTTTTGAGTAGATCTCCTGCATCCCAGGGCTTTTCCCGATCAGGTTGTGAAATGCGTATCGCCTGACGACTTGTGCCCGTAACTGGGTGACTTCTTGTTCCAACTCCGAGGAGTTCAAAACGCGGTCAATCACGATACGAAGTTCATCGACGTCAAAAGGCTTTGAGAGGTAGTCGGCCGCTCCCAACTTCATGGCGTCCACGGCTGTTTTTACTGATTTGGTGCCGGTGAGCATGATCACCGGAGTGGATTTCCGCTCCATCCTCAGCGTTTGAAGCACGGCAAGGCCGTCCGTACCTGGCAGGATGATATCGAGCAAGACCAAGTCAGGGGCTTCCTTGCGGAAGATATCGAGGCCTTCAGAACTGTCACTCGCTTGAGCAATGTCGTAGAGCGGTTCCAGCACCATTTTTAGCGAGGCGCGGACACGGGCCTCGTCATCGATCAATAACAGTCGTTTTTTCGCGCTGCTGCTTTCCACAAGGGCTCCTTGGGTACTACGGATGAAGCGCGGGAAGCGTAATGCGGAATGTCGTCCCTTGACCTACTGTGCTGACGACATGGATCTCTCCGTGATGCTCCTGAATGATCTGATAGGCAATGGTCAGACCTAGCCCGGTTCCCGCGTTCAGGGTGCTTGTATGTTTGGTGGTAAAGAAAGGATCAAAGATGTGCTCAAGGTTCTCCGGTGCGATCCCCTGTCCGGTATCTTCGATGTCAACCTGCATGAAGCTGGTTCCTTCAGGTTTCTGGAATTGATGCGTCCGTACACGAAGACGTCCAGGTCCCTCACCAATGGCGTCAAGGGCGTTCAATAGGAGATTCAAGAGCACCTGCTTGATCTGCTGCCGATCTAGCATGCCACGAGGGAGCTCAGGCGCCAACTGTTTTTCAATCTTGATCCCTCGGCTGTCTGCCTTGACTTGGATGAAGTACAGACATGACATGACGATCTCATTCAGGTCCTCGTCGGTCATCTGTGGTTCCATGTATCGGGCATAGTCAAGGATCTCTTGGATCAATCGCTCAATTCGATTGACGTCTTCAAGGACAATTCGGCTGAACTCGCCGATAAATTGGCTATCATCTTTCCGCTCAGGAGCGAGCTGAATAAAGGTCTTAATGGATGTCAACGGGTTGCGGATTTCGTGGGCAAAGCCACCGGCGATGATTTCCAAGGAACGGAGCCGGTCGGTTCGGCGCATGAGAGCTTGCGATTGGCGGAGGTCTTCATAGATCAGGAGCGAATCGAGGGCATTCGCGGCGCCCTGGGCCAAGACAGTCAGGAGGTCCATGGTGACGGATGAGAGTGTCACGTGTGCGGCTGGAGAATGGAGCAATGCGAATGCGATCAACGTTCCATGTATGATGAGTGGGATGGCGAGAGTTGGGTCTCCTGGTACGGTACTCGGGCTGTCATCTGAGTGTTTCGAGTGTGGGGAAAGGGTTGGTTCCAGTCCATCGATAATGTGCTGGCGTAGGGCGAGCGCTTCGATCAAAGGATGGTCAACGTCTATGGTTGGAGGAGCCACAAGGCTATCGATCTGTCCGAAGGTATGAATCTGGCGGAAGTGGCGATGATCGTGCTGTAGCAGGAAAAGTGAACCGTGCCGGTAGCCAGAGATTTCGGAGAGGTTCAAGAGGATGTGGTCGGCAAGGCGTGCCAGACTTCTCGGGTGTCCGATTTCTCGCAGAAACCGAGTCACCGTTCGTAGTGATTCATGACCGACGAGAGAAGGATTCGTTTGCGAAGGTATAGGGGCTATCATCACTGGGCAACGTACAGGTACAGGAGCGTTCAGTTAGGTCTGCTGGGAAAATATTACGTATGAAACCTAGGCTCTGTCAGTATACAAGCCAAGAGCTGGTTCTTCCAAAGGATTTGGAGTTTTCGACAGACGTCTGGTTAGGCGTCTGCTGAATAAGGATGTCCTAACGTGAAAATGAAGGAGATAAAACCAGTAGGAGTGCGGCTGAGGAACAGGGAATCAGGCCCACCGGCATGAGCCGGTGGGCTTGATTGAATCAACGCTACTGAGTGACGGAGGCGCTCTTTGCCGGACAAGAACCTGGCGTCATGTAGAGCAAGTAATTACCCATCCCATGCTGAAGTTCGGTGTTTTGAAGGGAGTGGTGATAGACCATGACCATCTCATAGTCGTCATCTTTTGAGATGGGGAACCCCTGGGTATCTTTATAGACCTGATGGGGTAAAAATTCACGGAGTGTTCCATCCCGCTCGGCATCAGGGATGGTCCGGAGGAGGGTCTGTTTCTTGGTCTTATTTTCCAGGGCAATCAAAAGCAATTCATCATGGCCGTGGGGGTACGCATACTTGACGCAGCCGTCCATGCTAAACTTTAACGGTGCTGTACGGACTTGGACGCCGGGTCCGATTTCGATTCCTTCATCCGTTTGATCCGCGGGACGATCCCCGAATTTCGTGAAACAGACGATGTTCACTCCGACCTGGTAGATCTCCATTTCCTTCGCTGGTTTCGTTTTCGGGGCAAAATACATCGTGAATGTGGCGATGACATTTTTTGTGGGTGGAGCGCCGTGATAGAAGGCGACAACGGTCATAAGTTTGTCATCCTTCGCGAGCTTCACGCCGTATCCCTCAGGGAAGTGGGTCTCAGCCATTTCCAGTCCGGCACCTCCAAAGAAGAGCGGTTCACCAGGGCAGGAAACGCTGGGCTTGGTATTGTTGATCATCAAAATGTGGTGGAGATAATTTCTGGGCAATTCTTTCCCTTCGACTGTCGAAAGGGCTGACTTAAAACCGATTAAATACTTGTCTTCGGGCAATTGAAAGTTGAACCGAGGCATGGAATCGCCCATATCCCCTTCCCCGTGGCCGGTCGGAAGATCGATGGGGCCAAAGGTCAAGGTTGCCGTGTTCTCCCCATAGGTGATTTTTGAACCAACCTGTTTTTTCAGTGTGGGAATGGCATGGTGGTCATGCCCCCCATCGGCATAGGCGGATGAGACCATGAACAACGTGACAAGAAACAGCACGAGGGATCTGTACATAAGACCTCCCAGAGGAAGTGAAACGATGATGTTGGACCGGACTCCGTTTCGTTGGTAGATTCTAGAAGAACTAGGGTGACTCATTGGGTACTGGCCGGTGATGCTGTCACCTTCTTCCAGTGATAGGTGCCGCCGTGTTCCTTTGGCGGGATATTTTTTCGTGTATCCACTCGTGTGTACCACCAGATTCCCTTGGCCTCCTTCCCGTCTTCTGAGAGGAGCACCTCGAACCCACCTTCTCGATCGTTGCCAGGCTGATGCCAGGTGCCTTGCCAGAGGCGGTTCTCAATCTTGGTGGTCACGAACCGTCCCTGGTGTTGTGTGTAGGGACCGTTCCCGCTCCTATCGAGGGTGGCTTTGTAGCGTTTTTCATCCTCGACTTCAAGAATGTCCCACTCTCCACTCACCTCAGGCAGGGGAGACGCGGTACTGACGAGCTTTTGGGATCCTGGTGTCGCTGATGGCGATGCCAGTGGACCACCGAGTTGAGCAGATCGGAAGGACTCATGCCACGACAGCAATTGCCAGCGCCCAGCGCGACGTTCGAGGACACCCGTTTCTCGTAAGGGAAGAACCGTTCGCTTGACTGCTGAGCCCTCACCGACATAGCGGATATAGTCGACCTCCATCGCAAACCAGGCTAGATCTCCCTTGGTCCAGACTTTCAGTTCGTTGATCGGGATCTCAATCTTTTGCGTGTTGACGAACTCATCACGCATCTCCCGCTCAAAGTCGGGCCAGCCAATGTATTTGCGACCACCAACGGTATAGCTGACGATGTCGGCATCGTGCGCCATAAGTCTCGACAGTGCGGGGAGATCTTTCTCCGCGTTCGCGCGTATCATCATACGAACGGCTGTTTCAGGGTCGGGTGGGTCGGTAGCGAAGGAACTAGTCGAGAAGGTGAGTAGGCAGACAAGACTTCCAAAAACAAGCAACGCCCGTTGGCGCATGTAAGGACTCCCTCAGTATGACAGATTGTGCTAGGCGGGGATAGAACGTACACGCCCTGGTGGGTCTTGTCAACAGCGAAGTCGTCAAGGGTTATCGATAGGCGACGACGACGACCGTGACATTATCCTCACCGCCACGATCGAGTGCTGCGGCGATGAGGCGGTCACAGGCGCTAGTGGGACTGGGATCGCCATCGCAGAGAATGCGTTGGATATCCTGATCTTCTAACATCTTGGTGAGCCCGTCGGAGCAGAGTATCACGAGATCGTCTTCCTGCATCACACAGCCAGTGATCGTGGGGGTTGCCGCTGCCGAGACGCCCAGGGCTCGAGTCAGGACATGTCGCTCGGGATGGGTTTTCGCCGTTTCCGGAGTGAGGATGCCTCGCTCAAGGTACTTTTCGATTAACGAGTGATCCTTGGTGAGGGGAGTCAGTACCCCGGCACAAAACCGGTAGGCACGACTATCACCGATATGTGCCACGTAGGCCATGGAGGTTTGTTCGGGAACGATGGCCAAGAGCACAATGGTAGTCCCCATCCCTTTGAGCTTTGCTTGAGAGCGGGCCCGAGCGAGAATCGCGTCATGTGCGTGGGTGAGGAGTGCGGTCAATTCATCGATCGGTGAGGTAGAGCCGTTACGGATCCGCTCATGTGAGGACGCGGCTTGAGCCTGTACGGTCGAGATAGCTGTCTGCGCTGCAACTTCTCCGCCCGCGTGACCGCCCATCCCGTCAGCGACGGCCCACATTCCTCGTTGGTCGATGACGGCAAAGGCATCCTGGTTTGACGCCCGCACCAGGCCTGTTTCACTTCGGCCAATACCGATCCACGCACTCATCGGGTGTAGGCCTGATGAATAGTGGGTGATATGAGTGAGGAAGGGCCCAATTGTGTCATCAAATCCTCCGAGAAGCGATCGGCCAAAAACACGAGGTGTTCAGTGTCTGCTCGGTTATAGGCCAAGAGTTGGTCGCGAGCGATCCTATCGCCATGACACCATTGAGACCAGAGACGAACGGCATCCCATCCATCCAATCCCTGGATGGCTGCACTCCGCTCGATCCCCAGTTCTTCTTCAATGCGCTTGAGTCCTCCCTGCAATGCAAGTCGGCGGGCGGCAAAACATAGATCAAAGTGCCATGGGGGCAGTTGGAGTCCAGGAAACTTAGCACAGAGATAGGGAAGATCAAATACGGATCCAAAAAACGTCACGAGGAGATCGCAGTGATCGAGTTCAGATTGCAATCGTTCTGCCGTGAGGTCGTCTCCGCGTACCAGGCTTAGCGTGCGTCCATGATGATGGAGTCCGACCACGGTGACATCGCCTTCTTGCGGCGAGGTACCGGTGGTTTCGATATCCAAATAGCCTACATGGGAACGGCATGTTTCGTAGAGCCTCCAATGTTCACGCCGCGGGAAGCGCGAGGCCAATTGATGGACTTCACCATGATCTGCAAACGATTGCGCTGCTTGGAGTTCCGCATCATACCACTGTTTCCGAGCGGTCGAGAGTCCGTGGATCGCAGGTTGAGCGAGGAACTGACTCCAGGTCAGTACACCCGCTTGCCACCAGCGGCGTTCCGTGACAGGACCGACGCCTGGCAAGAAGATGAAGCTGGAAGTGAGCATCACGAAGGATTGTAGCCTTGATTTCGCCTAGGAGACAAGCTAGAGTTTGCGTCATCAAGAACAACTGCAGGATCGAGTCAGGAACTAATTGCCGATGGATCCCGTGACTGTGCCGGCAAAACGAATCCGCATTACCGTCGGGGGCGTTCGGTTGGAAGCCGAGCTCAAAAAAACGAAGACGGCAGACGAAGTCTATGCGGCGCTCCCCGTGACGGCGCCGATTAATACGTGGGGCGAGGAGTTCTATTTTCCCCTTCCCGGGGTCCGAGACCATCGGGAAACTGCGACCACGCAGGTGAAAGTCGGTGATGTGGCGTTTTGGGGTGCCGGACAAGTCTTGGCCATCTTTTTTGGGCGAACGCCGATGAGTATGGGCGCCGACCCGGTTCCTGCCGATCGGGTGAATATCGTCGGGAAGATTGTCGGTGATGCCACGCAACTCCGGCAGGTCATGCACGCGCCGTCCATCGTGCTTGAACGGGGGTAAGCAGGATGCGCCTCTCGAAAGAACGGGTGCGTCATCTCGCAGAAAGTCTGACAGGACATCTGCAACGGCACGATGATCTGGAGTTCGTGGGAGATCGCAAGGGATTGGTCGAGGTGCTAGATCTGGCCATCACGCACGAGTTGTCAGCCGAAGATCGTCTGAATGCCGAGGTGCGCCAACTCCTGAAGGCCTATGAACAACAGATTGAACAGGGCCAAGTGGATTACCAAAAGATGTTTCAGATGGTGAAGCAAAAATTGGTCCGGGAGCGAGGAATCATTTTGTAACGTGACAAGTGAAAGCGAAAGCGAAAGCGTGAAACGATTAGAGGCTGCACCGACAGATTGGGTTCCTTTCACCTCTCACGTTTTATGTTTCACGCAACCTGCATTATGTTGACTGAAGACAAAGTGAGCCATTTATCCCATGTGATCCTTACGGCCATCAAGAAAGCTCCTGGCGTTCGGCTCAAGCGTAGCGACGAGCTGGTCTTGAAGGAAATCAAGAAAGTGTTGGCGGATGAGCTTGTGCAGGAGCAGTACATCGATCGGGCGGTACGGGCGAAGTTAGCATCTTATTCACGAGGTCTGGTCGAGGGGAGTGCCGAATGGGATGTGTTGTACCGGAAGACGTTCGAAGAAGAGACTCGCAGACAGGTCAAGATCTGAATCACGAGGTTCTGTTGCCATGACAAGCATTCTCTCGCGCGTGACAGTGCTCGGTCTCATTGGTCTACTGCTTCTTGGCACGGGCTGTTTTCAGAGCCGGAAGCCATTGGTGCCACTCGCCCTGCATGGGGAAGCCAAGCCTCAGGCCCTGACGTTGACGGAACAAGGCACGCAGGCGTATCAAGCCCAACAATTTGAAGAAGCCAAGCGGTATTTCGAACAGGCCGTCACCGAAGCACCACAATCCGGCCCGGCCCATTACAACTATGCACTTGCCTTGAATGCGCTCGGCGATCCAGAAGTCGCCAGACAGCATTTTCTGGAAGCCGCGGACCTTTCTCCAGGCGATAAGGTCATCTGGGACTCCCCGGCTCTCTCGCCATACGGCAATCCTGAGAACAAGAACAAGAAGAAGCCGGGGCCCTATACGCCTCGTCGATCATCGTTCGGTAGTGGCATGCCTGGCGGCTATTAATTCACGTCAACTATGACGAAGGGTGGAGCTATGAGCAAAGAACTGTCGGTTGGGGACGCGGCACCTGAACTTGGGATTCCGGATCAACATGGGAAAACCGTGACCCTGAAGAGTTTCAAAGGTAAACAGATCGTGCTCTACTTCTATCCCAAAGACGACACGCCGGGATGTACGAAAGAGTCCTGCGACTTTCGCGATGTCGAATCACAAATCCTGCGAGCAGGCGGCACCATCATTGGGGTGAGCTTGGATGGAAAAGAATCACACCAGAAGTTCATCAAGAAGTTCGGGCTGCCGTTCCCATTGCTCAGCGACGAAGATGCGGTCATCTCCAAGGCCTATGGCGTGTACAAAGAAAAGAATATGTACGGCAAGAAATACTGGGGTATCGAGCGCAGCACGTTCGTCATTGATCTGGAAGGACAGGTGAAGGCGATCTTTCGAAAGGTCAAAGTCGATGGACATGCCGACGAAGTGCTCATGGCGCTAAAAGCCTAACGTCCAGAAGCGAGTTCGTGATCCGTCTTGTCTTGTTGTGTAAGGCGATGCGGCCGATGATGATCCAAATCCGCAGAGCCGGTCTCGCGTTTTTCTTGTTCATCCTGACCTCACCAAGCCTGCTCCTCGCAGCGGAGAAAAGTTCCGCTACGATCCTTGTCAAAGACGCGCTGACCGCTCCTGGCCAGCCAGTCACCATCGAGGCAAAGCTTGTCTCGAAGCGGCTGATGCTCATCGCCGAACTCGGCGGGGAACTGCTTGAATTAGAGGCGGAAGGAAAGGTCGTGGCGAGGGCATTGACCGGCTGGGACGGTCGTGCATTCCTGACCTATACCCCAAAGGCGCAAGGCGTCACACCGATCCGCGTCATCATTGGCAACAGTCCGCGAGTCGAGAAGGCAGAAGGCCAGGCAAATCTTGCGGTCTGGGAGAAGCGGCAACCGATCCTCATGATCGAATTGTCCTCGCTGCTTGAAACGCCAGCATCAAGTCCTGTCCCTTCCATCGGAGTTATGTTTGAACCAGAACGGAAGCCGATGCTGGGGGCGGCTGATGAACTTGGGAAGCTCACACAGTTTTATTACAAGGTCATCTATGTGGTGACCTCATCGGCAAAGATGGATGGGTTTCAAACTGGTGCAGATGCCAGAGACTGGCTCAAACGATACAAGCTTCCGACGGGCTCCGTGTTGACACTCCCAGCTGACACGAACGCCTTAGGGACGAAAATCGACGAGCTCCATGCCGATGGCTGGAGGACCGTCAAGGTTGGGGTAGGCCGATCGAAGGCCTTCGCGGAGGCATTCCTACAACGCCGCCTTGAGGCGATCATGGTGGTGCCGGAACCAACAAAGGGCGACGTGCCGCGCAAAGCGAAAGTGGCGAAGGATTGGAAGGAGGTGAGGAAGAGGTTGTAATGGAATCATTGCAGTTCTTGTCAAAAAGCGGTATGCGTCTCGGCTCATTTTGCTTTCATCCAAGAGGGGAGAAGCGAGCAGCCCATGAACTCTTCTGAAGGCAAACCATGATCACCGGTGACATTAAGAATCAGATCGATCGCATCTGGGATGGGGTCTCCAACCCGCTGGAGGTCATCGAACAGATCACCTACCTTCTCTTCATCCGCCGCCTCGACGACTTGCATACGCTCGAAGAGAACAAGGCCAACCGGCTCAAGAAGCCGATGGAGCGGCGGGTCTTTCCTGAAGGCAAGGATGCAGAAGGGCCGGTCCTACGAGGATTACCGCTGGTCGCGTTTCAAGCACTTCGCGCCGGCCGAGATGTTCACCCTGATCGTCGATCACCTCACTGAGCATGGCGTGATGGAGCCGACTCGGCTCTATGAGTCGCCGTTCACGGACATCGCCCCATATGGTCCTGATGGATTGTTCCCGTCCGTGGATATCGATGCGCTGCTTCAGGTCCTAGACGGCGTACGAGCGACCGCTTCGGAGGCGGCTTGAGATGAGAAGCGCAGATTGACGATATCAGTCTCAACTACATTCAGCCCTACCAATAACCGGATAAAATAGATGCCGTCGACTTGAAAGAATTGTTGGCAGGAACCCCTGTCATCAGTCGCGCATTGCTGCAGGTGCCCTTACGGGCTCGGAATCCGAGCCCGCGGTGGGTCTTATTAGCGCGTGGCAGCGGCTTGGGATTCTTGAGCCTCCAAGCTTTTTCGGCGATTCTGGGCAATGGTGCGGTCGATAATGGCGCCGCAGTTGAAGCATTTCCAGGCATAAAATACGAGAAAGAAATCAGAGAACCGTTCTAGCATCATCGTTCCCTTGCACTTCGGACATTCCATTGATCCCTCCTAGGTGGTGAGATGCGCAGCTGCTGATGAATGGAGCAAGATTCAGGCCAAAGCGGCACCATTCAATTCCCCAACGTTTTCGATGCTACGTAGTTACACGTTATTGAAAGTTTCAAAAGTTTGACGCTTGTGCGGGATTCAGTATGTCAATGTAGTGACAATGTATAAGTAAAATATAAAATGTAGTTGTAAAAATGTAATGAGTATATTGACCATGAGATTGAAAGCATGTGGTCGACGCTGGCTGGACCAAGTGGAGAGTATGTTGGTGTGATGGTGGCCTATGCCGCTTTCTTGTCGAGGTAGTCGATCGGGTCGATGCCCGCTTGTTTCGGATCGAGGATAGCGGTGATCTTTCTGTGAGGAGTTTCGATCTGTGCGACAAGGTCGAGTTCACGAGGATTTGATAAGAAGGTATTGCCCGCGGTTTTGACTAGAAGCACCACTGGGGTCAGCGGCACATGGTGGTGGATTTCTTTGACGACCCCGGTCTCGCCGGTGTTGAGCTCCACCACGGATCCCACGGGATAGACCCCCACGACATGGATGAACTGCTGCACCAACGTGACATCCAGGTGTCCTTCGAGCCCGAGACGATAGAGGAATTGGAGAGCTTCATGGGCTGCACGGCCTTTGTGGTAGCATCGATCGCTCGTGATCGCATCATAGATGTCGACGACAGCGGCCATGAGGCCGAATTGACTGAGTTCGTTTCGGACCCGTCGATGCGGATAGCCAGTGCCATCCACGCGTTCATGATGTTCCAAGGCAGGGCGGAGATAGACATCGCCCAATCCCGTTGTGGTGGTGAGCACCTCGACACCTCGGAGCACGTGCTGCTTCATGATCTCCATTTCATGCGGTTCGAACCGACCAGGCTTATTCAGAATCTCTGACGGGATTTTGGTTTTTCCGATATCGTGCAGCAGCGTGCCCACTCCTATTTGATGCAGAGCACCACGGTCGAATTCGCGATGACGGCCGAGGGACATGGCCAGAATCGAGGTGTTCACGGAGTGAAAAAAGGTGTATTCGTCGAACTGTTTCAGCCTGGTCAGGCTTGTGAGGGCGTCGGGATTTCTCAGTACACTGTCTGTCATGTCGGAGATAACGCGATTCACCTCCTCCATGTTGATTGCCCGTCCGAGTCGGGTGTCGTGCATGGCGTTCTGCACGATTGTTTTTGCAGCGTGGTAGATTTGCCTCGCGTCGGGGAGCTCTTCATCAAACGGGACGACCGGCGGCACCGATGCCGGCGCTTCCTCTTCGGTGAGTACAGGATCTGTGGGAATGTCCGGTTCGGAGAAGGGTTCGGTTTTGCCCGCTTCTGCAGCTTCGCCATCCGTCCTCACGACCACGGTTCGCACTCCGCAGGCTTTAAGCTGGGCGATCTGGGCTGTTGAGGTGATCCTCATCTTGTGACGAAAGAACGGCGTATCGAGCCAGGACCGGTCCAGGCGTTCCACCTGCATCCCCGGCTTCAACTCGTCGATCCCAATCTGCTTGTTCATGGCCATAGTGGGTTTAATCGGATCCTTCGATACGTGGTATCGGAGCACCGTGGATAAACCTTGAGGTGTTATCGGTTGCCGCGGTTTGATGGGCTCGTGATCCGTAAGTGAGGGACGGGATGCGGAATGTGGTTAGCCCGCATTATTCATGAACACTTCTACTGCACCCGCCGATACGCCGCTGCGACAAGCCTGGCCGCGGTCTGTCAGCGGTCAGTCGAGCAGGCTCGCCCTTCGTGACCTCGACATACTGTTGCAAGTATGCCTCGGTCTCTCAGGGCTCCGCGTGCCCGTCTCGCCTGGCGTTTCGTCGGTTTCGTCACGAACTGTCATGAATAATGCGGACTAGGCCGCTTTCTTATCGAGGTAGAGGGTTGGGTCGATCCCTGTCTGGTGTGGATGGAGGACTGCCTTGATGCTCCGAGGGGGTGTTTTTGTTTGTTGAGCGAGATCTTCTTCTTGAGGATGTGAAAGGAGCGTATTCCCGGCGGACTTAACGAACAGCACCACCGGAGCCAGTGGTGCATCATGGTTGATCCGTTTGACGATCCCGGTCTCGCCAGTATTGAACTCCACCACTGATCCGACGGGATAGACTCCGACGACCTGAATAAATCGTTGTACGAGTGTGGGATCAAGGTGGCCCTCAAGCGAGAGTCGATACAGCAGTTGGAGCACCTCGTGTGCTGGCTTTCCCTTGTGATAGCACCGGTCGCTGGTCATGGCGTCATAGATGTCGACGACCGCCGTAATGAGGCCGACCTGACTGATATCTTGATGGGCACGGTTGTGTGGATATCCAGCACCATTGACTCGTTCATGGTGCTCCAGTGCAGGCTGGATATAGGTATCACCAAGGCCGGTCTGGTGAGAAAGGACCTCGACGCCCCTGAGGACATGTTGTTTGATGATCTCCATTTCATGCGGCTCAAAGCGACCGGGCTTGTTCAGAAGTTCGAGAGGGACTTTCATCTTCCCAATATCGTGTAAGAGTGTGCCGACACCGGCTAAGTGGATCATCGAGTGATCGAAGCCAAGGCTCCTTCCCAAGGACATGGCGAGCAGAGCTGTGTTCACGGAGTGGTAAAAGGTGTATTCGTCGAACTGCTTCAGTCGAGACAGACTGGGTAAAGCATCAGGATTCCGAAAGACACTTTCAGTCATCTCAGTGATGACGTCTTTCACGGCATCAACATTGATCGCTCGTCCCAGCCGTACGTCTTGCATGGCGTTCTGCACGATTGTTTTGGCGGCCTGATAGACCTGCTTGGCCGCTGGTAACTCTTCCTCGAACGGGACTTGTGTGGGAGCGGGGGCTGGGACGGGATCAGTCGCTTCATTTGTTGATTGTATGGGTTCATCGGTATGAATCGATGGTGTCGGCGCTTCTTCACAGACCTCTTGGGCCTCCATGCGGACCACCAAGGTCTGGACACCACAGGCTTTCAACTGCGCGATCTGCTTCGTGGTGGTGATCGTCATCTTGTGGCAAAAAAACGGCGTACTCAACCAAGACCGGTCGAGCGTTTCGATCACCATGCCCAGCGTTAATTCGTCAATTCGGATCTGCTTTTTCATAGGCCGATATTTATGGGCGAGTACGTCACTGAGCGATATCGGACGGTCCGTCGAAAATCTTAATGTTCGCTGGTGAATGACAAGATGTCACGGAGCGGGCTGGTCCTTTCCTTCCCCTTCTCCATCCATTAAGATAACCAATAGGCTGGATTGTCTCTGTGAGGCTGCATTCTTGAAATCAAAGGTGATCTTTTCCTGCCAGGCTTGTGGCCATCAATCTCCACGATGGCTCGGTCGCTGTCCGGACTGCGGCGGCTGGAATACGATGAAAGAAGAGCGACAAGCGGTGACCGGCAAGGGCCGGCCTGCCGACTTGAAAACCGCTCAAGCCAAGGCCACACCTCTCGCAGAGATTGAGGTGGTGGGGGAGGACCGTCGGCTGACCAACATCGGCGAGTTTGATCGCGTGTTGGGCGGTGGTGTGATTCCCGGTGCAGTTATCTTGATCGGTGGTGACCCGGGCATCGGGAAGACGACGCTGTTGCTCCAGGCCCTACCACGGTTGGCGACGAAAGATGCTCCGGTCCTCTATGTTTCAGGGGAAGAATCGCCTCGGCAGATCAAGATGCGGGGACAGCGGTTGGGGATTGAACATCCGCATCTGTTGATTTTGGCTGAAACGTCACTCGAACTGATCTTGAAATCAGTTCAGGAAGTTCGACCGGTTGCGGTGGTGGTCGACTCCATTCAGACGGTATACACGGATCAGATCACGTCGGCTCCTGGCAGCATCAGTCAAGTGCAAGAGGTGGCCGGGCAACTGATGTGGTTTGCGAAACGCGCCGGCGTCCCGGTCTTCATCATCGGCCATGTCACGAAGGAAGGAGCGATTGCTGGGCCTCGTCTCTTGGAACATATTGTCGACACCGTGTTGTACTTTGAAGGTGATAAGGGACACAGCTATCGCATTCTTCGCGCCGTGAAGAATCGGTTCGGCTCGACGAACGAAATTGGTGTATTTGAGATGAAAGACGGCGGGCTCGAAGAGGTCAACAACCCATCGGAGTTATTCTTAGCCGAGCGCCCTCAGCGGAGTACTGGATCGGTGGTGGTGTCGAGTCTCGAAGGGACCAGGCCGATTTTGGTTGAGCTTCAGGCGTTGGTGTCGTCGACGAGCTACGCCATGCCGAAACGGATGGCGAATGGGGTGGAACTCAACAGAGTTTCCCTATTGTTGGCGGTGATGGAAAAACGATTGGGCGTGCATCTCTCCGGACAAGACGTCTATGTGAATGTCGTGGGTGGCATGCACATTGACGAGCCGGCTATCGATGTGGGGATTGTGGCGGCGGTCGCCTCGAGCCTGCGGGATGCCCCTATTGAGCCAGGGTTGTTGATGTTGGGCGAAATCGGTTTAGGTGGGGAGGTACGCGCGGTCAGCCAAGCGGAGGCACGGATTCGTGAAGCGGCGAAGATGGGATTCAAGCGCTGTCTCTTGCCTGAGCGAAACCTCATGAAGCTGGACCCGATCGAGGGGATGGAGTTAGTTGGGATTCACGAAATCAGAGAGGCGCTCGACGTGGTCTTGGCGTAGCCAGCGAATTGGGGTTGAGAGGTCATCGCAGATGATCATAACGCGGCTGCTTGTGAGTGCTCTCCTTGGGTCGATAATCCTATCGGCCGGGTGCGCAGTATTTGCTCCCCAGGAAGACCTGCCACTCAAACGAGTCACGATTGAAGAGTTAACGACGCTGTTGCGCCAACGCGACACCGCGATCCATTCAATGAAAGGATTGTTCAGCGCTAAGGTGCGGGGCGGGCTCATCCCGATCCTTTCTCGAGTCGAGGGAACGGTCTACTATCGTCGGCCTAATGCTCTGAGGTTGAAAGGCTTTACTCCGTTCGGCGGCGAGCTGTTTGAATTTGTTCAGACTGATGAGCGGTATAAGCTCCGGCTCCCATTGGAAGGGAAAATGTACACCGGTTCCCAAGCCGACTTAAAAGATCAGGGGAATCTCGCTCGCTTTTCTCAGCTCAGTGCCTGGGCTATCGGTGGCTTGCTGGGGGCGAATGCATTGGCTCGAGATGAAACTGCCAAGCTAGTGCTGGAGCGGAATCGGTATCGTCTCGATATCTATGGAGTCGTCCGTGGGACGGGACATTCGTCGCGGTCGCTCATCCGCCGACTCTGGTTTGACCAGCGGTTGCTGGTGGTACAGGAAGATCGGCTCGGGGAGGATGGGCAGGTTGAGGCCACGATTCATTACGATGATTTTCGGTCACTTGATGAGAGAGGGGCCGCCTTTTCACAGGCCATTGCCGATACTGAGGCTCGATTCCTGCGCCCGTTCAAAATTTCTCTCGAAGATGGACGGGGGCAGGGAGCAGTGCAAGTTACCTTCCATGAACTGCACCAGAATCAGACGATTACAGCGGAGGACTTGGGGCAGACCTTGTAACTCTCGATGAAGATCCTTGCAGTTGAAACGGCGACTACGTGGCAGAGTGTGGCGATCCTTGACGAGAGAGGCATCCTTGCCCAGCATGGACAAGAGGCTGGCGGGGTACATGGGACATTGCTTCTACCGACCATCGATCGCCTGCTGGCACAAGCGAAGCTGCAACTGCGCGAGCTGAGTGGGCTTGTGTGTTCAGATGGGCCTGGTTCGTTTACAGGGATTCGAGTTGGTTTGGCTACCTGTCTCGGGCTTCGGGCTGCAACAGGTCTTCCCCTGACACTCGTTCCAACGCTGGAGGCCATGGCCTGGAATGTGGACACCACGAACTTGATTTGTCCGCTCTTGCCCAGCCGTCGAGGAGAAGTGTATTGGGCCGTCTTTCGCCGAGGTGTGGATGGGTGTCTAGAGCATGTATTGGATGAGCAGGTTGGGACGGAAAGCGATTTCGTCCGGAGTGTTCGTGAGCCTACAGTTGTGTTTGGAGCGGGATGGGGGACCATAGCACCGGAGACTCAAGAGCTTCTCTCACAATCAGGCAGGGTGATGGTCGGATCAGCACATCTCTTCATGCCGTCGGCTGCCTCAGTGGCGCGGATCGGACTCGCTCGGCTTCACCGGGGGGAGGTTGTAGGAGAGGTCGTGGCTCCGCGCTATGTCCAGCGGGCTGAGGCCGAAATCCAATATGAACGGTCGGGAGGACTTTCGCCCGTGGCGAGGCGTCAGAGCCGTGTTGCGCGCAAGACGGCAGAACGATTGGCGCGAGGTCGGCGACGGTCTGGGGCGTGACGTATCCGGATGATGGTGGTCGAACAATGGTAGACCTGCATATTCTTCCAGCGACATCAGAGATGCTGCCGGAGATTGTTGCGTTAGAAGAGGCTTGCTTCTCGGCGCCTTGGACGCGCAAAATGTTGGAAGCTGAGTTGACGGGGAATCCCTTTGCGCATTTTCTCGTCGCATGGCGTCAGGATCGATCGGGGGAAGGAGCGGAATCAACGATTGTCGGGTACCATTGCTTTTGGATCGTCTTTGAAGAGCTGAGGTTGATGAATCTGGCGGTGCGAGGATCGATGCGGAGACAGGGAGTGGGGAAGGCGCTTGTGATAGAGGCCTGCCGATTAGGGGCTGAACAGGCAGCCTCTCGGGCGATCCTCGAAGTCAGAGAGTCGAACCATGCGGCTCGGTCCTTGTACACGCACATGGGGTTTATTCAGGTCGGCAAGCGCTCGCAGTATTATACCAATCCTACTGAAGACGCGTTCTTAATGGAAATGAATCCACTCGTGCTGCCAGGTCGGCGGCAGCCAGAATCGGTCTGCCGTCCAGGAGGTGCTTCCCAGTTGCCAGATTTACTCTAACCAGAGGAGGTGTCGTATGTTGACGGAAGATGCGATCATGGAACAGCTTCGCCACACCAACACCGAATTCCGAGAGCTGGAAGAGTCCCACCATCGCCTGGATCTTGAACTCAATGAGTTACAACGACGTCATGTACTGACACCACACGAAGAGCTCGAGAAAAAACGGATTCAAAAAGAGAAGCTGGTCAAGAAAGACAAGCTCGCAGAGATCGTGCGTGTGTATCGGGAACAACGACTAGAGCCTGCACGGTAATCAGCCAGTTGCCATAGCGACAGAGGACTCTTAGCCAGCGTGATGCAGCAATTCGTTCATCCGCTTACCCATCACATCCAAGCCGTCAAGCGACGCTTGCTCATCATCGGGGCGACGATGGTGGGCGCATTGGTGCTCACGTTCACCTTTTCATCGGAGATGGTGGCTTGGCTGAATCGTCCCTTTCCAAATCAGCTGGCATTTTATGGGCCGACCGAGGCGCTCTTTGCGTCGATCAAGGTCTCGTTGTTGGCCGCAGTGATTCTGAGTCTGCCGGTCATTTTTTACCAGTGCTGGAAGTTCATCGAGCCAGCGTTGTTGCCGACGGAACAACGCTGGGCTATTCCTCTATTCATGATCGCTGGTGGGTTGTTCGGCCTAGGCCTGGTGTTTTGCAATGTCGTGATTCTTCCGCTCGTGATTGAGTGGTTTGTGAGTTTCGGGTTGGATCGCGACATTACCCCACAACTCAGTGTGGGGACCTACATCGATTTCAATGTGAAGTTCTTGCTCATCTTTGGGTGCGCGTTTGAATTGCCATTAGCTATGACCCTAACAGCGATGACGGGAGTGGTTTCCGCACAGAAATTCGTCCAATACCGCAAACATGCCATCTTGCTCTGTCTCATTATTTCAGCGGTCGTCACACCGGACGCCACACTGTTCACGATGCTTTTGATGGCTGTTCCCCTGATGGCACTGTACGAGGTCGGGATTCTCGGTGCGCGCCTGTTTGGGAGGCATCAGACGCCCAGTGACATCGATTTGCCGCTTGATCCGGATCTGCCGATTCATACGGCGGGAACGAGGGTGCGATGACGGCGCAATTCGTAAGAGTGTGGGGGATCTCTTTTCTCACAGGTGCCGTACTCGTGGGAGGTGCTGTGTTGTTCTGTGCCACGAGAGGAGAGGCTGTTCAGTTGCACTCCTCGTCGCCTACGACGCTGTCTGTGGCAGATCCCTCCCCATCACCTGGCCCGTTTGACCAATCCATTGCAAGTGTACAGGCACTTGTCATGGACAGCCATGGCGCGATCTATGCCGGGTCATTCGGGCACGGAATTTTCCGCAGTGCTGATCGAGGTTCAACATGGGTTCGAGTAGGGGGGGGAGTGACCGATCCGTTTATTTTGAGCTTGTCATGCACCAAGGATGGCGCCATTTATGCTGGGACATTTCGCGGAGGGGTGTTTCGTTCGCGTGACGAAGGTCACTCTTGGCAACCGGTCAGCACTGGGCTTAAGCGCCTCGAGGTGAAAGCCTTACTGGCTGTCGACCAGGAGCTCTTCGCCGGAACCGGCGATGGTGTTTATCGCCTGCGGCAGTCTGACGATCATTGGATTCCTGTCACGTCGGGCTTGGACGATATTTTGGTCCATGCTCTGGCTCGCTCATCGGATGGGACGCTCTTTGCCGGAACGTCAGGGAAGGGCCTCTTTCGCTTCAGTCCTCGCTCATCTGGGTGGGTGCGTCTGCATCATGGGTTGAAGGACCACGAAGGGATGATCGAAAACTTTATTCGTGTCCTCGTCGTTGATCACGATCAGAACATTGTTGCTGGAACGTTCGATGGCGGAGTGTTCCGCAGTGCCGATGGTGGACTGACTTGGCGACCGATCAGTCGGGCATTGCCCAACGATTCCATCCGAGGTATCGTGTCGAACAATCGGACCTTGGTGGTGGCGACAGGGAATGGAATTTTTAAGACCGAAGATCAGGGCAAGCAATGGATTCCGGTGAATAAGGGATTGACCAACCAAGCGATCCAGGTGTTGATCGGATCCAAAGAAACAGGACTCTATGCTGGAACGAGTTCGGGAGTGTTTCGTAGTGACGATGGGAGTTCATGGATTGCCGTGAACGAAGGGTTGGAGGCGGGAATTGCCCCGCCGCCGTTTCTCTTTCGATAACATGAGAAAGGATACAGGGAATGGCTGAGAGCGATGAGAAGGTACGAGCGACGATTGCTGTGACCAGCAAGGGGCAGCCGATCGGCGACATTGTGCTGAAGTTTTTTTCCGATGTGGCGCCTGGTCATGTCACGAATTTTATCAAGCTGTCCAAAGAGGGATTTTACAACGGGACGACGTTTCATCGGGTGATCCCTGGATTCATGGTTCAAGGGGGGGACCCAAATAGTAAGAGCTCAGATCGCTCCTCCCATGGTATGGGTGGCCCTGGGTATAAGGTCAAGGCTGAGTTTAACAGTACACCCCATAAACGTGGGATCGTCTCGATGGCGCGAGCCAATGATCCGGATAGTGCCGGGTCACAGTTCTTTATCTGTGTTGCCGATGCAAACTTCCTCGATTGGCAATACACCGTCTTTGCAGAGGTGGTGACCGGCATGGATGTGGCTGACAAGATTGTCAGTATGAAACGTGATGGGCGAGACAATCCCTTAGAGCGTGCTGAGATGACCGTTACGATCACTGAAGGGTGAATGGGAGTGGCGAGCGCGGTGAACGGTCGCAGGACACAGGATCGAAAGCTGAACAGGTGCATGCTAATTGCTCGCGTCCTTCTGGTGCTTGCTCCTGTTCTGCTTGTCGGATGTGCGGTGCCACATATCCCATCACGGATCGTCTACGAAGATCCTGTAAACTATGTGCGACTCGAAATGGATGATGAAGTTCTCGCTGAATGGCCACCCACCCATCATACCCACCCATTTCTCATAGAGTCGGGTAAGATCCGGGCGATCTTGACGGGAATGAAGGTACAGGAACATCGCACGTTACTCCAACGCAGGTTTCTTGGTGAGTCCCCGGTGGTTCCGGCCTTTACGGAAGAGGAGATCACGCTTTTGTCGGCTCAACTGGCGGGAGCGCTGGCCGAAGCAACCTATAATGAGCGTGTCACGTTTTATCTCAGCCAACCACAGACATTTGCGCGGCGCATTATTACGACGGGGGGATTGTATATCCATGGAACCGAATTACATTTTTTACTGGGGAACTGGCGAATCATTTATGGTATTCCGGCCTATGGCATGATCTACGATCGCCGCTATCCCATGAGGCCGACTGCGGCTAAAGGGTTTGACCTGCTCTTTCAGCCGGCTGATGCGGTCATTCCTCTAAACAACAGCATGCTCGATGGGATGTTCGCCAATGCCAAAGATGAGCTGGTTGTCGATTTAACCAAACTCGAACCGTCTGAGCCAGTCACGTTCCTCCTCAGGCTGTGTGCGGGTCGTCAGACCCTCTGTTCACGGAAGCCTAGCTAATCCCTTCTTTGCTCGATCGTAGCGCGATCAGGTGAGAGTCTTCATGGGCCACAGGCCTGTGAACATGCATCTTGGTCACTTCAGTCAGCCCTTCCATGAGCGGGGACCAGCCAAGCTTATTCTGGCCTAAGATCCGGTCACCCAATCGAATGAATGGTGAACACGCTCATCTTTCTCTAACAATTCAGGCGATAACATCGAAACCACCGGCCTAGTCTTGGATGATCAAGTCAAGGATGAAGCGATGTAGGTATTGCCGAATCGGGGGACAAGACATCCTGATGGTAAGAAGGGCAGTGGGTTGAGGGTCAGTTTCGGAAAGAGTGGCTACCTGGTGCAAAGATGGGAAGAACTTTATCGGGCTTCACGGTTACGGTGGATGTGCCTGTCTAGAGTGGATTGTAGACGACGGGCGAGAACCCTGCACGTAGAGGGCATGGGTAATCTTTCCTTATAGTAATCAACGCTCTACCCGTTTTGACAGTGCAGGAATCGCTATGTTAGAGTCCGCGAATTGTTGATAATCAAGGCTTTTCTACGTACATCTTGAAGGACGATTAAATATGAGCGGATTGCAGGCACATGTAGTGATCGTGGCCGGAGCAGGACCGGCTGGTTTGGCAGCCACAGCTGCCCTTTCTAAAGCTGGGCATGAGGTGATCATTCTGAATCGTGACATCAAGTTTGGTGGGCTGGCTGAATATGGGATTTTCCCGTCTAAATTGAAGCTCCGCGGTGGTCTTAAAAAACAGTATTGGGAGCTCTTGCAGCAGAAGAATGTCCACTATTTGGGGAATGTCACGATCGGAAAGGGGAAGGACCTTACAGTTGAAGAGGTCTGTGGGCTGGGAGCGAGCGCGGTAGTCTTCACAATTGGTGCTCAGGGAACTAAAGCCATTGGCGTTGAGGGGGATTCTGCCCAAGGCGTGTTCCACGCGAAAGATGTCGTCTATCACTTCAATCGACTCCCAGGATTTGGGGATCGCCCGTTCGACATGGGGAAACACGTTGCGGTGATTGGCGCGGGAGATGTGATGGTGGACATCGCCCACTGGTTGACCCGCTATAAGAAGGTCGAGCGTGTCACGGCGATCGTAAGACGGGGGCCTGTCGAACGAAAATATAACCCCAAAGAGATTCGAAGCGTCTGTGCCAGTATGGATCTTGATGGGATTAAGGCCGAGTTTGTCCGTATCAAGGACCGTCTTGCCAAGGTTGGTCAGAATCCGGATGAGGTGTTGAAGGCGTTCACTGACGAGTTTACGAAGTGTGAACCGGCGGTGTCTGAGACCAAGATGGGCTTCCGTTTCCTTGCCTCTCCCAAACGGATTCTCGTTGATGGCAACAATCGGGTTCGGGGACTCGAAATGGAGGACAATCGGCTCGACCCCAAGGGACAAGATACGGTTGCTGTGGGCTTGAAAGAGTATTATGAGTTTTCGTGTGATTCAGTGGTGTTTGCGGTTGGCGATAAGGTCGATGAAACCGTCGGTCTCCCCTATAAGAGCGGCCTGTTTACCACCAACCCTAACAAGACCGGGAATGATCCTGATGATGCGCTGTTCCAGGCCTATGACGAATCGACTGGCCAGGTGATCGATGGAGTTTTCTTGGCCGGTTGGGCTCGAAAAGCCAGTGAAGGCCTCGTTGGTGTTGCCAAACGCGATGGGGATTGGTGTGCGGAGGTGGTTGAACGGTATCTGGGAGCCAAGGGTAAAAGGGGAGACGTGAAGATTGTCCTGGATCGTTTGCACATGCGATTACAACAACGACAGAGTCGGCCCGTTAATGTGAATGGGTTGAGGGCACTGGATGTGGCGGAACGTTCATTCTCCGGGAAGACTGACTGTATCGGTGAGTTCAAGTTTTCGGCAAATCAGGACATGCTGAAGTATATCGAACAGAAGAGCGTGTGACGCTGGCGGATCGCGATCTCGTCCTCAGCTATGCCCCCACTTTAACTTTTCCCGTAACACTTCATAATAGTGGCTTTCTGGAAATCTGATGAGTTGAGTCCGGCTCTCTGAAGCTTGAATAACCGCGGTGTCTCCCTGAGTTATGGCGACGCCGACTTGCCCATCTAGCGTCGCCATTGATCCATCATCTTTACTTGTCAGTGTGACTTCAATGACGGCATTGGCGGGCACGATCAAGGGGCGATGAGTTAAGGTGTGTGGACAGATTGGTGTCAGGATGAGCGCTTGGAGGCCTGGATTCATGATCGGGCCCCCGGCCGAGAGTGAATAGGCGGTAGAGCCTGTGGGGGTTCCGATAATTAGGCCATCGCCACGAAGATTCGTGACGAATTGGCCTCCAATTGCAACATGTAGCTCAATCATGCGAGCCAAGGTGCCTTTGCTGATGACCACATCGTTGAGCACGACGCCTTGCGCGACCGTTTCGCCATGCCGGTGGATATGTGTGGTGAGCATCAGTCGTTCATCAAGGGCAAAATCGTTGGCGAAGACTCGTTCGAGTGACGGATAAAGATTGTCCAATCGGACCTCCGTCAAGAATCCAAGCCCTCCCATATTGACTCCCAGAATTGGAATACTTCGTTCAGCGGCAAGTCGCGCTGCGCTGAGAATAGTTCCGTCTCCTCCCAGCACCAAGAGGACATCGGCCTTTTGAGCCAGTTGAGTTTTGGGGAGTCCTCCTGGTTCATTCAATAACAATGCAGAAGTCGTATCGAGTAAGACATCGATGTGACGGTCACGGAGCCAGCCTACTACGCCAAGCAGCGTGGCCTTGACCTCAGGGAACTTTGGCTTCGTTAAGATCCCAATACTTTTACTTTTCATGAGTGCTAAGCATATGGTTGGATGACTGGGGGAGTGATTGTATCGGGATGCGTAATTTTGTGTCAATGAAAAGGCTCTTGAGGCTCTGTGTCGCCGATGGAGAGGAGATTGAGAGGAACTGCCCCGTCATTCGTCCAGCGAGGACTTCATACTCTCGATCGAATGGCCATTCAGATGTAGTGAGGCATGGTCGTGTTGAGGCTCTTCCTCCTGCAACCCACTCAGGTCCTCCTGATGTTTCTCGCTCAGAAGGCGGTGGGATCTATAAGTCAGCGCCTGGCTTTACCGTCTCGTTCTCTGCTCAATCTTGACTCTCTATCATACTGTGGTTAGAATCAGGGCAAGGTTTTTCAAGGGGTTGCTTGAACACGGCCGGGGTCCCACTCACCGAGAAGGAGGCAGGATGTTCGAACGATTTACGGATAAGGGTCGGAAGATCATCATCCTTGCGCGTGAGGAGGCCGAGCGGCATCAAAATGACTATCTGGGTACTGAACATCTGGTCTTAGCAATCCTTCGTGAGTCCGACGGGATTGCCCTCATGATTCTGAAGAAGATGGGACTGTCGACTGAGCAGATCCGGCTGGAAATTGAACGAAACCTGCCCGGTGGTGGAACAACTATGACGTTTGGGGAGATCCCCTTTAGCCCACGGGTCAAGAAGGTTATTGAGTATGGGGTTGAGGAGGCACGGTTGCTGGGCCACAACCACATTGGGAGTGAGCATCTCCTCCTCGGGTTGTTGCGAGAGGAGGAAGGGATTGGTGGAAAAATTCTTCGAAGTTTGGGAGCGAACCTTCTCACGGCACGTCAGTTGACCGTGACGTTTTTGCGGAAATCAGCTCCACGTGAACGTGATCGGAAAAGCAATACTCCGGCATTGGATGAGTTCGGGCGTGACCTGACCCAGATGGCGCAGGAAGGTCAATTGGATCCAGTGATTGGTCGAGCTGACGAAATCGAGCGGGTCTTGCAGATTCTCAGTCGGCGAAGCAAGAACAACCCGGTACTCATTGGAGAATCGGGAGTCGGGAAAACCGCTATCGTTGAAGGCCTTGCTCAAAGAATCGTCCAGTCTGAGGTGCCCGATAATCTGCTCTCGCGTCGGGTCATTGCATTAGATCTCGGGTCTCTTGTCGCGGGGACGAAATACCGTGGTCAGTTTGAAGAGCGCCTGAAGGTCGTGATGAAGGAAATTGTTCAGGCCGGCAACATCATTATTTTCATCGATGAACTTCATACGCTGGTGGGAGCTGGAGCGGCTGAGGGATCTATTGATGCCTCGAATATGCTGAAGCCGGCGCTCTCGCGTGGTGAAATTCAGTGTATCGGAGCGACAACCTTAGACGAGTATCGAAAACATATCGAAAAAGATGGAGCGTTGAAGCGCAGGTTCCAGCCGATTTACGTTCAGCCGCCAAACATGGATGAGACCGTCCGTATTATTCAAGGGCTTCGTGACCGGTACGAAGAACATCATGGAGTGGAGATTACAGAGGACGCCATCGTGGAGGCCGTCAAGTTGTCTGATCGGTACATCACTGATCGGTTTTTGCCTGACAAGGCGATCGATTTGATTGATGAAACAGGATCACGCGCCAAACTGCAGACCTATGCGTTGCCTTCAGAATTGAAGGCGATGGAGCAGGAACTGAAGAAAGTCGCACGAGAGAAAGAGCTGTCGATTTCCATGCAGAATTTCGAGGAAGCGGTTCGGCATCGCGAGGAAGAAGAGCGGTTACGCAAGCTACTCGATGAATCGAAACGAGAATGGAAAAAGAACCAAGAGAAAAATAAGCCGGTAATTGGAAAGGAAGATGTTGCCTACGTTGTCTCAAAAATGACGGGCATTCCGCTCTTCAAGCTGGAAGAAGAGGAGTCGAATAAGCTTCTGCGAATGGAAGAGTTCCTCCACAAGAGGGTTGTCGGTCAAAACGAGGCGATTTCAGCCGTGGCCCGAGCGATTCGCCGTTCTCGAGCCGGTTTGAAGGAGACGAAGAAACCGATAGGGTCTTTCATTTTTCTTGGACCGACAGGGGTCGGGAAAACCGAACTTGCCAGGACATTGGCCGAGTTTCTGTTCAACAGTGAAGATGCCTTGATTCGTGTCGATATGTCCGAGTACCAGGAGAAGTTCACGAGTTCCAGGCTGTTCGGCGCTCCTCCAGGGTATGTAGGATATGAGGAAGGTGGCCAGCTGACTGAAAAAGTTCGTCGTCGGCCTTATTCTGTGGTTTTGTTTGATGAAATTGAGAAGGCGCATCCCGACGTGTTTAATGTGCTGCTCCAAGTGTTGGATGATGGCGTTCTGACCGACAGCCTTGGCAGAAAGATCGATTTTAAGAATACGGTGGTCATCATGACGTCCAACATTGGGACGAAGATGATCCAAAAAGGTGTGTCGCTCGGATTCCAGAGCACGGAGGGCGAAGTCGCACGTCGGAAAAAGGAAGAGGTGATTGGAGAGCTTCGCAAGTCATTCAGCCCAGAGTTTTTGAATCGTATTGATGAGATCGTTATTTTCCATCAACTCGAGAAAGAGCAGCTCTACAATATCCTGGACATTCTGCTCCGTGAGTTGAATCTGCGGCTGGTTGATAAGGGGATTGAGATTGAGGTTGATGACGAAGTCAAGCAGTGGCTCATTAAGGAAGGCTATGAGCCGCTCTATGGGGCAAGACCAATGCGGAGAGCCATCCAGCGTGCTATCGGTGATCCTCTTTCTGACGAACTGATCAGGGGACGCTTTAAGGAGAGCCGAAAAGTGAAAGTGGTTTTGCGCGATGGGGCCCCGACGTTTATCGAGCAGGAGGCGATGGCTGGAGTCTAATACCCTCCTGTGGTCATTACGCGATTGAATATGCTGAAAACGGCCTCTGCAGCATTAGGCTGCAGAGGCCGTTTTATTTCAACAGGGCTGAGTGGTTTCCTTGCCTCATGATGATTGTTCGTGCTGACGCTCAGGCAGGTGCTAGCAAGACGGTTCGGAAATCCGGACCGATTCTCGGTATTGAGTCCTCATGCGATGAAACAGCTGCTGCAGTCCTCGGCTCTGATGGGCGAGTACTTTCCAATATTGTCTCTACGCAACAGGCCGTCCATGAAAAATTTGGTGGAGTGGTTCCTGAATTGGCAGCCCGGGCTCATCTTGGAAAAATTGATCTGGTCGTCACACGGGCATTGGAGGAGGCGCAGGTTGCGAAAAATGATCTTTGGGCCGTGGCGGTCACTCAAGGACCAGGACTGGCAGGGGCACTGCTCGTCGGGATGAACTATGCCAAAGCATTGAGTTACGGGTTGGGAATTCCTCTCATTGGGGTCAATCACTTGCAGGGCCATATTGCTTCCGCATGGTTGGTTGACCCGACCTTTCCCCTTCCTTGCATTGTCCTGGTCGTATCCGGAGGACATACGCATCTCTATCGTCGCGAGACGAACGGGGAATGTGTTCTGCTGGGACGAACGCGTGACGATGCAGCCGGTGAAGCGTTCGACAAGGGGGCTCAGATGCTCGACCTTGGCTATCCTGGGGGACCGGCGATTGACCGAGTTGCTCGAGCAGGAGACCCACGGGCCATTGTATTTCCTCGGTTTCATCGGACAAGGAATAGCCTCGAGTTTAGCTTCAGTGGTCTCAAAACGTCGTTACTGTACAAACTGAGAGAAATGGCAACGCCGCTCAAGTCGGAGCAAGTCGCTGATCTTGCGGCCGGTTACCAGGAGGCGATCGTACAAGTTCTGGTGATGAAGGCTTTGGCGGCTGTGAAGCAGGAGAACCTCTCTGCACTTGCAGTGGTAGGCGGTGTATCAGCTAACTCACGGTTGCGTGCGGTCCTGAACGAACGAGTAGAGCGTGGGCAGGTCCGCCTTTCCCTTCCTCCGATGGAGTTCTGCACGGACAATGCGGCCATGATCGCCTCGGCAGGACGTCAACGGCTGTTGCGTGGAGAACCATGGTCTTCGGATCTGGACATTTGCCCGATGGATGATTCGATGACCGTGCGGGGGAAGCGTCCAGTCACGATTGGCTTCTCAACGTAGAAGGAGAAAAGCCATCTCTGAGATCCGTGGACATGTTACAGGACTTCGTGCGAGCCAGATTGTTGCACTCGAACGACTGTACCGTCGTCGGGTTGCTAATGACATGATCATTTCGCCCGACCTGGCCAAGGTAATGGGGCAACTCACTCGTGAGCTTCGTCGACCAATCGGTGTGCTGCTGACACGGCGAGGGCAGGTGCAGGAAGTGATCGTAGGGACGGAGTTGACGCTCTCTTCTACGACCCTCACCTTGTTCCGTGCCGGCAGCCGAGCGCTTCGTGGGTTGCGATTTATTCGAACGCAATTGCATGATCAGCCCTTGAATCAAGAAGTGCTCACCGACCTCGCCTTCTTGCGACTTGATCTAATTGGTGTCCTCAGTGTTGCTGATGATGGCCGGCTGGAGCGCTTGTACATAGCTCACGTGCTGCCTCCTAATTTCACTGGCCAATTGTTCAAGGTATGGCCGTCGATCCCTTTCCACAGTGTGCGGGTGGCGTTCCAGGAATTTATTCATGACCTTGAAACAGAACTTCAGCAGGCTTGTGCACAGTATGCAGTTGCCCATGGAAAAGAGTCAGCAATTCTTGTCAGTGCCTCCGTAAAAAGTCGGGCAGAGCAAGAGGAACGGTTGACAGAATTGGCGGAGTTGGCGGCGTCGGCTGACGTCACGGTCATTGATCGTATGGCCCAGCGAACATCAGACGGGCATCAACGATATCTGTTGGGAAGCGGAAAAATGAAAGATGTCCTGATCCAGACCCTTCACCGTGGGGCCGATATGGTGATCTTCGACCAGACGCTCTCGCCGGCACAACTGCGAGCCATTTCGGACATGACGGATATCAAGGTTATTGATCGTACGCAACTGATTTTAGATATTTTTGCTCGCCGTGCGCATAGTCGTGAGGGGAAAATTCAAGTCGAATTAGCGCAACTCCGCTACCTGTTGCCGCGATTGTCTGGACGTGGCACCCAGCTGTCTCGTTTGGGTGGAGGGATTGGCACGCGGGGACCAGGAGAATCGAAACTCGAGACGGATCGCCGACGAGTTCGAGAACGGATCACGCACCTAGAGCGGGAATTGGCGAGGTTCGCGCGGCATCAAGATCGGCGACGATCCCGACGAGGACGATTTGGGCTCCCGGTGATTTCCTTGGTGGGGTATACCAATGCTGGGAAGTCTACTTTGCTCAACGTCTTGACCAAGAGTCAGGTGTCGGCTCAAAACCGGCTGTTTGAAACACTTGATACGACAAGCCGACGGTTGCGGTTTCCGCAAGATCGTGAAGTCATCATTACGGACACCGTGGGATTTATCCGTGAACTTCCGCAAGAATTGGTCGGTGCGTTTCGGACGACGTTGGATGAGCTTCGTGAGGCTGATCTATTGCTCCATATCGTCGATGTCAGTGCTGTCGATATTGATGTGCAGATCACTGCAGTCGAGACCATCTTGGAGGAGCTCCAGCTGACGGCGATTCCTCGCGTACTCGTGTTCAACAAATGTGACCGGGGCTTGCCGGAACAGGTGGAGCGGCTCTGTCGACGGTATGGAGCCATCGGGATTTCTGCACTCCAGCCCGCCACGCTTCGTCCTCTGCTGTCTCGGCTGGAGTCGCACGTGACTGCCTTCTTGTCTGTCGATGATCATGGTGCAGAGACGCTTCAAGGGAATGATGCGGTTGCTCTTGCAACGTACCAGTAGGAACTGCACAATCGGGCAGCCATGACACCACCCAATCGCAAAAGGGGCGGATCGACCTCAGGTCGTGTCGTGCAAATTGCGTTACGGCTACGGCGGGCTATTCCGGTGACGAGGATTGAGTTAGCACACCGGTCTCCTTGGGAGCTGCTGGTTGCCACGATTCTCTCCGCGCAATGCACGGACCAGCGCGTGAATCAAGTCACACCGGCATTGTTCCGGCGATATCCAACGCCCCAGGCCCTGGCGATGTCGGAGAAGGTCGATCTGGAAGCCTTGATCAAACCGACAGGTTTCTACAAGAGTAAGGCAAAGAACTTGGTCGGTTGTGCGCAGGCAGTCTCGACCCGCTTTGGTGGTCACGTGCCGAGTACGATGGATGAGTTGATATCAATCCCTGGTGTTGGACGGAAGACGGCCAATGTGCTGCTCGGAGGAGTGTTTGGAAAGCCAGGAGTTGTTGTTGATACTCATGTGAAGCGTATGGCGAACCGCTTGGCCCTGAGTCGCTCGCACAACCCTGAACAGATCGAGCGTGATCTTCAGGCTCTCTATCCGCAAGCTGAGTGGACGGAGATTTCACAACGCCTGTTGCTGCATGGACGATATGTGTGTCTCGCAAGGAAGCCCCATTGTGGGGCCTGTCCTCTCTCTGATGTCTGCGGGTGGGAAGGAAAATTGACGACATGATCAAGAGCATGACCGGGTTTGGTCGACGCCAGGGGACCTATGCGGATACGACTGTCACGGTCGAGGTGCGGTCAGTCAACCATCGTTTTTTAGAAACAGCCATTCGTCTGCCGAAATCTATGGGAGGGCTGGAGGACATCTTGAAGAAAGGCGTCCAGCAACTTTGTGCCCGCGGACGGGTTGATCTCACTGTGGTTCTCCAGGGCGGGCGGGGAAGCGGGCGCGTGCCTCAGCTTGACGAGAACTTGGCAAAGCACTACTATCAAGCCCTTCGCACCCTCCAACGCACGTTGAAGCTGAAAGGATCAATCGACATCGCCCTGATGGCAGGGTTTCGTGATGTCATTGTACTGTCTGACCAGGCAACCGATGATCCAAAACTGCTTCAGTTTGTTGAACAGTTAGCCTTCAAATCTGTGCGTGATATGACCACCATGCGCAAGAAGGAGGGGGGTCTGCTGGCGAAGGACATTGTCGATCGACTGGCTATCGTACGGACCAGCAAGACAGCGGTTTCTGATCGTGCCCCATCTGTGGCGCGGGAGACATTTGATCGGATGAAGCTTCGTGTGGGAAAATTACTGGGAGAGGCCATTCCAGACCTCCCTCGGATGAATCAGGAACTGGCGGTCTATGCCGACCGGTCTGACATTACGGAAGAATTGGTCAGACTGGATGCGCATATGATACAGTTTGAACAGGCCATTCAGCACACTGAGCCAGTTGGAAAGACACTCGACTTTCTTCTTCAGGAGATGGGGCGTGAGGTGAATACGATTGGCTCAAAGGCGAATGACTCTGTGATTACCGCGGAGGTCATTCGAATGAAATCAGAGTTGGAACGTTTGCGGGAACAGGTGCAGAACGTCGAATGAGTAGTCCCTTGACCACAAGCCATGTGTCTTCCAGCCTGGATGGGCGACAACATACGTTTGAGCGTCGGGGGATCTTGTATATCGTCTCAGCTCCTTCCGGGGCTGGAAAAACAACATTGTGTAAACAGATTGTGGCATCGATACCGGGGGTGTGGCATTCGATATCGATGACAACGAGGAAACCTCGTCAAGGTGAAGCACATGGACGCGAGTACTTCTTCATCGAGGAACAATCATTTCGCGATATGGTGGCACGTGACGAGTTTTTGGAACATGCCCATGTCTATAATCACTGGTATGGCACTCCTCGAAGCTCTTTGATGGACAAGATCGAGCAGGGAATTGATGTCTTGCTCGAAATTGATGTCCAGGGTGCCCTCCAGATCAAGAAGCAATTTGTCGATGCGGTCTCGATCTTTATCCTGCCTCCGTCCATGGATACACTCCGTGCCAGACTTCAGGGCCGAGCCTCGGATTCGCAGGAGGAAATCCTGCGCCGACTTCAAAAGGTGAAGGATGAAGTCTGGTCTGTTCGTGAATACTCATACATCGTTCGAAACGATGATCTTGCACAGTCGCTTCGTGAATTGCAGAGCATTTTTCAGGCCGAACGCCTGAGAACTCAGCGGATGGATATGCAGTGGCTTGAGCGCAGCTTTACCGGTGAGACACACACACCGGGAGATTGAGAGGGTCGTTTACTCACATTTTATCCTAAGGGAGTGGTCACTATTATGGTCGACATGCTGAATTTGTTACCGCAATATACGTCCAATGAGTTTGACTCTAGGCATCGTTTGGTGATTGTCGCTTCTCAACGGGCCAAGCACTTGACTCAGGGCGCCAGGCCTGGCGGCCCGTCTCGTTTTACGAAGGAAACGACCGTTGCGCTTGATGAGGTTTTGAAAGGGCAGGTGAAGTATCTGATCGGTAAGGAAGCGCGCGATGCGATGAAGGAAGCAAAGCGGGGGAAGGAAGGTGAGACCGAGCGTATTGCGATGATGACCGGAGAAGATGCGCGAGAGATCAAGAAAGAACTCAGTGTATATGTTGATGATACGGCTCAGCCGACGGTTGCTCAGACTGAGGAGTAAATGTTGGACGACGCGAAGTCCACAGCGGTTCTTGCTGGCAAACACCTTGTGCTCGGGGTGACGGGGAGTATTGCCGCATATAAAGCTGTCGGGGTACTTCGCGCATTGCGGGATCAAGGGGCCACTGTGTCTGTTCTTATGACGGAGGGGGCAACAAAATTCATGACCCCGCTGACGTTTGAAGTGCTTTCAGGTCGTCGCGTGGTTACCAATCTCTTTGACGGGCATGAAACTATGCCGCATCTGACCCTGGCAGAGGATGCTGACGCGGTTCTTGTGGCTCCGGCAACAGCGCATTTTCTAGCCAAGGCGGCGCTTGGCCTTGCGGATGACGTGTTGAGCACGATGTTGCTGAACGTTCAATGCCCTGTCATTGTCGCTCCCGCTATGGACGGCGAGATGTGGACCCATCCGACGGTAATTCAGCATGTCGAGATACTCCGAGCGCGCGGAGTGGTTGTGCTCGATCCAGAGGTGGGGCCACTTGCGTCAGGTCGGGTCGCACAGGGGAGGCTTTCAGCGGAAACCACAGTCCTAGAGGCTATCCACACGGCGGTATTCCGTCAAGCAGATTGGCGAGGCCAGCGAGTCTTGGTATCGGCTGGGCCAACCCAAGAGCCTCTCGATCCAGTCCGATTTCTCTCCAACCGTTCGTCTGGGAAAATGGGATATGCGATTGCCGAAGCGGTACGTGCTCGTGGGGGGGAAGTGGTGTTGGTCACGGGGCCTTCAGCATTGATACCCCCTTCGAGAGTCACCACCGTTCACGTGAATACCGCGAGTGAGATGGCCGATGCCTTGTCTCAGCACTTTCCCTCCTGTACGGTCCTCATCATGGCGGCGGCCGTTGCCGACTTTCGCCCACCGATGGCAGCTTCAGGAAAACTGAAAAAACAAGGGAGATCCGAGATCGAAATTGCGCTTGAAGCCACGCCGGACATTCTTGCGATGCTTTCCGCGAGACGCACATCACAGATTGTGGTCGGGTTTGCTGCAGAAACAGAACAGGTGCTCTCTCATGCCAAGGACAAGCTGGTGGGAAAAGGGTTGGATCTCATTGTTGCCAATGATGTGACGCAAGCAGGTGGCGGATTTGGCAGTGATGACAATGCTGCGGTGATTTTGTCAGCCAGAGGCGAACAGAGAGTGTTTGGCCTAATGCCCAAGCGGCGGTTGGCCGATGAGATTTTGAATGCCGTGCGTGATTTGTGTTTGATGGTACCCCGTGGGGAGTCCCTTGTGGAGTAATTCTGCACATGGCTTCTGGTTCTAAGAGGATAGACAACGCTGCTGAGATCGATCGGTTGGCCTTGGCACTCGCCAAAGAGCCGGGGTCCAAAGTTTTTATCCCGCTCGCCGAAGAGTACGGAAAAGCTGGTCGGTGGGAAGAGGCTGTCGTGGTGCTGGAGGATGGTCTGAAGGCTTACCCTGGTTTTATTACAGCCATGGTGGCATTAGGGCGTGCTTATGAGCAGGTGAATCAGCCAGTGAAGGCGAAGGCTATTCTTGAAGAGGCCATCAAAGTCAGCCCTGATAATCTTCGTGCGCATCGCACGTTGGCCAAGCTCTATGCGGCTCAAGGGACGAAGGATGCCGCCATCCGTTCCTGTAACGTGATTCTGGCGGTGAACCCGCAGGATCAAGAAGCGTTGGCCCTGCGGGCAAGTTTTGATCACGCAGTGATGCAGGAACCTGTTCCCGCTCAGCACCAGTCACCTGCGGAAGTCGAGAAGGTGGAGAAGCCTCTGTGTGATCGTCGTGGTGGAGAGGCTCTGCCATCGGGCGTGGCCGGAGCAGCTGAGGTTCTCGGGAACGGTGGTGATCGCTTTATTCCAACCGTACCGGACTTTGCCGATCGCGGTGAGCCAGTTGGTGCCGTTCTGCCCCATAGTTCTCAGCGCGCGACCAAGTCAGCCATTGCACGGCTTGAGCAGTGGCTTCAGTTAATCCAAGTGCGTCGCCGTGATGTTTCTGGCTCCATCAACTGATTCAGAAAACTTCTTCGTCCCTTCAACGGTTTGACCCTCTGAAAGCAGGCTGCTAGAATACCTGTCCCGACAGGAGAATAGTCTTCGTTTGACATGGAAGGGGGCATACGCACCATGCTCCGTATCTTGGTCCTGCATGGTCCCAACCTGAACCTGTTGGGCAATCGCGAACAGTCTATTTATGGTACGACATCCCTTGAAGCGATTGACTCGTCTCTCCGCAGATTGGGTGAAGAACTTGGAGTTGAACTTGTCATTCGACAATCCAATCATGAGGGAGAGTTGGTGACCTGGATTCAGGAAGCCCGCCAGGATTGTCACGGGATCATCATTAATCCGGCCGCCTATACCCACACGAGCATCGCGATACGCGATGCATTGGCGGCAGTTGATCTTCCGACTGTCGAAGTTCACCTCTCGAATATTTATCGACGAGAAATGTTTCGACAACATTCCTACGTGTCTGGAATTGCTGTGGCGCAGGTTTCCGGGTTTGGCCCATCCGGGTATCTATTGGCCCTGCGTGGAATATGTGAGCATCTTGCGATGTCGTCGGTTGCTTCAAAACCAGAGGCATCGTCTACCGTTAGGAGCAGGCTTGGCCTGACATGAGTTGCTGTATAGCCAAGATGTGTGTTTCCTCATCAGAAGGGAGTTCTGAGTGATTTCCACGGTTGATTTTCGCAGCGGTGTCCGGTTGATGGTCGAAGGGGAGCCTTTCTATATCGTTGAATTTCAACACGTCAAGCCTGGTAAAGGTGGGGCGTTCGTACGGACCAAGTTGAAAAGCTATCTTTCAGGAAATGTGCTGGATCGTACATTTCGATCTGGGGAGCGGTTTGACGAGCCTGATCTTGAAGAGCGTGATATGCAGTTTCTCTATGCGACAGGCGATGCCTATACGCTCATGGACACAGAGACCTATGAGCAGCTGACGTTTGAGAAACAGCAATTGGGCGAGAATGCCGATTTGCTGAAAGAAAACATGGTCGCCAAGATTCTCATCTATGAGCATCGTCCGATTGCGGTAGAATTGCCGAACTTTATTGAACTCAAGGTTGTCGATGCTGAGCCTGGTGTGCGGGGAGATACGGCCTCAGGAGGAACAAAGCCGGCTATCGTGGAAACAGGCGCCACGATTAAGGTGCCGCTCTATCTGGAGGTTGGCACCGTGATTCGAATTGATACTCGTACGCGATCCTATGTGGAGCGTGTTCGGTGAAGGGTCGTCGATCAAAACCAAAAGCGCGCCGCGTCGTATTACCGGAGAGGCAGGGCCTGCTGCTGAGTGAAGCCGCGCCTACCGTTGGTTCCAGCAAACATCTTCAAGAGCTTATCGATCTGCTTCGTCGCAATAATCTGACCGAGCTCGAGCTTGAGCATCAGGGTGTTCGGATACGTCTGCGGCACGAGCTCATCGCCAAGGCTCCAGTGGCGGTTCATCAGGAGTCGGTTCCGACCATTTCTCAGCAACCGTTGCACGCTGTTTCCTCGACGACGCCGGTGTTGGAGGGAATGGCCGGGTTTGTAACAGTAACCTCACCCATCGTCGGGACGTTTTATCGCTCTCCCTCTCCAGATGCAGATTCCTACGTTGATGAAGGCGATTTCGTCAAGAAAGGGCAAGTGCTCTGCATCGTTGAGGCGATGAAGCTCATGAATGAGATCGAGTCCGAAATTGATGGCCGGGTCGTGAAGATCTTGGTCGAGAACACGAAGTCGGTTGAATATGGCCAAGCCTTGTTCCTCATCGACCCCAAAGCTACCCCATAGGTCATTCTCAGGGTAATTCTCTCCATCCGTATCGGAGCCTAGACGTGTTTAAGAAAATTCTGATTGCCAATCGAGGGGAAATCGCGCTGCGAGTGATTCGCGCCTGTAAAGAGCTTGGTATTCACACTGTCGCGATTCATTCCGAGGCGGATGCGCTAGCCATGCACGTGCGGGCGGCGGATGAAAAGGTCTGTGTCGGACCTGCCGATTCCGCACTGAGTTATCGGAATATTCCCAATGTGCTCAGCGCAGCCGAGATTACCGGGGTTGATGCGATTCACCCTGGATATGGATTTCTCTCAGAGAATGCTCATTTTGCTGAAGTCTGTGAATCCATTGGGATAAAGTTCATTGGACCCAGCTCAGACAATATCGCCATGATGGGGGATAAAGCAAAAGCACGAGAGATCGTTGCCAAGCGGGGTCTTCCCGTCACTCCCGGGAGCCCCGGGGAACTGCGGAGCGAGGAAGAGGCATTACAGGCTGCACAGAAGATCGGGTTTCCGGTCATCATCAAAGCAACGGCTGGTGGGGGAGGCCGTGGAATGCGCGTTGTGAATCGCGCTGAAGACTTGGGACGGGCCTTTCAAGCTGCTCAAGCTGAAGCCAAATCGACCTTTGGGAACGACGGTGTGTATCTTGAACGGTACTTTTTAGAACCGCGGCATATCGAAGTGCAGGTCTTGGCCGATCAGCAAGGTCGTGTGATTCACCTCGGAGAACGTGATTGTTCCATCCAACGGCGGCATCAGAAGCTGGTCGAAGAGACCCCATCCCCAGTCGTCGACGAGAAGCTTCGCCGGGAGATTGGACGGGTGGCGGTGGAGGCCGTCAAAGCTGCGCATTATCGTAATGTCGGGACCGTGGAGTTTCTTCTCGATAAAGAGCGAAACTTTTACTTCATGGAGGTCAATACTCGTATTCAGGTGGAGCATCCGATTACCGAGATGGTGACGGGTATCGATCTGATCAAGGAGCAGATACGTCTTGCAGCTGGGCTTCCGCTCTTGCTGCGCCAACAGGACGTGGTGCTGGCTGGCCACAGTTTGGAGTGCCGCATCAATGCTGAAGATCCTGAGAAATTCACACCGTCCCCCGGAACCATCTCCAAGTACAGCCCTCCGGGAGGATTTGGTGTCCGAGTGGACTCTGCGATGGAATCAGGCTCGATCGTGGTGCCGCATTATGATTCGATGATTGCCAAGCTGATTACGCATGGCCGTGATCGACAAGAGTCACTGGCGCGGATGAGGCGCGCCCTGGGTGAATTCGTTATTGAGGGCATTAAGACGACGATTCCGCTTCACCGCCGAATTCTGGATGACCCCGATTTTCAAAAGGGCCATGTCTCAACCACATTCTTGGAGCATTTCCTGGCTGGATAGCTCTGATCGTACCTTCTTAATCATTTCGCGTTCGAGCTTTCCTCAGGCTGTGCACTCATTCTCTTGGTCCATCGCAGGCACCATGGTAACCTCATCTGGTGGGTGTGCAGAGCGCTCAGGTGTTTCAGGATGAGCAGACGTGATTCTTGACAGGCTTCCTGATAGGATGAGTAGATATCTCAAGGAAAGAGCGTGTTCGATATGCGACGAATCGGGTTAATCATGAGTGTCCTGGCAGTCGGCTTGGGTATCGGTGGCTACGTATTTTTTAACGGGGAGCGGAAAGCCCCCATCCGCTACCGAACGGCGGTCGTTGAGCGCGGGCAGGTTATTTCCGTCGTCAGTGCAACGGGGACGATCAATCCGGTGGTATCTGTCCAGGTTGGTACGCAAGTATCGGGCATGATCAAGAGCCTGCACGCCGATTTCAATTCGCGGGTGAAGGTTGGGGAAATTGTAGCCGTCATTGACCCAGAGCCGTTCAAGGCTCGTCGAGAACAGGCTGCGAGCAACTTGGACATGGCGCGGGCCAGCGTCGCGCGGGCACGGGCCGATCTGGCGCAACGAAAGCGAGAACTTGGACGCGTGGAAGCGCTGTTGCCAGAACAGTTTGTCTCGCAAAATGATGCTGATGTTGCCATCACGAATTACCACAGTGCCGAGGCGCAGCTTCGAGTCACCGAGGCGCAGGTCAAGCAAGCGGAGGCGGCGGTGAATGCGGCTGACCTTGAACTGAAATATACGGTGATTCGTTCCCCTGTTGAAGGGATTGTTGTGGCGCGTAATATCGAGGTTGGACAGACGGTGGCTTCCAGCTTCGCCACGCCCAACCTCTTTCTTATTGCATTGGATTTGACCAAGATGCAAGTCGATACCAATGTGAGTGAATCGGATATCGGTGGGATGTCAGAAGGGAAGGAAGCGATCTTTACCGTCGATGCCTACCCTGGAATCTCGTTTGCGGGTATCATTAAACAGGTTCGTCTTGCGCCAATCAGCGTGCAGAACGTGGTGACGTACAATGTCGTGGTCAGTGTGGATAACGCCGACATGCGACTGAAACCTGGCATGACTGCCAATGTTTCGATTGTGGTCGCGCAGAAAGACCAGGTCATCAAGGTTCCCAATGCTGCGCTCAGATTTGTGCCTCCCAAAGGTGAAGGGAAGCCCCGAGAGGTCAGTGGACAAGCGACGAAGGGAGAAACGGCTCGTCCGACCACGCTTGAGAGACGAACCGTGGTGACGAGAACCGTCTGGAAGCAGGGCGAGAATGGAGACCTTGTTCCGCTACCCGTGCAGACGGGCATCTCGGATGGCTCTTCGACGGAGGTTCTGTCCGAGGGGCTTGCGGAAGGGGATGCGATTGTCATCGGGATTGATCAATCGTTCGGCGAGAAAAGAGGCAACGAGCTTCCTCCAGGATTTGGCAGTCCGCCCCGTCCTCGAAATCGCTGAGGCCATTCCCATATGTTGGAAGATGATCACAAGACAGTTGGTCTGCTATGGACATGGCAAGCGTATCGTTATACCCCGAGTGACATTCCTTTCTCCAACCTTCCATCAAGCTCGTAATAGGATTATGTAGAGGTATGGTCCCGCTCATCGTCTGCGAAGACCTCTGGAAAGTGTACCGAGTGGGTGACGTTGAGGTGCAGGCATTAAGAGGGCTGAGTCTGACGATTAATGAAGGGGAGTTTGTCGCCATCATGGGGACAAGCGGTTCAGGGAAGTCGACACTGATGAATATTCTAGGGTGTCTCGATCAGCCGAGCACGGGACGCTATCGGTTAGGCGGTGTTGAGGTGGAAGGGTTGCACCCGGATCAACTGGCAGAGATTCGGAATCAGCGAATCGGTTTTGTCTTTCAAAGTTTCAACCTCATTCCCCGAACCAGCGCATTAGAAAATACTCAATTGCCGCTCTTGTACCGCGGACTGTCCTTAAAGGAACAGCGCACCCTTGCCTCTGCCGCACTCGAACGGGTCGGACTGAATGGCCGTGAGCATCATACCCCCACACAATTATCGGGTGGCCAGCAACAACGGGTGGCGATCGCTCGGGCGCTGGTGACCTCACCATCTTTGTTGCTTGCCGATGAACCAACGGGAAATCTGGACACGCGGTCAAGCGATGAAATCATGGCCATTCTTGAAGAGTTGAATCGTGATGGGATCACGGTCATTCTTGTGACGCATGAAATCGATATTGCTGCCCATGCTGCACGCGAGATCGTGATCAAGGACGGTCAAGTCTTGAGTGACCGTACCGCTCAGGGGCGGAACAGTTAGCGGAGGGTACCAGTGCCGATATTTGTGTGGCTGACCATCGTGACCGCGCTGCGAATCTTACAGCGAAACCGCTTGCGCGCTGGATTGACGATGTTGGGGATCATCATCGGAGTTGGTGCGGTCATCGCCATGGTGAGTATTGGGGAGGGAGCAAAACTCGCGGTGCAGAAACAGATTGCCTCCATGGGGGCGAATAGTATCCTCATTTGGCCAAATTATACGATGGTCAGTGGCGTGCGCGGAGGGCAGGGTTCCGTTATTACCTTAACAGTGGCCGATGCCATCGACTTAAAAAAGAAGATTCCTCTGCTGGCTGAGACGGGCTGGTCTCGATCAGGCTCGATGCAAGTGATGAGTGGGGGGCGCAATTGGAGTACCTCGGTGATCGGGGCGTCCCCGAGTACGCTAACAATCAGAGACTGGTCGTATAGCAGTGGAGGTCCTTTTACACAAACGGATATGGATACCGCTGCCCGTGTTGCGCTGATTGGTCAGACAGTGGTGGACAATCTTTTTGATCTCGGAGAGGAACCTGTTGGAGCAATCATTCGTCTCAAAAATGTTCCGATCCGGATCGTCGGTGTGTTGAGTCCCAAAGGGCAGAGCCCTTCTGGCAGTGACCAAGATGATGTCGTCATCATTCCGTTCAGCACCGCAGAGAGAAAGGTGTTGGGAACATCCTTTCTTGGGTCTGTCAGTGGCGTCCATGTCTCGACTGATCGGACAGAGGATGTGTTTGACGCGGTCGAACAAATCCGGGAGGTATTGAGATCACGTCATCGGTTACAGGGGGACCGGCCTGATGACTTTATTATTCGTACCCAGATTGATGTGGCAAAGATTCAAGAGGGGACAAGTGAGACATTGACAGGCATGTTGCTTGCGATTGCATCCGTCTCGCTCCTCGTCGGGGGCATTGGCATTATGAATATCTTGCTCGTGTCGGTGACCGAACGTACAAGGGAGATTGGGATACGGATGGCAGTCGGTGCCAAACGGTTCCATATCATGATGCAATTTCTGATTGAAGCCATAACGCTCAGCATGGTCGGGGGAGGGATTGGTGTGGTTTTCGGAGTAACCGCCGCGAGGCTGACGTCCATTATTGCCGGTTGGCCGACAATCATTTTAGGAAGGACGATCGTGACTGCGTTCGGTTTCTCTCTGGTGGTAGGGCTATTTTTTGGACTCTATCCTGCCAATAAAGCAGCACGGCTGAATCCGATCGAGGCCTTGCGCTACGAATAGGTGAGCAGGTCGTAGCACGCACGCCGCCCTCAGGTTCCGGCATCAATGACCGCCTCAATGGCACGAGTCTGCGACCCTTCGGGTTGGTCGGCCAGGTTGACGGTGAATGGGTCTGCATAGGTTGTACCTTGTGCCTGATGGGTAATGGTGATGATTGGCTGATGCAGTGTTTCTTGGTTCAGTCCTGCCACCACGGCCTGTTCCTTCGTGTTCAGCCGCACTTGGCTATGCACGGGGTAAATGCCTACTAATCCGATAAATGCTGATAGCACCTGTTGATCGAGTTTATTCTGGCGAGCTTCTTGGTAGAGCGTCTGAAATGTCCGATGCGAGGGTAGTGGTGTGGATCCGCCAAACCCGCTCATCAATTCATCGTACCGATCGACGATCATGAGGATTCTGGTGCGGTCAGAGGTAAATTCTCCCCGTGTTTCTTTCGGATAGCCGCTGTCATCAAGATAGGCGTGATGGTTGGCGATGAGATCGAGGATGACCGCCTCGATGTTGCCCGCTTGTTGCAGTGTTCGCGCGCCGACACGGGGATGGGTCTCAAACTCGAGCTGCTGCGATGGGGAGAGCCGTCTGTCGGAGTGTGCCTGGCGAACGAGCGCGGGGTCAATCTGCAGCAGTCCGATGTCATGCAGGAGTGCGGCCGTAGCCAGTTCTTGCAGCTCCAATGGGTTGAACTGAAATGTTTGTCCGAGGATCAGTGCCAATGTACAGGTTGTGAGCGCATGCTGACTGAGCATGGGATCGCCAGCGCGATTTTGCGTCAACGCCATGAAGAGGGAGGAGGGGGTGAGTGTTCTGGTTACAATCGTGATCTCGTGGACGGCATCGGCAGCGTGTTGTGAACTGACTGTTCCGGTACGGGCAATATTGCTGAAGACAGACTGAACCGACTGAGTGAGTTGCTGCTTTGCCAGTGTGGCTTGTGCATATTCTTCATTGAGTTGGGCGAGTGTTTTGATTGGTTTCTTGTCCTGAACCGATGGAGGAGGGATCGTGGCAGGTTGTGGGGCGATCGGTTGTTGCTGTGGGCGAGGAGCAATCCCACGGTCAAGATCGATCTCGACGGCTTTGACTCCGGCACGAAGTAGTTTTTCGATGTGAGCAGGGCGTTCTATCTTGAAGGAGTGACGAAGAAAGGGAGAACGGTACCAGGGGAGGTCCAGGGATGCGACGTACATTCCAACCTGAAGTTCACTGATGGGAACGCGTGTTGTTGGCATGGCAAAATGACTTACGAAAGCTCTGATGTCAGTGGCTTCCTGATGTATCGGCAGAAGCTGGAAAGAACTGTAGCCCGGCAAACGAGCACGTCTGCTCTTCAGGGGTTCTGGAGCGATAGAGGTAGGCAGGAAAGGGAGACTTCAATTCGAGGGGCTGCCTTGTCGACGTGCTTGTAGAGATGAGTCTCAATGATGCGATTGTCGTTGATGCCAAGCCCCTCACAGACTGCATCCTGGGCAATCTTGAGCCCCCCGTCCAGATCGCGCCGCAATGACGTGGCAAAAAAGAATCGGATCGAAAGGGAGAGAGGGCCTGATCGAAGGCGGTCTCGAAAGGACGAGGCACAGGGTGACTGCGCCAAGACCACCCAGACCTGCTGGCCAACCTGTGCTTTATATGCGCGGCCTGTGGAGGAGAGCAGCCTGCGTCCATTCACTGTGGCATACTGATGATTGATGCTGGGAGGAACTGGCAACGTGATTGTCAGGCTGTCTACCGTTACCATGGCCGAGTGGGATGGAGGGCGACTGATGGCATGAGCGTTTGACTGAAGGGGATTTGGAGAACTGGCAGGGGCCTTCAAAAAGCCTGAAGAAAGAAACCGTAGTTGAGAGCGCGTCCCTCGATGTTGGCTTGTGTTTGAGCGGAAAGCACTGGGAGAGAATGCGTTGCCCCGTCGCTGGCGTGATGGCATGGGGCCGACTTAGAGAAGGTTCACGATCTTCGCCATATTCTGTTCATATCGATCTTCTGTACGGGCAATATATCGACGCCAGTCACTTGGATTCCAGAGTTCCATGCGATGGTAGAGACCCACCAGGATGATCTCCTGATCCTCATCGACCGGGACCAGCTTTCGTAAACGGCCAGGGATCAAGATCCGTCCGGTCTTATCAATATCTGATGAGCCGGCTTCCGAGACGACAAAGTGCATAAACAGTCGGCTTTGGTCTTCATCCAAGGACGACTTCGTTCGTTCCAGGACCTTCCCCCATTCTTTCATCGAATAGATCAGGAGTGATTGCTCTGGGCCTTTCAAGAACATCACGGCCTGGCCCTCGGTTTCAATCTGCTCGCGGATTGGAGAAGGGACGATAAACCGTCCTTTTTCATCCACCTTACAAAGATATTCGCCGGCGAACATCGTTATCCTTTAGATTGGGAGCTGACGGAAGGTCTGATTCCCCCGTCTTGGATCCATTGCTCGAGATCCGCACGAACGAATCGCCATTCGTTGCCGAGCTTGAACGCGGGAATCTGTCGGCCTCGAAGGCATCGATAGAGTGTGGGCGGTGTTATCTGAAGGAAACGGCAAGTTTCCGTGGCCGTCATCAGATCGCTTTTTGAAGTCTTACCCATCACGCCACCTCTGCTAGAGATCACGAAGTGCCTCTAACATAGAGGTATTCTAGATGGTGGAAGAAGAAAGTCAAGTGAAAATATGTCCGAAAACATCATCAGAGGTCGTCGGTGTGACCGATCTCGGAATCGTCTCCACGTGGTTCGTCTAGCATGGCGTCGACGTCGCTGACGTCTTCACCCAACTCCTGTCCCATTTTTTTCATGAGCCGGGCCACGCTGCGCGGATCGGACTCATCGAGTCCATCAAGGGTGGCGGGATCGGCCAACGACTCGAGTCTGGCTTCTTCTGACTTGGGAGCAGAAAATCGTGAGAGGAGGCGGTTCATCTTCGAGCCTCCACAGTGACGGCACAGAACCGGATCAAGGCGATGAGGATTCAACGTGAGGATCGCATTGCGTTTGTGGCAGTCTTGGCACAGATACTCATAGATCGGCATGGCGGTCACCTTTCAAAGACTAAAAAATGGGTAGGGTGCTGGAGATTGTGTGCGATCTGGAATCAGATTCTGGTCCATGGTTCGTGCTAAGGTGAGGACGAAGACATCGGCCGAGCCGGACCGACGTAAGGTCTTTGCACATTCGTTGACGGTTGTGCCGGTTGTGAAGACGTCGTCAACGAGCAGGATGCGCTTATCCTGGATCTGCGCAGGGTGTCGTACCATAAACGCCTGGCGCAGATTCTTGAGTCGGGTTTTACGAGAGAGGGAAGTTTGGGGTGGAGTGGAAGTGGTACGGACCAGATTGGTGTATGAGATGGAAATGTTCAGATGCCGCCCGATGGGATCTGCGAGTAAGAGCGCCTGGTTGAACCCTCGATGACAGAGCCGCTCGTGATGCAACGGGACCGGTATGATCAGGTCGACGGCATCCAGCTGCGGCAGTGAGCTGAGCATCAGATTTGCGAGGGGTCTGGCGAGGGAAGCTTTGTTCCGGTACTTCAAGAGGCGGATCGCGTCTTGGAGCGGTGGGCTATAGGGATACAGCGTCCAGGCTCTTGTATAGGAAGGGGGATGTTCAACGCAGGCGTGGCATCGATGCTGGGGGCTGTAGGCGGTGGCCACGGGTGAGACAAACGGTCGGTCACAACGCGTACATCGCGCAGTGGGCATTGGTTGAAGCCCGCCCCAGCAGCCGGTACAGAAATGGGGGATGGGATCATCCGCCAAAGGGGAGCCACACGAGGCACACTGAACCGGGAGGAAAAACCGTGTGGCACGACGTAGGAATGTTGGAACTAGAGAAAAAGCGGCCATGGCTCGATAAGTGATGAATCTTTACTCTCGTTTCATTATGAGGAAGTAACGGTCCCTGTCAAGGTTGTCGTACTCGGAAAGGTTGTGGTATAGGAGTACGAATTTTAAGGGATTCTGCGCAAGGCCTTGCAGGGGCGGGTGGAGCCGGTGGTCACGATCAGGGGGCTTTCAAAAACGTATTCACGTGGTGAGACCACGGTAACGGCCTTGCACGAGGTAGATCTCGAGATTCGGAAGGGCGAATTTTGTGCTTTTGTCGGTCCGAGCGGGTGTGGGAAAAGCACCCTCCTCAGTCTTGTCGCTGGGCTGGATCAACCGACTGCGGGGGAAATTGTGATTGATGGACGGTCCACGAAAATGTTGAGTAGTCAGGCGTGGACGACCATGCGACGTGAAACAATCGGAATCGTTTTTCAAGCCTTCCATCTTGTTCATGGCTTGACGGCTGAAGAGAATATCGCACTGCCGTTGATGTTGCGAGGGGAGCAGGGACGTGATATTTCAGCGAGGGTCGACGAGCTATTGCATCGGGTCGGTATGAGTCATCGCCGCCATCATCGCCCGGGTGAACTCTCCGGTGGCGAGCAGCAGCGAGTGGCTATTGCACGGGCATTAGTCCATCAACCACGGCTCCTCTTGGCCGATGAACCAACTGGTAATGTGGATTCACATCAAGGTGCAGAGATCATGGCGCTGATTCAGGGGCTCGCCCAGTCTGGAGGGCAGACGGTGCTGTTGGTCACCCATAGTGCCCAGGCTGCATTAGCGGCTGACTATACGTGGTCGATGTGTGACGGTAGGCTGGTTTCGCGTACCACCCCCACCACTCAAACGGGTCTTTCATCATGAACCTCTCCACGACCATTGCGGGAGTGACGTTTCCCAGCTGTTTTATGAACGCAGCCGGTGCGCTCTGTGTCACGAGAGAAGAACTGGAGGCCCTAGGACGGTCTAGCGCAGGGGCGATTGTCACAAAATCCATGACGATTGAAGCGCGTCACGGAAATCCGGAACCTCGGTATCATGGATTTCCTGGAGGCTCAATCAATTCCATGGGGCTGCCTAATTTGGGCTATCGAGCCTATGCCGAATTGATTCCGGAGCTCAAGCGATTTGGCAAACCTATCATCGCCAGTGTCGCTGGATTGACTGAGGAGGACTTTCCGACGATCGCAGAGACGATTAATGCGGCGCAACCCGACCTTGTCGAGGTGAACTTATCGTGTCCCAACATCCCTGGTAAACCGCAGATTGGATATGATCCGGATGCGTCTGAGCGGGTCCTCAAATCGGTGCGTCCGAAAATCTCGGTTCCCATGGGAGTCAAGCTGCCGCCGTATTTTGATCCAGCCCATCACCATGCGATGGGAACCATGCTTGGGCGGTGGGGAGTGGACTTTCTGAACCTGATTAACTCGGTCGGCAATGGATTGGTGGTTGATCCGGAACAGGAAACGGTTGTGATCAAGCCGAAAGGTGGATTTGGTGGATTAGGTGGACGACTGATCAAGCCCGTGGCGTTGGCGAACGTCCGGGCCTTCTATAAGTTCTTTGGAGAAAAGATGCCGATTATCGGTACGGGTGGAGTGATTGATGGTGGTGATGCCTTTGAACATTTTCTCTGCGGTGCGTCGGCGGTTCAGATTGGAACAGTACTCGTGGAGGAGGGGTTAGGCGTCTTCCGTCGGTTGGAGGCGGAACTCGAGGCGGTGTTAGCCAGAAAGGGATATCGATCGATTCAGGATTGCCGCGGACACCTCAAGGAGCTGTAGAGTCATTTGGTGACGAAGTTGCGCGGTAAGAGGTTTTGCTGCAAGGCTTGGCGTAGCAGCTGAGCGACGTTCCGAACGTTCAGCCGGCGCATCAAGTTGAACCGGTGAACTTCAACCGTCCTCACGCTGATATCCAATGACCCTGCAATTTCGCGATTGGTATGGCCAAGTGCGACTAATCGTAGAATCTCACGCTGCCTAGGCGTGATATGCAGTGAAGATTTGGTGTGGCGGACGGTTCGTCCGAGATGTTTGTTAGCCTTGGTTTTGTTAGCCTTGGTTTTGTTCGCTGAAGTAGAGTGTCTAGCCATTGGAACTCCTTCTGTAGTAAGTACGCGTGAGTCTAGCAAACGATCCTCATCATGTAAACGAAACTCACAAAATGTGCAGAGTACTTGAAAAGCACCAGCTGCGGTTCGTCCGTCTTTGGCATCTGTCCTCCGCGACTCTTCTTTTTCTACCTCCATGCTGTCCTTCATTAATGTTGTTGCTCTGATCCTCGTCTCTCACCTGCGACAGTGGCCCTTGCGGACCTTACTGACGATTGGCGGTGTGGCGCTGGGGGTCTCGGCGTCGGTGGCCGTGCGTACGGCAAATGTGGATGTACTGCGCTCATTCGAACAGGCGGTGTTGAGCGTCGCTGGTCCTACGACTTTGGAAGTGGCAGGAGATGAGTCGGGACTTGATGAGCAGCTCATGATACATCTGCGCACCGTCCCTGGTGTGAGCTCGGTCTCTCCCGTCATTCTTCAAACAGCCGTTCAAATGAGAGGAGATCAACCTGGTCAGGCGATACAAGTGCTAGGCCTGGATCTGTTGGCTGAATTCGAGACGAGAGGATTTCGGGTGAGCCAGCCGACAACGGAACGCCAGATGATCGACATGATCCATCCACGCTCAGTATTCGTGGGAGAAAAGCTGGCGACCGACTGGAATCTGTCGGTAGGAGACGAAGTTCATCTTCTCATCGGAACCGGCAGCTGTCATTGTCGAGTTGCGGGAATTCTTCACGGTGAGTCAGATCGGAGTGCCTCCTGGGAACGTTTAGCGGTCATGGATATCGCTGCTGCTCAAGTGACCTTTGGGATGGTTGGTCTGGTTGATCGGATTGATCTAGTGACGACTCCTGGCCTGTCTGTTGATGAGGTGGCGGACAAGGTGCGAACGGTCTTACCTCCACATGTGACGGTAGAGCGGCCTGCCAATCGGACGAAGCAGGTGGAGCAAATGATCCGCGCCTTCCGTCTGAATCTCACCGTGCTCAGTTGGGTCGGTCTGTTGGTTGGGATGTTTTTAATTTACAACACTATGGCGTTTGCTGTGGCACAGCGCCGACGGGAGATCGGTATCTATCGTGCCGTAGGAATGACTCAAGGGCGGGTGGCGCTGCTGTTTCTCGTTGAAGCTGGGCTGTTTGGTATTGTGGGCGGTGTTGTTGGAAGTGTCGCGGGAATGGTGTTGGCGCAACAGCTAATCGCCCTCTTGAGTCGAACGATCTCAGATCTCTATGTGCCGGTGAGTGCATCCGGAGGGGAGTCACTATGGACTGGGCCATGGCTCACGGTGGGCTTTGAAGGCATCCTCATTGGTTGTGGGGTGTCCATGATCGGTGCGATTGGCCCGAGTGTGGATGCCAGTCGGACCGCGACCGTTCGTGCGCTTGCTCCTGGAGATTATGAAGCAAGTCAGCAGTTGCAAGTGGGACGCCTCAGCATCATGGGATGTGCACTGCTTGGTCTGGCAGGACTTCTGAGTTGGCCAGGCTCGATTCAGGGTGTTCCGGTTTTGGGTTACATGGCCACGCTCTGTCTCTTAGCTGGGCTGGCTTGTCTGGCCCCATTATGTGTCACGAGAGGAAGCGGTCATCACCGATCGATCGGTCCAACAACTGGATTGCCTGGGGTGATGAGAACGATCGCAGTGGAGCACGCGTCGAGAAATCCAGGTCGAAATGGTGTCACCGTCTCAGCTTTTATGGTGGGATTAGCGATCATGATCGGGGTGTTGGTCATGGTTCGCAGCTTTCGACATACTGTGGAAGTCTGGGTTGCCGATACGGTGTTGGCCGATGTGGTTGTGGCACCGTCACTTTGGCTGCGCGGTACGGAGATCGGCACGGTTGGACGAAGCCTGCCGCAGGCCTGGACGAACATACTGTCCTCAATTCCTGAGGTGGCGGCGGTCGATACCTACCGCGACGTACGAATTACGGTGAAGGGACAGCGCGTGGCAGTCGTCTCGCGAGATTTGCGCTTACATGCCCAGTGGAGTCAGTATCTGGTTCGAAGCGGTGATTCGTCAGAGCAGCTCAATCGAGCGGCCGAGATTGGTGGCCTCCTCGTTTCCGAAGTGTTGGCCAATCGATTAGGGGTGCAGGAGGGATCCCTCCTTGAAATCATGACGCCGGGTGGAGTGAGGCAGTTCCCCATTGTGGCGGTGTTTTATGACTATTCAACGGACGGAGGCAAGCTCCTGATGGACCGGTCGCTCTATCAGTCGCTGTGGCGTGATGAGCTGGTGACGGTTTTCCCGGTATATTTGCGAGGCGGAGCCAGCCTGGATCATGCGCGAGCTCGGATAACCGAACAGTTGGGTGTCGTGACCAAGGGAGGGCTTCCACCATTAATCATCAGTAATACGGAGCTGCGGAAAGAAATCCTCGAGATTTTTGATCGGACATTTCTTCTGACCTATGTGTTGGAGGCCATCGCCGTCGTCATTGCCATGCTAGGAATCGTCAACACCCTCATTACCTCCGTACTCGAACGGCGTCGAGAGTTCGCCACGCTCCGAGCCATCGGTGGTAGCCCAGCACAAATTCAGCAACTGGTACTCTGGGAGGCGATCTATCTTGGTGCGATAGGGATCGTGCTGGGGCTTCTTGGAGGAGGTTTGCTGTCGTTGGTGCTGATCAAGGTGATCAATAAGCAGTCGTTCGGATGGACCATTCAAATGATTGTTCCAGTTGCCTCACTCCTTCAGGCAGTCGCACTCGCCGTGCTAGCAACGGTGGTGGCCGGCTACCTTCCAGCCCGATGGGCTGCACGACAACCGGTTGTTGATGGACTGAGAGACGAATAGATTGTGAGATGGATTTGATTGCGATAGTCGAATGAGTGAAATGCTCACATGATGTTTATGAAGCGATCTATTTAATGGATTTGCGACTGTATCTATCAAGTAGTACTTGAAGTTCGTGTGGGATGGGCATCGGCTTAAAAGGAGGCACGCGAGCTCTACCGGTATTGCCGATTGGGACCCAAATTCTTGAGAAGAACAACGCTCCCAGGATCCGTGGAATCTGGCCTGCAATTTCTACGATATCTCCCTTCTTTAAGCCAACCTTCAACATCCACCAATGAGTTCTCGCATGGGCAATCGAAAACGATTGTCCTAAGATATGTGCACGCTCAAGATGGGAAAATGCCTCCTGGAATTTTCCAGAATCGTAGTGCATTGCTGCGGCCATCATCTCTGCATCATAGGCTCGTCGAAGTTCCGGGTGCATGGGTTCATCTTTCCACGGAAGTGACTTTCAAACCGTACGAGTTGCATGAGTCAGAAGCAAGACCGGCGTTAAAGCAGTCTGGCTCACCCAAGGTTGGTATTGATGAGGGAAAGTCGAAGGGGGTTATCCGACGACACCATTACGATAAAACCACAATGAGCGGTCAGCACAAGCAAGCTTAGTTTTAAAGGCGGAGAAACACCGATAGTGTTTGTCCACCGACTTCAATAACGATACTGCGATAAAGAGCCGGTGGCCCACACGAAGTGCGGCTTGGTGGCGGTGACCCGGATTGAACGGGTGACCCGCGGCTTATGAGTCCGCTGCTCTACCAACTGAGCTACACCGCCACTTTTGTATTTAAGAGAGCTTGCGTGGATTCTTGTGGTTTACTCGATCGTTTACTTTTGGCTGACGTCTTCTAGCCGGATACCCTAGCATAGACTGACCCGGTGCCGTACTGCAACCCGAAGAAGGCGACACTATAGCATGCTCGTGTCAGGCTGTATAGATTGCAGGAGGCAGGCATGGGCCGTGGATCACAGAAATGGCTGGTGGGATTAAAATTTGAGAGAGCCACCAGTGCCCACCGTCAGGAAGGACAGCCGGTAGGCTCAGCCGCAAATGTCCGAACTAAAAATCCAGGCGGGGTCAATCGACGGAGTGAGATCTCCCCTGTTTCGACTGTATTTCTGGCTATGGTTGACGGTCTGCTCGAGCCGTGGTTATGGACCATCAAATCGGATGCATGCTCAGGGCTCTCTCCTGTCCAATGTTCAATTGAGGCTGAGGGGCTGAGCCAGTCGCCTGGTTCAGAGGGGAGGGTATGGCGTCCGGTTAGGACGAATGTGCTCTCTCGTCCACCGACTAAGGCGGCGCAGCGATTCTGCAAGAGTATCTGAGGCTGGCTCACTTTTGAGACAAGTTGGCCAACTGCCCCGCTTAGATTGGAGGTTGGCGACTGGATGGTTACCGTACCGCTTACGCCGCGTTGTGACGAGGCGCTCACGATACTGGTGGAATCAGCAAGGAATAATGGCGTCACGAACGAAATGTTCCCTCCGGCGCCTCTATCTGCTTGCGCCGTCACGTTGCTGCTTTGTAAGAGCACCATCTTTGGATCAATAAAAATGTTTCCGCCACTGCCCTGTGTCCCCTTCACCGAGGTGGTGATCTCACTGTTGTTGACTAGACGAACCAGCTCGATGGCTCGGATATCGATATTCCCTCCGTTCGCCTGCGCTGACTCCGTGGTGGTCTTAATGGCAGAGTCATCGTGCATCTCGAGTTGGTTGCCGGCGTTGAGAAAGATGTTTCCTGCGTCGGCAATACCTGAGTTTGAAGTCTCGGGCTGTATGATGCTGCTCGCGGAAATTGTCCCACCGTTGGTGAGCAGCACCTGATCCGTTGCGTTGACGATGATGGAGCCACCGATTGCGAGCGGATCCGTTCCTGTTGTTGACGCTGAGATAGTTCCACCATTCTGAACCAATAGAGTTTTGGCTGACAGATTGATGGTGCCGCCTGTACCTGTGCCTTCCGTGTCAGCAAAGATTCCGCTTCCTGTACCATCGATTTGTACCAAGCCCGTGCCGCCTAGAGCGTGAATCGTGATGTCTCCTCCCGCGCCCGAGGGGATGAGATTCTCTGGAAGGTTGCCTCGATTAGGGGCCCTGGTACTACCACTTGAGATTTGTGAGCCCTCCGTCACTCGAAGGGTCTCAGCGACGATCTTGAGCTGTCCCCCAGGTCCCGAGGCAAAAGAAGAACTGTTGATGATGCTTTGTTGTGAGAGAAGAATATCTTTCGCACTGATGGTGATATCCCCTGAGGGGGCACGAGATACTGAGGATGTGACAATGAGCGAGTCGGGGAGAACTCCATCGGGAAGATTCAGTGATGAATCAGCTGTCATTGTTAAGGTGCCAGTGAGATTGACAATGACGCCGCCTGGCTGGTCTGTGCCAGAAGTAAAATTGCCGAGTGTACCAGCACTCATTTCTAGGTTTTGTGAGGTGAGTGCAATGAACCCTGGACGACCGGTTTCTTGGTTGGAGTTACCGCGCGGTTGTGATTGAGTGACAACCGGTACCCCGCCAAGAACAATATCTCCTTCTGGAGCCGATATAGTCACATTGCCAGTATTTCCTGTAGCAATTGTTGACGAAGAGACTCCGAAACTTTCTTTCCCACCTTCCGTCAATCGAACATTTCCATGCGTACTTGTCAGTTCAATGCTGCCTGCCTGACCTGATGCTGCGGTAATCGACGAAATCGTCACTAATTTAGTAAGCTCAATATCGTTGCTTGTCCGTAGAACAATATCCCCTGCCTTATCGTCTCCCAGGGTATAACTCTGTATCTGGGTGCGTGGTTTTTTGCCAAAGTTGTCTCTAGTACTAGGAATGCCTACGATGGTTATTCGATCCGCATGAAAATGGATATCAGGGCCAGCGCTTCCGCCATTGGTACCGCTGATGACCTCACTCGTTGGGGTGAGCATGATACGATCCTGACCTGGCATGACAGTAACTGAGCTTGCGTCGTCAACGGTGCTCAGAACCGAGTTCTGAATCTCCATAACCAACTGTCCACCACGAATTGAGACTTTGCCATTGCCGGTTTGGCTGACATCCACTGTTGAGCCCGATGCCAGATGGAGATAACCGATGGACGCAAATGACTGCTCCTTGATATTCGGTACATCACTAAAATTCTTCAGGAATTCACCAGGTGAGTGAGCGCTTGCCATGGTGATCTGCCCGTTTGGTGCTAAAAGGCGAGCGGGTTGGACCGTCCCATTGTCCAGCGCTCCGTTCCGAATCGTGATGTTCCCACCAACCAACGTGATGCCCTGCGTTCCATGGGTTGTCAACTGGCTCCCTTGAATGGAAATGGCTCCTGGGTTCTGTCGAAGGAAGCCGAAGGCATCAACTGGCGAGCTTGAGAGTAGGGTTGTCTGGGTTCGATCTGCATGAAAAATTCCGGCGTTAGATCCATCGATTTCGCCCAAGCGCAGATAGTCTGCAGTGGTAAACGTTACTGAACCGCCAACATTCAGTGTTGCCGTTGGGCCAAAGACGATACCAGCCGGGTTTACGAGATAGAGATTGGTATTTTCAAATCCAGTGGTCTGAATGGTGCCTAAAATATTGGAGAGAAGGCCTCCAGTTACTCGGCCTAGGATGTTGTCGGTTGTGAGTCCCGCGTCGTTTCGGAAGTTTGCAATCTGGTCACCTGGAACACCAAAGGTTCCAAAGCTATGAAATAAATTCGTGCCTGTCCTGGTACCTCCAGTGATGTCGTATTGTGTTTTTCCACCCACTGAGAGGGGGCTGCTGATCTGAGTGTTTAAACCGGATGAGGTAATGGGGGGAACTTGCGTTAACCCTAGAGCTGTGTAAAAAACTGCAGTGGCAAGCACTGCATATCTGACCCATCTTACCCCCCAAACGGGGTCTTTGTTCTGATCAGCCACAGAGGCAGCCTTCTATTGTGCCCATTTGTTAAAAACAGCGAGTGCTCGATATTTTGCCAAATCCTTAGCCAGAGGTTTGGGGTCAGAAAAAGTGGATATCGACGTGACTTTCGCGTCTGGCCCTGTTTTCCACTTTATTAATGCCATTCCGTAGCGAGAGGCATGATTGTCGGTTCTATCGCCGATCCGCTCAAGTGCATGTTTCGCCTCCGCAGTTATAGGCAGGTAAAAAAAATCTCGTTGGGAGATAGTTATACGTACCTTGTCACTATTCAAGAGTTTGAAGGAGCCAATGACTATAGCTGGAGACTCAGGCTTGGCTTTAGCTGAAGATCTAGTAAGTGCTCTGCTCCGTGCCTTCTTGATGCGACTGTTCCTCGGACAATTCCAAGGAAAGCAGTCTAGTTCTATTCCTGGCATACGGCCCCTCCTTTAAAAGAGTTAATGAACGAATATTCTCTGATATCGCTATTCTGTGGAACGCCGACAGGCTGAGATTAACACCCAGAACTTACCCCTGACGCGGAATAGGCCGACCGTATGCAGTAGCTTCTGGGTATGCCTTTCTGCACGCTTAAGTACTCCTTTTTTAGGCTTTGCACAAGTGCCCTGCTCGTGGATTCCTCCTCCGTCAGGGTTTGGGGGTTACGTAATAGAGACTTAATTTCACACTGCATCTTGTGGCGCTTGATCCTCTAGTCCAATGGTTGCGATTCCATTCCGGCCCATCTTTCAGTCGGTGCCATGAACGTCTGTTCGCATGCGATCGTTCTTTCTTTAGAGGCCACACTGGTACGTAGCTATCTAAGGTGGGCCTCAGCCATGATGATCTGCTGAACACCTACCGTATGAGCAAATTGTACGCCACTGCGAGTCGTGATCTGGTAGGCGCTGGCGGAAGAGAGGAATACGTAGTCTGTAGGCTCAATTTTGTTACTTGTACCGGTCTATTTATGGCTTAGAATCAAGGGGGGGGATGATGACCACAAAAAGATTCAGGTTGTATCTAAACTGATTCACTTTGTATCTAAAACGATTCACCGTAAGCTGGGTGACCTCTATCGCTTGAAAGTCGCTGTTCCAATCAAACGTCGTGGCATGGATAAATGTGAATCAAACGGAAGCGACCCTGACTGTCACGAACCGCAATGCGCTCTCTGGAGAAAGCCATTCCAAACCTGTTATGGTTTCCCAGTAGAAGCTTGAGGGCGTGTGATGTCAATTTGGAACAATCGTGCCATAGTCATCACTGGTGCGTCGACAGGGATTGGGGCGGCCTGTGCGCGGCATCTTGATCAATTAGGGTTCACGGTCTTTGCCGGAGTGCGGAAGCGAGAAGATGGAGCGGTGCTTCAACAATCCGGCTCGGAGCGACTCATTCCGATTCTGCTCGATGTGACTGACCAGTCATCCATTCAACGTTCGCTTGCAACCGTGTCCGAGCAATGTGGAACGACTGGTTTGTATGGGCTCGTGAATAATGCCGGGATTGCGGTGCCAGCGCCGCTTGAAGCGATCCCGCTTTCTGATCTTCGGCGGCAACTTGAGGTGAATGTGATTGGCCAGGTTGCGGTGACGCAAGCATTTCTTCCGATGATCCGCCGGGCGCGTGGCCGTATCGTGAATATGGGATCGATTGCAGGACGTTCCACGATTCCGTTAATGGGACCGTATTCAGCCTCGAAGTTTGCATTGGAGGCTATCACCGATGCGTTACGCTTAGAGGTTCAACAGTGGGGCATCCAGGTCTCTATTATTGAGCCGGGTGCGATCACGACCCCGATCTGGACAAAGTCTGCTGATGATGCCGCAGGTCGAGAGGCCGTGATGGACGCGGAGACTCGAAGGCTGTATGAACCAACGGTGGCGGCGGTGCGAAAGGTAGTGGACGAAGCAGCGAAACGAGCCATTCCGGCAGATGTGGTCGCGAAGGCGGTTGAGCAGGCCTTGACGGCTCCGGTGCCCAAGACTCGCTATCTGGTCGGCACAGACGCAAAGATTCGTGCGTTCATCGGGCAGATTGTTCCAGACCGGATCATGGACCGCCTTCTCACGGCTGTCCTTAAACTCCCTCACTGACCTCCTGAGGCCGGTTGAGCGAGTCCAATCCCAAGATCTTGCTTTGAAACGTCGAATGAAAAGCGGAGTTGGAGCGCGAGATATTTTTGAACAAGTCCCGCTCGATCTAGAGGCTGATCTTGTTCGTGATAGACCGCAAATTCCATGTTGCGCCAGCGTACGGCGAGCCCAACAATCCAATCCAATTCGGTCGGGCTGGCCTGGTTTCCTGCATCCCGATCCGTAAACATATTCACATCACCATAGAGCACGATCTTGTTTTTGTAGAGATCGAGGTCAGCATGGGCGACGTACCGGACGAGCGCTCGGCCGGTATTGTCAGGCCTGGCGAAGTAATTCTTATTGTGAAAAAGCAAGCCGGCCCCAGCATAGGCTGTCAAGTTTTGATGGGGGAACTGGCGTTGCCACCAGGGGAAATCTTGCACGGCCTGAAATTTTACTGTCACCAGCCCGTCGGCATACTCTTGCGTCACACCCTTCCGGTCAATTGGTGCGTCACGTTCATACTGGAGGCGCCAGTTGAAGTGGCCCAGCACACCGGTGAAAGCATAGGTGCCGTCCCACTCGCTTAGTTCAATCCATCCATTCGTACGATCTGAGAAAAAATTCTGGTCTGTATAGAACGTGAGGTACTGCTTGTATAGGTCGGTTTCCAGATGGAGCATGTGGCGCATTCCCACAAGGCCGGTATTATCGGGCCTGGCAGCGAATGAGGGATTCGAGGCAAACGCACCCATCAGTAGATAGCCGGCCACGAGGGATTCTTCAACTTCTCGACCATTGGGATTCTCCATGGAGGGAAGCGGACGTCCATACTTTTCCAGGGCTAATACGTGTGGAGGACATAGCGAGAGGAGACTGAAGCCGAGGCTAATAGCGAGGAGCGTCGGTATGCGGTCCCTGAAATGGTTCATGAAGCACCGTTGCGACAATCTGGGAACGGAAGGCTCCCCGCTACTGACAGGAATCAAAGATGTCTTCACAATCGTTGGATGCATCAAATGTCGGTGGGACAAAACGATACTGAATCTCGACGACCCGATCATCGGCCAGCACAACGGTAGCCCAACAACCATGTCGAACCGTCGCAAAACTGCCTTTGCTTACTGAACGTGACTCTTCAAGAATCGGGGCTTCACGATAATAGCGAAGGAACGTCTGTACACCACTGGTGAGTTCTTTGTTGGGGCGACCCGCACAACTCAGGACTGCCGACTTTGGGAGGCCCACCATACGGTGTTGGTTAGGATAGTCTCCCACATGCGCCGGTGTACTACAGCTGACGAGCCACAGCACCAGTCCGTTGGTTAGTGCAAGAAGCTGGCGTACGATCAGGAAAGGCATACAGGTCCCTTGGAAGAATAAGACGGGACGTCACCACGATCTGACGGGAGTGGTGAACAATGTGCGTGATCAACCGACCAGATCTGGATTGAGGCGCGTCATTGGTTTGACCGAGATGGCCTTGATCTCATTATAGACGATGGTGCGGCCAACTTGACGGAGACGACTGAAGACACCTTCCACGATGACTTGATCACCTTCCCGGACCTCCAGCTGACCGAGGCTCACGACTTTGAGGGTGCCGGCGTGGTCTTGTAGGAGAAATCCATAGGCTGGCTGCCCCTGGCGATTAGTTGCCAGCTGGACATTCATGACCTTTCCGGTGACGACGACATCTTGATGATCATACTGCTCGGGATGTGCCAAGAGTTCCGCAATCTCAATCAGCCCACTCGCAAGAACCGGCGTGGTGCCAAGTAATCCGAACGCAAACATACACAGAATGGTGAGGAAAAGAACAGGAGCCGGAGAGGTCACAACCGGTGGTCGACTGATGGTTTTTGTCGTCATGGGTGGAAGTAATTATACCGAACCGTTGGTGATTGGCAAGTTCGAAAGCTCACCATTTGTCGGATGGCCGACCGATGACATCTTCTCCGACAAAGTTATGGAGAATATGCCGTTGGAAGTCTGTGAGTTCTCCCTGATCGGACTCTGGTGCTGGAGATGGAAGCTCGCCGGCCTTGGGTGTGGGCATCGACCGTTTCAGTAACTCCTCATCCAACACGGCGTTGCTGGTGTCCAGATCCTTTTGAATTGAGACCAGCCGTTGGAGTCCGAATAGGGTTCGGGTTGTTTCGGTGTGGATTGCGTTGGAACTGGCCCCATACACGAGCGAATTCCAGAACTTGGTCTCCATCGCTTCCGATATCCCCATCATCGCATAGATTCCAAGTTTTTCAATCAGTGCGGACTCAGTGCCTTCCAGCCCGTCGTACGTGGCAATCGACCGCTCAATCGGAGTCTGAGAGAGCGCACGCAGAGTGGTTTGCCACATCTCGGGTGACGGAACGGAGGATCCGCTTCCGGGGGAATCGGAACACCTAGCTTGGGTTGCCAGCAGATACTGCGAGAGGAATTTGACCTTGCGTGCGGCAAGGGTTCCAGCTGGGATGCCCCAGATGTGGCCGATCTCATGGTCCTGCAACGTTGTAGCGTCGGAGGTTCGACGTTCACGTTCTGCCAAGGTCAGACGTTTTCTGAATCGTTCAACAAAGCGCAGCTGCGTCTGCATTTCGACGACCAAACGATGCTTCTGGTACTCCTCGGAACTGATTTCGTCCTTCTCCCACTGTTGCTCCAGGATTCGTAACGTCGTGGACGGGACTGCAGAACGAGCCTGTGCGTTGAGCGCCGTGATTGTGTCCGATGAGACGCCTCGATCGGTGAGGAGGACAGCGGCACGAGTGGCGAACCCGTCGGCTGTCTTGATCAAATGTTCGAGGGCGACACATTGCAACCAGGTTCTCTCTCGTCGCAGTCTGGCTCGCTGGCGGTATTCATTCCGGCGGTTGACCATGGCTATGATCGATTCTTGGGTCATGGTCGTGATGGGTTTCTTGCCCGAGACACAGCGAGGGTCTGGTCGATCTGCCACCATGAACAAGATTTCATCCTGTGTGACGTCGAGATATTGTAAGAGAAGCAGGCGGAGAATAATGCGTCCCTGAATCGGTAGGTTGGCAATAGCTTCCTCAATGATGTCGACAGTGAGTGGAGAGGATGCGAGTGTTGGTGTCATGGTATTCCGCTTCGCTCATACAGAAAGAGGTGGTGCTCTCTTCGTGCAGAGTCCTTTTCTAGTCCGTTGATCTTCGGCGATGCCGGTTATGCCGTACCGGCTTTCTGCCGAGAAGCTTGCTCCAGTTGACGCGCGACATATTCCCGAACATCCTGGATCGTTCCACTAATGAACATCTCACGTGGGATTTCTACCCGGACGAGCCGGGAAGGATCGATCCCTTTGTCCTGGGCATACTGTTCATCGATGTAGAGACTGACCGAGCCATCGGGAAAACGCAGGGCATAGAGAGAGGTTGTGTCAGCCATGGCCACTCAACTTTGTGATTGTCCTTCCTGTAGAGGTACCATAGGGCTTGCCGAACTGTCAAAACCAGGTGGCTTCGGCCGGTCAATCAATAGGGTGAGTCTGCAATGTGAGGTGCACCCAGGATCATGTCATCGCTAAAAACAAAGGGCCTTCGGTCAGAGACCGAAGGCCCTAGTCCGTACTGATATCCTCGGCACTTAACCGCCAAGCGTATCGAGCGTTTCCTTGAGACTTCTGCGGACGCAGGTGAAGATCGGGGTATCCCGCAAGGTGTAGCGTGACCCTTCCGTCTCCCGGAGGGCCATCACTAGGTCAAGAAAATCCTCGGGCTTGTCGCTTTCAAACGCGACAACCCATTCCTGATCATCCAATCCAAACGAGTAGGTGGTATTCAGCTTCACTGAGGGAAACCGGTGTCCCACTTCGATATGCTCGTCCATCATGCCCTGGCGAGCCGCTTTGGTCAGCAGAAACCACTCCCGTGTCTTGAGAAAGGGATACACAAAGATGTACTTGCTTTTTCCCGGTACGACCGTGAGCCGTTTTCCTTCCTGTCCCGCATGTGAATGGTTATCGACATAGATGGAACGCTTAGTCATGGCCAAATACGAATAGGGAGTCGAGAGATACTGTCCAAGACCGGAGGCAAGCATCTTGGCGCTCATATCCTGAAACAGATCGAGATCGTAGCTGATACGCCACAGCATAAAATCGCAATCCCCTCGGATGCCCACTGTGGAATAGGGGACGACCAACACTTTACCGTTAAAATCTTCGACCGCCCGCAAGAACTCTTGTTTGCCCTGGGTGCGTACATCTTCAGGGAGACGCCGCCATGCCGGGTCCACTTTATAGAACGAAAAATTGACGAACTGGCGCCGAGGTGCCGGCGTGGAAGGGGGGGTCTCCGGAGTCGACATTACAAAGCTCCTTTAGTAAATTGAGAGGCAGTACTCTTTGTAGTTTTCTTTCGTTTAGCATTTCCCCTTCCGTGTTGTCAACCGGAGGACGAGGCCAGGAGGCATCCATTGACAAGGTCGAATCGTTCTGTTACCCGCTGACAGATGAGGGGTTGGACTCATGCGGTGCTAGGACAGGCTGTCGTATGTCTGTTGAGTTTCGTCGGTCTCGCTGCTGCTATTGAAGTGACTCCGACACAGACCGACATTCACGTTGCGCTTGATCGGGGGAAACAGGCGGCGCTACAGCACCGAGCTCCTGAGACATTTTATGCTCGCTTTGGAGGCACTGGCTTTGCCCAGGCCGAAGGCTTTCTCCTGACGAAGCTGGGGAGCTTGTCGGTGATGGCCACCCATATGGCGTTACGGGGCCTTGAACCGAGCGTAGCCGATGTGGCTCACGTGATCGAGGCCCCCGCCATGCTTGTCAGTGCGACAATCGTTGGAGAGAGCCCAGGATTTGCCGCAAATAGTTACATGATTCTCGAACAAGCTGAGAGAGTCATCAAGCCGATCACAGTGCGAGCCGACGGCCAAGCCCATCGTCGGACCACGGGGCCCGAGTCGCCAAAGTATCAGGCCACCATCGTCGCGACGTTTCGCTATGCGGATTTCGATCCGAAGGCCAAGACCATGATCACGATCTTTCCCGCAACTGGTGGCGAGGTCCATGTCCCGCTCAGTTTTGCCGACATCGAGTAACACATGATAAGGGTCCCAAAGGTTTCTCCCTATTCCGCCGAAACGATTGCCGTCGGCTCAGAGCTTCTCGTGGGAGGGCGGTCTGACAGCAACTCATTATTCATCACTGAACGCTTGGCCGAGATCGGCATCGAAGTCCGGTTCAAGACGATTGTCGGAGATCAGGAGTCTGCTATTGCCTCGGTGCTGAGCACGGCCTGTCGCCGGGCAGGCATTGTCATCATGACGGGAGGCCTGGGTCCCACGGTTGATGACTGTACCAGAGAGGCGGTGGCGGCGGTGACCGGTTGTCGACTCGTTCGCCGGAAGGAGGCATTGATCGGGATGAAGGCTCGGCTGGCGCAATGGGGCCGGACGCCGAATCGTGCACAACTCCGACAGGCGCTTGTCCCTACCGGTGCGACGGTGCTCCCCAATCCTGTTGGCTCTGCGCCAGGCTTTACGGTGAAGTGGCGCGGCGCGCAGGTGATGGTGTTGCCTGGGGTCCCAAGCGAAATGCGTCCTATGATGGAACAGTCGGTCAAACCACTCATCCTTGCTCGACTCGAACGGTTAAAGGGCACTCGGCCACAGCCGGTGACGAGGACGGTCTTTCATACCTGGGGACTGCCGGAGGCTGAGGTGGATGCGAGATTGAAAGGATTGATCACGAAGGCCACACCGGTTGCGTTGGGGCTGCTTGCCTCACCGACCGGAGTGCTCGTGTCGCTCACGACACAATCTGATCGATCGGTTAAGGCTGTTGTCCTGTCACGATTGGCCGAGAAGGTGCGGACGAGGTTGCGGGAGTGGCTCTATGCCGAAGGCCAGGAGACGATGGAGGAAGTCGTCGGTCAATTATTGGTCGAACAGCAACGTACGATTGCAGTCGCAGAGTCCTGTACGGGCGGATTGATCAGCCATCGACTGACCCAAGTGCCGGGAGCGTCTGCCTATGTCGATCGCGGAGCGATCTGCTATAGCAACCGAGCCAAAACGGACATGTTGGGTGTACCGGTGAGTCTTATTGAGCAATATGGGGCAGTTAGTCGACAGGTCGCCCAAGCCATGGCCACCGGGATGCGTGAACGTGCTGGTACGTCGGTAGGGTTGAGCACCACCGGTATTGCCGGACCAGGAGGAGCCACTGAAACGAAGCCGGTCGGCTTGGTGTATGTGGGGCTCGATGGAGGAGTGGGAGAGCCAATCACAAAAGAATTCCGTTTCCATGGCGACCGATCGGTCATCAAGCAGCGGTCTTCACAGGCAGCGCTAGATCTCTTGCGTCGGTGGCTTCTTGAGAGGAGACAAGTATGATCCGAGCCTTTTTGGCCGTCGAGATCAGTGACGAGGTGAGAACAGCGATCGTCCAGGTCCAGCAGGACATCAAGGAACGGCTCGCAGCTCATCTTTCTAAGGAGATCCGCATCGCCTGGGGGCAACGGAATTCATTTCACCTCACGATGAGGTTTCTCGGCGAGATTGAGAAACAACTCATCGACCCACTACGCGAAGCAATGACGAGTGTCAGACAAGCTCATCCGACCATTCAGATCCCTATCGATCGGCTCCAGGCGTTTCCGAGTGTCCTGAAACCTCGGGTGCTGTGGGTGGGACCATCTGAGTCCTGGCTCCAGAGTGAACCAGCCAAGCGATTGGTGGAGTTGCATCAGGAGATAGAATCTTGCTGCCACTCTTTCGGGTTTGCCCCTGATGAGAAACCCTTCAGTCCGCATCTGACTGCGGCGAGGATTAAAACTGGAGAACGACAGGTCGGGCCGCTGTTGGCTCAAAGTGGCCTGTATGAGCGTAGCCTCTCGCTAGGCACGGTGACCGTCGGGCCGATTGTACTGATGAAAAGCCAGCTGCGTCCGACCGGCCCGGTGTATACGAAGCTCTGGGAAGTGGAGTGAGGCGGTGGTGACTCGCGCCGGTGATGACGGGTTTGGTTATGAAATCTGACGGACGATCCAAGAACTGCTTGGCCACAAGGACCTCAGCACCACCATGATCTACACGCACGTATTGAACTTGAATATTCCCCGTAGCTTGCTACGGGGTTCAGCTCTGTTTCCGAGAAGTCTTCGAAGCTATGTTCTGTGATACCCTGCAGCTTGCTGCGGGGAGCATCATTAAGGGCGGCCACGGGGTGAAGAGTCCAGTCGATGGCCCATGACCGGCTTATACAGGCTGCATAAGACGGTGAGCTATGAGCGGGGGGAGCAGAATCTTTCTTATGGTCATGGGTCAGGGCCGTTGACGTGGTGCGTGCCTGCCGGTTTAGGCAGAAGTGGACAACTTGCCGTGTGGGGATTATACAGTCTGTCTAAACATTGTTAGCTTGATCATGAGGAGACCGGCGCTGTGAGCCAATCCGGATTCGTCCTTCGGATTGCGCCGGGAGGCGCAGACAAGGTGCCGGAGGCCCTTCGGTTGGGTGAGCTGATCATCGGTTGGGCGGAGGCTGGCGGCTTGCTCGACTCAAACCTCAGGTGGGAGAGCTTCCGCGAAATCGTCCGCCGCGCTTATTACGCTGACCAGTCTGATCTACGAAGGGCGGGTGGTGCCGCAGGCCATCTCTGGCGGTTCATCCGAGAGATGACGCCTGGCGATCTCATCGTCGTGCCATATGAGGCCGACTTCTTCGTCGCAGGAGTGTCTGGGCCTGCGACTTTCGATCGGACCAAGGTCAACGACGACTCAGCCTATAGGCGTGCGGGGGAGCCAAATATAGGGTCAAGTCTTGTTTTGTGCATGCTGCTAAGTGACTCTTGATCTTCATTCGAGATTCAGGCAACCAGGGAGAGGTCTCACGAGGAGTCGAATACCATCCAGACTCAGGACCTCCTCTATTCTGAGTAGACGAGGAGCAGGACACCAAACAGAATTTCGGATCCTGCCCAGGCGACCTCCCACCGTGTCGTCACTTGGGGAGACACGCTGGGTAGCCACGATGCCAGGCCTTTGGACAAGGCAGCGCCGATGCCAACGATTCCCATCAAGAAATGCTGCAACTGGATCTTTGCAAGGGCGGGGTGCCCGCTGTGTGAATGGACGAACAGCCACAGCGAACCGGCCAGGGTCAACAGGACGAGTGGGGCTGCGGCCAGAGGCTGCCAACCCTTCCCACTTCGACGGAGCGACTCAAAAAAGGCGATGACGAGGGCCAGGACTCCGTAGAGTTTATGTTCGATCAGTTCCTGGTCTTGACTCCGCACGGTGTCGACAACATCAAGTGGGCGAATCGGCCACGCGCCATGGTCATTGCCAAACAGCACTAACAGGCCGATCACCGTGAGCGCACCAGGGAGAATGAACCGGGTCCACAATGGCAAGGGGTACCGGAGCGCATAGCCCAGCTCGGCCAGGCCAAACACAACGATGAAAAACCCAGCGACGTGATGGTGAAACTCTGAAAAATCCGTTCCGGCTGGGGATTCCTTTCCGTATCCACTGACATCCCCCTGCGGAGAAGCAATCGCAACACTTACGTTAGTTGCGTCATTCTGATTGGAGAGAGCTTGTGTCTGGACGTCAGACATGCAGATTGACAAAACGATGACTAGGAGGACCGACAGCCGATAACACCACCGGTTCATAAACGAAGAACCACCGATCAGAAGAGCAAGGGTAAAGGTGTGGTGGGCGGGACGACGAATAATTCTTGCATCACGCGGCGATTGGCCAATTGGCGTCGCCCATCCGGTTCCTCTGGAACAGCCCATTACGGCTCAAGGAGCGGAATCAGTGCCTGGTGGCCTTGCTGCTGAGCCAAATCCACAGGGCGTTCACCAGAGGTCATTCTGGCTTGCTTATCCGCGCCATGTTGAAGGAGGAGGCCGATAATCTCCTGATCACCTCGATAGGCTGCGACGTGCAAGAGCGTCGCGCCACCGATCTGGACCTGTTCATTCACCCGTGCGCCTTTCGCTAAGAGTAACGCCACCAGTTCTCGCTGCCCCTCTTGGACCGCGATGGAGAGCGGCGTGACGCCGTCCTGGCTTTCTGGATTCACTGCTGCACCATGTTTCAGTAAAAGAGCGACCATGTTCTGATGCCCGTGCTTGGTTGCGAGGTGGAGTGCCGTGATTCCACGCGCATCGGATGCTTGGATGTTGATATCCTGCCCAAGAAAGGTTTCCACTCGGAGCAGATTCCCGTCCGCGACGGCGAGGCGTAGTTGTTCCTCCGGCGTCGTCACACAGCTACTGCCGAACAGAAGTGCGAGTGAACAAAGGGCTCGTTTCCAATTCGATGGGACCGGCTTCATTCCTCCACTCCTTAGTTCTGGCGCGTTCTTATTCACTGACAAAGACTACAGCGCAGCAGTCAGTTGGATATACGGGCCGATGTAGGCTCCTACGTTTTCAGGAGGGCAAAGAGCGCGCGGTGGCCCTGTTGACGGGCGAGGTCGAGAGGGCGCTCGCCCGATAGTGTTTTTGCCTGTTTGTTCCCTCCATGCTTGAGTAAGAGCGACACGATCTCTCGGTTGCCATGATAGGCGCCTAGATGCAAGGGGGTCTTCCCATCTGCAGTTTGCGCGTTGATGGCGGCTCCTTTTTTCAACAGCAGGGCGGCCATCTCTCGATACCCGGCTGCGGTTGCGATGTGGAGGGGGGTGGCACCATCAGGCGTTGGCTGGTTCACCAAGGCCCCCTTTTCCAAGAGCAGTGACACGATGTCTCTGTGGTTATTTTGTACCGCAAGAAAGAGAGGCGTGGCACGGTTCCGTGCTTGTTGGTTGATGGCGGCCTTTTGCTTGAGCAACAGTGCGACAACCTCCCGATGGCCATTCTGGGCTGCAATGTGGAGTGGGGTTACACCATTTTGGACTGTTTGGTTTATGCGCGCGCCGTGTTCGAGCAAGAGCTCCACAATGGCGCGATGTCCGTTTTGTGCTGCGACAAGCAGCGGTGTCGCCCCATCCCTCATGGCCTGGTTCACTGCCGCACCTTTTCCCACAAGAAGAGAGACCGCTGGAACATGGCCATTCTGGGCAGCAACGAACAGGGGCGTCGATCCATCAGCCAAGGTCAGATTCATTGTGGCGCCATGGTCAAGCAACAGTTCAATGACCGAGTCATGGCCTCTTTGTGCAGCCATGAATAAGGGCGTCACACCGTCTTCTGCGGCTTGATTCGCATCGGCGTGATGTCGGAGCAAGAGCCCCACGATCTCTCGATAGCCGTTTTGCGCGGCGATAAAGATCGGCGTGACACCCTGTTTGGTCGAGAGATTCACCGAGGCTCCGTTATTGAGTAGTAGGGCGGCAACCTCAGGACGGCCATTCTGGGCCGCAATGTAGAGTGGGGTGGCTCCGTCGCTGGTCACATGATTTACCGGTGCTCCTTTCCGGAGCAAGAACGTGACCACGTCACGATGCCCATTCCAGGCAGCAGCATGCAGTGGGGTTGTCCCCTGCGCATTGGCGGCTCCGACATCCGCTCCCGCCTCAACGAGTTTCTTGATCTGGGGGAGATGTCCATCCATGGCGGCCGTCAGGAGTGTCTCATCCACTGGTCGCATGGCCAGGAGTAGGGGAAGCAGGGCACAGAGGGCGCAGAGTCTCATCCGTCGCGAGATCATGGCAGTCTCCAAATTGGTATGAAATAGGGAGAGGGGATTATGACCCAACTTGATTGCTTCCTTCCAGTCCCTCTATGTCGCCCTGGAGAGTCGGTCTGATCGATACACAAACCAGGTTCAATCGAATGGACTGGTGGTTATGCGATCAACGGGGGGTAGTCGCTGTACCCGTCTGGTCCGCCACCATACAGCCGACCGTAGTTCACTCCGTTGAGCGGAGCCTGCTTCGCGAAACGTTCAACCAGGTCAGGATTGGCGATGTACGGTCGTCCGTAAACGATGGCATCGGCAGCGCCGCATGCGACGCTCGATTCGCCACTTTCCCGGGTGTAACTTCCGTTGGTCATCAGGACCCCGCTGAAATGTCGTCGGGCGACCTGCAAGATGGCTTGCTCCTGAGCCAACGTGTGATTCTCATGCCGGATTTCGAGAAAGGCAATCCCGCGTCGACTTAATTCCTGGGCGACATAGGTCACCAGGGTTTCAGGCTGACTCTCGGTCATGTCATTGAAGGGAACCAGTGGTGATATCCGCACCGCGACACGTCCGGCACCCCAGACGCTGATCGCAGCGTCGGTCACCTCTAACAGAAACCGAGCACGATTGGGCACGGAGCCGCCATAGGCATCCGTGCGGGCGTTGACACCATCGCGGAGAAAGTTATCGATCAAATAACCGTGGGCGCCGTGGATTTGTACCCCGTCAAAGCCAGCTTGTTTGGCGTTCTGGGCGGCGAGCCGGAACATCTCTACATACCGAGTGATTTCCTCGGTGCGGAGTGCGCGAGGGATTTCGTACGGCTTGTCACCCTGAGGGGTGTGGGTCGTCTCATTGGGGATTGCCATGGCGCTGCTGGACACCGGCTGCTCGCCCCCGTTCAAGAGCGAGTGAGCCGCGCGACCGGGATGCCAGATCTGCATGAAGATGCGGCCTCCCTTGGCGTGTACTGCGTCCGTCACGCGTTTCCAGCCAGCCACGTGCTTCGGGCTATAGATCCCACCTTCGCCCATGAAGGCGCAGGCATGGGCATCCACCATGGTGCATTCCGTCATGATGAGTCCGCTCGAGGCGCGTTGAGAGTAGTAGTCCACCATCATGGCGTTAGGGACATGCGTGGATCCCGCCCGTGCACGGGTGAGGGGTGCCATGACGATGCGGTTGGGTAAAAGGAGTTCTCCAATTTGGAGCGGTGTGAACAATGTGGGCATGGGTCGTCCTTTGTATGATCAGTCATTCGTGAATAAAAGAAGCTATAGGCGAGAGGATGAGGGAGTCAAGGTATCAAGGTAAGTCGCTGCAGCAGCCGATTGGACCAGAGTGGAGTGCCAGTGTCGGCAGTGAAATGACGTGACGGTACTTTATTCAGCTATTTAGTTGTGCCTCGTCCTGTGAACCGCCTAATAACCTGCCGTCATCAAGGCGAAGACGATAACCGCAACAATAACGATCCCGATGGCGATCAGCAAGACCGGAGGCTCGTTGCCAAACATTCCAGGCATGGGTTTCCTCGTCGAAGGTTGTATTTCATGCTAATCCTTCTTGTTGTCGAGTGTCTAGCAGTGTGTTGACAAACCCTGTGACGACCTCGGAAAGGGCGTCGTGTCTGAGATCACGGAGGCCATCAGCGTGCCTCGCTGGCTGTTCAGAAAGGCCGTCCAACAGGGCCGCAGGGAGCGAAGCGGCGAATCGTAGACTTTTTTCACCCGCCCCGGTGCACTAGGACCTTGAAACCGCCCTCGCTTTGCCGCATGATCAGACTTACAGGCATGTGTAGTTCCACAGTATTAACCCAGAGGTGCAATGATGAGGCAGC
>CABVRZ010000017.1 GCA_902500775.1 uncultured Nitrospira sp.
CCACCAATTGCACGGCCAGGAGGGAGTGTCCCCCGAGTTCAAAGAAGTCGTCGTGAATGCCAATGCCTGTCATGCCAAACAGGTGTTGCCAAATATCTGTAATTATCTGTTCAAGAGCATTTCTTGGCGCGATATATGCGGTTGCTAAGTGGGGGCGAGCACTCTGCATATGATCAACATTGATAGCGCGTGGCATGGGACTACGCATTTGAGCGTTAATATCGTCTGTCACCTGTTGTAGGGCGTTGGCGTCGATCGGTGAAACCATTACCTGAGTGAGTGGGGATGCCAACAAGGTGTCGAAAAGGACAGGGGCATCCTGTGCGGAGATACCGTTTCCCAAAAAGTACTTTGCTGCCATACCTACGTCTTTCCAAACATTCCAGTTAATGGCAATGGTATTGATTCGCTGTGACAACCGTCGGTGATGAGCAAAGGCATCGAGAAAGGAGTTCGCCGCACAATAGTCAACCTGGCCGACAATGGGAGCATGCGCACTGACTGAGGAACACAACGCGAAAAAATCAAGATCGTCTGCATGAAAGACTTGATCGAGCCATCGTGTGCCATCGAGCTTTGGAGCAAAGACCTGTTTGATTTCTTCGGCTGTAGTCTTCTGAATACGCCTGTCACCAAGTACCCCGGCTGCATGGAAGACTCCATGGACGGGACCGAAGGTATCCGCAGCATTCACGGCTAACCGCTCGACCTCTTGCTCGTTGCTAATATCTACGGTGAAATAGGCTAGTCTGGCGCCTTGCTCTTCCAACATACAAAGCCGTCGGATTGTGTGAGACACTCTGTCATGCTCGTCGTGCGTTGCCAGATATTCATGCCATGTCGGGCGGGCCGGAAACGATGAGCGGCCAATCAGGGTGAGGTTGGGGCGTATACCCTTGCTGGATAGGTAGGAGGCAAAGGCCAAACCAATACCCCCTAGTCCGCCTGTAACCAGGTAATGCCCGTTCTGTCGCAGTGTAAGTGGTGAACCGGAGTCAGGTAAGTGCACAGGCTCAAAAGTCTGTGTCCATCGGTACTCGCCGCGATAGGCAAGCATTGCTTCCGTTGGAGGTGATCCAATCTCGCTGGCAAGCAGACGGCTCGTGGCTCTGTCGATGGGGTGTGTTCCTTCAATTACCAAATCGATATGGCGACACCGGATATTGGGATACTCCAATGGAACAACCTGGCATGGCCCCAAAACAGTGGCTTTTTCTGGAAACAAAACTTCGTTTCCAAGTACCGAGTAGATTCCATTCGATACAACGTTGAGGAGGACTGGGGACTCAATCTTTAACGCCCCGATAGCCTGCGCCAAGTAAAGTAAGCTATAGAAACCGTCATCCTGGTTGATCGGCGCCAAAGGTTGGGTTGAGGTCACCCCCCAAAAATGGGTAATCGCCACGGGAACCCTATTTTGTGCTACCAGATCTGCCAGCAGACGCGCATAGTTTTCTGGATGAGCATGATTAATGGTATAGATGTTCGGTTCTCGCGCCGAGAACTCCTCACCATGCCGGACGAAAATCAGGTCTTCGGCGTGGCACTTGAGATTTTCTATGACATGTTGTTCAAGCCCATCGTCACCGATAAAGATAAGGTGGGGTGTCCTTTGTGAGGGAGTAGTGCTTTGAGCACTGCGTGCGCATACCGAGCGTTTCCACGAGGGTACGTAAAACCAATCAGGTATGCTGTTTTCTTTTGCACGACTAGGTGCACTGGAGTGTGGTTGGACGAATGCGTTAGAAGGCTCAATCCAATACCGTTGGCGTTCAAATGGGTAAGTTGGCAAGGGAACCCGACGACGCTCCTCGTGCCGTGAGAATTGTGCCCAATCGATTGCCGTCCCGTATAGCCATAGCTTGCCAACTGTCGTAAGGGTAGCTTGTAAAGCAGATGATGGTGAGGTGGCGTGCGGCAGCATAGGGAGAGCCAATATGCCACTCTGTTGGATGGGGTACTGTCCCGCAAAACCACACAAAGCGCGCCCGGGCCCTACTTCTAAAAGGAAAGGCGTGCGTCCGCGAATAAGTTTTTCCAGCCCATCGCCAAAGCGAACAGTTTGTCGCACATGAGTGACCCAGTACACAGGATCTATCGCTTGCTCCGCAGTTATCCAATTGCCGCTGACATTGGATAAGAAAGGTATAGAGGGACGCTCCAATTTTATGTGGCTCATGACGGCCGCAAATGTTTCAAGGATTGGGGTCATCATCCCAGAGTGAAACGCATGGGAAGTGGGCAATGTCTGAAATGGAATACTCTCTACCGATAGTCGTTGTGCTAAACGGTCAATGGCGTGCGCCGTTCCAGATACGGTGCATCGAGAAGGAGCGTTGACGGCCGCAATCCAGAGATTGTCATTGAGGAATGGTTTGAGCGTCCGTTCGAGCGCAGATACAGCGAGCATCGCACCGGTGGGGAGACTTGCGATCAGTTGCCCCCGTTGTGCGACCACAGCCAGCGCATCAGGCAGTGAGAAAACTCCAGAGAGGCAGGCTGCCACATATTCGCCGATGCTATGGCCGAGCATAGCCGAGGGAAAAATTCCCCACTGGTTCAATTGTCGCGCTAATGCGTATTCGATGACAAATAATGCAGGTTGCGTGAATTGGGTCTGCGCCAATAGCGCCGCTGCTTCTGCCTCCTGCACTTCTCCAGGGAAAAGGAGTTGACGTAAATCGCGACCAAGCCAAGGGCGCAGTAATTCTGAGCAGGTATCGACTTCAGTTCGAAACACTGATTCACCATCATAGAGCTCTCGTGCCATATTCACGTATTGCGAACCCTGGCCCGGGAACATGAACACGAGCGGAGAGTTCTGTGAACCAGCGCAAGCCGTAAAACTCTTGCCCAGCCCTTCCTTTTCCAAGGATGTGATGGCCTCTTCGAGATTTCGACAGAGGACCACACGACGGTGTGCAAAATGATGGCGGCCGATCTGGGTAGTAAAGGCAGCGTCGGCCAGGTTAGTATTCGGATTGCGTTTGAGGAATGCCGCCAAGTTAGCGCTTGCAGTATCAAGGGCAGTTTGACTCTTAGCCGACACTAGCAATATCTGTATGGCTCGGGACGGACTCTCGGGTTTTTCAATCGGAGCTTCCTCCAGAATTATGTGCACGTTAGTTCCACCGAATCCGAATGAACTAACCCCGGCCCGCCGGGGCTCCTCACCGTGATCCCATGCACGCAGTTCGGTATTCACGAAGAACGGGCTGTCCTTGAAATTGATCTGGGGATTCGGTTGCCTAAAATGCAAACTAGGAGGGAGGGTGTGATGCTTTAATGCGAGGACCGTTTTGATCATCCCGGTGATACCAGCGGCGGCATCCAAGTGTCCAACATTGGTTTTGACCGAACCGAGGGCGCAAAACTGGCTTTTATCCGTACTGATCCGAAAGGCTTGCGTCAACGCATCGATTTCAATGGGATCGCCCAGCGTGGTAGCGGTTCCATGTGCTTCGATATAGCTTATGCTCTCCGCACTAACGTTAGCGATAGCTTGTGCTTCCGCAATGACCAGAGCCTGCCCAGTGGTGCTTGGTGCGGTGTACCCTACCTTGCCGGAGCCATCGTTATTGATAGCTGAGCCTTTGATGACCGCATAAATTGAATCGCCATCTGCTATAGCCCGCTCAAGACGCTTCAAGATTACTACGCCAACACCACTTCCGAACACGGTACCACTGGCTGCGGAATCAAACGCGCGGCAATGACCATCGGCAGACAAAATGCTACCCTCACTGTGTAGATAACCCTTCTTGTCCCAATTCCGGATGCTGACGCCACCCGCCAGTGCAATATCAGAATCACCCATCAACAGGCTTTGACAGGCCATATGTACCGCCACAAGGGAAGTTGAGCAGGCGGTTTGGACAGCCATACTAGGACCACGCAGGTTTAATTTGAAGGAAGTCCTGGTTGCGAGGTAGTCTTTGTCGTTACCGATTGCGCATGCGAGCTCCCCGACGTCTTCCATTAGGCGTGGGTGAGATGACAGGTTTTGCAGTAAATACGTACTGAAAGAGGCGCCGGCGAACACCCCAATTGTCCCCTTATACGTACTCGGATCATAGCCGGCGTCTTCCAGTGCCTCCCAACTGCACTCCAGAAAGACTCGATGCTGAGGATCGGTTATTTCGGCTTCGCGCGGTAAAAATCCAAAGAATTTGGCATCAAATAAATCGATGTCGGGCAGCAAGGCGCCGGCGTTGACGTAGAGGCTGTTGCCGGCCGTTGCACGGTCAACACCTGCTGCATGAAGTTCATCTGATGAGAAGGAAGTGATACTTTCGACCCCATTAACTAGGTTGGCCCAGAACTCTGAAAGATCCCGGGCTCCAGGGAACCGTCCGCTCATGCCGATGATGGCCACAGCACTCGATTCTTGCCTCGCAACTTCTTGTTGGGCCAGATGAGTCTTCGCACGGGCTGATAGGTGTTCCAGTAGTGGCTGTTGCAAAGTGCCGGACAGAAAGCTCGCGAGTGAGCTGATGGTGGGATACTGAAATAAATCGGCCAGCCGCAGCGTGCTGCTGAATTCTTGCGTAAGCCGTGCATGCAATTCGACGAGTAGCAGGGAGTTTCCACCCACGTCAAAGAAATTGTCGGAAGTGGCGAGGTCCTCTACGCCCAGCAGTTCTTTCCAGATAGCCACCAACCGTGTTTCTGCCTCCGTCTGTGGCGCGGCGAAGTGGGTTGGTGTCTGTTCAGAGTGAGTTGGATGTGCGTTCTCTTGCTTCCACTGCCAGATCGGGGGGAATTGATCGGATGAATATAACTCTCTGCAGCGCGAGCGTTGAATTTTACCGCTGGAGGTGCGAGGCAGGCCGCCTGCTTTGATGAGCAATACTGCTAATACATCAAATATCCCATGTTGTTCAATCAGTTCTCCGCGTAATTGATGGAGGAATGTCTCTACCTGCACCGTGGATCGTGACTCAACTTCTTGAATAATCACTAGCTGTGTCTTTCTATCATGTTCCAGCGAGAATACTGCACAGCCGTTGGTGCGCAATGCGGGGTCTATTCGTTCTACCGTTGCCTCAATATCCTGCGGATAGATATTGCCTCCATTAAAGATCATCATGTCCTTCATACGACCCGTAACGTACAGCTCATGATCATGAAGGAAGCCGAGGTCACCCGTGCGTAAGTAGCTCGCGTCCTGGCCAACTACTCGACTCTGGAAGATCTGCTGACTTTCCTCAGGACGATTCCAGTACCCTTGAGCAACGGATGGGCCACTCACCCAAATTTCTCCAACAGTATCCTCCGGCTTCTCAGTGAGAGAAACAGGGTCAACGATAATCACGCTACACTCACTAGATGGGGGACTCCCTGTTGATACTAGTTCGATCGAGTCCGAGGAGGTTGCTGTGGGCTGAACAATATTCTCAGAAAGCGCTTGTTTGCTCACAATCAGCGAACGAGAGCTACAAGAGCTTTCTTGGGTTTGAGTGTTGGCAGAGACTAGAAGAGTTGACTCTGCCAGTCCAAACACGGGCGTAAGAGCTTCTGGGCGTAATCCACAGGACGCAAATGATTCAGCAAAGCGACGTAGCGTATTAGGCCGAATGGGTTCCGCTCCATTTAATGCATATTCAAGCGAGCTAAGATCGAGTGAGTGTTTCTGGTCCTCAGTAATCTTGTCGACACAGAGGTCATACGCAAAATTTGGAGCCCCTGTGATACGTGCCCGATAATCTGATACGGCTTTGAGCCATCTATGAGGTCGAAATACAAACGCGGCTGGAGGAAATTGAACACTGTGGTATGCAGCATAGATAGAAGACAAGATTGATCCGATGAGGCCAAAATCATGATGTGGTGGGAGCCATGAAACAATCACGCTTGGAGTGGTGATATTAAACGCAGATTGGCTGAGCGCGGCATTAGCAAGGATATTCGCATGACTGACCATCACTCCTTTGGGATTCCCAGTTGAACCCGACGTGTATTGCAGAAAGGCAAGATCACCCGGGAGGATTGTCGGTCTGACCCAGTGTGTCGACAAATCCGATAACGTGTCAGTAGCTAGCCAGTTCAGCCTCGACAGGTAATCGTGCGAGTCACCTTGAACCTTCCCCAGGCGTTCCAAAATATTGGTATGTGTAAGGACCAATCGTGGTTGGGCATCTTTGGCTAGTATTTGTAGCCGCGGCAGGGTGCGGGGATTTGTCGGGGGCAATGAAGGAACGGCGACAACCCCAGCAAAAATGCACCCTAAGAAAGCCGTTATATATTCAATGCTAGGATAATACACCAGCAATATACGGTCTTTGGGCTGTGTCCTACTCTGCAGATGCGCAGCTATATTACGAGCATGGCGATCCAATTGCTGAAACGTGAGAGAGGCGCTGACTTGCTCGCCATTTGCCAAAAAGGTAAAGGCGGTTCTGTCGGCTGTCCCGGATATATCATGAGCACGGTGCTGTACTAGTTCAACTAAGTTGGCAAATGTCGTGCGGATCGGAGCGTTCATGTTTTGGCCTCATTGTGAGTTCCTACATCTTCTCTTTTGTGGCGTTCACAAGAATGAAGGTTTCACCTCTAATGCAACGCATTAAACCTTAGTACTTATCCTCTTCTCATCCATCACGCTGTGACGCTTCCTGCCCCACTGTCCCATGTCACTGAGGAGCAGAAACTTTATGTACGAAGGAACCACAAACACTTCAGTTAGTGTTCACGGTTAACGCTTCGTGTGCCAAACCTTTAGCAAACGTCATGCCCGGTTGATGGATAATCGTCTATCTGTACAATTTCCTACCGCTATCACACACAAACCGCTCTGCATGCGCGAGTCTTGAAGATTAAGGACATAACCTTGCTGTATCGAGACTGATACAGGTCTGAATCAAATTGGATTCGATTAATGTCGAGATTGAACCGGAGAGCATTGGTCTCAGAGTTCTGGCAGAACCAGACAACTGAAACTCCTCAAAACACAAGGAAACGCATATTACTTATAGCGTACGAGCCGTATAGCCAAGATACCCGAGACTCCGTTCCAGGTGCATGCACCTGATCTTCACTAAGATGGAAGCCCCCTAATGTTCTTCAGGAGTTCATGTTCAGCTCGCACACTACATTCTTGGTCATCAGGTCAGAATGTCGGAGGGACATATACTCGATGAGGGAGTTGGACATCTGCATAGCTGTGAGATTTGTATCGCCGACGAGGCTAACCGTATCTAAATGGATACCTAACTGTATCTAAATGGATTCTCAATTAGCCGCAATTGATTCACACAACATGACAGCTGACATCTTCTTATGTGCAGTTCGGTCATGAATATTGAAGATGACTCGGATTAGTGCATCCCCAGAAGGTGGCACACGTATTGCGATGCGAGACAATGGATGAACGGTTGAGAGGGAGTCGAAGGTGACGATTCAATGGGAGGTTGTAGTTGTGCGATCGAACGTCCCGGCTTATGTAGTCGTGCCAGCAGAAGAGTGCAGAGACCCATCCAGTAAGCTAACGGCTGTGGAAATTGTCTTACTGATTAGGCATGTGCTGTGAACTGCAAAACCAGAGTACATAAACGACTGCACATGGGTATCTATACTCTTGTCATGAGTCTGTTTCTGCAGCCTGGGCTTATCTGGGGATTAGAGATTGAAAACAAGCCGCCATCGGAACGGCGAGAGGTACTCTCTCTAGCTGACGCGGCTCTTCAAGCGCTACAACACAATTTCGACATCCGCATCAGTCGTCGTTCAAAGGAGAGTCGGTTGACCGATATCACGGTCGAACGGGCCAAATTCGATCCGACATTGAGCGTCAAGGGTGAATATACGAGGTTGGTTACTCCACTTAATCAACCACTGTTTGGAGGAACTGGCTCCACGTTGACAGGACTCACGCCTTTTGATCAACGTGAATTCTCTCTTACGGTGGATGCAAAGACAAACCTACCTACTGGTGGCAATATCGATGTAAATTATAACCCCACTCGAACAAGATTCAACGCAGATTTGGCTCAAGGGTTTTTGTTTAATCCTGCCTACCTGAGTACGCTTTCCCTTACATTCTCACAGCCCCTTCTTCGCAATGCTGGGCTCGACATCACTGCAACATTTATTCGTATTGCACAGAATAATGCAACGGTGGAAGAACACATCTTTCGTGATCGCGTGCTCACAATTCTCGCATTAGTAGAACAAACATACTGGGAAGTTGTCTTTGCCAATGAAAACCTCAAAGTTGCTGAGGCTGCGATGAAAGCCGCACGGGAACTCCTGGCGAGTAATCGTGCAAAGGAAAAGGAGGGAATGCTATCGGTTGTCGATGTCTTGCAAGCAGAAGCAGCCGTGGCCTCTCGAGTCGAACAGGTTCTGGTTGCGGAGAAAACGATTCGGGATCAGGAAGATCAATTGCGTAAACTGCTCAATCCCGGCGAAGGAGATATGCGCCAGGAAACACGCTTGATGTTGCTCGACCAACCGGTCATATCTCTCGAACCGCTCGGTTTGCAAGAAGCCATCGATACGGCCATCGCACAACGGCCAGAAATTCTTCAAGCGATGAAAAATGTGGAGAGCAGCAATCTCAATACCAAGTACGCGAGAAATCAGATCCTTCCTAGTCTATCCCTTCAAGCGACGATGGGATTAACCGGACTAGGCAAGGACTACGGCGACTCGGTGGGGAGAAATTTCAATGGTGATTTCTATAATTATGGTGTGGGACTCATCTTGAGTTACCCCCTCGGCAACCGCTCTGCCTGGGGCACTTATAATAGACGGAAGCTGGAAGCGGAGAACGCTGAGGAGTCGCTCGCGAGCGTACGGCAGCAGATCATTGTGGGTGTTCGAGAGGCCGTCCGGCGCGTAGAGACTGATTTCAAGCGGATTGAAAGTACTCGAGCCGCCAGAATCATGTCGGAGAAGCAGTTGCAAGTGGAGCACGAGCGTTTAAAAGTGGGACTTAGTATTACTCGTTTTGTGCTCGACTCCCAACGTGATCTGGCAACGGCTCAAGGACATGAGGTCCGTGCAATCGTTGATTACAACAAGTCACTATCTAATTTGGCACGCCATAAAGCCACCACGCTGGATCGGTATAACCTACAACTGAACTGACGGATATCATGATTGATTTACAGCAAGTTGCGAAAAGCTACTCTACCGGTTCAGTCACGTTGCCTGTATTGCGTGGGATTGATCTGCAGATCAAACCGGGAGAATTTGTAGCCCTGATGGGGCCATCTGGTTCCGGAAAATCAACCCTCCTTAATGTACTTGGCCTGATCGACACCTTTGATACAGGAGACTATAGGTTGTGCGGGATTTCCATGAAGGATTTATCAGAAACCGAGGCGGCTCGTCATCGCGTCACGAGAATCGGGTTTATTTTTCAATCTTTCAATCTCTTGCCAGCCAAGACGGCCGCTGACAATGTGGCCCTACCTCTTTACTATCAGGGTGTGGCGCAAAAAAAACGCAGGACACAAGCGATGGAGTTACTGGAACAGCTTGGTGTAGTTCATCGCGCTCATCACCGACCGCGTGAACTCTCTGGCGGACAACAACAGCGTGTAGCCATTGCTCGTGCACTCATTACCGATCCACCGATGATTCTTGCGGACGAACCGACCGGAAATTTGGACAGTACGGCGGCTCATGACGTGATGCAACTACTAGACAAGGTGCATCATGCAGGCAGGACAATTGTGCTCGTTACACACGATGAATCAATTGCGGCGCATGCGCAGCGCATAGTTCGGTTACATGACGGCCGAGTAGCGGGCGTAGCCTAGGATTAACTATGTGGGATTTGGATCGTTGGCAAGAAATAGGGCACAGCTTGCGGAGCTATCCTTTACGGACAACCCTGACAGCTTGCGGAGTGGCATGGGGAATATTTCTCTTGGTGGTTTTGCTTGGTGTTGGGAAGGGGCTAGAACAAGGTCTGACTGGGCTCTTCAAGAACTCAGCCGACAACAGTGTATGGCTTGAAGGTCAGACGACATCGGCTACTTATGATGGACTGCCCCCTGGACGTCCAATCAGATTTTCTGCAGAAGATGTAGAGCGGCTCGCATCAGTGCCAGGAATTGTTGCGATTACCCCAGAAGTGACGCTTGGACGCCAACCGTCGATACGATATGGGAACGTAGTCAGAACCTTTGGCGTCAATGGGGTAGGACCAAGTTATACAGATATTGGGCGTCTAGTGATACGACAGGGGCGGTTCCTCAATCCCTTAGATATTACCAATGTTCGTCGCGTAGCTGTATTGGGGGCTCGCGTTTCGGAGGTCCTGTTTGGGCGAGATGTTAATCCTGTGGGTGAGATCATCGAGATCAGCGGGGTCCCGTTTCGCGTAATAGGCCGAAGTGTCCATACAGGCCATGAACCGCAACAACGCACTATCTATATACCTGTCACCACATATCATGAGGCCTTGGATTCCAACCCCAGGATACCCGCCATCGGATTTATGACTGCATCAGGATACGGGTGGGACAATCTGCAGGTGCCCGTACTTCGTTATCTTGCTCGTGAGCATCTCTTTGATCCCTCAGATGTCGGAGCAGTTGCCGTCTGGGATGGCAACGCACAGTATCGCCAGGTGCAATTGCTGTTGCTTGGAGTACGCACCTTTATCATCGTCGTTGGGTTAGGCACGTTGGCCGCCGGCTGCATCGGCGTGAGTAATATCATGCTCGCTGCAGTCCGCGAACGGACCCGGGAGATCGGCATTCGGAAAGCGATTGGTGCAACCCCTGCGGCGATTGTCGTGATGATATTACAGGAAGCTTTCGTAATAACGACGGCTTCTGGTGCTGTGGGTTTGGGAGCCGGGCTCAGCCTGATTTACTTCATTCGAGAGCACGAGATTGAGACGGAATATTTCCGCAATCCCCATGTCGATCTGCCAATTTCACTGGGTGCACTGGGCGTACTGATCGTCGCAGGATTAGTAGCTGGCTACCTGCCAGCGCGGCAGGCTGTTCAAATTAAAACTATTGAGGCGCTGCGTCATGAGTAAAAGACTTCCTGGGATGCTTATGCGAGGCCTGTTGGTAGTTGGTCTTCTCATCGGGGTCCTGATGATCGGGACACGTTTATTGAGTAGTGCAACAGTCAGTTCCCTACCTCTAGGAGCCGTGACTCCGACACGTGCAACATTGCAAGATAAAGCCATCGCCGCGGGCCGTGTTGTCCCGCGCAACGAAGTGAAGGTTAAACCGCAGGTGAATGGTATCCTGGAAGATGTGGTGGTTCGGCCTGGTCAGTGGGTCAAAAAGGGTGATCGGCTTGCCAAGCTTCGCCTCTTAGCTAGTCCCGTGGACATCAATGTAGCTCAGTCCGAGTTAAATCGAGCGAAGATGGAACTTGACCGGGCTGAGATGGAAGTAGGCCGCCGCCAACGACTTCACGATCAGCGTTTTGTCTCAGATTCTGAGCTTCAGGACCAGCAACTTCGCCGGCAACTGGCCAAGGAAAAATTTGAAGCTGCAAAGCGTGATTTGGAGCTACGACTCAAGGGTGCATCAAAGCAGGTTGCACAGAGCATTAATGAAGTACGGGCAACGGTTGATGGCATGGTACTCGAGCGACTGGTCGATGTTGGCGATTTTGTGATCAAGAGCAATGATCTGAATGAGGGAACGACTATTGTTTCCCTTGCCGATATGAATCAGCTCCTTTTTAAAGGAGAGGTAGAGGAGGTAGTGGCGGGACGCCTTCAACAGGGCATGCCGCTGGTTATTACGATTGGAGCCTTGCCAGGACAAGAATTTGAGGCGGAGCTAGAATACATAGCACCCAAAGCAAAGAAGACGGACCAAGGTCGGAACACTTTTGAAATACATGCGGCCCTACAAGTCAAACAGGGCGTATTCATTCGTGCCGGTTACAGTGCAATTGCAGAAGTCATTTTTTCTCGCCATGAAAATGTGCTGACGGTTCCAGAGAGTCATCTCCTGTTTCATGGCACTCAACCATTTGTCAAAGTTCAAACAGCGCCAGAGCATACTGAGGAACGGGCTATCATTACCGGCCTATCCGATGGCATTAGGATTGAAGTAGTTGAGGGTCTAAAGGAAACAGATTGGGTCATGATTCCATAGGGTAATTAGGGCGTTTCGTAACCATCTGGTAGGCTGGGGGCCGCAGGGTTACGGGATCGCATCGTGTCTTTGGGTGTGCAGCCAACATTGTGCGTGGCCGCAAGTGTGTGTTCTGCGGGTCGTTTCGAGTCAATCGGACGTGTCGCAGGTATGTGAAATGCCGAACCTGTCGACGGCAGAAAAGCCTTGCGAAACTCCGGCGCGAGATTGCCACCCTGCAGGGATTCTACTAGCAGGTGCCTGCCTATCGGTTGGCGCATGACCTGGGCGTCGATCCTAAAGTCATCAGCCTAGTTTATAGCTAAGCCTACAATTATCGATCGACATGGGAACCGATTTGGGCGATCCTGAGGCATGCGATGCTCCTCAGATTTACGTCAACGGGTGGGGGATTTTGTGCGCAGTGGTGGTAGCAAGGCCGAAGCGGCTCGGCGGTTCAAGGTGGGTGAGGCCAGCGTGTACCGGTGGCTCAAGCCCGGTGGCGTCGGCTACAAGCGTCCAGGCCCTCGCCGTTCCCACAAGCTGGATTGGGAACAATTGCGCCGTCATGTGGACGCCCATCCCGATCGGACACAAGCGGAGCGGGCGCGGCATTTCCAGGTCTCCCGGTATTGCATCTGGAACGCACTTCACCAACTGGCATTGACCCACAAAAAATGATGGGCTACCAAGAACGCGACCCGCAGCACCGGAAGCAGTTCCTGCGCCTGCGGGAACGGTTCTTTCGCCGTGGCAAACAACCCGTTCATATCGATGAATGGGCTGTGCCACTTCGACGGCGCGACGGTATGGGGATGCGCCGAAGGGCCAACGCGTGGACGGGCTGGTCTCCGGGCATCGACGGCTACGCACCTCGCTCATTGCCGCCCGCAAAAAAGGGCGCCTCGAAGAACCGCTGCTCTTTGAAGGCACATGCGATACGGTGGTCTTCAACACCTGGCTGCAAACGAGACTAGGCCCGCGCCTCAATGCCCAGCATCTCGTCATACTGGATCATGCCTCGTTTCATGAATCGCCCGAGACAGCGCAGCTCATCGCCGCCACCGGTGCCACGCTGCTCTTCCTGCCGCCGGACTCGCCCGACTTCAACCCTATTGAGCCTGACTTTGTCGCTCTCAAAAAACGCCGGGAATACCAGGCAACTGCTTCTCTTGATGAAATCGTTGAGCCTATCAATAACTACAGGCTTAGCTATAGCAGATCATTCTTCGGCAGTTTGAAGAAGGAGCGGATGAGGACGCATCTCTATCCGACTCGGAAGATTGCGACGGCCGAGATCTCCGATTGCATCGAACTGTTCTATAAGCGCACCCGTCGCATAGCCATCTGAACGGGGTCAGCCCAGAGGCCTTTGAAGCTGTTTCGAAACAGGCTTAACGATATGTCTGCAAAAGGCTTGGAAGTCCACTCACACGCTGCAGCGTTGACCCTGAAAAACGGCAGTCAACGTGTGCTGTCGGTGCAGTTGTTGAGATCAACAAGGTCGGAGGGCCCGCTGTAGAGAGCATGAATTTGGCGAATGCACGAATGAGAATCGCCCGCAGGCGTTCAGCATCGGTCCACTGCTCCGCGGTCGCTTTCAGTGTACGCAGGAGGCCCATCAAGTTGGTCGGTGTGGCTTGGAGCGTTGACTGCTTGGCGTACAGGCTGGTCATAGTTATACGTGTGGTTCTGGCGCATTGTGTTTGCGTGGCGACGCCATGCAGTAGCAGAGGCCGGCTGGAGATCGCCTCGAAGTGCTTGTGCGGCTGGGCGAGCCTCACGAACAGCGTTTACCAATTGTAGACCAGCGCCACCATCCGTGCCATGAGCCGGCAGCGCGCAAGATCCTGCGTCGTAGAGCCGCCCCAACCCCATTGATTCTTCAGCTCGTCGAAGTTGTGTTCGGCATCGGCCCGATCGCGATAGAGCTGGACGAAGATCTCGTAGAGGAGGCGAGGTGACCAGTACGGCGTACGCGTACCGCTTGGTCGGCACGTCCCGCTCAATGACGGCGAGTAGCTCCTGATCGTCGTTCTTCCCGGTGAGTGCATGGCGCAGTACGATGACGCGCCGGGTCCGGCTACAGCCTGATAGCGTCAGCCTATTTTCGACCCCTTCCCATCCTTGGCCTGCCTCTTCCCACGCGTTGGAGCGGAAACACGTTTTGATGAGAGCCTTCAGGTTCTTCGTCACGCGCAGCTTGGTGAGATATGGCTAGCGGACAATCGGCCACCCACGCCTCGAAGCCGCCGCTCACTTTGAGGAATTCGATGAAGAATGGCAACTGGCCGAGCCGTGTGACGGCCGCGGCCGGATCCCACTCGACGTGGATTCGCCTCCCCCCGAACGTATCGAGTGCAATCGCCCCGTCCTGTCCTGCCAAGACCTTGCGTGGTGCTTCACCCATTGGGTGGCTCCCTTCATCCCAGGCAATGTGTGGCCAAGCCGCTGCCAGGAAGGTTATCCCGGAGCAGACCGATGCTTCAACTGCCGTTTATGGGTTGAATAGTCCCTTGGGAAGCCTCCGGCCCTGTGAGGGCTTCTTCCAAACATGATGTCCTATACTGGGGCGCAGTTGAGAATCAGAAGTAATGTAGATACTAAACCTAGGTGTTCCAGGCCTGTTCTCTCTACAGCAAAAGAGACCTAAAATCCCCTGACTTGCGCTGACTAAAACTGAGCACATGAAATAGCTAAACGATGTTGCTGGAGCGGTGGTGAGCTGCTCTGACAAGGGTTTGCGTGAAGGTCTCGGAGAGGATTACAAAACCGCTGCTCTGCCGATTGAGCTGCGCCAGCCTGTCGATATCAGTATAACCGGGCAGTCCCCCGACTGCAGTACCAATAGGCCGACAAGCCTGTCAAGAAACTCTCCACCCCTCCGGCTCTTGTCAACGTAGTTGATATAGCTTGCAAAGGTTGCTCTGGACAATTATTCTAAGCCCGCCGCGTATATTTGCATTCCAAATTGTCATGAGCATGAATCAAGTCAACGTACTGATTGTCGACGACGATGCCGCCGTCCGGGCTATTTTGCAAGAGACGCTTCAACAGGAGGGCTACGGTATTACCATGGCCGAGGATGGCAATACGGCGATTCAAGTTGCCAAGGAGTCGGTCGTCCATATTCTGATCACGGATCTGCAGTTGCCCGACATCGATGGGTTGGAGCTCATCGATCGTCTGGTCAAGCAGGATGCCAAGATTATTCCCATCATGATGACCGGATTCGGGACGATTGATACCGCAGTGCGGGCGATGAAGTCCGGTGCTTTTGATTTCATTACGAAACCATTTGATCTAGAGACCGTCGCGGTCGTGGTGCGAAAGGCGGCCGAGTTCTATCGGCTGCGACAGGAGAATCACCTGCTCCGGAAGGCCGTCCGTGATCAGTATCGGTTGGAGCAGTTGGTTGGTGTGAGTGAACCGATGCAGCAAGTGTTGGAATTTGTGCAAAAAGTCGCCGACAGCGACAGCACGGTCATCATCCAGGGTGAAAGCGGGACCGGCAAGGAATTAGTCGCCCGTATGCTCCATTTCAATAGTCTCCGACGAGACCGGCCGCTCGTTCCGGTGAACTGCGGGGCCATTCCTGAAAACCTACTGGAGTCCGAACTCTTTGGGCACGAAAAAGGTGCATTCACCGGTGCCACCCATTCACGGATGGGTCGGTTTGAATTGGCAAACGGTGGAACGATCTTCCTTGATGAAATCGGCGAGATGAGCCTCCCGTTGCAGGTCAAGCTGTTGCGGGTGTTGCAGGAACGGGAGTTTGAACGGGTTGGTGGTAATCGCACGATTCATGTGGACGTGCGCATTATCGCGGCCACGAACCAGGATCTAGAGCTGCAGGTGGAGGAACGGCGATTTCGGAAGGATCTCTTCTATCGGCTCAATGTGATTCCCATCTTGATTCCGCCGCTTCGGGAGCGCCGCAGTGATATCCCGATCCTGATCGAGCATTTTCTGACACGGTTCAATCAGAGTAAGCATACCGACGTGTCTGGTTTTTCGTCTGACGCGCTGCAGTTCTTGATTGAGTACGATTGGCCCGGCAACATTCGCGAATTGGAGAATATGATCGAGCGATTGGTCGTCCTGAAGAAGCAAGGGACTTTAGCGGTCGAGGACTTGCCTCCCAAGATCGGTCGTCGGTCGACGGGGCCTGATGTCAGGGAGCAGTTTATTCGGTTCAACGACGACGGGATTAATCTTTCGCGAGAAGTCGAACAGTACGAAAAACAGCTCATCATGGAAGCATTGCGCAAAGCCAATGGAGTCACCTCCAGAGCCGCGCAGCTGCTCCACCTGAATCGAACGACCTTGGTTGAAAAGCTCAAACGCAAAGGGGTTGATCCACGTTCCCAAGTGGAAACTCTTCCGCTCTGGCCACGCTCATCCAGTCAAAAGATTGACGATCTTTCCTCCTAGTCGCTGCCAGTCCTGACGCCATTCGTGAAGCTGTAGAATTCCTCAGGCTCAATCTCCTGATTTCCTTCAAGTTTTTGATTGATGAGAAGGGCATGAGCTTTGCTGGTGTCCTTTCGCTGTGGATCTATGCCGTCTCCCATATGCCCGAGTGATTCTCCAGACCTGGGTCTGGGTGGTCATGCCTTCTGTGGTATTGGGACAGACCTCCGCTTCGGAGAAGGGTCACGGTATCCCAGTTGCCGAACGGCCAGCAGCGGTGAAAAACCAAGCACCGGTCGAACGACTGACAGTCTTGTTGCCGGACGACGGTCCGCGCCTGGAAGGTCAGTCTACCGGGATTGATGGGTTGGCTTGGCAGGAAGGTCAGTCCGCGTACAAGAAGCAGCTTTGGGCCGAGGCACAACGATTTTTTGACAAGATCATCACGAACCATCCTGAAAGTCCACTTGTTCCGTCAGCCAAGGCGTTCTTAATTGAATTAGCCCTTCATGATGACGCGTCGGGACAAGGTCGTGCTCGAGGAATCCAAGAGTATAAGAAGCTCATCAGGGACCATCCACAATCGCTGAATGCACGGAGAGCGGGGTGGCGGATTGCCGACTTGTACTTTGACCAAGGATGGTATCAAGAAGCCCACGTGTTCTATGAACAAGCTTTGGCTCGTGCTGAGGACCATCAGTTTGATGGCCCTCGATCGTTGCTCGGCCTTGGCTATGCGCATATGGCGATGGGGAAGTGGAGCGAGGCTGAGCATGCGTTTTCAAATGTTCGAACACGTAGTGAGTACGAGCCGCTGTTACAAGGGGCCACGCTGGGGTTAGCCCATGCCTTGTATCGGCAACAGCGTTATGCTGACGCCCAACCTCTCTTTGAGTTCGCCTATCGACGTTGGCCTCATCTTGTGAAAGCGGATCCCCTGGCGATTCAGCGTTTTGCGGTGACAGAAATCCGGCTTCAACATGACGCCTCAGCCAGGAAATTGCTGCTGCTGTTGTACAATTTATACCCTCGGCACGAGCATGCGCCTGCGGCGCTGCTACAGCTTGCCGAAAGTCTGAGAGCCAGTGCGAATCAGCGACTCGCTGAGTTTGTGTACGCGCTGATTCCGGTCCTCTATCCCTATAGTCTGCCGGCCACGACCGCCAAGCTCCGCCTGGCTGTTCAGCGCACGGAGGCGATGCAGGCGGCGGGAACGGAGTCTCTGGGACGGACCGTGAGTGCCATGATGCACGAGGTTCCGCTACCGTTCCAGAACGCGGCATCCTATCGATCGTTATTGGAAGATATCGCCACGCGAGAAGCCGCGAGTCCCGCAGGGAGTGAGGCACTCTTTTACCTGGCAAAAGAGGCTGAACAGAATAATGAGATGAATCAAGCCATTCGCCTCTACCGAGATATCAGCCTGAAGACGGCGAATGCAAATGATCCCTGGACCATGAAGGCGACAGACCGGCTTGCCGGACTGCTGGTTCCGTGGATAGAAGCGGCCGTGGCCTCGCAGGACGACCTAACGGTTGTCAGTCTGTTCCATCGGCATGGGGCTATCGCCCGACAACGGTATGCGCGATCCCCACTCTTGCTCCAGATCGCCGAAGCCCATCGTCGGCTGGGGTTTGCAGCGGAAGCCATTAGTCTTCATCAACAGGTGATCAAGGTGCACAATGATCCGGCGTTGATCGAGCCGGCCCTGATGGCGCTTGGAAAGATTTATCTCGATCAGCGAGATCCCGATGCAGCGCGGAAGGTGCTGGAGCGATATCGATTTCAGTTTCCGCTGGGTACCTACGAAGGGGAAGTCGTGCTGCTCCTGGTGCAGGCCTTGCGGCAGCAGCGAGATATGCAGGGACTCCTCAATCTGTGTCGCACGTGGCTGCTTCGCCATCCCGGTCACCGGGAACGTCCTGCGATGTATCTTCAGCTGGCCAGGACCTTGGGAGAGCTGGAGAAGCTTGAAGAGTCCGCACTCGCCTACGAAGAAGGTTTCAAAGCTGGGGCGGTCGCGTCCCCCCATACATTGCTGGCGTATGCCAATACGTTATCTCGGCTGAATCGGCATGAACGAGCAATCGCTGCGTATCAATCGGTGTTGGAGAAAAACCCGACGTTGCGTCAAGCGGAATGGGCTCGCGTGCAGATCGCTCAGCATTGGACCTCGATGAAACAATACGATCGCGCCACGGTGGCTTTGGCCGAACTCGGCCGGGTGGACGATGAGATGGTCAACCGGCTTTCATCATCGCTCAAGGGGACCGCGCAAAGGGTCCGGCAATCAGGAAAAACGGAGGGGCTATGACCGGCGTGACGACCAATCCCGACGAGCGAGCGCTTCTGCAGGCGGCGTTTCGGAGTTTTGACGAAGCCGCCCACACGCTCCAGCAATCCTACAGTGCGCTCACAGCGCGTGTGGAAGAGATGGATGCGGAATTGGCTCAGAGCAACGACGCACTTCGTCAACAGCTTGCCGACAACGAAGCCATGCGCATGCGTTTAGACGGCATTCTCGAGTCATTGTCGACGGGAGTGCTGGTGGTGGATGAGGGAGGGATCATCACGCGGAGTAATCGAGCAGCGGAACGCTTGCTTGGGGCGAGTGATGTGGAACTTCGACGCCGCTGCATCCCGGAGATCTTGGAGTGGCGAGGTCTCACGGTCTCTGATCGGCCGCAGCGCATGGGGCAGAGCGTCGTTTCCATCAGTCAGGTCCCACTTCGAAACGACTCCGGTGAGGATTCCGGGCACCTCGTTCTGCTTCAGGACATTACCCGGGTCTATCAACTCGAAGAACAATTGCAACGAAAGGATCGGCTCGCTGCAATGGGTGAACTGATCGGTCGGATCGCGCATGAGATCCGCAATCCATTGGGCAGCGTGGAGCTCTTTGCGTCGTTGCTGCAACGCGACCTCAACGAGCATGAACCCACGCAACGGTACGCCCAGCAGATTTCACAGGCCGTTCAGTTGATGGATGGGCTTCTGGCGAATCTCCTGCTGTACATGCGCCCGGTGCACTTGACGCGCACGTGGCATCACGCGGAATCGTTACTCAACGAATCTCTAGAGTTGGCTGCGCATGCGATTGCCAAAGCGCCCGTAGACATCCGTATAGACATCAGCCGGGAGGTGCCGTCGATTTGGTGTCACGACGGACAGTTGAAACAGGTCGTTGTGAACTTGATCATCAATGCCGTCCAGGCGATGCCGAACGGAGGCGAGTTAGCGATCAGTCTGTCCCAAGAGCCGCTTCAGTCGCTGGGAACACCAGCCGTGAGACTGGCCGTCCGTGATTCTGGTGTTGGAATTGATCCAGCACATCGCTCCCGTCTGTTCGATCCATTTTTTACGACAAAAGATGAGGGGACAGGTCTGGGGCTCGCTATCGTGCATTCCATCGTGGACGCCCACCATGGACGGATCGATGTCGAGAGCACGGTGGGGCAGGGTACGGTCTGTTCAATCCTACTCCCTCATCCCTCGGTAACCGGAGACATGAGTCCGGAGGATGGCTCTGGCTGCGAAGAGGGTGCCGTCAAGAACACCGTGCGAGCGGTGCGAGAGGTCGTCCTGATGGAGGATTCGTCTTATGACTGATCGTGAGAAGCAAACCTCGATGGCGGAAACCGGTGAGGAGCAGGAACGGATTCTGGTCGTCGATGATGATCCGTCGATGCGTATCGCCTTGATGGAAACCATCAGGCGGCTCGGCTATGCCGTGCAGGGAGCGACTGATGGGACGGAGGCGTTGGAGCGAATCACGAAATTTCGGCCGTGGTTGGTCGTGACGGACTTGCGTATGCCCCGCCTTACCGGTCTTGAGCTGATCAAGGAAATGAAGGCGCGAGCCCCGCAGACGGCGATTGTCCTCATGACGGCCTACGGGACAGTTGAAACCGCCGTTGAGGCCATGAAGCTGGGGGCGAGCGAGTACCTACTGAAACCATTTTCCATGGATGTGTTAGAGCGGGCCATTGCCAATCTCAAAGCAGGTCGTGAGGAAGGGATTGGACTGAGTCAGCCGATCCATCAAGTAGAGCACCGAGCGCTGCTTAGCCAGGACCCGGGGATGGTGAGACTCCTGAGCACGATTGAAGGAGTGGCTTCCAGTCAGGCCACCGTCCTTATTCATGGCGAAAGTGGAACAGGCAAGGAATTGCTAGCACGATTTATCCATTTGCGAAGTCCGCGGGCCCATCGACCGTTCATTGCAGTGAACTGTGCCGCGCTTCCTGATGGATTGCTGGAGAGTGAACTCTTCGGCCATGAGCGAGGGGCATTTACCGGTGCCGTCATCCGGAAAGTCGGGAAGTTTGAGATGGCCCATACAGGCACCCTGCTCCTGGACGAAATCAGCGAAATGAATCTGGCGCTCCAGGCGAAACTGTTGCGCGTCTTGCAGGAACGTGAGGTGGATCGGATCGGTGGGCGTGATCCGGTTCCAGTCAACATTCGTGTGATCGCCACGACGAATCGTGTGCTCTATCGAGAGGTTGAGCAGGGCCGTTTTCGCGAAGATCTCTATTATCGATTGAACGTCTTTCCCGTGACGGTGCCACCGTTACGCGAGCGGGTCGTGGACATTCCCGTACTCGCGCGCCATTTTGTGCACCAATCAGCCATGAGAAATGGTCTGACGCCACCGGTTCTGTCGGACGGTGCTCTGGCGCATTTACAACGGCTACCCTGGAAGGGAAATGTGCGTGAGTTGGAGAACGTGATGGAACGAGCGCTGTTGTTGGCCGGCCAGGGGCCTATTTTACCCGAACATTGTCCTCCTGAGAGGAACGAGGACGTCACGATCCCGCTGGTGCGTGCATCGCCACCGACGAATGGATCGCTGTGGGAAATGGAACGGGACCTGATTTTCAAAACCTTGGCACGTGTGAAAGACAATCGGACCCATGCGGCGAAAGAGTTGGGCATCAGCATTCGCACGCTCCGTAACAAACTACGGGAGTATCGGGATGGTGAACACTCGGCCTCCAGTTCTCCAGGCGGGTGACCACAATTGCCGATGGGCAAAATTGTCCCAGGCAAGTACTGTGCGTGACAGAGTTCTGAAGAGGTGGGAGCGCTGAACACAAGGGATGTGGCCTAGAGCAGCACTCGTGGGTGATGTCTACACGAGGAGACCGGCACCCAGGTTGCAAGGACGATAGTGTGTCCCGCTGAAAGGAGTAAGGAGCATGACGATCTTCGATCGAACAATGCGGTTGCTGGAGCGCACGCTTGACCTTCGCAGTGGCCGGCAACGGGTCATCGCCTCGAATCTCGCGAACGAAGAAACTCCAGGGTATCGAGCATCGGAGCTGACGTTCATGGATCAATTACAGTCGGCACACAAGGGGCGTCTCCCCATTGTCTTAGCGGCGACCCAGCCTCGGCATTTTGGTCTGCGTGGGGCCGAAGGAGTGCAGGCGGTGACGGGAAAGCTCAATGAAGTGCCGGCCGGAGACATTCCGCTCGATGCCAACTCGGTCAATCTCGAATTGGAGATGGCGAAGCTGTCTGAGAACGTCATGCAGTATAACGCTGCTGCCACCATTCTTGCGAAGAAGTTTAACGGGCTGTTGAGTGCCATACGGGAAGGACGATAACGAATTGCTGCGTCTTCCCCAGCGGGAAGACGGTTGACGAATCACTCTTGATACCGAGGAGGTTCACGATGGAAATGTCCGACAGTCTGGCTGTTTCAGTGTCCGGGTTAGATGCCCAACGGCGACGACTCAACGTCATTGCCAGCAATCTGGCTAACGCGCAGTCAACTAAAACTCCATCAGGCGGTCCGTATAAGCGGCGGGACGTTGTGTTCCGATCGACGGCTGTGCCTAGTGCATTTCAGCGATCGTTTCGGCAGGTTGCCGTGGGTCCATCGGCCCATGCTCTTGAAGGGGTCTCTGTCTCACGGGTCCAAGAGGATCCCAAGCCTGGGCAATTGATCTATGATCCACATCATCCGGATGCTGATCCGAAAGGATTTGTCCGGCTCCCCAATGTCAACGTGATGGAAGAAATGGTGAATATGATCGGAGCGTCGCGTGCGTATGAGGCGAATGTGCAGGCGATCAATGCGACACGCGCGATGTGGAACAAGGCGCTGGAAATCGGGAGGTAATGATGGGACAGATTACTGGTGTGGCATCCGGCATCGCTCCTATTGTCGATGTGGCATCGATGGGATCCACGGGAACGACTGGGAAAACAGGCGGCCCAGGATTCGTCGATTCGCTCAAGTCGGCGATCGGCAATGTCAACGATGCGCAAAAGGAAGCAGGTCGAGCAGTCGACGCGCTCATGACCGGCGATACGCAAGATATTCATCGGACCATGGTTGCGTTGCAGCAAGCTGACGTGTCGTTCCAATTGATGATGCAGGTCAGAAATAAGCTCGTGACGGCCTACGAGGAAATTCAGCGGATGCAGATCTGATCAGTAGGTCGGTTGGCGATTAAGGGGTGGGCATGTTCTCCAAGTTCTCCATTAATCAACGGATGATCATCCTCGTCGCGTTGGCGGGATCCATTGCCGGTCTGATCGCCATCGCATTGTGGACGCAACAGCCTGATATGCAGGTGCTGTTCACCCATCTTGGTAGCGAAGACGCCGCGGCCATTGTCGACAAGCTCAAAGAGACCAAAGTGCCGTATGAGACGACCGGTGGCGGATCCACCGTGCTGGTGCCCAGCGACCAGGTTCACGACCTGAGACTGCAGCTCGCGACCCAAGGGCTTCCGCATGGCGGTGGAGTTGGATTCGAGATTTTCGACAAGACTTCGATCGGGATGTCCGAATTTGTTCAGAAGTTGAATTATCGACGGGCGTTGCAGGGGGAATTGGCGCGAACCATCGCCCAGATGCCGGAAGTGGAACGAGCACGCGTCCATCTGGCGATGCCGGAGCGACGGTTATTCGCGAGTGAGCAGGAGAAAGCGAGAGCGTCCGTGATCGTCACGCTTCGCGGTGGACAGCAACTCTCGCCGGCACAGGTGCAGGGCGTCATCCATCTCGTCTCGAGCAGTGTGGAGGGGCTTCAATCTCGGGATGTGACTGTGGTGGATGGACACGGACGTCTCTTATCGGCGACGGTGACGGAGGAGACGGCCGGGCTGACCAATACGCAGCTCGATTATCAACGAAGCATTGAAAAGGATATTGAAACGCGGATCCAAACGATGTTGGAACGGATCGTTGGACCCAATAAGGCGGTTGTTCGCGTGTCGAGCGTCGTGGATTTCAGAAAAGTCGAGACGACGGAAGAGCGGTATGATCCGAACAGCCAGGTCGTGAGAAGCGAACAGCGCGGCCAAGAAAAGTCCAATGGCAGCAACGGGGTCGGTGGCGGTGTGCCTGGCGTTCAGTCGAACGTGCCGCCAGGAACGGATGCTGAGCCGACACAAACCAGTTCGAACAGCAGTCAAACGAAAAATGAAACGGTCAACTATGAGATCAGCCGCACCGTGTCGAAAATAGTGGAGCCGGTTGGTGCCATCAAGCAGCTGTCTGTTGCGGTGTTGGTCGACGGGGTGTATGAAGCGGCAAAGACCGGCGAAGGCCAGACGGCGGACGCGCCTGCTGCGGTACGAAAGTATACTCCGCGATCGGAAGAGGATCTCAAGCGTATCGAAGACATCGTGAAGAAGGCGATGGGGTTTTCGGCCGAACGACAAGATCAGGTGCAAGTTGTGAACGTTCAATTCGGGACCGAGCCGGATGAACCGCAGGCTGGGACGGCCGAAGTTGCGTCGGAAGGGTTGAAACCCTGGATGCCCTATCTTCGATACGGGGTGGGGATTCTTCTCTTTGCCGTGATTCTCTTATTTGTCGTGCGGCCCTTGCTGGCCATGTTGGGGACCAACATAGAACAGACCCAGGCAGAGGCGTCCGTGGCTGAGCTTCCTGGTGGAACCGCAGTGGGTGGAGCGACTTTGGCGAATACACCGGATCGAGCGCAGATCATTGATATGGCTAAAAAGAACCCAGATGCGACGGCCGTGGTGGTCAAAGAATGGTTGAAAAGTCCAAGCTAGAGTCTGGCGATGGCAAATACTCTGACCGGTGAACAAAAAGCGGCGATTTTGCTTCGTGCGATCGGAGAAGAGGCGGCTGCCCAAGTCATGAAGCAGCTGGATCCGAAGGAGATCAAGAAGCTGGGAAGCTTCATGAACGGGACGGCACAGATTTCCCGAGAGGATGAAGAAGTGGTCATTTCAGATTTCCAGGCGGCCAGCGCCACCGGAGGCATTCAATTCCAAGGACGAGAATTCATTAAAACGGTGCTGACAAAGGCCCTGGGGGCAGACAAAGCGGCACGGATCATTGAGTCCATGACGCAGAAAAACTATCCTGGGATTGATGCATTGAAGTGGGTTGACGTGAAAACTCTCACGCAAATGTTGAAGATAGAACATGCTCAAACAGTGGCCGTTATCCTTGCACACCTGGAGAGCGACCAGGCCGGCCAAGTCTTGGCTTCGCTTCCGGAGGAGATGCGAGGGGATGTGGCGCTTCGACTTGCAACCATGGAAGAGGTACAGCCGGATGTATTGGAGGAACTGAGCGATACGCTACAAGAAACGTTGCTGGCGGGCAAAGGGGTCGGGGCGCACAGTGTGGGAGGCGCCGAGGTGATTGCCAATATCCTGATGCGAATGGATAAAACCAATGAAGGCGGCATCATGGCGCGCATTACGGAGAAAAGCCAAACGCTTGCCGATAACATCCGGGCACTGATGTTCGTATTCGACGATATGGTGAAGGTGGATGATCGTGGAATCCAGGAATTAATGAAGGAAATCAGCAAGGAAGATTTGCCTGTGGCGCTGCGGGGCGCAAATCCGGAGGTGAAGGACAAATTCTTTAAGAATATGTCGAGTCGTGCTGCGGAAATGTTGAAAGATGATATGGAAGCCAGGGGACCGGTTAAAGTATCAGATGTCGAAAAATCACAACAAAACATTCTTAAAGTGTGCCGAAAGCTGGAGGACGAAGGCCGTATTGTCATCGCCGGTGTCGGAGAGGAGATGCTCTAGTGGCAGCTGCGGCCATGCCGTCGATGCCTTTTCAGGGGCAGAGGCTCTCCAGAGTCCAGGGGACGGTCCTTGTCGTTGATGATGAGGACAGCATTCGGAATCTCTTCCTCGAACTCTTCAAGTCTGAGCGTATCAATGTCCGCGTTGCCGGTTCCGGACAGGAGGCGGTGGCGATGGTCAAGCAGATGGCGCCGACTCTGGTGATTGTTGATGTGTCGCTGCCGGATGGAGATGGCATTGCCGTCCTGGAAGAGGTACAGAAACTTGACAATCGGATCATCGGCGCGGTCATGACCGGTGCGGCCACCATCGAGCTTGCCGTGAAAGCGATGAAAGCCGGGGCTGTCGAGTTCTTATTGAAGCCGTTTCAGACTGAGGTAGTCATTGCCACAGTCCGGCGTTTGTTGGCGCTTCACCAGGCACGAGGGGAGAATTCAGTGGTGAAGCATGCGGCCGTCCGGTCTGGGGCGATCCGGCTACAGAATGCACCCTTTCATACCTTTGACCAGAGTGGCACGTTTCGGGAGGCCGATGGGCCAGGGGAATACGAACGCGGGTTGGCGGAAGGGCGACGGCTCGTAGAGGATGAACGTCGACAGACCTTGGCCGTGCTGACCAACGCCGCGAGACAGTTTGATATCGCACGAGGAACGGTGCGGCAGACAATGGAAGCGGACGTCATCGAGTTGGCGTTTCAAGTGGCTTCCAAGATTCTTCATGAGTCGGCTGAATCGTGCCGGGAGCAGATCATCGTTCAGGCCAAGGCTGGGATCAATGCGTTGCGCGATGCCGAGAGCGTGGTGATACAGGCACATCCCTTGGATGCCGGCGTCTTGGAAGCGGCCAAGGATGAACTCGCCGGACAACGAGATATCTCTTTCGCAATCAAGGTCGAAGCAGTCCCATCACTCCCACGAGGGAGTTGTCTTTTGCAGACCAGTACGCGATTGGTCGATGCCTCCCTTGAGACGCAGTTGGCTCGTTTGAGCCACGCAGCGCAGGATGGAGTGCCTCATGAGTCTTAGTCATCTCCTTGAGCACATCGAACCCATCGAGATATCCGGACGGGTAGCCCAGGCTGTGGGGATGGTGGTGGAAGGATATGGTCCGATGACGACCATCGGCGAGCTCTGCCGCATTACGCGGGCGGTGGGTGAAGCTCCGATTACGGCGGAGGTGGTCGGATTTCGTGGAGACCGTGTGTTGTTGATGCCGCTTGGGGACATGCGGGGGATCGGACCTGCCAGCCGCATCACCATGACCGGTCAGGTGGCGAGTCTCGCGGTTGGGCCTGGTTTATTGGGCCGGATTCTGGATGGATGCGGGGATCCCATTGACGGAAAGGGAGCGCTGAAGACAAGTCATTCGTATCCGCTGCATGCGGCTGCACCGAATCCGCTCCAGCGGGCTCGCATCCAGGATCCCCTTGATCTCGGTGTTCGTGCGATCAACGGATTCTTAACCTGTGGTCGTGGACAAAAGATGGGGATTTTTTCAGGGTCCGGGGTCGGAAAGAGCGTCCTGTTAGGGATGATTAGCCGCTATACAAAGGCAGATGTCAACGTCATTGCCCTCATCGGAGAACGAGGACGAGAAGTCAACGAGTTTCTTGAGCGTGACCTGGGGGCCGATGCACTTGCGCGAACCATCGTGGTCGTCGCAACGTCTGACCAAGCCCCTTTAATCCGTCTGCGAGCGGCATTGGTGGCCACGACGATTGCCGAATACTTCCGTGATGCAGGACAGCATGTCCTCTTGTTGATGGATTCAGTCACGCGACTCGCCTATAGCCAGAGAGAGGTCGGACTGGCCATCGGCGAGCCGCCGACAACAAAAGGCTATACGCCATCGGTGTTTGCGCTTCTGCCAAAGCTCTTGGAACGCGTGGGAACGGGGCCTGGACCAGGAACCATTACCGGTCTCTATACCGTGTTGGTGGATGGCGATGATCTGAATGATCCCATCGCCGATACCGTCCGATCGATTCTAGATGGCCATATTGTGTTGTCACGTACATTGGCCGCGCGCAATCACTTCCCGGCTATTGACCTGCTCCAGAGCACGAGCCGTGTCATGCGAGATATCGTGGGGAAGACGCATCATGATGCCGCAAGGCGGGTGCTTGAATTGATGGCCCGATATCAACAGTCCGAGGATCTCGTGCTATTAGGCGCGTATAAGGCTGGGATGAATGCGGTACTCGACAAGGCCGTTCAAGCCCAGGATTCGATCAACGGATATCTCCGACAAGCGATCGACCAGCCTGCAAGCGTGGCGTCCTCGGTGCAGGAACTTGAGGCGTTAGCGAGGCAAGCGGCATGAGTCTTGATTCGATACGAAAGGTTCATGCACAGACTGTCGACTCACTGATGATGGAATTATCACATATCGTACAAGCGCTTACTCACAGTGAAGAGCAGTATCGCACCATGGAGGTTCAACTTCAGGCGGATACTGAGGCCTATGCTCAACAGGCCAGGCAGGGCCTGACGATTGAAGATTTGTTGCAATGGGAGGCGAGAATGGATGCCCAGCGGTCTGCGCTGCAGCACGTCCGTGCCGGAATTGATCATGCGACCGGTCTGTGGCAGCAGACTCAGGAACGACTTGTTGAAGCCAGGCGAGAGTGCAAGCTTCTTGAGCGAGTAGCTGAGCGGCGCCAGAGCGCGGTGCGTGCGGCACATGCTCGCCGGGAACAGTGGGCAACAGATGAGGCTGCCAGCCGTCAGGTCTCTGTGCGAAGCCGTGGTGACTCATGACGAGAGATGTCAGGCGCAGGAAAGGTTCACCGTTCACTCTCAGAACCTGCTGGTCATGGTTTGCGCCAGGGTCGAGGAGGAATCGGCGTGCACCCATCTGGACGATGGTCGGGGGATTGGTTGTCTCGACGATTCTTTTTTGGGTGATGGTGCAGTTGGGGCAAGCCTCTTCAGATCCCAAGCCCAAAGCCTCTCCGTCGCAAAATTCCATCAAGCAAGAAGGGCAAGCATCTGCCACGGAGGGACCACCTCACGAGCCTGAGGCCAAGGAAGAGGCAACGGTTGCGGTCCGATCGGCGACTCAGGGACCGGCCATTGAGATGCCTCGCGAAGTACTCGAGATGCTGGATCAACGGAAACGAGACCTGGATCGACGGGAAGAGGTCCTTCGCCAGAATGAAGAACGACTCATGATCGTGCGGAGTCAGGTCGAGGAGCTTCTTGAACAGAACGAGGCGCTGGAAAAGCGGATGCAGAGCGCACGAGCCAAAGAGGAACGTCCTGCGGCTCAATCGACCAAGAATCAAGCGGACAAAGATCGTGGAGCACAGGAACAGCGGACTCAACTGGCTAAAATCTTTGAATCGATGCCGTCGGAGGATGCGGCAGCGCGTCTTGAGCGCTTGCCAGACAGAAAAGCGATTGAAATTCTGCGAATGGTCAAGTCCAAGACGGCAGGCGCGATCCTTTCTCAGGTGAAAGCGGACCGAGCTGCTAAACTCACCGAACAGTTGCTGGCACAAACGCCGTAGAGTTCCACAGTACCGTTGGTTGATCCAGCCACGCGCATGATCTTCAGCCTCTTTCCATCAGTCCTCAGGGCGATCGATGGCTTGCCGGTCTCCTCGAAGGTTGCATTTGTTGAATAAATAATATACGCTGCAACACCTTGAGTTATAATACGTAAGTTTGTTTAATTTCATGGAGAACATTGATATGTCTCAACGCAGCATCTCTATTCGTCAGTCGCTACGAGCACCTCTGTCCAGGGGGTTGCTCTTGGTTTGTACAATCATGGCTACGCTTGCTCCTATTTCGGAGCTGGTGTTTGCAGGGCAGCAGGGTCCGTTCATTGTCACGAGCACGCACACGCAGAATACGCCTTGGGCGATTGATGAGGGTGACGTCAAGCCTGCTGGTCAAAGCGGGCGGTTTATTGTGAGAGATCGGCACATCACGGGCACGTTTGCAGGCGACATCAGCGGTGGCTTCACAGTCACCTATGATACCAATGTTCCACTTGCCACCCAGTCTGGTCCCATTCACGCTCGAATGGTTGCCGGTGTGTACGAGGCAAATATGACGATGGTATCCAGCGTTGGCCCTACCCCGGTGCCCTGTGAGATGCCGGATGGTAAGACCTGTCTTGAGACTCCGGTCGGCAACTTCGTGCCGGGACTGTTGCTGAACGGCAGAATGAACTTTCAAAGCGGGGCCAAAGGTAAGGGGAATGTGAGCGGTTGGCTCATTGCGCTTCTTGACCAAGAAGGGCACATCACGAGTATTGTGGCCGGCCAGCTCACGATCGTCGGTCAGTGGGTGCAATGAATGTAGAAGGTTCTGAGGTAGATGCCGGAAAGCAGCGCATGGCAGCCGACGATCAGATGCTGTGGAGCTGAGGCACGTCAGGTGCCATAACCGGTTCTCAGTCAGTAATTTGGGTAGGCTCATGATTCGACTGCTCTCGTCCTCGGCAGTGGTGCCGATGTGTCTGGGAGCGCCGACTGTGGCCGGAGCAGGTGACCCAGTGAACCTTGATCAACCATTCCAGGATGCACTGCGCCTGGATCTTCTTCGATCGCTTTTCAACCAGGCGGTACATCATCCGGAGAATCACATGTAAATCTCTAGTCATCTGATCCGAGCTGACTCGATCACAAAAGGCCAACGATCGATGCGTTTCAAGTACTATCTTGAAGGCAAGTCCAAGTCCGATCGGCATCTCAGTGCAGAAGGTTCGCTCCGATCCGCTCCGGAGTTCAGGCAACTGGATTGGCATTTGCGTTCAAACTACCAGAAGAGTCCGTCAAGGAGGATCTGCCACACATGGAGAGTCCGTCATAAGGAGCGTTGAAACGAGCTCTTTCCCATTCCGATCCCGATCCCTTTTGCCTACCACCCAGTAAAATTTTCCTCTTTCCTTCTACGTGATTGTGAGTTGAATCACAACCACTCGATATTTCAGCTCATTAGGAACTGCCAACCTGGCATGAGGTTTGTAGTTAGTCCTGCCGGAATCTCACGAGGACGGATAGACATGGATTTCATTGTCCCAGATCTACTCTCTGCCACATCGAGCCCTCCCTCAGACGGGACGGTGCGGACTACTCGTTCGGCTTCTTTCAGTGGTCCTGCCGTTCGAAAGAGTTTTTCTTCAGTGTTGCAAGGGGTCCGTGGCGAAGAGAAGAAGGGGAACACTCAGGATGCGGATAGTCCTCGAGGATCCTATAAGGTCGAGGATCGACCGGATCCCAAGCAGAGTAAAGACCTTAACTCTGCAGCCTCCCAAACTGAACGGTCTGAGGCCATACAGTCTCGTACTTCAGGGAGTGAAAAGTTAAGTGATAGTCAAAGTCAGACTGTGGATAGTTCTCAGGATGAATCTGAATTGGCATTGTCGCAGAGTAACTCCGGATCAACAGCTGATGGATCGATGTTTGTGTCAATGACGTCAGCGAATGTGTCTCAGGCAGGAGCTCCGATGGTGGCCAATGTGGTACCGGAAACGCACAATGGCTTGCAGGTCTCAGACTGCGAATGTCGTGCTGATGAAGGATCCCCATCAACCTCGATGGTGACTAATGCTTCAGTACGGCCAGCCGAGAGTCGTTCACTTGAGAAAGGTGCAACTCCTTTACCGACTGACGGGCCGGAACAGGCTCAGGCTGCATTGCTCGCTCAGAAAGAAGCTGAGCCCCCCGCCAAGCAGACCACTGAGTTGGGGGGCGCCAAGGGTGATCAAGCCCTGCAGGGCAGCACGACCAATTCTGTAACCACTCACGCTGCGATTCCAACCTCACCATCGGGTGAAACCATTTCGTCCTCCGATCACACTCTTGCTCAGCTTGTCCAAACCCATGACGGGAAGCTCTCGCCGGGGAGTCAATTTGATCGAGACCTGGCAGCTCTTGGTCGAGGCGAACATGGCGTCGTGCGCCATTCAACGGACAGTCAGGGGCCTCTTCTTGTGCTGGTTCACGAGGATCAAGGAGATGCTGGTCCAAAGATTCAGGAGAGTACCCCTCAGGGACAGCAGCTTGTTGTTGATCAGGAAGAGCTGTTCAGTCAGTCAGGGCACGAGCATGAGGGACGACAGCAGGGCAATCCTGAGAGCAAGCTCGTTCAGGGGACGGTTGTCGACCTTCCATCCATGAACGGACGTACAACGGAACATTATGCGGCTGTGGCACAAAGTCAGACCGTTTCCGTACCAGCGCCACCTTCTCCAACTGTCATTGTGCCGCCGGCACAGCCAGCCTCTTCAGTGCCTGATCTGACGCAGCCTCCAACTCCTTCCATCTTGCGTTCAGTGGTGTTGGAGGTGGCTCAGCCGGAGTTGGGGCATGTCAACATTCGTGTCGCCATGATGAACGAGTCCGTTCACGCTCATTTCTTGACGGATCGGGCGGAGGTTGGGCAGTTCCTGCTCAACGGACAGGACAGACTTCAAACAACGTTGCAAGCGAACGGGCTCGACATGGGACAGTTTCGAGTCGATATCGATCGTCAGCATGGTGGGCGCTCGTTCCAACAGGGATTGTTTCATGAACAGGGACAATCCGGACAGCAAGGATCCCAGGGGGGCGTACAGGAGCAGGCTCACGGGTGGTCGGATGAGATGTACCGTCCCCTCCAGGGGCGGCTGAACGTGGTGGCGTAAGACGAAGGGAGACTCCACATGATCGATCCCGCAGGACTGAGCACGACCGTGACCCCATCCACGCCTGAAAAAACAGGACCTCGATCCCTGGGACAGGACGACTTTCTCAAACTGCTGGTGACGCAGCTGAAGAACCAAGACCCATTGAAGCCGACGGACAATACCGAGTTTGTGTCGCAGCTCGCGCAGTTCAGCCAGCTCGAACAGAGCGCCAAACAAGCGCAGTTGCTACAGCAGAGCCTCGACGCACAAACGGCGTCGTTACAATTCACACTGCTTCCCATGGTTGGCCGCACGGTGACGATCGGCCACCCGTTGGTCCAGTTGGGAGAGGGACCGGCCACTTTCGGTTATTCGCTGGAGAAGAATGCGGCGAAAGTTCTCGTCAGCATTCAGAATGCAGACGGACAAGTCATGCGGACTCTCGAGTATCGGGATCGACTGGCCGGACCGCATGCAGCCGAGTGGGATGGCAAGAATCAGGACGGAGTGCAGATGCCGAAGGGTCTGTACCGCTATGTCATTTCCGCAGCAGACGGGGAAGGAAAGTCGGTGAAAGTTGAGGGGCGTGCCACCCTCACCGTGTCCGGTATCCGCATGGAAGAAGGGCAGGCAAAACTTCTGGTCGGTGATTTGTCGATTAATCCGTCCGAGATTGTCGAGCTGAGATAACAAAGAGGAGGACTGTACCGATGGGAATTCTGTCGTCGCTTTTTACGGGCGTCAGCGGGCTGAACGCAAACGGCAATGCGCTATCGGTCGTGGGAAATAATATTGCGAATTTGAGCACCGTGGGATTCAAGTCCAGCCGCTCTGTCTTTGCCGACCTGATTAGTTCTTCCCTGGGAGGGGCGGGCGGAGCGATTCAGACCGGTCTGGGTGTTGCGCTCAACGGTGTGCAAGGGAACTTCAGCCAAGGTTCACTCAGCACCACGAGCAACGCATTGGACTTGGCTGTAGACGGTAACGGATTCTTTGTCCTTCGTGACACAGCCGGGGCGGCGTTTTATTCTCGGGCCGGGCAGTTTCATTTGAATTCGCAAAATCAGATCGTGGATCCGAGTGGATTTCTGCTCCAGGGTTTTCAGGTGAACACCAGTGGGCTGATCACTGCGAGCATCAGTGGCGTGACTCTTCCGACGACCACGGCTCCTCCTAATCCGACCAGCACCGTCGATATCGGTGCCAATCTCAATTCACAATCGACGACCGGTACATTTTCCCTTGCGGACCCGGCCGGGACGTCTCGCTTCTCCTCGTCGATCACTGTCTATGACTCTGTGGGTAACAGTCATCTCCTGACGAGTTATTTTACGAAGACAGCGGCGAACACCTGGACGTATAACGTGGTTGGCAGTACGAACGAAATCGTCACGGGCAATTATCATGCATCGAATGTGAATGCCTCGCTTGGGCTCGTGCGGTTGGCGTCCGGTTCCCTGACCTTCACGACATCCGGTGCACTGGACACGGAGAGTGTCGTCACGAGTTATGACAGTGGGACGGCTGGAGGCACGGCCGGAGGTACAGTCGGACAGTCACAAATCGATTTTGTCGGCGCAACGGCCGATCAAGCGATTGGCTTCAATTTCGGTACAAGTGTCACGACTGATGGGGGGAACGGCATGAACTTGACTACTCAGTTTGGTGCCGCCTCAGGGCTGGTTCAGCAATCTCAAAATGGATTTGGGGCCGGAGCGCTCCAGACATTCAGTGTGGAGACCAACGGGATGATCAATGGAAGATTCTCGAATGGGCAGGTCCGGCCGCTGGCCCAGTTAGCCTTGGCACGATTCCCTGATCCGCTCGGGCTTGTGCGAACCGGGAAAAACACGTTTGCTGAATCCGGTACATCGGGACAACCGTTGATCGGGGCAGCCACGTCTGCTGGTCTTGGAAGAGTCCTTGCGAACACGCTTGAGTTGTCCAATGTCGATCTGGGCGAAAGTTTTATTGAGATGATTGCAGCCCAACGAGGGTTCCAGGCGAATTCGAGGGTCATCACGACTTCGGATGAGGTGCTTCAAGAGTTGGTGAATCTGAAACGATAGATGTATCGGTTGTAGCCCGGGAGGAAGATTCTTCCCGGGCCTCGTTCTCAGGCACGGAGCCCTACTGGGGGCACCGTGCCACTCCTCGCGTCTTCCCCTCATGTCAGTTTCTTGACGGTGTCAACGACTCGCCTGACGGTATAGTGGGAAGGTACCAGCTACCAGGCCCACCTCTCCTAAAACCTCGTGGAAATACATCTATTGCAAAGCTCCGTGGCCGGCAACCACAAGCCGTTCAATGGCATATGCATTGCAGTTGCTTCACGGGGGCGATGAGGCCTTCAAGGAGGAGCTATGGCAGATGCAGCCGAGACGGAGGACAAAACCGCTGGAGCGGCCATCGCGCCGGCATTCCCGATCAAGTTGCTCATTATTGTGTCGGTGATTGCTCTCCTGTTCGGTGTGGGGGGAGCGGTTGTCGCCGTCAAGTTCTTCGGCGGATCCGATAAAAATGCAGAACATGCCGATGAGCATAAGACTGAGACAGCGGCTAAGTCCGACGCACAAGGCGGAACGAGTGGGAAATCAGGACAGACTGCCGCTCCGGGAGTCATGTTTGATCTGGATCCGTTCATTGTGAATTTAGCGGACGTCCCGGACGTCCGCTACTTGAAGCTGACCGTCAAGCTTGAAGTCGACAATGATGCCGTTTCTGCCGACCTGTCCGCTCGAGTTCCACAGGTCCGCGACGCAGTTCTTGTGTTACTCAGCAGTAAGGATGTGAATGCGGTGAGGACCACGCAAGGGAAATTTCAATTGCGAGATGAAATTACGCAACGGATCAATGGACTGCTCCCCAAGCCGGGTGTGCGGTCCGCGTACTTCACGGATTTCGTCGTTCAGTAACGATCACTCGTATGGAAAAAATCCTCTCACAAGACGAAATTGATGCCCTCTTGAAAGGGGTGGTCTCCGGAGAAGTCGACACGACTCCCAAGGAAGGTGAAACGACTACAAAAGGAGTGGCGCAATACGATCTCTTCAATCAGGAGCGGATCATTCGCGGGCGAATGCCCACGATGGAAATGATCAACGACCGGTTTATTCGTCGGCAATCCGTGGCCTGGACTAATATGTTTCGTGACGCCATTGATTTTGTGGTGGTCGGGACTCAGGTGATCAAGTTCGGTGAATTTCTCAAGAAAATTCCGCAGCCTTCTTCACTGAATGTGTTTCATATGTCGCCCTTACGTGGTAGCGCCCTCTATGTGATGGATGCATTTCTCGTCTACTTGATTATCGATTATTTCTTTGGTGGCAAGGGGCAAACTCACGTGAAGCCGGAAGGCCGGGACTTTACTCCTGTGCAGTTACGCGTGATCAAGAAGCTACTGCTGCAGGCGTTGGTTGATCTTGAAAAGGCATGGCAGGCTGTCGCACCCGTAAAGGTGGAATATGTGCGATCGGAAAGTAACCCGCAGTTTGCGATGGTGGTGACGTCGTCGGAAATTGTGATGGTCGTCACGTTGCAGGTTGTTCTCGGAGAAACCGCCCGTGAGCTCTATATCGTATATCCCTATGCCATGCTCGAACCAATCAAAGAAAAATTGTATTCGGGCCTGGTATCCGATCAAGTCGATCAGAATGGAGACTGGAGTCAACGATTCCGAGAACGCTTGCAGGAATGTCCTCTGCCGATCGCCGTTCGGCTGGGAACTGCCACGGTGACGGTCAAGGATGTTCTCAATTTCTCCCCCGGGGATGTGGTGTTACTGAATCAGCGACCGGGTGATCCGCTCGATTGTTTTATCGAAGGGTACCATAAGTTCCAGGGGAGTCCCGGGGTCTATAAGGGCAATCACGCATGTCGCGTGACCAAAGTGTTGACATAAGCGGGACCGGAGGACGCGAACGATCATGGCCGAATCAGAATCCACCACACCTCGTGATTCCCAGACCGGTGGAGGGATGTCTCCACAGCTTGCATCGTTTCCGCCTGTTCAGGATTCAGAAACCGGAGGCAGCTCGAAGAACATCGATTTTATTCTAGATATTCCGATGAATGTCGCGGTGTATGTGGGATCCACCAAAATGGCGATCCGTGATCTGCTCCAGCTGGCGCAAGGGTCTGTCATCGAGCTCGATAAATTGGCAGGCGAACCAATGGAGGTGATGGTCAACAATAAACTGGTTGCACGCGGTGAGGTCGTCGTGGTGAACGAAAAGTTCGGCATTCGATTGACTGATGTGGTCAGTGCGGCTGAGCGTGTTCAACAGCTCCGGTAAATGATCCAAGGGAGAACGCGTGATTGACGTATGGGATAGCCTGATTCGAACCGTCTCGGCGCTGGCCGTGGTGTTGCTGTGTATCGGCATCGTTGCATTTGTGGCCCGTCGGGTGATGGGGCCACGAGCAGGGAATTCCGGTGGCCGGCCACTGGTTCAGGTGTTAGCGAGTGGGTATCTTGCCCCACGCAAGACGATTAGTTTAGTGGAAGTCGCCGGCGAGTATCTGATCGTGGGAGCAACGGCGACCGATCTCATTTCCTTGGGACGGATCAGCAATACGGCCCATCTCCGGGAATTGCTTGGGATGTCAGCTCAGAAGTCTTCCACCGAGATGACAGCGGCTCCAGGGGCAGATGTAGCGTCATGGCTTCAACGACAGCCGCTCCATTGGGCTGATCATGATAAGGAACCGCATGGCCACTGATCGCCTTCATTCACGACTCCTTGGTTGGACGCTTGTCGTCGGGGCGGGGATGCTGCTGTTGGTATCGGCAGCAGAAGCGGCTACAAACGGCCCGTCTGTCAGTATTGATTTTGGAACTGGTGGCCCAAAGCAAATGGCTGTCGTCATCCAGATTCTGATTCTGTTGACGGTGCTGTCCTTGGCGCCGGCCCTGTTCATCATGGTTACGTCGTTTACCAGGATCGTCATTGTTCTGGCGTTCCTCCGGCAAGCGCTCGGGACACAAGCAGTCCCTCCCAATCAAGTCCTATTGTCCTTAGCCCTGTTCCTGACGATGTTCATTATGGCGCCGGTCGGACAGTCCGTCTACAACAATGCGCTGCAGCCGTTGCTTGCCGAACAGATCTCTTATGAGGATGCTTGGAAGAAGGGGATAGAGCCGGTTCGGGGGTTCATGCTGAAACAGGTGCGGGATAAGGACCTTGAGTTGTTCATTCAGTTAAGTCACATACCCAAACCGGATCGGGTAGAGGATGTTCCAACCCATGCCATCATTCCTGCCTTTATTCTGAGCGAGTTGCGAATCGCGTTTCAAATCGGATTCTTGATCTACATTCCATTTCTGATCGTCGACATGGTTGTCGCGAGCATCTTGATGTCGATGGGTATGATGCTCCTGCCTCCGGTCGTCATCTCCCTCCCGTTCAAGTTGATTCTATTCGTGCTGGCCGACGGCTGGTATCTCGTTGTCGGCTCGATGGTGCGCAGTTTTCAATGACTCCATGGTCGTTTGAGTGACTGAGGCAACGGGAGTTGTGTGCGATGCGGCTGACGGCGACTCTGGACATGATTCAGTAGGGAGCAGTCGATGACACCTGAAATCGTGACGGAATTGGGCCGGCAGGCGTTGGAAACTACGCTGCTCGTGTCGGCTCCGATCTTAGGACTCAGTCTACTCGTCGGTCTGATCATCAGTGCGTTCCAGGCCATGACACAGCTCAATGAGGCCACGCTGACGTTCGTTCCCAAAGTATTGGCACTCTTTGGAGCGCTATTAGTGTTTCTCCCCTGGATGCTGAACGTCATGACGACGTTCATGGCAAATCTCTTGATGAACATTCCAAACTACGTGCGCTAGCGGGCTTTGGAAACACACTAGTGGAGACCCTGAAGCCTTGTCATCATGGATGCCACAGGAAGTGATGGCAAGGTACGTAGCGATGTGAGGATCAGCCTGGACGAACGGTTTCGCCCGGATGCTAGGAACGAACGATGGCGCTAACACAAACCATTCAGGTGCTCCTTCCCGAGTTTCAAGCGTTCCTGGTCCTTATTTCTCGAATTGGGGGACTTCTTGCTGCGTTGCCGGTCCTGAGTGGGCGCTCGGTTCCATTGAAGGTGAAAGGAGCGTTGGTGCTGGCATTAGGAGTGCTGCTGGCTCCTTTGATCCATCTTCCGGCGGTGCCCTACGATCCCCTTGCACTGGCTGGCGGGCTGCTCAGCGAACTGATCATCGGGTTGGCTATTGGTTTGGCTGTCCGGCTATTTTTTGGCGCGTTTGAGGTTGCGGGGGAAATGATTGGCGTACAGATGGGATTCGGTGTTGTGCAGCTCCTTGATCCTGCCACATCGCGCCAGACACCGCTGATGGCACAGTACTTCACCCTTCTGGCGTCGCTCGTTTTGCTCTCATTGAATGCACATATGCTCATCGTGGCGACTATTGTGTCCAGCTATGAATCCATCCCGGCATTTGGCGCCTCGCTTCCGGCAGGAACTGGAGATGAGGTGCTGCGCCTCTCCCAACACATGTTCATGATTGGGCTCAAGCTTGCCGCCCCGGTGCTCGTCATCATTCTGATGATCAACATTCTGCTCGCGATTCTTGGACGGGCGGTCAGTCAAATCAACGTGTTCGTGCTGAGTTTTCCTATCACCATTGTCGGTGGATTGGCGGTACTCAGCATATCAATGCCGTTCACAGTGGAACTCCTGATTCAAGAAATCGAACGATTGCAGTTTACGATCTTTGGACTCATGAGGGCACTGGGACATGGCTGAGGACCGGGGGAATAAAACAGAGCCGGCGACCCCCAAACGCAAGGAAGAGGCACGCAAGCAAGGACAGGTCGCTGTGAGTCGCGACGTGTCAACCGCGGCCGTGCTCTTAGGCGGCGTGGGATTGTTGGGTGCCATGTTGCCGGTTGGTCTTCTGAAAATGACGGAGATGACTCGCCAAGGGTTGACGCTTTCCTTTCCCGGAGAGTGGTATCGCCACATCTCGATTGAGCAAGTCTATACGATTCTTATTCAGACCGGCGTGACGGTAGGCGCGTTGAGTCTTCCGATCGTCGCGGGTGTCCTTATCTTGGGGAGTGTGGCCACACTCCTCCAAACAGGTTTGTTGTGGCGAACGAATGCCTTTCAACTCGATTGGAGTCGAATCAATCCAGCCAAAGGATTCTCACGTCTGGCTTCGTTGCGTTCTGTCATGGAACTCGTCAAGGGGCTGCTGAAGATCGCCATTATCACAGGAATCGGGCTGTGGGTGACTCGCCCTGACGTGCTGCGGATTCCGGAGTTGATCCAGTTTGAGTTGAGCGGTGTGTTACCGATGGCGGGGAGTCTTGCGTTCAAGGTCGGGTTGGCGGTGTCGGGTGCGATCGCGCTGCTGGCGGTCTTTGACTACGCCTATCAGCGGTATGAATGGGAACGCAGTCTCCGCATGTCGAAGGAGGAAATTAAAGAAGAACACAAGGCGGCGGAAGGCGATCCTCTGATTAAGAGTCGCGTACGAACTGTTCAGCGTGAGTTGGTCAAGAAGCGCATGCTGGCGGCCGTCAAAACCGCTGATGTGGTGATTACGAACCCCACGCACTTGGCAGTGGCATTGAAGTATGACACCGCCACGATGACGGCTCCGGTCGTGGTGGCCAAAGGTGCCGGTGTGATTGCGGAACGAATCAGAGAGTTGGCACGACATCATAGCGTACCGGTCGTGGAAAATAAGTTTGTCGCCAGGACGATATTCAGGCTCGTCGATATCGGAAAAGAAATTCCGAACGATCTCTATCGCGCGGTGGCGGAGATCCTGGCCTTTGTGTATCGCGCGAGAGGGGGTACGGCGTGAGTCGGTCGTAAGTGCGATCCATTATGGCAACCGTCACGGAACCAGCGGGCTCAACTCACTTCATCAAGCACCCGGACATTCTCATGTCCGTGGGGGTCGTCGCCATTCTCATGGTAATGCTCCTCCCGTTGCCGCGGTTCATCCTCGACTTGTTGCTCAGCTTCGACATCACCCTCTCCGTCATCATTCTCTTGGTCGGCCTTCAAGTACGTCGTCCCATCGAGTTCTCAGTGTTCCCATCGATTCTCTTGATGATTACGTTGTTCCGATTGTCGCTGAATATCGCTTCGACGCGACTCATCCTTCTGCACGGCAACGAAGGAGCCGGAGCGGCCGGTGAGGTCATTCGGGCGTTTGGCAATTTCATTGTCGGCGGTAACTACACTGTCGGTCTCGTGGTCTTTACGATTCTCGTCGTGATCAATTTTGTGGTGGTCACCAAGGGAGCAGGCCGTGTCGCCGAAGTTGCGGCACGCTTCACGTTGGATGCGATGCCAGGGAAACAGATGAGCATCGATGCTGATCTGAATGCCGGTTTGATCAATGAAGCCGACGCGCGCCGACGAAGACGAGAAATCACTGAGGAGGCAGACTTCTACGGATCGATGGACGGAGCCAGCAAGTTTGTCCGAGGTGACGCCATCGCCGCGGTGATCATCACCCTGGTGAATATTCTCGGCGGCCTAGCCATCGGTGTCTTGCAACAAGGGATGAGTCCGGGACTCGCGGCTCAAACCTATACGGTCCTGACGGTTGGCGAGGGTTTGGTCGCACAGATTCCAGCGCTGATCGTATCCACTGCAGCGGGTATTGTCGTGACACGAGCAGCTTCAGATATGGACTTGGGGGGGGCGATGACAAAGCAATTGCTGATGTCCCCCAAGCCGGTCGGGATTGCAGCGGGGATTCTTCTCGCGCTTGGGTTAGTCCCTGGCCTGCCGCATCTGGCCTTCCTGATATTGGGCAGTGCAGTGGCTTGGATGGCCTATCACTTGCATCAAGAGGAGCTTCGGGAAGCTGCACCAACCCCGACGCCTACGGCTCCCAAAGCTGATGAGGGGCCAACCCGTGTGACGCCATTAGATCTGATGGAAGTGCAAGTGGGCTATGGACTGATTGGTTTGGTGGAAGGGACTCAAGGTACCGCGTTACTCGATCGGATCAAAGCGCTCCGACGGCAGTTTGCGGAAACAATGGGATTCGTCGTGCCTCCCATCCACATCCGCGATAATTTACAGTTGAGGCCGAACGAATACGCCATCATGTTGAAGGGAGTAGAGGTCGCCAAAGCGGACGTATTGCCTGGGCATCTGTTGGCGATTGATCCAGGGACGGGGCAGAAGGGGGTGGTCCAGGGCATTGCGACGAAGGAGCCCGCATTCGGGCTGCCGGCACTGTGGATCCCGGAAGCTGGAAGAGAACAGGCTCAGATTGCCGGGTATACCGTGGTAGATGCGAGTTCCGCGATCGCCACTCATCTTTCAGAGCTGGTGAAGCGGTATGGTCACGAATTGTTGGGGCGCCAGGAGGTTCAGGCGCTGCTGGATGAGGTTGGGAAATCCCATCCCAAGCTGGTGGAAGAGCTGATTCCGACGATGGTTCCCTTGGGAACAGTTGTTCGGGTCCTCGGTAACCTGCTCAAAGAGGGCATTCCGATTCGAGACCTGCGCTCCATTCTGGAGGCGATTTCTGATCAAGCCTCGAACAGTAAAGATCCTGAACTGCTGACGGAATATGCCAGGCAAGCCTTGGCGAGGACGATTACCAAACAGTATCAAGCATCAGACGGAAGCCTCCAGGTGATTACGCTGGATCCTCGGCTAGACCGGTCGCTGGCCGACCAAGTTGCGGCACTTCCGCCCGGCGCGTCCTTACAGCTTGATCCGACCGTGTCGCACAAGCTTCTGACGGGAATTAAACAGGCGGCCGAACGGGTGGCGGCTCGAGGGCAACAACCGATCGTCATTTGTTCACAGGCCGTTCGGCGGCATCTTCGTCGCCACAGCGATCGCATACTTCATTCGGTTCCGGTGATGGGGTTTAACGAGGTCGATTCGTTTGTTCGCTTGCAGTCGCTTGATACGGTGCGAGTTGACTTCGAGTTGGCACAGTCATCCTAGGATAGCCTATGAAGGTCAAGACATTTCACGCGCTCACCATGCAGGATGCCCTCCGAGCCATCAAGGAGGAATTGGGACCGGATGCCATTATCCTGTCTTCCAAAGAGGTGCGCGAGGGAGGGCGACTTCTCCGAGTCTTCAATCACACGGTGTTGGAGGTGATGGCGGCCGCCGAGTATGAGCGTCCACAGGTTGTCCGAGAGAGCAGGCCGCCTCAAGAATCCGTGCCGGCCGTACGAACGTCAGGAGACAGCCCTTCGGCCGATGATCCGGCGAAGACATTCCAGCATACCTTGCGAGGGTTGTTGGAACCTATTCATGAGACGAAACGGAGAAAGCATCACCAACAAGGGCCACCACACAAGCCTACCGCATCCGTTGGGAAACCCAATCAGCGTCGCCAGGTACGGGCGGTGTATGACGAATTGAGTCAGTTGCTACGCAATCTTTCGCCAAAGGCAGGTCCGGCAGGGGATGGTCAATCGATCCCGGTGTTTTCGACTCTCCGTCAAGCATTGTGCGATCAGGGGATGCATCCAGCCACGACCGAGTGGCTCCTCAGCGAGGCGCTGAAGGCCAAGCAACTGGTGCATGTTCCAGACGAGCAGATGATGAGACGCGCGCTCCACCAGGAAGTCGTGCGGCGTGTGCGCGTCACCGGCCCATTGGATCATGGTCCGGTACGTCCGGCGATTCAGCTGTTCATTGGCCCGAGCGGAGCGGGGAAGACGTCAGCTGTCGCCAAACTCGCTGCATACTACCGCCTGGAGCAGCGGAAGTCGGTCGCCTTGATTACGTTTGACACCTATCGCGAGACTGCAGTGGAGCAGCTCCGGCGGTACGCCAAGATCATCGGAGTCCCGTTTGCCTGTGCACTCTCGGCTCGACAGGTGCAAGCAGGGCTGCGCCGTCATGCGAAGGTGGACCTTGTGTTGATGGATATGCCGGGTATTACCCCAGCGGATCTGGCTTTGGCGCACGATCTCTGTGGCCTGTTGAAGCAGGATTCTATTGCTACCCATCTGGTCCTACCAGCCTCTATCAGAGCGCGAGACGCCTGTCGAATGACCGGATGCGTGAGGGCACTTCCGGATCTCCGTTTGTTCTTTACCAAACTCGACGAAACGGAATCCGCCGGGACGATATTCGAAACGGTGCATGCGACGGGTGTCCCGCTGTCGTACTGGAGTGTTGGACGGCGGGTCCCAGGGGATATTGAGGTCGCCTCCCCGGAAGTTCTCGCCACCCGACTCACGACAGGTACCTCGGAACGTGTGCACGATCATGTCAGAGAGTCAGATCGATCAGCGGAAGCGAATCTGGCGTTGGCGGCAACGGGAACTTATCACCGATAACGCAGTTGGAGGTCACACTATGCAGCTCAGATCCAAATCGTCTGCCCTGGTGCCGGAGCCTGTCCGATTGGAAGGTGAGTCATTCCCCCAAGTGATTGCCGTCTCAAGCGGAAAAGGTGGTGTGGGAAAAACGAATGTTGTGGCGAATGTGGGGATGGCACTGACGCAACTTGGGAAACGAGTCCTCATTCTGGATGCCGATCTCGGTCTCGGCAATCTCGATGTGCTTCTTGGCCTGGTCCCACGACTCACGATTGAAGATGTGCTCGCCGGGACCCATACATTTGACGAAATCGTGCTGAAAGGTCCAGCAGGTATTCATGTATTACCGGCGAGTTCCGGGGTCCCGCAGCTGACGACCTTGACAGAATCCCAACAGCTCATCATTCAGGATCAGTTAGCGCAATTTTCCGGCGGGATGGATGTCCTATTGATTGATACCGGCGCCGGTATTTCCACAAGTGTGACATTCTTTGCCGCTTCCGCTGATGAGACCGTGGTTGTGGTATCGCCAGAACCCACATCGCTCACAGATGCCTATGCCTTGATTAAGGTCTTGGCGCGTCAATATCGTGCACGTCGCTTCAAGATATTAGTGAATCAAGCCAAAAGCCCTCGAGAAGCCTCGGAGGTGTTCGGGAAACTCGATGTCGCGGCGGATCGCTTTTTGCATGTCGCTCTCGAGTTGGTTGGAGCCATTCCGTATGACGACTATGTGCCGATGGCCGTTATGCAGCAGAAGGCCGTCCTGGAATTATTCCCTGAGGCACCGGCGTCTGAAGCCTTTAAAAAGTTCGCCAGGCAGATCGTGCAATGGCCGAAGCCTGTGCTCCCAAAAAGTTCGATGCAGTTAGTGTGGCAACGGTCGGCGACGCACGCCGGCAATTAGCAGAAGGTTATACACTGATTATGAGTAAGTCGGCATTACCACACGAGCGGAAATCCTTTTCTGCGCAAGGGGCGAGGCGGGAGCAACTGATCAAAGAGTTTGCTCACGTCATTCGTGCCATGGCCCATCGATTGGCGTTTCGGCTTCCAGCCTATCTGGATGCTGAGGATCTGATCTCGGTCGGCACGATCGGATTGATGGATGCCATGACAAAGTATGATCCGACAAGGGAAGCCAAGTTCAAAACATATGCGGAGTTTCGTATTCGAGGCGCGATGCTCGACGAGATCCGCGCCATGGATTGGATTCCACGATCGGTCCACGAACGAATCTCCTTGCTCCAAAAAACCCATACCCTTCTCATGAGCCGACTTGGTCGACCGCCCCAGGATGAGGAGGTCGCGACCGAATTGAAGATGTCGCTGGAAGAGCTGGATGAGTTCATCACACGTGCCAGGGGGGCGGTCATGATTAGTGTCGACGATCTGAGCCTCCACGAGCCGGACGGGCACAAAGTCGTGAAGATGTTGGCCGACACCCATACCCCCGATCCGCTCTCCTCATTGGTGAATGAGCGTGAACGGGAGTCCATTGCCGGGGCGATTCAGATGTTGCCGGAAAAGGAACGGCTGGTGCTCACGCTGTACTACTACGAAGAACTCACCATGAAAGAAATCGGAGAACTGCTCAAGGTGACAGAATCGCGAGTCTGCCAAATCCATACAAAAGCCATCATCCGACTCAAAGCCACCCTCGAAGCGATCAGCTAGGAGTCGTTCGGAAAATCGCGATGGCGGCCAGGAAAAATGTGCCGCATGCTGGGTAGATTCGACCCTTGTCGACGCGCGGTTTCGAATGGCACCGTCACGGGTCTTGAAAATGGAAATGACGATGACGGCCACGCCGCTCTCCGCGCAACAGGTGCAGGCCGATGCCAAGGGCAATCCGCTCACGATCACGGATGCCGACAATAAGGTCACGCGCTTCTTCTACAATGCCCAAGGCTTGCTGACCGTAACGCGCGATGCGCTCTATCCCACGAACCCCGCCACCACCTTCACCTACGACACGCTGGGACGGCTCCTCACCACGACCGATCCCCTGAATCGGACGACGACCTTGACCTACAACAATGCCGGCAATGTGGCCACCTCAAAAGATCATCTGAATCGGATCACCTCGTTCGAGTACGACGCGAAGAATCGGTTGAAGAAGGTCACGGATCCGTTGAATGGGATCACGCAGTACAGCTATGACGGGAACGGCAATCTGCTCACGGTGAAGGATGCCAAGAATCAGGTGACCACCTTCGCCTACGACAGCCGGAATCGACTACTCAGCACGACCGATCCGTTGGGCAAAGTTGAAACCTACGAGTACGACGGCAACGACAACCTGACCAAGCGGATCACGCCCAAACTGGACCAGATTGTCTTTGCCTACGATGCGGTGAATCAATTGCTGAGCAAGACTCTTCCTGGTACTCTGGCTACCAGCTACACGTATGACGCTGTGGGCAATCTGCTCACGGTCACGGATCCGGACAGCGCACTGACAATGACGTATGACCAAGCCAATCAGCTCTTGACCACCAGCACGGCGGGCAGCTCCACTCAGCCGAGCGTGACGCTGACGTATGCCTACGACAAGAACGGGAATCGACTCACGCTGGCGGATGGCACGAACACGAATACCGCGACCTACGATCCGCTCAATCGTCTCGCCAGTCTCACCAGTCCAGCGGGCGCGACCACCTTCGCCTATGACGCCCTCTCCCGCCGCACGGCGATGACCTTGCCCAACGGGACGCAGACGACCTACACCTATGATCCCGCCTCGCAAGTGACCAATATCCTGCATCAGCTCACGGCGACGAGTGCGCAAATCAATAAAGCGGACTATCTCTATAACGGCGTTGGCAATCGCACGAGTCTGACCGATCGGCGCGGGATCCGGAATTTCGGCTACGACAACTTGGATCGGCTCACCTCTGCAAGCCATCCGCTCTTAGGCATGGCTCAGAGCTTCGCCTATGATGCGGTCGGGAACAGAACGACAGCCGGCAATGTGACCAACGCCGGGAACCAACTCACCGCCGATGCCACGCATGCGTATCAGTATGACGATAATGGGAACTTGGTTCGCAAGACGTTGCTCGCCACCGGCAACTATACCCAGTATACGTACGATGCGGAGAACCGGTTGACAAAGGTCGAAGACTTCGCGACGGGCAATCCCACCCCCGCGTTCACGAGCACGTATCGCTACGACGGCCTTGGACGGCGCATCGAAAAGGTGGCGAACGGCCAGACGAAACGCTACATCTACGACGGCGAGGATATTCTGCTGGAATATGACGGGTCGAACGTCTTGCAAGCGCGCTATACGCACGGTCCCGGCATCGACGAGCCGATTGCGGTCACCAAAGGCAGTTCAACCTATTACTACCATCAGGACGCCTTAGGCTCGGTCACCGATCTGACGGATAGTGTTGGCGCGACTGCAAAGAGCTACGCGTACGATGCCTATGGGAACATCCTAGAATCACCCGGCTCGCTGGACCAGCCGTATACGTATACGGGGAGAGAATTCGACGCTGAGAACGGGCTTATGTACTACCGCGCTCGGTACTATGATCCCAGCTCTGGACGATTTATACAGAAGGATCCAATCGGGTTTGAAGGTGGTGACGCAAATCTCTATTCATATGTAAAAGGAAATCCCCCGAACTTTTCGGATCCATCAGGACAGAACCCTGTAATCATTATCCAAGAGCTTGTGGCTTTGGCTCAAAGGATCAGCGCGCCAGTAATCGCTTCCGCTCAGAGACTTGGAATGCGGCTCGCTCAACTTTTGCAACCATGTCGAGTAGGAAGCCAGCTATTAGAGTCGCAGAAGAGACACATTAAGAAGATTGATAACATCATAAGAGACCATGCGAAACCAACAGATTTTTCAGGGGTTGCCAAGGAACTGTCTGGCGAACGTATTCCCAAGCCCGGTGGCGGATTCTATGACCACGTGAGAGAAATGCAGCAATCCGTCAGGAATTTACAGGGACACGTCGATGACCTTGCCAACAGTCTGAACAATCCCATGCATTCCCCTGAAGTTCAACGTCAAGTTAGTGAAGCAATTGCAAGAGCTCAAAATATGATCAATCTGATGCAAGGCACGCTTAGAGGCAGTAAATAATGGATTCGAGCACGCATCTATTGCGACTTCTAGAATCGAGTGATTTGAAGGATGTGGAGCTGGGTTTGCAAATACTAAGTAGGGAATTGAATGAAAGACCATCCAGAGAGGTCTTTGATAAGGCAAAATCGTTTCTGACTCATGCGAATGAAGACATCCAATCAGAAGCAATCTGGGCTCTCTGTTTACATTGGGGTGAAAAGGACACATTGCCCACTTTGTTATCCCTACTAGAATCGAGAAAGCTATCCCCATCTCTTGCAGAAATGGTAGTGCGCTCTATTGGGAGATTGGGTGATGAGTATGCGGAGTTAAGGTCAAAGGTTACAAAGATCTTATTAAAAGTGTTGCGGAGTGAGGGTTATTCTCCTGTTGCACGAGGGATCGCTTATCTTGACTGTCGCAAAATTGCTGGATATTTAACAGTGAGCGAGTACGCAAGTTCTCCGCAGGACATCAATCGACTCGAAGTTGATTGGGAATGGGTGAAGACTTTGGCGAGTGACTAATTGTCTTGGAGCGCAGGTTTACACCCACCACCTTCCACCTTCGCCTACGACAGCCGGAACCGACTGATCTCCACCACCGATCCGCTGGGCAAGGGTGAGTCGTACACCTACGATGGGAACTGTCCCGTCCGCGCGGACAGAGCTCATAGAGTGGGGTCAGATTTTGAACTATGCTGACTCCTGCGGTAGAGTGATGCCATGGCCCGTCCCCTCCGGCTCGAATATCCCGGCGCGCTGTACCACGTCACCGCCCGCGGCAACGCGCGACAAGACATCTTCCTGCAGGACGAGGACCGGCCGCGGTTCCTACGTGTGCTCGAGCAGGTCGTGGCCCGGTGTCATCTCCTGCTGCATGCGTATTGTCTGATGGACAACCACTTTCATCTGGTCGTCGAAACCCCTGACGCCAATCTGTCGAAGGCCATGCGCCAGCTCAACGGCGTTTATACCCAAGCCTTCAACCGCCGACACCAACGGGTGGGCCATGTGCTCCAAGGCCGGTTCAAGGCGATCCTCGTGGACCGGGACAACTATCTCCTCGAACTCTGCCGGTACGTCGTCCTCAACCCGGTGCGGGCTCGGCTCACCAGAGAACCGGACACCTATCTCTGGTCCAGCTACCGAGCGACTGCGGGGCTGGTCCCACCATCGGCTGGTCTCACGGTCGACTGGCTGCTCTCTCAGTTTGGCCGCCAGCGGGCAGCGGCGCACAGGAAGTATCGGGCATTCGTGGCCGAGGGCATTGGGCAGGACTCCCCCTGGGGGCAGGTGCAGGGCCAAGTGTTGCTCGGGAGCGAACGGTTCGTTGAGCGCTTGCTGTCCAGCCTCCGGGACAAGCGGCCCTTCACCGAGATTCCCCGCCAGCAACGGTTTGCTGGCCGCCCGTCGCTCCACCAATTATTTCCAGCCCGGTCCCGGACCGATCGCACCCAACGCAATAAGGCGATCCGCCGGGCCCACGGAGAACATGGCTATAGTTTGTCGGAGATCGGGCGAGCCGTCGGCCTGCATTATTCGGCGATCAGCCGCATCGTGAATCCGAAAGAACAGTGATGCACAATTCAAGATCTGACCCTAAATTGTCTTCTCTAAATTGTCTTCCTTGTGTGGGAACCCTGGTCCAGAAACAGGGTGTGGGTGTGATGCCAATAAGGAATGAGATCAATCTTAAGTGCCGTGGCATTTCCTTAGTCATTGGTTTGCTCTGTCTGAGCTCTGTCATAGGGCTTAATTCTTTTGCTGGCCAGAGAAAAGTTACACCATGGTCAGAGATTTCTCCTCCCGTAGACGAACTTATCCGCAGCGGCCGCTATGAACAGGCAGTGGAAAACGCCAAACAAGAAGCCAAACGCGCTGAAGCAAAATGGGGGAATACCAGTCTAGAATCATCTATAGCGCTAAGTCAGCTTGGCAGGGTTTATCAAGCCCTCAATCGGTTTGATGAGGCAGTTGTAGAATATGAGCGCTCCCTGAAAATCAGAAAAGCGTTATTTGGGGCGAGTGATGTGAGTGTAGCCGTGTCTCTACTGGACCTCGCTGATACGTATCGGGAAGCGGGACAATACTCTCGCGCGCACACATTTTACGAGCAAGCCTTAGACGCAATGGAGAAGGCAAAGGGACCGATTCATCCAGATGTCGCTGTGGTGCTCCATAATTTTTCGATGCTATGGAATTTTCAGCTCAATGCTGGCGAGTCCGAGGCCTTGATTAAGCGTGCAATCGCAATTCGAGAAAAAAGCCGAGATCAGAATCACTACGATTTGGTGGGAAGCCTTGCTTTGCAGGGTCAGATCTTTGAACAACAGGGCAAGTACTCGGAGGCGAGAGCTTCCTACGATAAAGCGCTCAAGATCATGGACGGTGCCCAATTGAGCCAAGACTATACTGCAGGAATGTTGTCCTTTGCGATTGGAAATCTTGAAGGTAGAAGGAGAAATTACCAAGACGCCGATCGATTCTATGGGAAATCCCTGAAAATATTAGAAGCGATTTCAGGTACTGAATCTCCTGTTTTAGTTCCTATCTTGCAGAATCGCGCAAATATTCTCCGAAAGTTGAACCGCCCAAAAGAGGCGAAAGAAACAGAATCTAGAGCGGATGCATTGCTCAAATATTACAATGAGAATAACGCCATGGTTCCGTCGGCCCCACCAGCTAGATGAAGCTTTTTCAAGCAACGCAGACCACGCACCGAGTAGATGGGGTCGGTTCTTGACTTTGCATCACTGCCAACTCTCCACTCTTGTAAACCCCTTCGTTGCTGCTACAATCCCGTCTCATGTCCGATGTCTGCTCACCCGGTCTGCCACGAAACGGACATCAGGGTTCAGTCTTAACCTACGACGATCGTGCAGAGGGGTTCAGGTATGATCCCGCTTCGCAAGTCACCACCATTCTCCATCAGCTGGGGGCCAGCGGCCCCACGATCAACCAAGCGGCCTACACCTACAATGGCCTCGGCAATCGGGAGAGCTTGACGGATCGCCGTGGCATCCAAAACTTCGGGTACGACAATCTTGATCGGTTGACGAGTGCGTCTCACCCCTTGTTAGGAACGGCTCAGGCATTCGCCTATGACGCGGTCGGAAATAGGACCACGGCAGGCAACGTGACGAACGCGGGCAATCAACTCACCGCCGATGCCACTCATAGTTATCAATACGACGACAACGGGAACTTGACCCGCAAGACGCTGCTCGCGACGGGGAACTATACCCAGTACAGCTATGATGCGGAGAATCGATTGATCAAAGTCGAAGACTTCGTGGCAGGGAATCCCACCGCCGCCTTCACGAGCACGTATCGCTATGACGGCCTCGGGCGCCGCATCGAGAAAGTGGCGAACGGCCAGACCAAGCGCTACATCTACGACGGCGAGGATATTCTCCTAGAATACGATGGCAGCAACGTGCTGCAAGCCAGATACACGCATGGCCCAGGCATCGATGAGCCGATTGCCGTCACCAAAGGCAGCAGCACGTTCTTCTATCATCAGGATGGCTTGGGTTCCGTCACCGACCTCACCGATGCTGCAGGCGCGACGGCCAAGAGCTACAGCTACGACGCCTACGGAAATATCCTCGAATCGCCGGGGACCATTGAGCAGCCGTATACGTATACAGGGAGAGAATTCGATGCAGAAAGCGGGCTGTACTACTACCGAGCGCGGTATTACGATCCAACGACAGGGAGGTTTTTACAGAAAGACCCCGTGAGCATTTCCGATGATATAAATGTCTATCGATTTGTCAGGAATAATCCACCAACGGCGATTGACTCATGGGGGCTTGATTATCAGCACGTGCCAGGAGGGCCATATCACCCACCTCAGGGCGTGAGCATCCGATGCAAGGGTACTGATCCCTGCCCAGTATTGAAGTGGAAAATTGAGGAGTACCGAAAAACCATAGCATCCCATTTGCAATTTCCAAATCATGACCAAGAGGAAATTGTGAATTTGGCAAAGGGATTAGCCAGATGCTTCAAATTCTATAACGAGAAGAAATGTGATAATTGCGACAAAGATCCGACTCCCGATCATCAACCGCAAGGTAGTTCTGGTCCAGTTCTCAGCCCTGATCAACGGCAGCAATTGGCACGCAATGCCGCCGTGTGGGCAACGATTCTGACTACGCTTGCGGCCGTCGCATTTGCCTTCTAACAGATGTATGAGTGACGAATCTCAAGTGTTGTTAAATGCGATAGTGGCAGGACAGTTGACTACTGTTGCTGACCTGCTCAAAAGAGGAGTTCCGCCGGATGCTTGTAATCAGGAAGGGGGCACGGCGTTGATGCAGGCAGCGAAAGAGCACCAGACTGAAATAGTACGCACTTTATTGCGGCACGGGGCTAAAGTTGAACTTACTGATATACATGGATGGACCGCATTGAAATATGCATCCAGTCGAGGTTGCATTGAAATCATGCGTCTGTTACTCGAAGCAGGGGGAAATGTGAATCACCAGGCAGAGAACGTGATGACATTTTCTGGCTGGACAGCATTGATGCACGCGGCAGCTAGTGGCCAAAGAGAGTCTTGTGCGTTGCTTTTGAAGCAAGGAGCTGATGTCGAAGCCAAAGACAGCGAAAGTGAAACGGCTCTCATGAAAGCGGCGGGGGCTGGCCATTTGGAATGCCTGAAGGTCTTAGTAGCGAGAGGCGCCAACATACATGCAAGAGATGTGGATGGGGAAACACCTTTATGGAAAGCCACCTTTAACGGCCATAGTGAAAGTGTTGTATTGTTGTTGGATGGCGGCGCAGAAGTGAACACAAGAAATTCTGTGGGCCAGACCGCATTGTTTTGGGCTGCTCAATTAGGTTTTACGATGGTGGCTAAACAACTGTTAAACCGCGGTGCTGATGTTACTGCCAAAACTGATAATGGTCAAACTGCGTTAAGTGCTGCTCAACTTAAAGGTCACAGCGAAATAGTTGTACTACTCAAAGCGGCTGGCGCTAAGTCTTGAATCGTTCCCCACGCACAGGCCTTGACGAGCCTCAACCGGCGCAGGGGTTCACCTATGATCCCGCTTCGCAAGTGACCAATATCCTCCATCAACTCACGGCCACCTCGACGCAGATCAATAAGGCGGAGTACGGGTACAACGGCGTAGGGAATCGGACTAGCCTCACCGACAGACGCGGGCCGCAGACCTTCGGGTATGACACCCTCGATCGGCTCACCAGTGCGAGCCATCCGCTCCTCGCCGCGCCGCAAGCCTTCGCGTACGATCCGGTTGGCAACCGGACCACGACAGGCAATGTGACGAACGCGGGGAATCAGCTCACGGCGGATGCGACGCACAGCTACCAATATGACGATAATGGGAACCTCACGAGAAAGACGTTGCTCGCCACCGGCAACTACACCCAGTACACCTATGATGCGGAGAATCGGTTGACGAAGGTGGAAGACTTCGTCGCCGGGAATCCGACAGCGGCCTTTACGAGCACCTATCGCTATGATGGGCTCGGGCGGCGCATTGAAAAAGTTGCCAACGGGCAGACGAAACGCTACATCTACGACGGCGAGGATATTCTCTTAGAATACGACGGCAGCAATGTCTTGCAGGCAAGGTACACCCACGGCCCCGGCATCGATGAGCCGATTGCCGTGACCAAGGGTAGTTCGACGTACTTCTATCACCAGGACGGCCTGGGCACGGTCACGGATCTTACGGACTCAACCGGCGCGACGGCGAAGAGCTACAGCTACGATGCGTATGGGACCATCGTCGATCAGACGGGGACCGTTGATCAGCCGTATACCTACACGGGTCGGGAGTTCGATGCGGAGAGCGGGCTGTACTACTACCGAGCAAGGTCTTATGAGTCGACTATCGGAAGCTTTTTAGAAAAGGATCCGATTGGGTTTAGAGGCGGAATCAATCTCTACCAGTATGTGAGAAGCAATCCGACTAACCGGATCGACCCATCAGGTACAACAGATAACGCGTGTGCCTACTACAAGCGAAATTGTGAAGCGTCCGGCGGGCTATGCTTCTACGACTGCAAGACGGCACCCATCATGTGCCAAAATCCGTATGCCCTCCCAAGCTTGTGGTTCGTGCCAGTTGTTAACGTGAATTGTGTCCCGTCCGCGCGGACAGTAAAGGCTTCAGTGCCGAGTCGCTACCTCATTCCCTGACGAATCCCGCCTCAGCCCCGTCTCGTCACCTGAATTCTGCTCCTGCCAGACTGATTCTTTCCGGTTGCAGCCTCCTCTTTTCTCTTGTCCACCTCATTTTGAGTAGACGTGTCCGCGATCCTCACGGACAGCGCTTACTCTGCACGTTCCTCCCCGCACACGCTCGTGTCAGCCTGATGCATGCTGGTGGATGCTCCGTTCGGTTCCCGCCCGTGGCGCGAAGACATCGATCCCTGCCCAGACCTCGGCTGGCGTCCGGCCCCACAAATGGTCGTGCGGACGATCGTGGTTGTACCAGATGCGCACATCCCACAGGGCGTCGGTGAAATCACGCCCATCCGCAATCGGCTCCGTCGCCAACGCCCGTTTCACCGTGCCAATGAACCGCTCGACACGCCCGTTCTGCCACGGACAACCAGGCTCTGTCCGTTGATGGCGGATCCCCAAGAGCCAGAGGCCCCATCGGAACAGCCGTGAGACGAACACGGCCCCATTGTCCGTCCGTACGAATTGTGGCCGACATAGATCACAAACAGCATGAACAGGTCTTTCCCGACATCGTTTCTGATCGGCTTGGGAAGGAGGTAGGATCTGCGATGAGTATGATGGGGGTGGGGTGTCGTTCCAGGAAAAATATGCCGCTCGCTGGGTAGAATTGTTCCTGGCTGGACGACTGCTTCATGCTGCAGCATGATGTTCGGCATGCTGCATTGTCGTCATTCTCCTACATTTCATTAGTTTTGGATTGTGCGATCTTGAAATGGGCAGGTGGATGACCTTGGCATAAGGGTTGCTGTCTTTGTGTCGGGACCAATAGGGAGTTGCTTCGATGAATCGTGGTATCTATCCAATCCTCTCCGGTGCGTTGGCGCATGAACGGCGGATGCAAGTGTTCGCCAATAATATGGCGAATGTGAATACGGCTGGCTTCAAGCAAGATGAACAGGCGTTCAAAGCTATTTTCCCCAAGTACCAAGCGGTCATTCCAGCGATCGGCCATAGTGGGGGATTAGCACAGCAAATTGTGGCCAGACCATTTGGAGCGACCGAACGTGCGTTCGTTGCACCGCACACGATGAAAACGACGTTCGAAGCCGGTCGCATCAGGCTGACCGGTAATCCGCTGGATCTCGCGATTCAGGGGAGAGGGTTTTTGGAAGTGGAGACGCCTCAAGGGGTTCGATACACCAGGAACGGCATGCTGTCATTGGACAACCAGCGCAGGTTAGTGAATGGACTGGGCTATCCTGTGATGGGAACGAAAGGGGAAATCAAGATTCCTCCAGGGAAGGTGGACATCACTCCCCAAGGCGATATCAGAGTGGATGATAAGCCTGTGACGACGATTAAAATTATGGATTTTCCAGAGGACGAGATGCCGGTCAAGTCCGCCGAAGGGCTCTTCGCCTCCGAGAAAGGCAAACCTGTCAAGAATCCGCAACTCTTGGCCGGACATATCGAGGAATCGAACGTCAACTCAATCGGTGAAATGGTGAAGATGATGGAAGGGATGCGGAGTTACGAGTCCGCTCAAAAATTCATTCAAACGATCGATCGCATGGCTGAACTGGCGATTCAAGACATCGGACGAGTCGCATGAAGACAGCGCGCACGTCATCGCCGGTAAGACCTGTATGAATCACCAACGTAAGGGAGAGTTACCATGATTCGTGCCATGTGGACAGCGGCAACGGGGATGACGGCGCAGCAGATCAATGTTGATACCATCGCGCACAACCTGGCCAACGTGAACACAAATTCCTTTAAGCGAAGCCGAGCGGAGTTTGCTGACCTGGTCTATCAGATCCAGCGACTTCCAGGCACCAACGCATCGAATGTCGGAGTTTTCCCTGTTGGGATTCAGGTCGGGACCGGGGTCCGTCCGACCACCGTGGCAAAGGAATGGCTCCAAGGAAATATGCGTCAAACGAATAATGAGACGGATCTGGCAATCGATGGCAACGGGTTTTTCCAAGTGTCTCGCCCAGACGGCACCATTATGTACACCAGGAACGGCTCATTCAAACGAGACAACGTCGGGAACCTCGTCACCGGTGATGGTGATCTGCTGAATCCGGTCATTACCATTCCGTCCGGCGCGCTCAAGGTGGACATCGGTCAGGATGGTACCGTGTCTGTGTTGCTCCCCGGTGTGACTCAGGCGTCACAAGTTGGTCAGATTCAGCTGACCAGGTTCGACAATCCCTCAGGTTTGGTGGCAATGGGGAACAACCTGTTCATCGATAGTTTTGCATCGGGCCCTCCCACACAAGGAACCGGGGGGTTCACGACCGGGTTCGGCACGATTCAACAGGGATTTCTGGAGAGCTCGAATGTCAATCTCGCGGAGGAGATGGTCAACATGATCATTGCCCAGCGCAGCTATGAAATCAATTCGAAGACGATTCAGGCCTCCGATGAGATGATGGCCATTGCCAACAATCTCAGACGGTAGAGGTAGCATGATGAAGATCAGACTTGTCCTCTTGTGGCTCTCGGTGGGCGTAACTGGCTGGACCTCTGTGGTTTCTGCCGGAACTCGCGTCGACACACGCACGGTCACACTGGTGAATGCGGGACACGAGCTTCGATCGGGTGAGAAGGAACGTGAGCGACTCGCGATGCAAGAGATTAATGGTGATCTGTTGCAGGGGGCGATTCAGCGGTACTTAGAGCATACCTGGTCACAAAAGGTGAAGACGATCACGGTGACGGTGCTGGATCCAACTGAACCGATTTCTGCACCATCGGGAATTGTCGAACTCCATGTCTTGCCGACCGGATTCGACGACGGCTTGGGACGGAGGGTTTTCCCGGTGGCGGTGACGGTGGGCGGGAAAGCCTGGAAAACCATTCAGGTCATGGCGGATGTGTCGGCGATGATCGATGCCATCGTTCCCACACGGTTGTTGAAGACGGAGGAGCTGATCGACGGGGCAGATCTCAAAACCGCGCGTATTCGAATCCTTCAGTGGAATCATCCATTCCTGACTGATCGAGACGAAGTCATCGGCAAGAGCGCTGCACGACCATTGCCGCCTGATACCCCTTTGCGCCAGGCGTTTGTGAAGCTTCCCCTTGTGGTGAAGAAGGGTGACCGAGTCATGATCGAAGCGCGTCGAGGGGGTCTATCAATTCAAGCCTATGGCATCACCAAATCAAGCGGCCAAGTCGGACAGACCATTATGGTTGCAAATCTTGATTCCGGCAGAGAGTTGAGAGCGAAGGTTGTGGCACCCAGTCTCGTACAAGTGGAGTTCTAGGAGCGCATGGCGAGTTCTATGGTATCCGGTCATCGAATGCAGTCCAACCTTGCCCTTGCGGGACTCGGGATCATGACCGTGATGTTTTTGCACGGATGTTCAAGTCCGCCAAGCCCGTCGAGCAAAGTGACGATGCCGTTGATCCCTCCTCCGAAGACGCTTGGCTCGCTCTGGCAGGAAGAAAACGGACGAGCCTATCTCTATGAGGACATGCGTGCCATGCGGATCGGGGATATTCTGACCGTGAAGGTTTCCGAAGTTCATAAAGGGTCCAAGTCTGCCGATACGGCGGTTCAACGAGATTCGACGATTAAGAACGGCATGGTCGGGAGCGGGATGGGATATATCGGGCTTCCAGGGATCCGCTTCAGCGATGAAACGAAACGGGGGTTTGGAATCAATGCGACCGCCAATAACAAGTTCGACGGGAAAGGCTCCACCAATCGTGAGGGCACATTGACAGGGACCATCTCTGCGATTGTCACGGAGGTGCTTTCCAATGGGGATCTTCGGATCGAGGGGCGGCGTGAAGTCACCGTCAACAGTGAAAAGCAGCTGATGACCATCGGAGGGATCGTCCGTCGAGTGGACGTGGATACCAAGAATACCGTGGCGTCGAGTGCCATCGCAGACGCCAAAATCGAATACTCAGGTCTCGGTGTATTGGATGATGTTCAGCGTCCGGGCTGGTTCGTTCGAATTCTTGACTGGGTGTATCCGTTCTGATGAGAAGTCGTTCTATGCCGATCCCGATGAGACGTCCAACCACCAAAAGAATGATCTCCAAACGGCGAGTGCTGAATGTGCAGTCGCTGCAAATGATGCTCAGAAGTGGAGTCGTTCGTAGGGCGGATTCCATGCCTCCACCCCCGCCCTTGCTCAGAAAAGCTCGCATGCCGCTAGCGGAGAAGCCGCAGCGCAACGTCCATACAGAAGTGGTGCAGGAGCAAGGGTGGTTGTCACGTGTCATTTTCGGGCCCAAGCCCCAACCGGGACTCACGAGGCGTTCCTAACTCGACGGAGGACAAGAGCTGTATGGCGTTACGATTGTTCGTGTTGCTGTGCTTTTTGGCGACTGACTCCCTCTGGCCGGTGGATGCCGACGCAGTGAGGATCAAGGACATCGGTGCCATTGAAGGGGTACGTGAAAACCAGCTACTTGGCTATGGCTTGGTGGTCGGGTTGGACAGCACGGGCGATCGTGTTATCGGTGGACAATTTACGATTCAAGCGATGATGTCGATGTTGAACAAGATGGGGGTTCATCTGGTCATCGATCCTATTCAGCTTCTCACGAGAAATATCGCGTCAGTAATGGTCACCGCGAAGCTTCCTCCTTTCTCAAAGCCTGGCATGACGTTGGATGCGGTGGTTTCTTCGATGGCTAATGCGAAAAGTTTGCAAGGAGGGACGCTTCTACTCACGCCGCTGAAAGCGGCGAACCAGCAAGTATTTGCCGTGGCACAAGGACCGGTATCGATCGGGGGATTTCTTGGCGGCACTGGTGGGGCTGGCGGGGCGACGGTGACCAAGAATCATCAAGCAGCCGGTGTCGTGCCGAGTGGTGCCATTATCGAAAAGGAACTTCCCGTCGACATCGATTCGTGGGACACCGTTTCCGTTCTGCTTCGTCAGCCGGACTTTACCACCGCGATCCGAACAGCTGAAGCCATTGAAAATGCCTTTGGAAAGGGTAGCGCGTCAGCCATCAACGCCGGGTACATTAAGGCAACCATTCCCTCAGTCTTTCACGGTCGAGTGGTGGAATATATTGCCTCGATTGAGGGGCTTGATGTGTCCGTTGATGCCATTGCGAAGGTTGTGGTGAATGAACGGACGGGGACGGTCGTGCTGGGCGAACACGTTCGGATTTCAACCTGTGCCATTTCGCACGGGAATCTCACGATTTCGGTCAAGAACACGTTGAATGTCTCTCAGCCGGCGGCACCGCTTGTGGGAAATGCGGCGGGGCAAACCACTGTCACGCCCGATGTTCAGACTGAGGTGAAAGAGCAGGAATCCCGTCTGATGGTGGTCGATGAAACGATCACCTTAGGCGAGGTGGTGCAGGCACTCAATGCTGTGGGGGTCACGCCACGCGATCTGGTGGCGATTCTCTCGGCGCTCAAGTCGGCCGGGGCTCTTCAGGCGAATCTGGAGATCATTTGAAGGCTTCTATGGATGGGATTACCCAAGCAGGCTGGGAGAAGAGTCTGGCGTTGATGTCGTCACCATTATATATGGATCCTGGAGGAGTGCTTCCCCAAAGTCAGCTGAATAATCTTCATAACCCATTGATCGTACAGGATGTTATCAAGGAGCGTCAGAAGCTTATCGAGGCTGGGAAACAGTTTGAGTCCTATTTTGTATCGCATTTACTGAAGGTTATGAGAGAAACCGTCCCTCAGGGAGCTATAGCCAATAAACAGGGTGCGTATTTCCATTCATTCTATGATGAGGAAATCGGACGACGAGCGGCAGAATCTGGGGGAATCGGCATTGCTCGGATGGTCCAAGAGCACGCGGAAAAATATTTTTCAGGTTCCCCTGCAGAACCCTCAAGTTTTCCTGTGAGGGACCGATAAGGAACTCGACAGGGATAAAGGGCACTGATCGTTCAGGACACGAGTTGGAGGAGTCGGGGAAGGAGTAGGACGATGCAGATTTCAAGTCATGGGAAAGTTGACCATCTTGCAAAAGTGTTCCTTGGAGTGCATGAGGCTGAGAACGCAGCTGCTCGGCAACCGACGGCCCAGCCCAAGGCTGGTAAGGATGAGGTTCAGATCTCGGCTCAAGCTAAGGAACTGCAACGGATTCGAGAGTTGGTCAATCAGCCGGATTCTTTGCGGGCAGAACATGTCGATCGCATCAAGCGTGCACTTGACAGCGGCACCTACGATATCAGCGGTCGTGCAGTTGGGGACGCGCTGATTAAGCAGGTTTTGACCGACGCTGTTCTCTAAGCGGTTAGAATCTATCTCCGTCGAGTCGTCACAGCAACGGATCCTCGATCTGGTCCATGGATGGGCAGGTTCCGATCGTGAATGCTTCAATCTCTCTCGAGCAGTTGCCCCATATTCTCGCCCGTGAATCAGCTCACTGTGATCTCCTTACACAGAATATTGTTCAGGAGCGAGATGCCATCAAACGGATGGCACTGAGCGAATTTCTTTCCATCAATCAATCCAGGATCTCGATCCTTGAGTCCCTTCACCAGCTGAAAGACGAGCTCGATCTGCTGCTTGACGACCTCGCCAATGCGTATCAGGTGCCACTCCCCAATCGAACGATCACTGACATACTCCACCGAGTTCAAAGCCCACAAGCTAGGGTAATTCTGGCTCAGTATGAGCGACTGGCGGCAAAGGTTCGGGCGGTGAAACAGGATATTGCCGCCAATCAGGTGCTGATCCACAGCGTTCAATCGTTTCTCTTTCGAGCGCTGGAAGCGCACCGCCAGTCATTGCCTGACGGAGATCTGTATTCGGAGTTGGGCGCTCGGCAACAGCACCATGTGCCGGCCGCAGTCATCAGGCGGCAAGGGTGAGGATCTATGGGACTTAGTGCATTAATGGACATTGCCAAGACGGCCCTGTTTACGGCGCAACAGGGACTGACCGTCACGGGCCACAATATTGGCAATGTCAATACTCCGGGTTTCTCCAGACAACAAGTCGTCCTGACCGAAGAACGTCCGGTCGATGGAAGCCCTGGGCAAGTCGGAACCGGTGTAAGAATTGCCGAGATCCGGCGAGCAGTGGACGTCTTTCTTAACCGCGAGGTGATGGAGTCTCAGGAAGATCTCGGGCAATTCACTGTCCTTCGAGATGAGCTCAATCGACTAGAGAGCCTCTTCGGGGATGCTCGAGGTCAGGGGCTCTCGGGAAAACTCAACGAGTTGTTTAAGGCTTTCCAGGATGCCACGACCACACCATCACAAGTCTCCTCACGCTCGGTGGTGTTGGGAAGAGCCTCGACCTTGGCAGGAGCGTTTCACCAGATCAATACGGATTTGGTTGAAACTCGTCGAGCGATCGATGTCCAAGTGGGGGTGACGATTAACGAGGTCAATACGCTGACCGCAAAGATTGCAGAGTTCAATACCCAAATAAAGTCAGCCGAGGTGAGCGGGCAGAATGCCAACGACCTTCGCGATCAACGAGATCTTGCCGTCAATGAGTTGGCGACGAGAGTGGAAGTGTTCACGCTCGATCGATCAGATGGTACCATCTCGGTCTTTACAGCTCGAGGTCTTGTGCTCGTTGATCAGGAGACGACCCGTCACTTGGTGGGGGTTGAATCGCCGGACAACCAGGGCCTTCTCGAAATCGGGTACGATATTGGAGGAACTCAACCGGCTATCATCAGCAACTTGATTTCAACTGGACGCCTTCGTGGGCTGTTAGATGTTCGAGACCAATCGATTCCATCGGTTCAACGAGGTATCGATGCGCTGGCCGGATCGTTGATCAATGAGGTGAATCAACTGCATCGCGTGGGATATGGCCTCGATGGTTCGACCGGGAATGACGTCTTCTCGGGCTTGTCGGTCACCACGAAGGCGCTCGCGTCCAATACAGGATCCAGCACGATTGGCAGCGGAGTGGTCACGGCGCCAAGCTCCCTGACATTCCATAACTACGAAGTTCGGTTCAGCGGCACGAACAGCTATACCATTGTCGATGCGACCACGGGCGCTGGAATTCATGGCAATTACACCGGAACAGCCATTACTCCTCCAACAGTAGATGCTCCGTTCACTATCGTCTCCGGGGTAAACGACACGTTGGTCGTATCGGTCGATGGAACAACGTCAGGAACCATTACACTCAACGGAGCCGCATCCCCAGGTCTGTCTTACACGTCTGGTAGCGCATTAGCCGCTGAACTGCAGAACAAAATCAACGCAGATTCGACACTGACTGCAGCAGGCCGACGAGTCACGGTAAATTTTGATCGTACAACGAACCGATTGCTGGTGCGATCCAATTTGACTGGTGGGACGAGTGCTGTCGACGTCACCGGCGGGACAGCACGAGCAGGCCTCGGCCTATCTGGGGGAACGGCTACTGCAGCATCCGGGACCTACAGTGGTCTTCAAACGTTTCATGTTGACGGTGTTGCCGTCACGGTATCGGGAGCGCCGGCGGCCAACGATGTTTTGGCGTTCAACTCTCGCGAGAATGCCGCGAGAGACATTCTCGTCGCGCTGTCCGATCCGTCAAAGCTTGCACTCTCGTCGACACGAGCGGGTGTCCCAGGGAACAATCAGAACGGCCTCAATCTTGTTGCGCTGCAATCGAAAACCATCACGAGCCTCGATAATGCAACACTGCTTGATTCCTATCGCAAGACAACGGCGGATTTAGGGGTGGCCTCTCAGGTTGCCACACAGCGGCTTGATACGGAGGAAGTTCGCCAAGAACAGCTCCAAAGTTTTCACGCCCAGGTGTCTGGTGTCTCGCTTGACGAGGAGCTGGTCAATTTACTCAAGTTTCAACGAGCGTTTGAAGCTGCTTCGCGTATGATCGTCGCGGCCGATGAAATGATGTCGACCTTGATTTCGCTCAAGCGATAGACCAAGGAGTGCGCCATGCGCGTGACGGAACAGCAGGTCTTTGGATTCCTCGTCAACAGCTATCAACGGTCTCGATCGCGAGCGCTGCAATTGCAGGAACATCTTGCAACCGGCAAGCAGGTGTTGCAGCCGTCTGACGATCCCGGGCGATTCCATCGGATCGTCGGAGAAAAAACCACCTTAGCGAAACTGGAACAGCATCTTCGAAATATTTCTTCGGCAACGGTCCGACTGGATCTGGCCGATACGGCATTGCAGGGTACGACATCGACCCTCTCTCGAGTGCGACAATTGGCCGTTCAGTATGCCTCTGATACCAACGGTGCCGCGGAGCGAGCCGCAGGCGGGCAAGAAGTCAAGGCCCTCCTCCAACACCTGCTTCAACTTGGAAATGCCGAATACGATGAGCATCAACCGGTGTTTGGTGGCACAAGCCGCCATGGATTTGCTGCAGGATTGACGCTGTCCTCGCCCGTGACGCTGACGAATGCGGGTACAGATACGCTGACGGTCACCGTGGATGGCGTGACTTCCGGCACGATTGATTTGACCGGAGGTGTCGAGACGTTGACCGGTTCTGAGTTAGCTGCGCGTGTACAGAGCCGAATCAATGCCGATACAACGTTAACCGTTGCGGGTAAGAGCGTGTCAGTCAGATATGAGGATGCGCGTCTTGTCATCGTGTCCAATTCTGAGGGAGCAAGCTCCACGGTGGACGTGTCCGGGGGGTCGGCCCGTACGCTGCTCGGATTCAACGGAGGTAGTTCAGGTCACGGTGGTGCCACGTTTGCGACGACCGTGGCGACTCACGTGGCCTCGACAAACAGCGGAGGAGCCTTGATCTCTCAAGGACAAGTGCTGAATCCTAGTACGACCTCCTACGACAACTATATCGTTCGATTTAGTGGGGCGACAACGTTTGATGTCCTGAATGTCTCGGCTCCCCTCACGGTCTCGCCGCATTCTGCCAATGTCGGCCGGGTGGGCGTTGCCGATGCTGGCGTTGTTGATCCACAGCAGGTCAGACTCGACACGTACGAAATACAGTTTACGTCGTCGTCCCAGTATTCCGTGCGAAACACAACCACCGGGGCAACGCTGTCATCCGGGAATACCTATGTGTCAGGTGGCGCCATCGAATTCGATGGTATTCGCGTCGTGCTTTCCAATACACCGGGGACCGGGCCTGTCACCGGGGATCGATTTACCCTCGCACTGGCTTCAAAAGCAGTCCTCGCTAATCAACCCTATACAGCTGGTGCTCCTGTTACATTCGATGGAATTCAATTCCGCATCACTCATAGCACGTCTGCACCGGCTGCAGGAGATCTGTTTCACGTGAGTGCACATACTCGGTATGCTGGAGATGCCGGCAACCAACAGATTGAAGTAGCTGACGGGGAGATTGTCAGTACCAGTGTGCGTGGGGATGAGGTTTTTAGCGGTTCCAACGTGAATGTGTTTGATACGGTACAACAATTGCTGGCAGCTCTTCGAGGAAATTTCAAAGCAGGGATTGTTGAGAGCTTGAATAGTCTGGACCGCGCGATCAGTCAAGTCGCGGCAGCGCAGGGAGATGTGGGTGCGTTGACGAACCGTTTGGAGTCAACGTCGCTGGCATTGGACGAGGCCAAGGAGCTTGCCACTAATACGCTGTCGTCGTTCGAGGATATCGATTTAGCACGGACCATCTCTGATTTGACGGTGCAAGAGTATGCGATCCAAGCCGCAGGGGCGACGCTTGGTCGGATTTTCGACAATACTCTCCTCAAGTACCTGCGCTAGGATGGATTCTCAAGTTTGTTGGAGTCATGGCCGATAATGCTCTGAAGGACTATTCGGTCAAGGAAGGCAGGTATGCTGGTATTGACCCGTCGATGTGGAGAAAGCGTCACAATTGGCCCTGATATCAGGGTCGTCGTACTTGGCCTGAAAAGCGGGCAAGTGCGTTTGGGGATTGAGGCTCCTCCGGCGGTCGCTGTTCATCGGGAGGAAGTCTACACGCGGATTCAAGAAGAAAATCGCTTGGCGGCCAAAACCCAAGCGGTTCCCCTCGATGCGTTTCGCCGATTGATCCCTGGAAAACGCGGAATGGTCTCATAAGGATGTCGACATGAAATGCAGATCGACCCGATTTGGGTCATTCGAAATCTCGGACAACAGCATTGTCCGGTTTCCCGTAGGTGTGTTGGGATTCCCGGAGTCCCAACGGTATGTCATTCTGGATCATGACACAGAGGCTCCGTTTAAATGGCTCCAGTCGATCGATGAACCTGGGTTGGCATTCGTGATTCTTGATCCTGTCATATTCCACAGTGACTATCGTGTCAGCGTGCCCGCCGATATTTTAGCGGAGATGAACAGCGGGAAAGAAGAAGATCTGGCATTGGCCGTCATCCTGACCATTCCCTCTGACGACCCATCTCACATTACGGCAAATCTACGAGGTCCGTTGGTCATGAGTCACAAGACTAGATTAGGTACACAGTTGGTGCTCTCTGAAGAATATCCAACTCGGTTTCCGCTCTTTCCTGCATCGTCCTCCCAGCCACCAATCTCCGAAGAGCCACGGTCCGCTGCAAAGTGTCCTGCATAAGTTAGTGGGACTATGCCGCCGTCATGAACAACGCGGGTTACACGCGTTCTGTCGCCTAAGGGCAGTCGAAGTGGAAACTCTCGTGAATATACCGAGTTAGGCGGCTGCTTGTGTTAGGGCCGGGTACCCATTGCGATAGGATTCCAGTACTTGGACCAGTCGCGAGACCTCGATCTCAAGCTGTGCGTACACGGGGGGGCCCTCGTGAAGCGTTTGAAGACGACCGACTGCCTCAAGACGACTGGCGACGAGTGCGACTTCTGAAGCGCACAGATTTCCAGCGGTACCTTTAAACGTATGGGCGGCTCGTTCGACTGCGGACGAATTCCTATCGGCCAAGGCGCTTCGAATGTCGGTGAGCATCGCCTGATAGCGATCCAAAAAGAGACGGACGAGCTGGCCAAACAACTCATTGTCACTTCCAATGTTCTGGTACATCTGCGTGTGATCAAAAATGCCTTGGGCAGGATCAGGAGTGCCAGGAGGCAGCATCAGCTTGGACGCATGGACTTTCTGAGGTGGAGCTGGCGTCCAGCGCGCAAGTGCGGCCCGTAGTTCGTTGAGCTTGATCGGCTTCGAGAGGTAATCATCCATGCCGGCAGCCAAGCAACGCTCACGATCGCCCTGCATGGCATTGGCGGTGACGGCGATGATTGGTATATGTCGGTGAGTTTCACGCAGCGATTTGGAGGTGTCATCGTGGCCGTTTGTATGACTCGGTCTTGAATCTGAACCTGGTAATCCCGAACTCAAACCAGTGTCGGACGCTTCACGTTCGCGAATGATTCTGGTTGTCTCAAAGCCGTCCATGAGAGGCATCTGGCAATCCATCAAAATGGCGGCATATCGTCCTTGTGCAAGCGCTGCCAAGGCTTCTTGTCCGTTGTCGACGACATCCGGTCGGTATCCCAGCTTCTCGACCATCCGCACGGCGAGCTTCTGGTTGACAATATTGTCTTCCACGACTAGCACATGCTGGTGCTGCACGCTTTCGGCGAGGGTATGTCGCGTAACCAGTTGCGGAACGATGGATCCGACGTGCTCGGTTTTCCTCTCTTGATCATCCTGCATCCCAAGCACGGTTCGGAGACATCCCCGTAAGTCATCATGTCGCACGGGTTTGGGGAGGTAGCCCATAGCACCGGCTGACCGAGCTTGCTCCGCGTGTCCACGTTGAAGAATGGATGTCATGACCACAAGACGAGTGTGGGCCCGATCCGGATGACTGTTCAGCTCGCGCGCGAGCTGCAAGCCATCTTTCCCCGGCATGATGACGTCCAATATGGCGAGATCGTATGGGGTTCCTCTCCGATTGGCATCAGTGATATGCTCCCAGGCGGACTCGGCGTCTTCAGCCAGGTCGTCCTTCATGCCCCATCCGGAGACGAGATGGTGCAGAATCATGCGATTCGATTCATTGTCATCGACAATCAAGACCCGTTTCCCCGTGAGCTCACCGGATGGAAGAATGGCAGGGAGCGAACCGACCTGTTTCGGGAAGCGTGCCGTGCACCAGAAAGTACTGCCTTGCCCTTCGACACTGCGTACTCCAATCTGACCTCCCATCAATTCCACCAGTTGTTTTGAAATTGACAAACCCAGACCGGTCCCTCCATATTTTCTCGTTGTGGAACTGTCCGCTTGAACAAAGGGGCGGAAAAGTTTGTCAAGGGTGTCGGGACTCATGCCGATTCCGCTGTCCGTCACCTCGAATCGGATCATCGCAGTATCCGTGCTATCGTCCTCAAGATACGCTTGGAGGGTGACATCTCCTTTGTCCGTAAACTTCACGGCGTTGGCAACCAAATTGGTAAGGACTTGACGTAGGCGTCCGGGGTCTCCTTTGAGTCCGGTCGGAACAGCCGCATGTACCAGTCCGGTGAGTTCAATCCCCTTGGTCTCGGCCCGCTCGGCAAACTGTGCCAAGACTTGTTCGACAGTGGTCCGTAGGTTGAAATCCAGGCACTCCAGCTCAAGCTTTCCGGCTTCAATTTTGCTGCATTCCAGGACATCATTGATCAATTGCAACAGGGCTTCACCGCACTGACGAATGGTTTCCGCGTACGAATGCTGCTCGGGCGTCAACGGAGTCTCCATCAGCAGACTGGTCATCCCAATCACGCCGTTCATCGGCGTACGTAATTCATGGCTGACAGTGGCTAAAAACGCCGATTTAATGCGGGCCGACTCCGTCGCCTTCTCTAGTGCCTGATCGAGGCGTTGGTTGCTCTCACTAAGTTGGGTGGCGGTCTCTTGGAGTGTCTGTTGTGTCGTATAGACGGTGGTCATATCCGTCGCGTACCCACGGACGACTCCGTCGGGGAGGACCGGACGAAAGGTCCATGAAAAACTGGCTTTGGGAAGCCGCACTTCTTCGCCGTGCAGGATCTGGCCGCTTGAGAGGCATCGCCGGATGATTGTCATAAGGTGAACGGGTGCCACGCTGGGAAATCCTTCGAGGCTATAGCCGAATCGAGAGAGTAACGAAATCATGGCGGGATTGGCATACAGGAGGCTGCCATGTTGGTCCAACTCGATCATGGGTGAAGGACTTTCATGCGCGATGGCGGCAAGGCGGTCGCGCTCGTGCTTGGCCTCCATTTCCTGAGACAAGTCCCGGATGCAGATCATCAGCACAGTGGCGTCGCCGAATATGTTCGGAGTGCATGTCCATTCGACTGGAACGAGGGTGCCGGTCCGTTTCAGATGGAGCTGTTGTCTCGAGGCAATTGGATGACCGCTTCGTAATACTCTGGCGAGTTGTGCCGTGATCAAGTCCGCATCAGATGCCGTGAGTGTCGACCAGAAGGCGGGAAAGGATTGTTTCAGGGGGGGCCGTGATCGTGGGCCCAGGAACCGGCGTCCCTCTCGGTTGACAGCGAGGATCGTGAGGTCGTGGTTAAGGATAAGGGCACCGATCGGCAAGCTTTCAAGCAGGTCGGCAATGGTGGGAATGCGCCACGAGTCGATTGCCGTCCGACGATGAGATGCTCCTCGCTTTCTCTGGGAATGGGACATTACGCGGCTCGCAAGTCAGAATTGTCCAGGTGAATCCCGATGTTGACTCGTTCACGAATTGGGTCGAGCACACGGAGGACCGAACGTACCGTATGGTCCTCAGATGGTACGGCAAGATCTAGCTCGATCGGATTAGGATAGGAGCCTCCCTGTGGGTTGGTCGTGATCTTGACGAGTGGTTTGAGTCGTTGCTGGGGATTGACTCCAACGACCACAGCTTGTTCTCCAGTATTGAGTCGGACCAAACTTCCCACAGGGTAGACTCCGATGCTCCGGATCATCAGTTCTACGAGAGATTTCTCGAATTGGCTGCGCTCTCCGGCTAAGAATAGTTCCCGGACGGCATCATGGGGCATCATGGAGGGACGTGTGCCACGTCGGGTCACCATGCCATCATAAAAGTCGACGATGCCGACGATTTGCGCGAGGTGTGAAACTTGATCACCGCGGAGCGCGGCTGGAAATCCGCTTCCATTGCTCCGTTCATGATGCTCTCTGACAATACGTATGACATCCTCAGGCATTCCGGGTCGCTCCGAGAGCACGGCGACTCCAAGTTTACAGTGCTGTTCCAGGAGAGTCTTGTCCTGTCCGGTGCACTCCTCTCGCTTTCGGACCAAATTACGGGGTAGCCGCACATACCCCGTGTCATGCAGCAAGGCCCCCATCCCAACCATTTCCTGGGTTGGTTGATCTAGTCCGCTCTCAAGGGCCACGATGAGCGCGAGGATACAGGTATCAAGGGCATGCGCCGTCAGGGACCGATCAAACTGTTTAATCTTCTGAATGGCGAGTTGCGTGGCCATCGCGGCATGATCACTAAGCACCTGGTCGAGCACGGTCGACACAATGGCTTTCGTCGCTTCAGGTGAAGGAGGAATACCGCGCTCCAGATCATTGAAAATGCGTTCCACGGCTTCCTGAGCTTGCGCATAGATGACCGAGGCTGGTTGATTCACACGGGGCATTGTGGCTCCACTGGATGTGGTGGTGTCGGTCGGCGGGGGTGTTTCAAGAACCAGTGGTGGTGTTTTGTGCTCAGGACCTTCTGGGTTGGTCGGGACAGAAGCCGGTGGCACATCCACTCCCTTGCCAGTGTCGATTTTCACCATCCTGACCCCATGACGCTTCATGAGTTGAATGGTATCCAGGTCTTTGATGGCGAATTTATGGGAAAGAAACGGGGTCCGGTACCAAGGGATGTCCATTTCGACGAGATACATACCGGGGATTAGTTGGTCGACCGAAATGTGTTTAGTGGTCATTGTTTGGTGGACTCCAAGTCAGAGACGCTGCCGAACGGACGTTCCCCGTGCAGCTGGTTCGCGTGCGTTATCGGCGAAAAAAACGCCGAACTTGACGCTGCGTGCACGACCTTGTCCGTTACAAGTCGTTCTCAATCAATGCGCTCGATCTCGTATCCTTGGTGCTCAAGAAAAGTCCTTGATGGGCCGATAGAGCCCATCAGAGGCTGTTCATCGCGGTTGCGCAATGAAGAAGGATCACCATGAACGACATAGTTGAGGCAACTCCCTCCCCAGCAGCATTCTTATCGGTAGGATTAGCCATCAAACTCTCGTTGGTGCGCGATGGGCAGAAGGTGATGTATGGCTCAACGCTGTTGGGGTGGAAGGATCACGCATGGCTCGTTTGTGAATGGCCGGTGCTGCTGAGCCATGACCAACGAGTCGAGAGCGGGACTCCATGCACCGTCAGTTATCTTCACGAAGGTAAACTTGTCGGGTATCGCAGTGAAATCCGCGATCTGATGAGGTCACCGGTGCCGTTACTCTTTGTGGCCTTTCCGAAGGCCGTGGAGGAAATGCATCTGCGCAAACATCTCCGAGTCTCTGCTAACGAACCGATCCTTTTGATCCAGGCGGACCAGACGAATCGGTCTGCCTCAGTGTTGCCTGCCAGCGGCTATTTTGGTGGCCTACTCAAGGATCTCAGCGAGGGAGGATGCAGTGTGACCATGGTTCAACGACCAGCGTGGTTGCGTCCTGGATCGACTATTCGTTTGGAGTTTGAACTTCCTGGACTGGGACACGTTACCAATCTGACAGGTGTTGTGAAGAACGTTGATGTAGGGTCCGGTACTGAAACGGTCGGTGTTGAGTTTCGGTTTAACGAAATGGAGTACATCGAGTATCGAGGGTGGGGCGGATCCGTCAGAAACGCCATCGAGCAATGTGTATTTCAGCGAGCCAGTACCCCGTTTCTGATTCCATAGTCTATTCCCTCGTCTCAACGATAGCAGGCCGTTCTTTCCGCCCACCAGGAACACATTGCCTAGTTTGCCTCTTTGTGCCGGTGTACTCAACGCGTAAGACGAAATTTTACACGTACCACCGTAGTGTTAGCTTGGCACGCATCTTGATTGCACTCCTGTCGGAGGAAGACGAGTTTACCCACGATGTGAGGTCGAGGTGGGCGATTCATCGCGTAGCGAGTCTAAGCGCGGAAGGTATCGATGCTGGCGAGAAACTAAGCGAACGGCTTGTGCCATCGCACCCGTTCGGAAGAATCATGCGATTGTCCAGCTCCGCAGATGTTCCGGAACGGATCGCATCCGCCATGAGTAGACTGACAGGTAGATCGATCGGCCCGGCGAAACTTATGGTTGCCGTGCCGGCGGGGGACAGGGTATCGACCTGACACTGGAGGAATCTGAATGGAACCCGTCACGCTTACATCAAAGACACATGTCATGATTTCGGGTGGGGCCGGATTTATAGGCTCCTACCTCAGCCGGCGACTCCTCAAGATGGGATCCAAAGTCACCATTCTGACGAGGCACATCCATGCTCCTCGTGCGGTCCAATTGTCCCAAGAAGGCGCGACAGTGATTGAGTGTGATCTGTCGTCCCCTAATCGTGTGCCGAGAGGCGAACGTCTGCTGACGGCCGATATGTTCTTCCATATGGCAGCGGATGTGTCGGTCAGCAGTCCGGCATTATGGGCGGCGAATGTCGAAGGCACGCAACGAGCCTTGGCACTCGCATCCTCGTTGCAGGTTCCTTATGTCGTGTTCGCAAGTAGTATTGAAGCTCAAGGTTTGGGCTCCGATCAGGAGATACCACTTTGTGAAAAGAGCGCCTGTCGGCCAGTGTCGGACTACGGCGCTTCAAAAGCTCAAGCCGAAAAGCTTGTCGCCCAATGGGTGTCCGAGACAGGGCAGAAGGCGCTGACGTTCAGGATTGGAAACATTTATGGACCGGGCAGTCCGTGGATGTTGCAACCCTCTCTGATGGCGTTGCTGGGCCTTGCGCCGCTTACCCAGGCGTGGGCGCAACTCCAGCACCGCGTGTTCCAGCCGCTCTATATCGATGATCTGATCGAAGGCATGGTCTCTGCTGTCAATCACGATCTCACGGGCCTCTACAACATTACGGGCGAAGAGCCGGTCACGGTCGGTGGTTATCTGCATGCCGTGGCCAGTCTGTTGCAAATACCTGAGCGGTTCTCAACGATAGAAGCATCCACTCTGCCGCAGGCGTCAGTTCAGGGGATTCCAGCTGATTTCGCCTACATGTTGATGGGGAATCCGGAGTGCTGTCACCGTTCGTACGCCAACACCAAGCTCATCACCAGCATCGGATCGTATGTCCGGTGGCCATTGGCGCGAGGCTTGGCATCCACACTCCGTTGGTTTCAGCAGACAGGCTCGTGGCCTGCGTTGCTGCATATGGTTCAGGCGAGAAGAGGAGCGGGACTATGCATGTCACACTGATCTTCCCAGGCATCGCTTTGCCGGGATTCGATAGCTACAACAAGAAGCGTACTGTCGATGCAAATTTCATCGATCATGGCCTGGCTTCGCTCAGCGCGTCGGCCAAAGCCCGAGGGTATAGCGTTGATCTAATCGATCTGCGCATGCTCCGTGACTGGACCCATTTCCGAGAAGAAGTGCGCCGGCGGATATCCACAACGGTTTGGGGCGTCACATCCTGGAGCTTGCATTATCCGGATGTCGTCCGGGCGGTGCGCATTTTGAAGGAAGAAAAAGAGCAGGCTGTCGTCGTGCTGGGTGGCGTGCATGCCACCATTCAAACGCAACAAGTCGCGGCCAACGCACTGATCGATCACATCATCAGCCAGGAAGGTGAAATTACATTCGTCAAATTGCTTGATGCCCTGGCCGACGGCAAACGGCCGGATCGCATTCTGATCGGGGAAGGCCCTGTTCTGGACGAGATTCCCTGGGTCGATCGCGATCTGTTCGATATGACGGGTGAACTAGCCACTCCGATGGTGCCTGGCTTGCCGACGCCGTTCGTCACGACCAATGCTGGACGCGGATGTCCCTTCAAGTGCAATTTTTGCCAGCCTGCGGAGCGGGCTGTGTTCGGCAATCGCGTCAAGATGCGCAGCCAGCGGAATGTGGTCGATGAATTGCGCTATCTGAAAGACCGCTTCAAGTTCCGCAGTTGGATGGCGCACGACGATTTGTTTTTCATCAATCACCGGTGGAGCCGCGAGTTTTGTGAGCAATACAAAGGCGCCGGTTTTACGGAGCCATTTGTCTGCCAGATGCGTGTCGATTTGATGTGCCGGTATCCCGATGTAGTCAAGCAGATGGCGGAGTCTGGCTTGGCATGGGCCATGATCGGTTTTGAGAGCGGCAGCCAGCGCATTCTGGATCTCTTCCAAAAAGAAACGACCGTAGAAGAAAACCTGCAGGCGGCTAAGATCTGCAAAGAATATGGTGTCAAGATCTGGGCGAACGTCATGTTTGGCGCGCCGACCGAAACGCCAGCGGAGGTGCTGGAGACGGTCCGGATGGTGTGGAAAATCGCGCCGGACCATCTCAGCAGCAGCTATTTTACGCCCACGCCTGGCAGTGGCATGGCGGAGGAAGTCGAGAAAAAAGGACTCACGATCGTGGATCCGTTCAACGGGTCCTGCCGCACGCCGAACAAAGCCAAAATGAAGGATGTCGATTATGAATGGTTGAATAAGGCCATCGAACTGGCCTACCAGGGCGGCACCGAAGAACAACTAGTGGCGCTTGTCCGGCCACCCGATCACGCAAAGGAGAGGCTATGCGCATCGCATTGATCAATAGCCCGTCGCTTTCGATCCGGCCCGTAAGCCGGAGCATGGCGGGAGGGCTCGGCTTCGACGGCAATGATTCCATGATATTGCCACCGCTCGAATTGGCCGTGATGGCCGCCACACTTCGACAGGCTGGCGAGACAGTGGATTTGATCGACGCCGATCCGCTTCGAATGAGCCCCGCCGATGTCTATTCGCGGCTGGGTGGCCGAAAGTGGGACCTCGTGCTCGCAACCGTGTCGCTGCCGACGTTGCAGCAGGATGCCGCCTTTCTCGCCGAACTCCGCCGCCGGCGCCTGGCAGACAAGCTTGTCGCGAAAACGCTGGTCCGCGACCATGCCATCTTGCGGCGGTTGTTGGAGATCAGCACCGCAGATTTCGTGATTCATGGTGAAGCAGACCTCACGATTACCGATCTGGCCTATGGGCGGATCCGTAGCGGGACGGCATGGCTGGAGCATGAATCGCCGGGTGCTGGCTCCGCGGCGTTCCGTTTCGAGGAAGGTGAACCAGTCAAAGACTTGAATGAACTGCCGCTTCCTGCGCGAGATCTGCTGCCCAATGACCGGTATATTTATCCGTTGCTTGGTTCGCCGGTCGCCACATTGCAAACCAGCCGGGGCTGTCCGTTTCCCTGCGGCTATTACTGTCCATACCCTCTCGTCGAGGGCGTTAAATGGCGGCCGCAAACGGCGGAACGGATTTTCGCCGAGTTGAAAGACATCGTCGAAGGGCGAGGCATCACGAAAATCTACTTCCGCGATGCCACGTTTACCCTCAATCAGGATCGTGTGGCCACGCTCTGCGATCTGATCGTGTCTGCGGGGTGGAAGCTTGAGTGGATGTGTGAGACCCGGATCGATTGTTTGGGCGACATGTTGCTCGACAAGATGCGGCAATCCGGCTGTACAGGGTTGCTGGTTGGTGTCGAAACCGGCGATGAGCGTGTGATGCATTTGCCAGAGGGAAAGAAGGGCGTGACGGTGCCGAAGCTGGCTCACCTCAGGGAGAAAGTGCGGCAATTGGGCATCCGGTTGCATTTCCTCTTGATCGTCGGTCTTCCGCAAGAAACCCGTGAGTCGGTGGTGGCGACCTACGACCTGATTCAACGGTACAAGCCAGATACGATCGGCGTCACGATCATTACGCCGTACCCCGGTACGCCGCTCCATGAACAGGGACTGCGCGAAGGCTGGATCGACTCTCATGACTGGAAGGATTATGGGGGGCATCAGGTTCCGATGCATACGCCAAACCTGACGAAGGAGGAGATGGAGACCGGCAAGCGTTTTCTGGAGGAAGGCTTTGCTCTGCTCCAGCGCCGACAGGTCGGTGGCCATTCCGCGCCGTTGGAAGCATTGGCGAAGACGCATTATGAGACGCTGCTGAGATGGGCATACGGCATGACCCCAGCGATTGCGCAGTTGCGCGGGCTGCTCTCATCAGCCGATGCGCACGGTTCTGGACAGGGTGAGGGTGCCCCGTCAGCGATATCTTATGCCGGTGCCGCATCGTTGGCCAACCAGCCTGCGGGCTCCTCGACGGTGAAGTTAAGCGTGATCATGCCCACCTATAATCGGGAAACCATTCTGCGCAAGACACTGCTGGCCTTCGCGTCGCAAACGGCGTCGCCGGACCAGTTTGAGGTGATTGTCGTCGATGACGGATCGTCGGATGACACATTCCGGATGCTGGAACGGTTCAAGGCCCCGTTTGCGCTTCGGGTGTTCACCCAACAGCATCAAGGGGCGAATGCTGCGCGGAATTTGGCGATCCGCGAAGCGCAGGGCGAACTTGTATTGATTACGGGCGATGACATGATCCCGGAGCCGGCGTTCGTGGAAGCGCATCTCAAATTTCATGCGGAGCACCCTGCTGAATTGGACGCGATGCTGGGGTATATCGATTGGTCTCCGGAAATCACGGTCTCACCGTTCATGCGATTTCTCGTGTCGCCTCACGGGGGGCAGCAGTTCTCATTTCATTTGGCGCAGAACGGCAAGGCAGATTTCAGGCTGTTTTATACGAGCAACATTTCGCTCAAGCGGAGCTTGCTTGGCAAGCAGGCGACGGTGTTCGATCCAGACTTTACCTATCCGGCTTATGACGATACGGAGCTGGGGTATCGGCTGTCTAAGCAAGGGATGGAGATTCACTACAATGCCATGGCTACGACGAGCCACCATCATGAGATGACCATTCAGAGCGTGGCAACGCGCCAGCGGCATGCGGGACGCATGGCGCACGTGTTGGTGAGCAAGCATCCGGAGATCGCGTGGAGGATGCAATTGGGCATGGAAGACGTCGTGAACGCGCCGAGTCAGTACACCGAGGAGAATCTGGAGTCGATCCTGGCGGTACTTGCAGAGTTGGAGAAGCCGAGTCTCGGCTTGCTTAAGCAGATTCACGCGAATGGAGCTAGTTACGACGTGTTCTATGAGCGGCAAGTGCTGCATCCGCTCTATCATGCCTTACTCCGCACCGCGCATGGATTGGGAGTCCGTGATGCCATGCGAGAGCAAGGCGAAAGACGGGACGGCTGTCTCTCCGCTTATGCGGTGTCGATTGTGATCCCTGTTTGGAATAAGCTGGAGTTGACAGAGAAATGTTTGTCGAAACTTGCGGAGGTGACCGAGGGGATTGAGTACGAAGTCATTGTCGTGGACAACCATTCGACAGATGGAACGGCTGAATTTCTGAGCCGGCTCGGCGGAGATGTCCGTATCATCACGAACGAGGATAATCTGGGATTTGCCAAGGCTTGCAATCAAGGTGCGGCAGTGGCGCGGGGCAAGTACCTCGTCTTCTTGAATAACGATACGATTCCATTGTGCGGCTGGCTGAAAGAGTTAGTGGCAGAAGCGGAGGCGGACCCCAAAGTGGGTATTGTCGGGAGCAAGCTTCTCTATGCCGACGGCACGATCCAGCACGCTGGCGTCCTGTTTATGCGGAGTAGGGTAGCCCCGTATCACCGCTATCGCTTGGCGCCAGCCGATTTGCCAGCAGTCAATCGGCGTTGCGAATTGCAGTGCGTGACAGCCGCTTGCATGCTGGTCCGGCGTGAATATTTTGAGGAAGCCGGAGGGTTCGACGAGGGATTTCGCAACAGTTTTGAGGACGTAGACCTCTGTCTCAAAATTCGTAACAAAGGATATCGGGTCGTCTATCAGCCGCGCAGCGTGCTGTATCACCTGGAAAGCCAGACGCCGGGGAGAAAGCTTCACGATGAGGCGAATGCGCAACGCTTGACCGAGCGGTGGAAGGATCATTGGTGGATCTCAGACGAAGATCTGCATTATTTCACCGATGGCTACAAGTTGCTGAGCAAAGCCGAAAATGGTGTGATTCGTCAAAGTGTCGTTCCGTTGAGCGATAGCAAAGATCGTGCTGCATGGGCCCATGTTGCCGCCACGCAAGCGGCCGGCCTGAAGAAGGACTGGCCTTCCGTGCGCCGAGAACTAGCCTTGGTCAACGAGTGGCCAAACGACCGATTCGTGCTGTCATGGGGGGCGGCGGTGGCCGAGCGGTTGCAAGAGCCGGTCTATCGGGCACAGTTTCTCGCACGGTATGTGGCGTTGGTCGATGAGCCAGCCAAGCGCCTCGAATTGATCCGCATGTTTCTTGAACAACACAACCTGTCGGGCGCTGAGGAACATCTGGCAATCTTTCTGTGGGCATCACCCGATCATGGAGAAGGACTGTTGCTCAAAGGCATTCTCAGTATGCAGCGAGAGCAGTATGAACAAGCGGAGTCTGCATTCAGTTCCGCGCTGCATCAGGGCGCTGAGCGGAGAAAGTGTCTAATGGGAATGGGTATGGCTGCCATGGGAAGAGCCTACACCCAAGGGGCCTGGGAGCGATTTCTTGAGGTGCTGGTCGAATACCCCGATGATGCCGAGGCGATCCATTGGTTGCTTCGTGCCGGGGCTGCGCAAAACCGGTGGCTGGAGTTAGGCGAGCACTTGCGTCTGTATGCGACCAGAAATCCAGCGGATCTTGCTGCACGCTTCGCCTTCACCAGTGTCCTGTTACGGGGTGAGCAAATTGAAGCCGCTCGCAGGGAATATGATGCTCTTTGCAAGGTTGACCCAAGTTATGACGGACTGGCGCAACTTGGCGAGGCAATTGGCGGAAGGGAAGCGGCTCTTGCCATGGAAGCCGCCTCGACCTAGTCCGATGACACAGCGCGTACTCGTGATCCAATTGGCCAGACTCGGGGATCTCGTTCAAACGAGTCCCGCTGTCACGGCCTTGAAGGACGCTCACGCGAATTGGACGGTTGATCTTCTGTGCCCTGCACACTTGGAGGACATCGGGCGGGCACTTCCTGGAATTTCTACAGTGGTGACATGGGATGGAGCTGGGTGGAAGCAACGTGCGCTCCAGGCTGAGAAAGAATTCCGACCGGAATATCTCGTTGAGGCCGACACCGATATTCGCGCGATCGTGAAAGAGCCTTATGACTGTGCGTTCGTCCTCAACCAACATCCGCGAGCGATCCTGGCCGGTGCACTCCTGGCACGGGATAGCATGGGAGCAATTTCAGGAGGTCCGCTCGATCAAAAATTATCACCGTGGGCGACCTATGTGCGAAGCGTTGCCAGCGACAAAGGAGACAACCGTGTTCATTTGGCCGACGCGTTCTGCGGGATGTGTGGCGTAGCCCCACCGAAAGAGATGATACCTCTGCAAGTTCTCTCCGCATCACTTCCCCCCGATCTTGATGCGATCAGGCAATCTGATGAGGCCTGGATCGGACTGCTCGTCGGTGCGGGAGATTCGGAGCGAGTCATTCCGGCCTCGGTCTTGGTTCACCTGATCACCGCCTGCCTGAAGAGATTCCCACACAGTCGCATTGTGCTACTCGGGAGCAAGCAAGAACAAGAACGAGCTCACTGGATTCAGTCAGAGCTGTCTCCGTCCCTGTTAGGTCGTGTGTGGGACACCATCGGTCGATTGTCGTTGTCGGAACTGGCTCTTGTGCTCACGCGCTGTCAGGTTGTCATCGGGGCGGACACCGGACCGCTTCACCTGGCAGCCGCTGTAGGGACGAAGGTGATTGGTTGGTACTTCGCTCGAGCGAGGCTTCACGAAACGGGGCCTTATGGACCACGCCATTGGGTCTGGCAAGCAACCGGAGGGGAGGGGCACACTCAGCCGGTAATCATCCCAGATCATTGGCCAATCGATGCGACGATCGCGCTCATGTCGAACGACCAAGTCGAGTCAGTTCCAGGTTGGTCACTCTGGGAGAGTCATCAAGATTGGTGGGGTGCCTACTATGTTCAGGCTGGTCAGGAAGTGATCGCCCCACTTCAACGAGAACACATTTGGAAGGACTTACATCTCGCTGTGGCATGAGGGAGGAATGCGGTGGAGTATCTGAACCACAACATGGAGAGACTTCGCCAGAACGCTCCGGAACTTGCGGAAGCCGTGCGGCACAGCCTCGGTAGAGTCTTGACGATCGTTCCCTCGCGTGAGGGTTCTCCTTCCGCTACTCATGAAGGGCAATGGGTCCACAGCGCCTATGATCCAAAGAAAGAGGCTGGGTCATGGGCGGAGCAGCAGCGCAAGGAATGGAAAACTGAAGAGGTGGCTGTAATTCTTGGGGTTGGCCTCCTCTATCACGTGGAGGCGCTCGCCCTTGCTCACTCTCCGGATGCCCGAATCGTCGTCGTGGTACCGGATGTGTCCGTGTTGAAAGATGCAATGGGTGCGAGGCCTCTCGGACCGTGGGTCGACAGGATTCATTGGGTGGCCGGGACGCCGGAGGAAATCGCCACGCAATTGACTGCACAATCTTCCCCATTGCGGTTCTTAACCTATGGGCCAGCGGCACGGTTGCATGTGGATGTGCATGAGCGACTGCAGACGAGCCTCAGTCGACTGATGGCTAGAAAAGCGGGAGGTCAACTGCATGTGGCGGTGGTCGGCCCAATCTATGGAGGATCGCTGCCGATTGCCCAGTATGTCGTATCAGCGTTGAATCAGTTGGGACATCGAGTCAGTTGGCTTGATCACCACGTTCATCAGAGTAGCTATGAGGCCTTCGGATCCTATCGCGAAGAACGCCATCGCCTGATGCTTCAAAGTCGATTTGCCGACGTGCTCAGTTTGAGCACAATGGCGCATCTAGCGGAAGATCCACCCGATCTGGTTCTGGCCATTGCCCAAGCTCCATTGGGTTTGGCGGTGTTGCAACACCTGCGCAAGAAGAAGTTTCTGACCGCCATGTGGTTCGTGGAGAACTATCGTCATCTGACCTACTGGCAACAGTTGGCGGCGGGATATGATCACTGGTTTGTTATCCAGCAAGGGGGCTGTCTCGACGCGTTGAAGCGGGCCGGGGCAGCTCACGTGCACTACCTGCCGATGGCGGCAGATCCCACAGTGCATCGTCCAATGACTCTGACAGCGGCGGAGCACCGGGAATATGGATCCGATGTCTCGTTTGTCGGTGCTGGTTATGCTAATCGAAGGACGCTCTTGCCACAGTGGCTCTCTCACGAGTGGACGATGAAACTGTGGGGGAATGAATGGGACGGTGCCGCCGCCCTTTCACGAGTGCTTCAACGCGACGGTGCCAGGATCGATACAGATACCTGCATGAAGGTGTTCAACGCCACCGCCGTGAATTTGAATCTGCATTCGTGCTCAGGGACAGGCATGGATCCTCAACCGGACTTTGTGAACCCACGCACGTTTGAATTGGCGGCCTGCGGCGCGTTTCAGCTCGTGGATGAGAGGACTCTTCTTCCCGATCTGTTTACGTCGGATGAGGTGGAGTCCTTTCGTTGCACCGAAGATGTCTCACCGCTGATCCGGAGATGGCTCACGGATGCGGAAGGTCGCCGTCGCCATGCTGAGGCGTCGCGTCAACGGGTGTTGCGCGATCATACCTATGGCCACCGTCTACAAGAGCTCCTTGCCACGGTGGGCATTTCTCAACCCGATCGCATTGGCTCGATCTTGCGGGGAGACCGGCTCACGGCTGGGCTCAAGGAACGAGCCGCTTCCGTGCCGGAGCTGCTTCCCTTGCTCAATCGTTTTCCAGCTGGGCAACGAGTTGAGTTGAAGGACCTTGCGGCTGATATTCGAGCGCGAGCCTCCGGACGGCAACTGGCTCGCGAGGAGTTGTTAGTCCTTATGATGGATAGTTACCGAGCCGAAACAAAAGATCTGGTCTAACGTGAAGCGTGGATCGCGAGGGCAAGATGGGTAAGGTGCGGTGAAACAAGTTCTGATCATTAATGTTACCCGGATGGGCGATCTCGTCCAGATGGGCGCATTGTTGAATCGACTCCAGGAAGAATGGCCTGGAGTTGCCGTTGATCTTGTGGTGGATCACAGGTTCGCACCCGTCGCGTCGTTACTGACGGGCTTACGTGAGGTGATTGCCTTAGACTTTCACGCGCTCATTGATGAGAGCCGTGCGCTCGTGAAGGATGTGGTGGCGCTGTACCAAGATGTGGCGGCCTGGGCGAAGCCATTGGCAGAGCGGCGGTACGATCGGATTATCAATCTGACGTTCAACAGGCCAAGCGCACTATTGGCCGGATTCATTGGAGCACCCGATATTCGTGGGGCACAAAGCGCATGGGATGGTGGCATGGTCGTCGAGAATCCCTGGATGGGGTATTTTTGTGATTTCCATCAGTTTCGCCGACTCAATCGGTTCAATCTCGTCGACATCTATGCCCTTGGTGGCAGTGGCCCAGGGACATTTTCCCCGCTCCGACTGGCTCTCTCTCGTGAGGATCACACGTGGGCGCGGGAAGCCCTGACAGGGGTGACGGGATGGATTGCCGTACAGGCCGGGGCGAGCGACAGTATGAAGGCTTGGCGCCCACATCTGTTTGGTCTTGCCTTAGCGAAGATGAGCAAACAATGGCAAGGCGGCATACTCTTCATCGGAAGCCGAGAAGAGGAAGCAACCATTGCAGAAGTCGTACAGGTTTATCGAGAAGCTGGAGGGGAGAGCCCAGTCAAGAATGTAGCTGGCCGCACAACGTTGAACCAACTCGCCGGTTTGCTGGCGGAATGTCGACTGTTGCTGACCAACGATACGGGACCGATGCATATCGGGGTGGCGGTTGGGACATCGGTGATCGACCTTTCAGTGGGACATGTCGATTTTCAGGAAACTGGCCCCTATGGGTCTGGTCATTGGGTGGTTCAACCGGAGTTGGACTGTGCTCCCTGTGGGTTCGACCAAGTCTGTGCCCATCATGCGTGTAAGGACCGCATCTCACCGGATCTTGTGGCTGATGTCATGTGCCATGTGTTGGATATCGGATCGTGCCCATCACAGGGAATTGGGGCACGGCTCTACGAGTCTGGAGTGGATGAGGATGGGCTGGGTACCTTTCGCTTGAAGGTAGGAACGGAGTCTCCCGTCACGGCGTGGCATGCCGCATTCTGGCGTCACTACTGGTATGAAGCCCATACTGGATCGCGGAGCCGATGTTCTCTTCCCGAGGGCCCGCCTCCCGATGCATCTGAAGTGAATGTCCAGCTGCGGACCCTGCGGCCTCTTCTCGAGATAGCCTGTAAAAGAGCTGATGAGATTGCGCGTATGGCTCAGCGGGCATCGGTAGATATTCCGCATCTGAAACGGCTTCAGCACGAGCAACGAGCTGATCAGGAGCGGTTGCTTCGCATTGGCATGACCACCGAGGCGCTGGCTCCCCTCGCGGCCGCCTTCGGACGTCAAATGCGAAACGACAACCTCATCGGGTTGGACCGGCTTGCGAAGCATCAGGCTGGTGCCTATCACATATGGTTGAGGCGTCTGGTAGAGGTCGAGCGGTGTCTGATTGGCACACCGCCCAGTGATCGGTCTGTCACACCTGGTCATAGGGGAAAGCTGATCGTAGTTGGGTCGGAACGGCACGCGGCATGAACTGGATGATTGATGGGGGAGACAACATATGAATATTCAATTGGACAGCGAGGAATGGCAAGCTGGCAGTACTGCAACGCTTGGGGACATTCTTGTCGATCTGAGTGAACGCGCGCATGCTCGGTCTCGAATCGTGACGACCGTCATGTTGGATAGTCGTCGAATTACGGATCGAGACCTCGATCCACATCTGCTCCAACAGACTTCCGCAAACTACCGTCAGCTGGTCGCGACCTCAGCGACGCAGCAGGAGATTATTGAATCTGCACATGGTGCAATTGAGCGATATCGTAGGTTGGTCGTGGATGAGGGCACCTCGCTGGCCAATCAGTTCCGGATGGGTGGACAGGATCTGTCCACATTCGACGTGTGGCTGGGGAAAGTAGCGGATGCGGTCGAGATCATCGAGAATGGCCAGAAACGACTTGGAACAGAGTCCCCTGGGCAGGTTATCGCAAGATGGATTGAAGAGCTTTTGGCTGCAAGGCGTATCCAGGATACGGTGAGGATGGCGGATCTCCTGGAATACGAGATCCTTCCCAGGATTGCCGCCTGAGTGTGTGATGTTCATTCGTTCCCATTCTAGCGAGGTAGCCCTCATCTCTGCGAATTCCTTTAGAAGCTCAAGTCCCTGGGAGATTGGCCGATAAGACAGGCACGCCACGTATGGGCGTAGAGGATACGGCTTCTGCACGGATGTCGGAAGCACAGCAGCAGATGGTGTTCTAGTTTCAAGGAGGAAGGGCAATGGCACTTGTCATTAACAATAACCCCGCATCTATTGCGGCGCAACGCAACCTCGATATTAACACCTTGAGCTTGAACCGTTCAGTGGAACGGTTGTCATCAGGCCTTCGGGTGACGCGAGCTGCGGATGATGCCGCCGGTCTCGGACTATCGGAGTCCTTGCGGGCACAGATTCGCAGCATCAACCAGGCGACTCGAAATGCGTCGGACGGTATCAGCTTGACGCAGATCGCCGACGGGGCAGCCGCCACCATTGGGTCGTTGCTGGCCCGGCTCCGTGAGTTGTCTTCGCAGTCAGCGAGCGGCACGGTGGGGAATACTGAGCGCTCCTACATTGACCAGGAGTTTATCGCGCTGCGTTCAGAAATCGACCGTATCGCTCAGGTAACCGAATTCAACGGGCAAGCACTCACCAGCGGAAGCTCGATCAGCTTCTCCATCGCGATCGGGTTCCGGAGCGGCACCGGCAACACACTCAGCCTCAACCTGAACGATATCACCACGACGTCGTTGGGACTCTCCACTGTGAACGTCTCGACATCTGCCAATGCCACCAGCGCCTTGGCAAACGTGGACAATGCGATCAGTGCGATTGCCACGGCACGAGCCGAATACGGTTCGATTCAGAACCGGTTCGAGGCGACGATTGCCAACCTGCAGGTGACGAGTGAAAACCTCACCGCTGCAGAATCGCGTATACGTGATGCGGACATCGCGCTTGAAACATCCATCTTCACCAAGAATCAGATCTTGGTGCAGGCCGGTATTGCGACGTTGGCGCAGGCCAACACGCTACCGCAACAAGCGCTGGCGTTACTCAGAGGATAATGGCAGCACACCGTCCACCGCCCCTCTCCTAAAGCGGAGAGGGGTTCGGTGAACGGATTGAGATAGGGGGTATTATGATCACCAATGTAACATCGAAGGTGGATCTCCCGGCCGCTGCCAATAATAAAAGTCAGGCCGCTGTTCCTCCCAGGACGAAGCCTGTGGTCGAACCAGCTCAGGGTGCTGACTTTTCATTCGCCTCTCCCACGGATCGGGTAGCGCTTGAGCAAGCCGTGAGTAAAGTGAAGG
>CABVRZ010000018.1 GCA_902500775.1 uncultured Nitrospira sp.
ACATAAGAGGAATGACATGGACCATCAGCCGGAGAGGACCGCCGCCTGAATTCATGTACACACCTCTTGACGGTGGCTCTACCCTTGGGCACACATTCCGGTCACCAGCAATGCCAGTGAGGTCTGCAGCCAGTGTGATTCAGGGTGATCGAGCCCATACATCCCGAGAACGAATCCAAGCGCGATGGCAATGATACCGACCGATCGTGCGATGATGGCATTCAGCCGCCAATTCTTCGGGGAAGAGGTTTTAGAGGGTAGCATGGACTCATGGTACTCGTCGTTTGGTCGAAGATCAATTTCAGAGGCTGACATGGGCACTTCCTACCGGTGATAGCAGTTCATGGCTGGATCATCCGGTGGTGAGTTTGCCGCGCAGCTTGGACCCATAGGTCGCGGAGCTCGGACATATCCCTCCATAGTGTAATTCTTTTTTAACATCTCGATGTGTAGTTCGTGGCAGGATCCTGAGCAACCAGTCGTCGTTGGCAGCGGATTATTCAGGACCATGGATTTGCCCCCGATTGGGATAAAGCGGGGATAGATGATCGTTGTGGACCCGAATGTAAGGTGTCCCTGAGCAGAGGATTGCTCAACTCGAGTGCTAAATGTTGGGCGAGGATGCTCTGGTCTCAACACGGTGGCCCAGGTGGGATCATCAGGGGCATAGAGGAAGGCGTTGTTCCCACGATGGCATTCGGTACAGGCGACGGTGCCTGGGGGAAATCCTTGGACTGGATCGCGGAGTGAGGTGATGGGGATGTCGGTGGTCTCAGGTGTCCAATTCGTGTGTGAGGAGATCGGATCGTTGCCCCAAAAACAGGCATGTCCAGTGCTAGCGCTTTGGCAGATGATTTGAAATGATCCTCCATTCCTCCCGAGTGCGATGCAGGCGCCCTTCTCCTGAAGTGGGGCGTAAGACCAGACGCTTGCGAACGAGGTTTCATCGACCGGAGTCTGTTCCAGGCCATTCGGTGTGAGGAGTATCGTTCTGAGATTGCCGTGACTCTCCCATTTCGGTGAGGATCGTTTCCAGTCTGGCGGAATCGGTACCCCTTTGGCACGGCATGTTTCTATGTAGCGGTCCTCGCTGTTGAGGGCTACCAGGGTTGGCTGAGTGGGGATAGGGCTTGGGGGGAATGTCCTTTCAGTCGATGACTCCTTCAAGGAGCAACTCCCGAGCAACACACAGACGAAGGCCAGGCTCGACGCATTGAGGAATCTTGCTGGTGTTTCACGCTCCCAGGACCCCATTCGCACCTCCGATATAGTCTTCTATAGACAGCGTGCCTGATCATACAATGGATATCAAGGTGTGCTCATCGGACTCTGTTGGCCAGTACTTGAACTGCGGTCAGAGCTACGATATTTCCGAGTACCAATGGGACGGCCCAGCGTTGCCACCAAAGTGCATCCGGTGTCACCGCGTAGGGCTGTGGCCAAGCGATGTTGATGAATTCAATAGTCACCGGTGAAACGCAAGCACGTTGATCAGCAGACCCTATCGGCCTAGCTTCAACTCACCTCGCAACGGGTCTCATTACCCTGCGACGCGCGAAAAGAGTCTCATGCCCGTTGTCATGGTGGACATGCTGTAGAGTGCAATGACTGGTGAGCCCATGGCGAATCCGAGGGTGAGACTGTTCCAAAAACTGAGATGGCAATGAAGGAAGTGCGGAGACGTTGGAACAGAGGGGCTAGTATTGGGATATTCTGTTGCTGACGCCGTGGTGCTCTGGGTGCCTTCCCTGATTTAGGATCCTAATGTTGGGAGCCGGCGTTGTTCTGAAGGACTCCCTCTCTTGAGTCGGAAAAAATCCTGCAAGAGTTCTCGGCTCTGGTCTTCACGCAGGCCTCCAGTCACCTGGACGCGATGGTTGAAGCGGCGTTCAGAAGGAATATCAAGGATGGAACCACAGGCTCCTGCCTTGGGATCCCAGGCGCCAAACACGAGTCTGGCGATGCGAGCTTGCACAATAGCTCCGGCGCACATCGGGCAGGGTTCCAGTGTCACATAGAGTGTGGTGTGAGTGAGGCGCCACGTTTTCAAGTGCTCGGCTGCTTTTCTGATGACAATGATCTCCGCGTGCGCGGTTGGATCTTGTGAGATCTCACGATAGTTGTGAGCGGACGCGACAATGCGGTTGTCAGAGACCAGTACGGCGCCAATTGGGACTTCCCCGACGAGGGGAGCCAGGCGAGCTTGTTCAAGCGCAAGCTCCATGAATCGAGAATCATCGCTGTCTGGTTCCATCGAAGGAGATGCTGTAGGATCTCTCACCGTCACAATGCATGCTAGCACAGGCAGGAGAGGGAGAGACAGGAAAGCGGAGACTTGGTGCGCATGGGCGATCCGGTACTCTTATGGGATGGGCGTTGGTCTTGCGCGTTGTTGAAGGAGTTGGGCTTTCAGTGTATTCAGTTCGGCCTCGCGCTGGATCAGTTGGTCTTTTACCTCCGTCAATTCCGTGATACGCAGCTGTAACTCTGCCTGAGTCTGTGCGAAGGACTCGTCTCGCTCTCTGAGTTGCTGCTGGAGAGTGGCCAACTTGGCCTGCGCTTCGGCCGCTTGTGTCTGCAGCTCCGCGACTTGTCCTGCGGTGGCAGTTTCTTGGGGAGAGGAATTCCAACTTAACAGTGCCAGCACACCCAGCACAGCGAGGAACAGCATGCTCAGGCCCCACCCAAAGGATGAGGCCGAGGTCGTTGATGGTGGGAAGAGGTGATTCATCCATTCACCGGGCTCAAGGCTGGGCTTGGTAGACGGATTGGCGGTCTCGTCTGATGAGAGCGGCAGTGTGCGAGTACCCATGATCTTTGCCTTGAGATTACGGGGAGGGGGGACGAGGGTAAGTTCAAATGGAATCACCATGGCGACCGACTGGTACTCCTTCAGTCTGGTATGGCAAGGAATACATCCGGACAGCAGGTGGGCCTCCAGTGCTTGCCGCTCGATCTTTTCTAACGCACCGATTGCATAGAAGGGAACATGGCGTTCGAGATCTTGATGTGTCATGCAGAGAGATCTTCCTCCCAGTAGGCCTGGATGGACTGATGCAGGTTCGACATGCCGAGCGTGAGGTGAGTGATCACCACGTCGAGTGACTGATCGAGTCGCGTCGCAATCTCCGCTGGAAGAAGGCCCTCGTAGTACGCCAATTCAATTGCGTGTCGGTGCATCGTCGGCAGATCGTCCAATGTTTTACTGATCACGATGCGAAGGGCTTGGTCTGCTGGAGCCTCGAATTGCCCTGGTAAGGCTGCTTGCTCGGCACCTTCGGGTGGTACAGTCTGACGACGTGGGTGAAGGCCGGACGCTCGTAGTCGATCGAGGGCTCGACCGCGGGTTAAGGTGATGAGCCATGCGATCGGCGTACCGCGTCCGACGTCATAGCGAACAGATCGCTTCCACACATCAACGTAGACTTCCTCAAGGACCTGAGCGGCGTCCTCTCGACTGCCGAGTATCCTCAAGGCCAAGCTGAACAGTACCGTGCTTGATTGATCATAGAGCTCGTTGAACGCATAGTCGTCGCCCTTTCCGGCTCGGATGGCGACTGTGGGGTCAATGGTCGAAGCGGCGCGGTGCGTAACCGTGTCCATAGGATGATAGCGATTTGGAATCAGATGATGCTCTGGTGACTGATGACAACTATAACACCTTGAATTTGGGGCAAGAAGAATTCGCGCAAAAGAATATTGACTCGGGTAAGTTCGAAAATGGAATTGTTGTTGATTTCCCATGGCGGTCGCCGCCCGCAGATTTGTGGGATGTGCGGAGGGAGTCGTGAGCATGATCCGATCGCGTCTTAAGAAAAGAAGGCCGCGACTCGGCTGGCTTTCAGTCGTACGGAGCTACCCAGGTACTACGGCCATCATGCGGGAAAAGGTGTGTTCACGTGAGGTTGCCACACTCACCATCAATGTCTGTCTCTGCTAAAGTACGGTGCCAACATAGTTGCTGCTTCGCGTGCACCACTGGGCTCTGGAGGTGGGGGCGTAGGGGGAAGGCTCAGGGCTTGTTCAAGCGTTGTGGCCCATTGGCCTTTCATGAAGTCACCTATGGAAAGCTCGACCCCTCTCCCGTAACGGTGCAGGTAATCGACCAACGATTGTTCGTCCCCGAAGTTGTATCGCCGAACGTACACAATCGGCACCTGTACGGTAACTGCTTCAACGAGCGTTCCATACCCTGGCTTTGTCATGATCAGATCAACGGACGCGAGCAATGTTTTGAATGAGAATGGGAGCGCATTGAGCGAGATGAATCGCGTACTGCCTGAGGGAACAGAGCCGTCAAAGAGAAATCGATAGCCAGAAAGTGACTCGATCGTCTCGAAGGGGAGCGAGGTCAGCGGAATCCCTCCGAATCCAATCAGCACTGTTCGCTCACCAGGCATGAGGGCCAGGAACTCGGCCAATTTTGTCCGGCCGGGGGCAGCCGGTTCGGCAATCGGGTGAAGGGTCATGACGCGCTGGAAACAACTCAATGTTGGAGACGGAGTGATGCGTAAGGCGAGATCGGCTTGGCCATAGGCCTGTTGGATCAACCGTAAGATGGCCTGACCTTCGATCGAAGGAGGTGCCTCATATTCAGACAGAATCAGGTCCCAGGTAAAACTGGCAAGTGCAACAGTCGGAATGGAAGCAGCTTTTCCCGCTGCCAATGCGAGATATGGAGTATCGGCGAGAATGAGATTCGGCTGAGCCGCCCTCATAGATTCGATTTCCGTGAGAAGCCGCTCGTTCCACGTGCTGTGGAAACGGTGGTGCTCATGCCAGGTCGCCTCGATGTTGATAGTCATGGGGCCCTGCTGAATGCAGCCGACGTCTTGTTGAACGGGACTGATTTCCCATGGAACCTTGAGACGATCGATGAAGAATGATGCGGGAACGGTCGTCCGCAGGAGCACTCGGAGGTCAGGAACAAGACCACCTAATGCATTGAGCACCGGTACCACTTGAGCAGCGTGCCCAAATCCGTGTGCGGAGATGGCGGCCCAGATCAGCGGCATAGGCAGGATGCGTGCACGTTATCAGGGATGTCCCGTATTAGACGGATAGACTCAACTATTGGAATGGTCCGACTCCATAGGGGCGATGTTATACAATAACTCAAGATCAAACTCGTCAACCAATTCATTGAAGGCGCTGGCCCCAAGGTCGGAACGAACTTCTGCCATGACCAAGTCAATGGCTGGGGCGGCATGCTGGCCATACTGCGTGACGGCTGAGTCAATTCGTTTTCTGGCATCGTCGAGGTTCACGGCCGGTCTCCTTCATGTATGGTAGCGGTCCAATCATCCTAGTACACGTAGTAGTTCCTGCATTTCGGGAACCAGATCTCTCCCGCCATTAGAGCGTCCAGAAAGCACGGCCTCAATTCCAGCCGTGAGAACAGGCTTGGCCTCGGCGTGCCTTCCCAGTTGGATCAACGTACGGCCTAAGGTCAGATGAGAAGCGGCGTGCGTTGGGTCCAGTTGGGCGGCGACCGTCAGATGCTCAACCGCTTCCTCCAGGCTACCGCCTTCTTGGAGTATCTTGTTCCCGAGTCCATAGCGACCCAGGAACCCCTTGGGATTCTTGGCCACCATCTGACGGAAAGCATCAATGTCCATAGCACCTACCGAATCTGCTGTTCAAATTCTCAGGGTACTATAGCACTGGAATGGCAGGATCAGCCACAGGGGAACATGGTTGGTGCAACGGGTCAGGTGTTTTTTATGGTAGTGGGGGTGTCGTCGTAGGAACAGTCGACCGTGTGGGGAAGGTGGTTGAGGGCCTTTGGGGCCTCACGGTCACCGTGCGAATACCGGGGTCAGAGGCAGGAGCGCTGCTGGCCATATAGAGTGTCGTGTCGCGGACCAGTTGGGTCGTCAGTTCTGTCAGGCAGGCTTCCGTGACGTATCCCTTCAGCTCATCGATCATGACCGGTGTCGCGCCAAATAATTTGTACTGAACTGTGCCGGATGAGGTGCCTTCGTACCGTTTTACCTGTCCGTCCCAGCGTTCAAGTTCAAGACTGACCTTGGCCGCATAGTCGTACTCAAAGTCGACCAGGGGCGAAAGTAGAAACATGGAACCACCAAGGATGATGCCCTTGAATGCAGAGAGCCACGAATGAGGCTCGATGGTTTCGTCCACCGTGATGCGTGCTGAAACGATTTTGTCGCCAAGTGACTCTGACTTCGATCCGAACGGAATCAACGTCGAGAAAAGACGGGTGTTCTGAACCGTAGTAAGAATCCGCCGTTCGGCTTCAGCCGATGGATTTTGTGGTGCACCGTTCCGTGACAGTTGAAACGAGTCCATGACCAATGGAACCCGCTCATGATTGACAAGCGAGTGCGTCTCAGCTGACTGCGACTGTGACGAAGCAGGCTTTAATTCGATGGATCGTGTGCATCCGGTGTTGAAGTAAACGACAACTCCAAGGATACTCACCATCGACCAACGAAACGCATGTATCGTCATGATCACCGTCTCCTCAGAAATAAAAGGAAAATCCACCGAAGGGCAGGCTCGCGTTCAGGCCAAGATTGGGGAAGGCTGTCCCGGCATTTGAGATATGGTGGAAGCGATATCCGGCGTTGAAGGCGAGCTGCGACGTGATAAACCATGACACGCCGACACCACCGGACAAGACGAAGTTGAATTCGTTGGCTTGTTCCCTGATCCGACCACCGAGATCTGTCCAGAAGGGCCCCCCGGTGAACTCCATGTAAGGGCGAATCCGACCCAAGGCGACGAAGGTGTATTTGATTCGTGGCGTGAACCCGATGCCATGCGTCACGATTGGTTCTCTGAATTCCAGGTAGACCATCTCCGCGCCGAGTGAGACCTGTCCCCGATACCAGCCGTCACCGACCGGGTCGGTCAAGGTGATCATCCATGATGGCATCACGGCCGGCCCGTGCTGCTTCGTCGTGTGTAGTTCTGTGAGTCGGTGAGAGAACATATAACCGGCCGTCATCCCGACTTCTTGGGTGCCGACTGTGATTGTGGGCGAGACGTCGTCGGCTTGAGCAATGGGAACTGTCATGATCAGACAAGACATGGCCGTCGCGACAATGTGGGCAACCCAAGTCATGTTCTCCCCCGTTACTATCCTGTCGGTTTCTATGAGACAAAACTTAATCCATAGGCGTTCCGATGTGCCGTGTTTTAAGGTAGCAGAGGATCGGGTTCTGTCCAGCAGATCACAGGGTCGTGGGAGATCTGAAGCAGGCCAATGAGTTCGGTAATGTAGATGGAGCTATTCGGCGTGCTTCAGTTTGGCGTGGTGATGCAAGTCGGTCTGTAACTCAGGCAACGCATAACGTTGATCAAGAGATAGGACTCGATCGAGACAGCGTAAGGCAGATGTCCTGTCGCGTCGTGCCTCATATACCTGTGCCAGATAGCGAAGAACCGCAGCCTCAGCAGGTTCGTTGCCGAGTTTGATGTAGTGTTCCGAGGCGTTGTTGAGGCAGCGCTCGGCTCCCAGGAGATCGCCTTGGTCAAGATAACATTTGCCGAGTTGGCTATACGTTACGGCCAGCCCTTCCTCGTTGCCGATCGTGCGATGGTGATCAAGGGCCTGTTTGAACGATGCGACAGCTTGGTCCCACTGGCTGGCACGGGATTCTTGGAGGGCAAGGTTGGTATAGAGGATGCCAAGACCACGATTGTCTTCCAGCTGATGCAGAAGATCCAAGGCTTCGAGATAGTAGGGGCGTGCCCGCGCTGAGTGGTCGGATGCAATGTGCAGATTGCCGAGGTTGACCAAGGTGTGGGCAACCGCCGTGAGGTTACCCTCGGTCCGTTGGATCTGAAGGACCTCGCGATAGCACTGCTCAGCATGAAGCAGGTCGTTCATGAGCGCACACGTATTGCCAAGGTTACCCAGAGAATCCGACAGTCTTTGTTGATGGCCTGCTCCTCGGTCATCAGCGACTGCTGCTTCCCAGGCGGTGCGAGCCTGAATCAGATCGCCACGATGAAGAAAGATTCGGGCGCGATGTTTATGGTCTTCGCTCATCGTTGTTCAGTGATCAGTACCCAGTTCTTAGAATTCAGAGTCTTCGAAATGAGCACTCGCAACTCAATACGCAGCACTATTTGCTGTCAGTCTCCCCCTTTTGGTGTGTCTCGCTTGTATTCAACTTGCAGCTCGTCCTGTTCTTCCAACCCCAGTCCGGCCCGGAACGAATTGTAGAGCTCAGTGACACACTCGATGTCCTGAGGGCTCTTGTCTGCCGGAGAGGCCAGATAGGCTTCAGATAATCTCCGGCCAGTTTCAAAGTGGTGTGCGATTGTCTCCTCTGTCACCTGTTGCCAGGTGATGTAGATGCAAAAGGCCTGAAACGAATGGGCGTTGGGGTAGTGCTGAGCCAGGGCAAGCAGACCTTCATATGCGCCTCGAGCAGTCGTGCCGGCATTGGAGGAAAACGTTCCTTCTAGCTCAACAGCGGTATTCCAGTCTGGGCCGAGTTCAGTTTCGGCCCGGTAAAAAGCTTCTTGTGCGGCAAGGGCTGGATCAAAACGCATCGTATTTCGTGCCTCCTTACGTAGGTCGTGCCCGGAGGCTGCAGGATACTGGGACAGAGAAAGGGAGGTCAATGTGTGTACGCCATCGCCAATTTACATGAGAGTGAGAGACTCTGTAGACTGCTCGACGAGGTACGATGGCTACCGAAAATCCAAATTCCGATCCGGTTCGCGAGTCTTCCTCGATGGATTCCATTGATCGAGTCATTCACTATCATGTCCAGACCAAACACCATTTCAATCGGTACGCTCGCTCGTCAGGGTTTCTTGATTGGGCGAATCAACCTGATCCGTTCCGGCGGTTCGCCGGTGCTCAGTTCCTCTCCCTTCCGTTGCTTACGCCAGACGAAGAACCGTTGCCCCCAGCATACGTCACGATATACGAACCGGGAGCTGTTCCCAGCCAGCCCGTGAATGTGCGAACCCTTTCACGATTTCTTGAATATGCGCTGGCCTTGTCGGCATGGAAGAAGGCTGGAGAGTCTGAGTGGGCGCTGAGGAATAATCCGTCATCCGGCAATCTGCACCCCACGGAAGGCTATGTGGTCCTGTCGCGGATCGACGGGCTCGATGCGACACCAGGACTGTACCACTATGCACCCAAAGAGCATGGACTGGAGCGGAGAGCCAAATTCCAAGCCGACCTAGTTGCCAGACTTATGGCCACATTTCCTCCTGATGCCTTTCTCTTTGGCCTGACCTCGGTGCACTGGCGGGAAGCGTGGAAATATGGTGAACGGGCATTTCGCTACTGTAATCACGATGTGGGACATGCGATCGGCACGGCGAGGATTGCGGCAGCCACGCTTGGTTGGGACATGCTGCTGTTGGACGGTATGGATCAAGATTCGGTTGCGATGCTGCTCGGGACACATCGCAAGGAAGACTTTGGCGAGGCAGAATTGGAACATGCTGATTGCGTGGCAGTGATCTGGCCTGCAGGGGAGATGAAACGAGAAACGTTACACGTGAGACGTGACGGAGTGGAGGTGCCATTGTTTCTTGATGCGACGGTGATGAAGGAAGTAGCCGAGGGAACATGGTATGGGAAAGCGAATCGCTTGAGCCGAGAACACGGGGTTCATTGGGACATCATTGATGACGCAGCCGAGGCGTCTTGGAAGCTTGCGTGTGATGCACATAGGGTCCCGCTTTCTTCGCCCCGCGGCACCTCTCACCCCTTACCCCTCACCCCGGACGCGGTTTCGGCAGGTCAAATCATTCACCAGCGCCGAAGCGCCGTCGCGTTCGACGGAAAGACCGCGATTTCTGCTGGGAGGTTTTTCCATATGATGCAGCGGGTCATGCCATCGGCTGAATCCCCGCAGTTGAAGAGACCGTTGCCATGGGACGTCTGGCCCTATGACCCGGCGATTCACTTCATGATTTTTGTCCATCGGGTGGAAGGGCTCACTCCGGGATTGTATTTCCTCGTGCGGGATCCCAGAAAGTTGTCAGCGATCCAGCAGACTATGAACCGTGATCTGACCTGGACCATTGCTCCGGGCTGTCCCGATGGCCTGCCACTCTATGGGTTGCTGGAGGGTGATGCCAGAAGGCTTGCCGCCCAAGTGAGTTGTCACCAAGATATTGCGAGCGACAGCGCCTTCTCGTTCGGCATGTTGGCTGAATTCGAGGGGACCTTGCGGGAGCGCGGTGCCTGGTGGTACCCACGCCTCTTTTGGGAGGCCGGTTTGCTTGGGCAGGTGTTGTACCTGGAAGCGGAAGCAGCGGGGGTGCGCGCGACAGGAATCGGCTGCTTCTTTGACGATCCGGTTCATGACATCGTCGGCATCCAGAATTTAGCCATGCAATCGCTGTATCATTTCACCATCGGCGGACCGGTGGAGGATCGACGTTTGCAGACCCTACCACCATACGGACATCTCAGGCGTGGAGGGGGACTGGGTGAGGCGTAAGGGGGTAGGAGGAAGGCAGCGATGTTCAAGATAAAGAGAAAGCCTGACAAGCCGAAGCGGATGGTGCTCTACAACATCATTGAGGACTATTCGGAGTTCGACGCGCCGGGCAATGTGACTGTCTGTGCCATGACGGAGCAGGAAGATCTTTCGGCCCATGCCAAGGTCTTATCCGAGAGCTACGACATCCCAATTGAGACAATGACCGAGTTGCTGACGAACGGTGGAACGTATGTCTACCCGGATAGTGGCGGCATTCTTACGAAAGGATTGTTTGCGTGCCGGATGGATTCAGCTGGGGGAGAGTCGAAACAAACCTGGACGTTGGATCTGATGCAATTTGCCGAGGCGGAGCAAGTGGCTCGATCCAGGGCGCTTCCACTTCTCCAGGCGGGTTGGGAGGTGTTTCTGAAGGCATTACCAAGTGAGCTGCAGGCCAAACTGCAGCAGAAAAATTTGGGTTTGGATTACCGAACGTTGGATCGCGCTGTCGCCAAGGGTGGTGACCTTAAGTACATCGATTTTCGGAAGGACTGGTCCCCACACTTTAAGCGGCTTTGTATCATGCCAGATGGAAGACTGGTTGAGACCGGGGGTGTGCAAGAATTCGCTCAACTGCATGGCATTACGGTAGCTCAGGCCAAAGTCTTGATTGAGCAAGGGGGGACACTCGAGGTTCATGATGAGGTGTTGGCCTGTCAGATCGTGAACGGTCAACCGGCTGTGGCACGTTTCAGCGCGAAGAATTACACAAAGGCGAAGGATTTGGTTGCTTCGAAGGGACTCCACTTAATGGACGCTCTCAGTGAAGTCGGGTATGCCGATCCTGCGATGATGCGAGGGCTCGCGCGAAAAACATTGCGTGCATGACCGCGATTGAGATAGCGATTCTATTCTCGCGGGAGCTCCTGACGACAAGTGTTGGAGGTGCTGTTGAAGCGTTTTTGATCGGATGCGTGCGAGCCCCAGCTGATAAGCCAGGGCTCTATTAACGTTGTCGCAGGGTGTTTCTCAGCAACGTATCCACCAAGGCCAGCTCCAAGAACATTGCATGCCACATCTGTCATTGAGGAGATGCGATTATGGCAGAAGACTTGGAAGAATTCCGCAGAAAACGAGACAGCGCCTGCAATGGCGGTGATCGTCGCAATAGTCCGGCGACAGGGCGTATCCCGATTGAGTTGATAGTGAAGTAGGTATCCGAATACCACGAACCAAAGCGTATTGCCGACGACGTCTATGAGCTTAGTCCAGGAGAGGGTGAAGTTCTGAAAAGGAATCCACCGGATTTGGTCCCAGTGTGGATGTCCTGCGAAATTGCTCAATGGGAAGATCGGCGCAATAGCCAAGACGACGAGTAAAAACCAAATCGTTCCGGTCTTCAGCATCGACCGGATGAAGAACGTGCGTTTGGGAGATACCTCGATACCCATGGGCCATCATCGCAGATCCTGATGGATCAGACCAGCTATCTGGAGTCAGAAATATACACGATGCGCGAAATGGTCAGAGATGGAAGGGTTGTGCCGAAATACATTGGGCCTACATCGGATACTGGCACGAGATTGAATCACGGAGAAGATCAGTAGGTGTCGTTGGGGGAAGGGGAGCCTGGCAGTCAGGCCGCCAGCTCTTCTTTTACGGCATCAAGCAGTTTGTTGAGGTCGAACGGTTTTTCAAATGCACGGCGAGCGCCAAAGAGTTTTGCGATATTGAGAAAGTTGTGGTCGCCCTGTGCGCCTGTAATGGCGATTACTTTGGCGTCGAGGTATTCGCGGGTGAGTTGAAGCGTGGCCTCGAGGCCATCCGTTTCCGGCATCAAGAGGTCCATAATCACAAGGTCAACGGGTTCCTTCTGGTAGAGAGCAAGCCCCTTGCTGCCGTCCTCAGCTTCGAGCACGCGGTGCCCTGCCTTTTGCAGAACGCCTTTGAGTAACCCTCTAATGGATTGCTCATCATCGATGACAAGGATAGTGGCCATAGGTGCTCGTGTGATTAATGATTCGATCTTACCTGGGGGGGGCGGGACTGTCTAGAAATAAAAAGATACCAGCCGATAGGTGCAAATGGCGGATGTGATGTGGGGGCCAATCAGTTCATCGGTAGGCGTCTCCTGCTCTGGTGAAGAACAGGTTGTGCGCACGTCGAGATCCGAGACTGCGTTCATTCCGAAACGATCTGCCGGTGATTCTGGCCCATTGACCCGCTGAAATAATGGGTTGACCGGGTTTTTATTTTTTGTTACAAGCGTGGAGATTGAGATTTAGTATTGTTCAACTTTTGGACATCTAGGCAGGAAGGTGTGTCCGTGAATAGAGCCGATCAGTCTACATGGGGCTTGACCCGTCGAGCATTTCTTCAGGTTTCTCTGGTCGGGACTCTCTTGTTAAGTGGGCGATTGATTGGTCCACAGCCTGTTCAAGCTCGTGAGCTTCCCGAAGGTCGGTTGACATTAGTCAACATCTGGACGGATGAGCGGTTGGATGTGACCTACCGAGACGAAGCCGGCGCGTATGACCTTGCGGCACTCGATGATGTGAATTATCTTCTCCGTTGCCACAACACTGGGGAGATTGGTGCGATTGATGTGCGGGTGCTCGAACATGTCAATCTGGTGCAAAACAAGCTCGGCACGCAACGAGAAGTCCATATTATCTCAGGGTTTCGCTCTCCGGAATATAACGATCTCTTGGTGCGAACAGGGCACCAAGCTGTTCGAAACAGTTTGCACGTGCAGGGGCAGGCAATTGATCTGAGTATCCCTGGAATTCCCCTGAAGAAGCTCCGCGAGGCTGCGCTCGAATTGAGGTATGGCGGAGTCGGCGCATATAAGAATTCGACGTATCTGCACTTAGATTCAGGGCCCTTCAGAGCCTGGTATCGCTAGCACGCCCTATTTCCACCGAGCATCACGTTCTCTCTTCCCCTACGTTTCCTGCACAACCATTTTGAGATGCGCGTGGTCCTTCGAGTGCCTACCAGGCGTCGTTCCACAATTTATAGCGAGAAAATGCGAATCTTGGCAAGGGAGGTTGAAGCTCCAAGAGAAGCCAGGGTTATGAAGTGGCAGCGCTTCCTGGATATTCAGGAGAGTCAGTATTTGAGGAGGCTCTCCTATCCCTCTCGCTTGAGCAACAGAGCGGAGAGGGGAGGGAGAGTCATCGTGAGGGAGTAGGGGAACCCATGACTCCGAGTCTCATCAGCCTGCAGCCCGCCACCGTTCCCAATATTACTGCCGCCGTAGGCGATCCCGTCCGTATTGACCAGTTCTCGATACCACCCCCCCTCCGGGACTCCGATACGGTAACTGTATCGGGGCATCGGCGTGAAGTTGCAGACACAGACGATCGCCTCACCCGTCTTTCGTGCCTTGCGAAGGTACGCGATGACAGAGTTGTTGGAGTCGCTGAAGTCGATCCACTGAAATCCGTCCCAATCAAAGTCGATCTCGTATAACGCTGGTTCTTGGCCATAGAGTTGGTTGAGATCGCGGGTGAGTCGTTGCAACCCTTGATGGGGCTCGGACTCACAGAGATGCCAGTCAAGGCTGGTATCATGGTTCCATTCCTGCCACTGTCCGAACTCGCTGCCCATGAACAGCATTTTTTTCCCAGGGTGGCTGTACATGAATCCGTAGAGCAGCCGGAGATTCGCAAAGCGTTGCCACACATCGCCGGGCATCTTGTCGAGCAGCGCTCGCTTGCCGTAGACCACTTCGTCATGAGACAGGGCAAGGATGAAATTCTCACTGAAGGCATAGAGCAGGCCAAACGTGATTTGGTTCTGATGAAACCGGCGATAGATGGGGTTGTACTGAAAGAATGCCAACATGTCATGCATCCAGCCCATGTTCCACTTGAACGTAAATCCGAGACCTCCTGTATAGGTGGGACGCGAGACGCCTGGCCACGACGTTGATTCTTCTGCAATGGTGATGGCCCCTGGAAATTCTCGGTGGACGAGTACATTGAGTTCCTTGAGCAGTGAGACTGCACCAAGGTTTTCCTTTCCCCCAAGCTCATTTGGAACCCATTCACCTTCCTTTCGCCCATAGTCGAGATAGAGCATGGATGCCACGGCATCGACGCGTAATCCGTCGATATGGTATTTGTCCAGCCAGAACAGGGCGCTATTCAGGAGAAACGTTCGCACCTCGATACGATCGTAGTTGAAGATCCGGCTATGCCAATCGGGGTGATAGCCTCGGCGTGGGTCGGCGTGGTCATAGAGGTACGTCCCATCAAACAGCGCGAGCCCATGAGGATCATCTGGAAAATGTGCCGGTGCCCAGTCAATGATGACGCCAAGCCCGGCTTGGTGAGCGCGATCCACAAAGGTCATCAATCCCTCTGGCTCGCCGTACCGACTGGTGGCGGCGAAATAGCCGGTCGCCTGATAGCCCCATGATCCATCGAAGGGGTGCTCCGTGATCGGGAGAAGCTCCAGATGGGTGTACCCGAGATCCTTGGCGTAGGGGATGAGTTTCTCTGCCAGTTCGTGGTACGTCAGCCACCGATTATTCTCTTCCGGCACGCGCATCCAGGACCCCAAATGGACTTCATAGATCGAGAGCGGAGCCGTGAGAGGATCGTTGGTCGATCGCGCCGCCATCCAGGTTTCATCCTGCCACACGTAGGTAGATATATCGCGCACCACTGAAGCCGTTCGTGGACGGAGCTCACTGGCGAAGGCATAGGGATCGGCTTTGAGCAAGAGCGCGTTGTGCCCTCGCGAACGAATCTCGTATTTGTAGAGGGTCCCTTCTGAGAGATCTGGAATGAAGAGTTCCCAGACTCCGGTCGCCCCGCGATTCGCCATGGGATGGAGAAGTCCATTCCAGTCATTGAAGTCTCCGATGACACTGACACGGGTGGCATTCGGGGCCCATACCACAAAGTGGACACCACGGATACCCGCGACGGTGCGGACGTGAGCCCCAAAGTGCTCGTAGGCTTTGAGCAACGTTCCTTCAGCAAACAGGTGCAGCTCAAAATCTGTCAGCAGCGGAAGAATTGCATAGGCATCATAAGTTTCCCGGGCAGTGCCATCGAGGTGTGTAATGCGAAGTTGGTAAGAGGGGATGGACATCGTATCCGGAAGCAACGTCTCATAGAGCCCCGCTTCGTCAACCCGGTTCATGGGCCACAAGACGGAGTTGGAAACAACGGCAACCTCCTTGACCCCAGGCAGCCAGGCCCGGAGCACAAGCTGGGGGCGATCGGTGACCGAGACGACATGGGGTCCGAGAACCGAGTGCGGATCCCAATGTATTCCAGCCCGGAGGCGATCGACATCGTGCTGCGGAATGGTGCGCTCGTGAGACATAGGGTTATCCTACTGGCAGCGACTTCGATTAGGAAGGAGAAAATGTGATTCTCTGGGGCTCACTGCTATAGCCCAAAAGACGACTCTGATTGCATGGTATCCGCTGCCCCAGGGGAGCCAGCGATGTTCTCGTGTCGCTCAGAGGCTCAACGTACCGAAGCGTACGCCTCGCCCCTTCACTCGCTGCGGCCTTACGGGACAGCCTTTCTGAGCATCCTGGCGGGATTGTGATATCCACACTCTCTGAAACATTTCAGCCATCTCGTTGGGATCAGATTAAGTTCTTCCTCAGTCTGTTAGCTCAGTGACCGTTTACCGGACGGTCAGACCGAGCATGCCATCACTCATTGTGCGGACATGTAGTGCCTTGACATCGGCAAACACGCCGATGCCTTGGACCGTTCCCACTGTCCCCTGCATCGAAATAGATGGGGTGAGTGTTCGATTGATTCCGGCGGCCAGAAGGGCTTCTACACGGTCAGTGGCTGCTCTGACTCCAAAGACGGTGTCACTGGCGATCAGGTCTCGAAATATGGAGAGGTCAAGCCACTCAACCGTTTGCTGTAGCAGAGATTCTGTTGCGAAGTCGTAGCGAAGGCCACTGAGAGAAACCGTCTGCGTGAGTGAGTTCATTTCCGGTTTCCCAACAAAATATGCGTGACCAATGGCATCTCCACCAAAATCAATCCGCATCACGACTTGGTTACCGCCATTGCCAAAGATTGCGGCATTGGTGATCAGAATGAACTTCTCTTTCTTTGTGACGCGTTTTCCCGTGAGCCGACTCGCGAGGCCCTTAGAGAGTGACGCATAATCCAAGGGGATGTCCGTGACGACGTGGAAGCCCGTGGGGCTGAGTCGGTTCGCAAGCGTTGTGGGGAGTGTGCCATAGAGTTTGGCGTCGGTGGCATCGTGGAACCCAGTAGAAGTCGGTGGAGTGTCGAGCGGAGGAAGCGCTGCAACTCCAGCAGGTGGCGCCTGGCCAAAGACGATAATCGGTTTCGCAGTGATCTGAATGGTGTCGTCGACAATGGGGCCGACCCCCGAGAAGCCGCTGTGTCGAACTTTGTCGATGTTGAACTGAAGCCAGGCATCTGTTTCTAACTGGAGAGGGTTGCGCAGTGCATTCCAAACATCTTCCACCTGAGATTTGACCGTGAGTGTATTGATGCGGGTGGCGGCACGGCTGAGTCCTGCTCGAACGATCTCTGCAAGCCGTTGTTTGACCTCGTGGGTCACGTCGGTATCGGCGAGGGTGATTTTGCAGGGATCAAGCGTGTTCACCCCCACGCTGGCGACCGATGTGGACAGGCCATACGTCGGCGTCAGCTCGGTCGCGATACTTCCATGCAGTGTGGCTCTTCGTGGCCATTCACTGCCGTCACCACAGTGAAGCGTATGGGCGCCAATTTTATATCGCAGGTCGGTGCCGACAAAGACGTGGGAGCTAGAAAGTTCGATCCCTTTCCACCAATCACGGAGAGGTGTACCCAACGGTGTGCCGGTGGCCTGGCGAGCACTGGCAGGGGCCATCGTAAAATCATCTCGCTCGGCATAATATCTATAGTCAGCGCCTTTGGGATGTTTGACGACGTTCCCCCAATGGTCAAATTTCTTCGGGGTTACGCCGTCATCATTGGCGGCAGTGAGAAACGGCGACAGGTCGAAATGGACAGGAAAGCTGATGCTGGATTCTTGGGCCGGAGAGAGTGGGTTCGGTGTCGGCGGCAGCAGCAATGGGGCAGGTGGACGAACAACAGGGTTATTGAGTGCGGAGCAGCTCGCCAAGGACAGCAAGGCGAAGATGGCGACGAGAGGATGGCGTATCGATTTGGGAAACATCTGCTTTCCCCCTTTAGCTAATCACGGATAGTAAGGTTTGTGGATTTAAACTGTTTTAGCCTATGAAAAATGAGTCTTGTGGATGAAGGAACGAGAGCAGGATACCAGAAACAGGTAGATGTTTGTCAGACCCCAAGTAGAGGAACCGAGGCAGGTCTAGTGGCAGATGGAGTGGGGGGCTAGAAAGTACTTCTGAAACCTTTCCATCATAACAGTCTGCTGAAAACCCCTTCGTTCATCCTTCGAGAGCCTCAGGACGAACGGGGCAGCCTTTGAAACTATTGAGGTTTTCCGTTCGTGCTGAGCTTGTCGATGCACATGGATTGAGTTTTTCAGCACACGGCTAATCGTACCCATACAGCCAGTGGGTCGTGGAAGAGGACACATTCTTGACGGAGTGGCGAACGCCGCTGGGAATAAAGACCTCGTCGCCCGGCTCCGCAATCATCTCTTCCCCGCCGATCGTCAGCCTGAGTTTACCCGTCATAACAGTCACCAGCTCGTTGGTCGCGTGGACGAAATCATTCCACTCTCTGCCGGGCGGATCAGTGAACACATCACAAGAGTAACCGCGTCGGTCCCAATCTTGAGCAACCTGATCACGGTAAAGCGGTGTGGGAAATTTCTGACGGGTGAGATAGGACATGGAGCGACGTTACGGAGCCTCATGCATGTGCTGTTGTTTCAGTGATTGAATGGCGTCGATGATCTCTGTCTCCGCTTTGCCCATTGATTGGAGAAGGCTCATATAGTTTTCTAAGATAGTGCGTGTGGTTGGGTGCTCGCTTCCCAAACTTACAAGGGATACAGCCAGCGCCCGTTGATAGAGCGGCTCGGCCTGCGCATAGGCGCCTTGGGCGTTGTGGAGCAGCGCCAAGTTGTTGAGGCTCGTCGCTACGTCAGGATGGGTGGGGCCGAGCGCTTGTTCATTGATTGCCAGGGCCCGCTGGAAGAGCGGCTCGGCCTCGGTGTACTGGGCCTTGGCATGGAGCAACAATCCTGCTTGATTCATCAATAGTGCCGTGGGTTCGGTGATACCCGTTTCATCGGCGTATGCTGAAACGGCTAGCACATGTGTAAGCAGCGGGCTCAGTACCGGCCAATCATCTGGGTTCGAGGGGTCCCCAGTAAAGGCGGTATTGATCCAGTGCAGTGATTCGGTAAGCATAGCGTGCTTGGATTCATCATGCTCCTTGCGACGTGTGACCTCCTGCACCAGCCGATGTACGGTGAAGCTTGGGCGGTCGACGGCGCGGGTGATCAGTGAATAGGACTCGAGTTCCGCTAAGGCATCAAACAGATTGGCTATCGGTGTCTCGCTCTCGGGCATAGGCACGTCCAGCAGGGATTCGGGAATTGGATCTGGTGCGAGCCAGGCCAGGCACTGGAGCAACTGCCGGGCTGATTCGGAGAGCTGATCGACGGAAGTCTGCCAGGTAATCGCGACCGACTTAGGGTACTGCATCAGGCGCGCATCGAACCAAGTAAGCACCTTGTCCCGCTGGCTCTGCCATTCGGTGAGATATCTATCAAAGTTCAGGCGCCGCTGCGCGATGTACGCCCCAGCCTGTTCCAGTGCGAGGGCAAGGCAACCGAGTTCGTTCGTCAGTCGTTGCGCGATGACGGCATCATCGGTCTGCTTACGCCGTTTCGCGTCGGTGCGGGCGAGCAGAAAATCGACGGCGGCCTCGGGAGCCAGGACATCCAGTCCCACCGGCGCGAGACTCACGCTCCAGTCGGCTAGTCTGCTAGTGAGCAGCACATGACCGCCAGTGAGTTTCGGGAGTAAAGCTTCAACTGCCGTTCCGGCAGGTTTCGAGTCGACGTTGTCGAGAATCAGCAACCAACCTGGGTGTTGTTTGAGCCAGCGCAGGACCGCCTCATACTGCTTAGCCTCTTCCTTCTCTTGACGCTCAGGCAGATCGAGAATTCCTAACGTGCAGAGGGCTGCGAGGTTCCGCTGAAGCGCCTCGCCACTGTCAGCCATGACGAACAGCAGGGCGCGGTAGTCCTCGGCATGTCGCCAGGCATACTCGATCGCGAGCCTTGTCTTGCCGACCCCGCCCAGGCCGTTCACCACTTGCGCTGCGACGGGTGTCTCGTTGTTGTCCGGAATTGGGCCAAGGCTGCGAACCAGTTTGTCGAGCGTCGCTTCACGACCCTTGAAGAGTTCGCCGAGACTCAAAAAGGGAAGGTTGGCTGGTCTAGTCAGCGGTCCGGCTGACTCGATAATCTCCTGCAGCTTTGAGCGTAGGACATCAACAGCTAGACGGTCAGGACTGGCGAAACGGATGCCGGGATAGCGTTCCACTTCGGCAAGTCGCTGCAGATGAGTCTGCTGGGCGTCACGCTGTTCCGGAATCAATGCAACGCGCTTGTCGCGTGGTGCGCCTTCTTCCGGTACGGCAATGACCAATGGTTTGCCATGGTACAAGGCGAGCCATGCCTCCCACTGTGTGTAGGACAATGTCGGTGCGCCAGGTTTGAGAAAGGGAGCCAGCGGCGGCAGTTTCTCTCCCAGGTTGGGATAGCGTTGCCGGATCATTGCCAGTGACGGCTCTTGCGTGAGCGCGCCGGTCATGTCGCCCACGAGATGGATGACTGCGTCGCACTGCCGGATGTAGTCGTCCAGCATGTCGAGCGTTTCGGTGCCAGTGACGATGAAGTCCTCTTGCACCGCTACTGACACATTCGGGCGCGTGAGGTCATGGCGCAGCGCATCGCGGTAGCTGCGGAATTCGGCACTGACGGTGGAGAGAAAGATCTGTACACGCGCCACGGTTGGAGACCTCGAAACGAGAGGAGCGATTACTTAGTACGCCCAGTTGCGCACTATCGGTGAACGAGGGGGTTCTGTCAACTGGGGGGACGAGTGGAGCAAATGTATCCGAGGCCGTTGCCAAACTGATTCACTTTGTCTGTGACCACGGGGCTCATCTCTCCCCCTACTCGTATCGAAACTGATACGGTGGTTGTATCCATCAGATCCACTTACCCTGATCCTCGTGCCTTGGGTGAGGGTGGGAGATATTCTCCTGATCCTCGTTGTTAGTGTTTTTCCTATACTTAAGATCGGTCAGCCAGAGCAATAGGGAGGGCACCGGTGCTGGCACGCTAGTTGCTGTATGGCAAGAAGTAACAATCAGACGATCGGTGGCGCCACTGATTGGAGAGATATTCAACCATTTACGCTTCTACGAAGGAAAGGAAGGGACATGATGTTTGGAGATATTGCGATGTTGACCATCTGGGTTTCAATGAACGCGGCGATTATGATGTTAGTCGTGTTCATGTACCACATTGGGAGAGTGAATTATGATGGAAATCACCAAGAGGGCATGGTCCACAAGAAGCGAGCCGATGGAATGTTTTGATCGACCGGAGATTGTGAAGAGTCGTGGTACTCTGACCCTGTTTCGCTTATATGGCACGCCGGTTGTTTCCTCATCGGCGTGCCGCAACTGCCTTCAGAAGAGACCTCTCAATCTTCCAACCGTACTTCCACTTTCAGGTCATGTCCTCGAGAGTATTAGCACCTCTCTCAAAAACGATTTGCGAGAAGGTAGGAGGTATTGTGGCTGACGAGTAGAATTTCCCCCGACGAACCATGACTACTAGGGACAGGAATCAGAACGGTCAGTGATGGTGCGCGAAGGTGTGAGTTTCGTGGTGGTGTTCGGTCAGTTTCCGGAGGTCGCAGTGGATGTCGTCGGGATCGCAGCATTCGGTTTCCAATTGAATAGTCATATGTTTGATGCCGAATTCCGTCGTGATGCGGTGTTGAATCAGCTGCAGTAACTCCGGTGGGGTGTGAGGCTGTTCGATCATGACGTGGCTGGTGAGCATGACCAGCCGAGGTTCGACCGCCCAAATGTGCAGGTCATGCACATTCTTCACGCCAGGGATCGCCTCAATGGTGGCACCCACGCGGGACGCACTGATGCCTGGCGGTGTCGATTCCAGCAACACGTCCATCGATTCCTTAAAAATCGGCCAGGCTCCTCGGGTGATCGCACCGACGACCAGCAAGCTTATGAGCGGATCGAAAACGGTCCACCCAGTGAGGAGAATCGCTCCACCGCTGATAATCACACCGAGCGAGACCCACGCGTCTCCGAGCATGTGCCAGAACGCACTGCGAATGTTCAGGTCATCTTTTGCACCATGTCGGAGTAAAAGAGCGATGGCGAGATTGGCGACGAAACTGACCGCGGCAATCGCCATGACCCAGCCGCCGTCGACGGGAACCGGTTCCAGGAGTCGCTTGAGGCCGACGAGCGCAATCCCGAGGCCGGTCAACAAGAGAATGAAGCTGTTCAGAAAGGCGGCAATGATGCCGGCTCGGTGGTAGCCGAATGTTCGATTCTCCGATGCGGGTCGTGCCGTGAGAAGATGTGCATAGAGGGCGAGAAAGAGCGACCCCTGGTCGACGAGGTTATGGCCGGCATCCCCCATGAGGCCGATGCTATTCAGGAGCCAGCCACCAACGAACTCCGCCGCGATGATCACGGCATTGATGGCCAAGGCTAGTTGCAGCCGTGATCGGAGATGTGCGTATGACGCGAGCGCTGTCATACGAGACAGTGTCGCATGAGCAACGCAACGCGGCAAGTCTTGCCAGATGTTTCTCTTCTTACTGTGGGATCAAGCTTCTCGTCTTGCGGGGATTTCGGAGCACCGCCGCAGGGGCTGTGAATTGTTCGCGAAGGAGTGCTCCTCTGTAGAACACGAACAGGTGGCTGTCAACGAATCGAGAGTTGGAGAATAATTGAGTACTACGGCAATGCCGGAACTTCAAGCACGTATACACTATTTTGAGAAAATAAGGTGAGCATGGTTTTCGGGAGTTGCCTGAGGCGTTGGTTTTGAAGGGACCCCTCGGGTCCGCTGAGGGGCAGGATCCTATACTGGTCTTGGAGTCGTTTGAACTCACGGGTGTTCAAAATAACATGGGTAAAACCTTCACGACGAATTCTGTCGCGCAACTGCTCAGGAGTGTCGGCTTCCTGGAGCCAGCCGGCCAACGGGTGCTGATGAAACGGATCGGGTGCAAGGGCTTGGCGTTCGAAATAAAAGGGGCGTGATTCACCGATGAAGAGAAGGTTGGCATCGGGTGGCAGGTGTTCTTTGACATATTGGGCGGCCCCGTAGTGATCCAGCGTCCGCTCTGCGAAGGCTGATCTGCTCTCTTGCCCAACGGCAACCTTTCCTGATGCGAACACCTGCGTGTGGGTCGAGAGAAAGCGGGTGGTTCCTTCGGCGTCTAGTGCCAGGAGGGCGACAAGGCTGAGGGCAAGGCCTGTTTGGGGAAGTCTGAGCAGCAAAGCTACCAAAACACATAAGCCGGTCATCAGTGCAGGTGCAAAAAATCTTGTCGTTGTCGATGTCAGGAGCCAACTCATTCCAGCGACAAACACAAAGACCCCTGCGGCATCACATCGTCGGCGCGTCTGTGGGGTTCCATGTACGACGAGCCCCAATAGGGGAAGGATCAGCATGAGACAAACCGCGATGACAGCAAGCCCACCGCATTCCGACGCCGAGCCAAAGCGTTCCGGAGCCATTATCATATCCAGGGGGAGGCGAAGCAGGGCCAGTACGTCGAGTGGGTTCGTGAAGGAGGGCAGGTCTCCTTGCAGTCGTGCCTGACTTGTATCATCCCAATACTGACTGGGTATCCAATGATAGCCCAAAGGATAGACAGGGTTACCGGTCAACCACCAAGCTCGTCCCCACCAAGGCGATGCGGTTATGAACGCAACCAGCCCAGCTCGTACGAGTGACGATGCCGGCCAGCCGATAACTATGGCCGTAAGGGCTGTTGTCAGTACCCACGATGTTCCGGAGAGTTTCACGGAAAGGGTCAATCCCCAAAGTAGACCAACAGAAAGCCATGACGACTGAGCGGTGGATCCCAATAACAAGGCGACGGATACGAGAACAGCGAACGTCAGTAACGTTTCTGCAAACGGAAGTGTGCCAAGAAACAGAAACATGGCTGAAGAGGCAAAGGCACCAGGAAGTGCACAGCCGATCCATGGCGAGATCATCGGGTCGCTCAATGTCTCGATCACTGCCCAGGCTGCAATCCAGATGGCTATCCAGAACGTGACGTGCATCGCGCGGGCACCGATGTCCCCGGCCAACGCCAAGCCCCAACCAAGGAGAAGATCAGAAAGGTGGGGCATAAACGTGAAAAAGAGCCAGGGTGTGGCGGGAATGGTGCCGGTCCGAAGTGCCTGTTGTGCAATCGGTAGGTGATACGCGAGTTCATCATAGAATGTCGGAGGGATCGTCGCCCAAAGCCAAACGATGGTCCACACAACCCCGATGCACGTTCCTCCCATGATCGAAAGGACTGAGGGACGAAAGGTTTGGAAAGATGGTGGATTGGTCGCGATGCAGAAGAGGCTCCCTCCGAGCGCTAGAAGGAGGAGAACTCCGGAAACTCGGTACAAGCCGAGTTGGCCGAGCACGGTTGTCGTCCATCCAACGAGGGCGATTCCTGTGCCGAGCCGTGTGGCCAGCACCAACATGGGAAGATCTGTGGGAAGAGGGCTAGCACGCCCTTGCAGCGCACGTTCCCAGAGGAGTCCCATGCCGTAGGAGGCAAAGAGAAAGGAGAGTGGGATGAAAAGGAGGGGCAGTCGGCTTGGATCGACGAAGGCAGTCACGATGACAACGATAAGGAGTGCGATGGAAAAGGTGGAGGGCGCCGAAGGCGTTGAAAGGGGCTTATGCATGGGGTCGGTCGCAGTGGCTTGAGAGAATCGAATATGTGAGTGTGGCTCTCATGCGAATGCTTATCCCGATGAAAGGAGCCGAATCTTCTTACGTGTTGTGCTGGCAATCACATCATCCGACGTCCTAAGGATAAAAGGAGGGAGTCCACTCTGTCCCATCGAATGCTCGTACCGAATCCCCGGTGTGGCGCTGTTAAATGGGATGGAGAGTTTCTCTCGAACATCGGTCTCTAACCAATCACGAAGACTCACGAGTTGTTCGCTAGATAGGTCATCCGTATAGACGAAGGCGGTGTAATTCCCCGGGACTCCTTTGTAGTATTCAGCGACATGATGGTAATCCACCTCCATCCCGTGCAATCGATCGTTTGATTTGTGACAGGTATAGGTCCAAATCCCTGGTGATGTTTCCACTGCCTCGTCAAAGTACGGCGTGCCGGGGTATGGGGTGATCACCGTCGCGTCAAAATCGTCCGGCCGAATGTCGAGAAGCCAATCTCGTGTGGTGTGAATAGTTTCTTCTGATTCACCTGGATGGCCTAAGGACATCAGGGCTTTAACTTTGAGGCCATGTCTTCGGGCGATCTCTACGCAGTGAGTGTTATGGTCTCGGGAGGCTTTCTTCTGAATATTCTCGAGTATCCGCGGATGGCCGGATTCGAACCCGACGAGGATCCACCGAAATCCAGCCGCATACATGGCCGCTGCTTGCTCGTCTGTGAACAATTCGGCCTTAATAAACCCGCGAAGACGGAACTCGACACCGAGCCGAACCTGTGCATCGGTAATCAGCCTCATCAGCGGCACCATCTTGGGGTTGACGTTGAGTTCATCGTCATACAGCATGAAACCGGTGACCCCGTAGCTGTGGTGGAGATCGAGCATCTCCTGGACGATATTGTGTGCTGATCGTGTACGGACTCTCCGAAGAAACGGACTCATTCTGCCCCCGCAAAATCCGCAGCCGAACGGACACCCGAGTTGCGCGATCATCGAGAGTGCACGAGTTCCGTCGATACTGTAACGGTATGTCGAGACGTCGAGTAGATGGCGTGCCGGAAAGGGCAGGTCCTCGATCGCCGATGCGTTGAGGAATAGAGAAGACTTGGGATTGTCTCCATCCACAAGCGCTGGGGGGGAATCCTTTAATGCTTCAAAGACGGCCAGTTCTCCATCACCGGCTACGAGGACGTCGAACATTCCGGCCAATTGTTTGAACGATCTGGTGGCGCGGCCGATGATGCTTTGTTTTCGTTCGTGCTTGACCGCCGCGTAGACCAGTGTCACGTGCGGTCCCCCCAAGATGACTCTGGCTGATGGGCGAGCCAGGCGAATCGCGTGCTGAATCTTTGTCGCAGCCGGTATTTGTGGAGTGGTCGCCGTCAGTCCAAAACATTGTGCGGTACTTGACTGGAGGTGAACCGATAATACCTCCTCGTAATTCGTTACACCGGAAAGGTCCAGTAGTTCCACCGTGATCTCGTTTTGCTCGAGGACCGCTGCTACTTTTAAGATGCCGAGAGACATGAACACTCGCTCATCGAGGAGAAATACTGAGGGAGGGATAATAAGGCAGATGTGGTTGATCATGGTCATTTCCAGTGGAGCACGATTAAGTTCGAGGGTCCGGTTTCAGTGTTACGCCTTTCGGCCCACAATCAAAATGTTTTTCCCGATAGGGGTTCCACAATACTTTTCCACGCGTCTCATTACAGGCACTATGAGGCGATCGTATGCTTTCACCAGTGAGGGGTTAAACGAGCATGAACCGCCAAGCACGTTGATGAAATACCAAGGCACAATTCCTGCGATGTCCATATAGTGAAGTTTGGCGATTGTGAAGCCAGCGTTGGTAAATAGACTGGCCAGAAGATCTTTCTTATACCGCCTAAAATGTCCGACCTGCTTATCGAGAGCACTATAGAGAAACGGGAGCGCCGGGGAGAACACAATCAGCGTTCCTTTCCGGCGAAGCGATGCGTGGATTTCATGGACAAGGTTACGATCGTATTCCACGTGTTCTAGGACGTTAATCAGTATGACCGAGTCGTATGTGCTGGATGGAGAAGCAAACTGTGCATTCGTCAAGCGAATGCGACCTGTTCGGAGCAAGTCCCCGCACCGAGCTTGGTACTGCTGGCGGAGTTGGGAAAAAAGTTGGCTGGCTGGTTCAAAGATTTCAATGGTCGCATCTGTTCTCATGCCAAGATGATTACGAATGAGGAGGTCTGAAAAAGTTCCGAGTCCCCCGCCGATTTCTGTTATGTCGTTCCCTAAAAAAGGCTGGATTTCTTGAAAAATCCACTCGTGATAATTTGTCAACAGCCGAGTGGTCGATAATTCATGGGAAAGGATTTCTTCGGTAGAACTACCACAGGATTGTTCGGCCGGATGGCTCATGACTACGCTGCTTTTTGATGTGCGATAACAGTGCGACTGGACTCAAGGTGAGCGAACCGCCATTTCACAATGGTCCACAGCATCGTCATTCCATGGCGCCAAGTAATTTTCTTGCCTTGGGCATACGTGCGGGGACGGTATCGGATTGGAACTTCTTCGATTCGAATACCTTTTCGCAGGAGTTTGCAGATCAGCTCGTTGTCGAATTCAAAACCAGTCGCTCGTACTGGGGTGTCGAGCAACACCGATCGAGCAAATGCCTTGTAGCATCCCTCATAGTCGGTGAACTGTTGGTGATACAGGGTGTTGGTTGTCCAGATAATGAGGGTATTGCCGATGTAGTGACTGAGATAGGGGGACTTGCGCTTGCCGAAAAATACGGGACGTTCGTGAAGAAAACGCGATCCCAAGACGGCTTCGCACCGTTTCGCGATGAGCGGTTCAATCACCGTGGGATAGTCTTCCGGCGTGTATTCGAGGTCCGCGTCTTGAAAGATGACGATGTCGCCGGTTGCCATCGTAATGCCGGTACTGAGCGCAGCGCCTTTCCCCTTATTTATTGGATGGCTGGTCGTGATGACGTGTTGCAGTGTGGCCAGGACTTGACGAGTTCGATCCTGCGAGGCATCGTCGACGATGATGATCTCTTTCTGAATCTTGCCTAGATCAACAGCCCTCACCCGTTGGACGACATCGGCGATGGTCTCCTCTTCGTTGTAGGCCGGAATAATGATCGATAGCTTCATATTCGTGCCGCATGGTTTTGTAGAGATTGAAACATCTTGCCAGCATTGCGTGAAGCAAGGAGTTTGTCAAAGAAATCCGTGCTTGCCGGCGCGCTGTCATGATTTGGATGTGGTGTCGTGATACCGGTTAACGGGGCGGGGGATGGAGCCGCTCATCAAGTACCGGGAACGTGGCGTAACCAACTCCGAAATTTCCGCCGGACGGATCTGCGGCAACCACGCGCACCGTGATGCCATTCGGTACATCTTTGGGCTCTGGCACAAAGAAAGATGCTTCGAAAGTACGGCTTCCTTCATCGTAAAACATTTGGAGCCGTTCAACGATCCGGTCTCCGATCATGACTTCCCCGTAGATATGGATTTTCCGCGAGTCCCAATCTCCATGGGGGCGGACCCACGAGCCAGACAGCGTTCGGATGGAGGCCCGCAGTTTCACGTCGCCTTTGGCAACCAATGCCACATGTGGTGTGGGTTGCTCGATGTGAACGAGGTAGCCATGGAGGGGCAGCACGATGCCGTCTTGTGTGAGGTCTTGTCCTGGGATCAATAAGAGCGTCTTGCTGGTTTTCTGTAACGCGGCAGGATAAGCGAGCGGTCCCTCGGCCGAAATTTCCACCAAGGTCGGTTTTTGTAGCTCCAATGTTGTGGTGAATGCAGCAGAAGGGCGTGCGCTATAGATCGACTCGTCCATCATGTGGGGCGTGCGCATGATTTGATTTTGATCGCCGGCTTCGCCTTGTTGCACACCGGTCGCCAGAATCTGGCCAGTGGCTACATCGGTGATCGTGATTCGAGCTCCACCGACCTCGCGACCTAACACCATGGCTCCATGAGCGACGACCCGGACCAGCACGGTCGTCGGTTGAGGGCCATTGAGCGGGTTGGTGGGAAGGGTTTGACCCTGGATTGGTGGTGAGGGACAAAAGAGTAGATCAAACGAGGCGATCAGGACAATCGAAATGAACGAAAATCTCGTCATTTCACCTTCGTGCCAGGATCCACTTCTTCTTGGATGGTGAGCAGTCCACGCACGTCCGCGTCTCCCGCGGCGAGTACCATGCCTTGGGATTCAATGCCCATCAGCTTCGCCGGCTTCAAGTTGGCCACGATGACGATTGTTTTTCCGACGAGCACGTCCGGTTCATATTTCTTGCCGATGCCGGCCACAATCTGCCGCTGCTCTGTACCGAGCGAGACGTGCAGCTTGATCAATTTCTCCGATTTCGGCACCCTCTCAGCGGAAAGCACCTTCGCGGTCTTGAGCTGAATCTTCATGAAGTCGTCGATGGTGATCTGTGGCGGGGCTGGAGGTGTTGGGGGAGCTGGTGGGGTTACCACACCTGCCGATGTTGCGAGTGGAATTGTTGCGGTTATCGTAGGAACCGGTTGCGGAGTTGCTGGTGTGTCGCTCACTGGGTTGGCTCCTTGTTTTAGTTTTTTTTCAAGCTCACCTTTGATTTGTCGTGTTCCACTGAGAGACTCAATCCGTGGGAACAGCGAGGCACCTTTGGCGATTGTGAGATTAGCCATGGGGCTGTCCCAGTGATAGGCGGAGACCGGAAGAGCCTTGGAAAAGTCGACTTCGTAGCCGAGTTGTCTGGTCAGCAGTGCCATCGTCTGCGGCATGAACGGATAGAGTGAGACGGCCAGCAGGCGCAGTGCGCGGGCGGAGTAGTTGAGGACAGTCTTCAGTTTCGGCGCATCCTCCGGCTGCTTGGCCAGCTTCCAGGGGGCGGCCTTGTCGATGTATTCGTCGCAGAGGCTGATAAGCTCACCGATTCCCTGCAGATTGTCGCGGAAGATCAGTGCGTTGAAGCCTTGTTCCAATATCGTCGGTAATTGCGTGGCGGCCCGGGCGATCTTTTCTTCGAGTTCTGGCAGCGCAGGTTGTCCGCTCGCCGGAATTGTTCCATTGGTAAAACGCTCGATCATGGTCAGGGTGCGGCTGAGCAGATTGCCGATGCCGTTAGCCAAGTCGCTGTTGATGCTGGTGACCATCGCGCTTTGTGAGAAGTCTCCATCTTGTCCGAAGGGGACTTCTCTCAACAAAAAATAGCGAAACGCGTCCGCGCCGAATTCATCAACCATCTTGTTCGGGTCTACGACGTTGCCACGGCTCTTGGACATTTTTTCTCCGTCCACTGTCCACCAGCCGTGGGCAAAGATGGTTGCTGGCAATGGCAGATTCAGCGCCATCAGCATTGTGGACCAATAGACAGCGTGCGTCGTCAAGATATCCTTGCCGACGAGGTGGACATTCGCCGGCCAAAAGCGATTGCCAACCGGCTTCTCGCGAGGCAAATACTCTAACGCGGATATGTAATTGACGAGTGCATCGAACCAGACGTAGGTCACGTAGTCCATATCGAAGGGGAGTTCGATGCCCCAGGAAAGCCGTGACTTCGGCCGAGAGATTGAGAGATCACCAAGCTTCTGGGTTTGGAGAAATCCGAGAACTTCATTGCGGCGTGATTCTGGGCGGATGAAGTCTGGATGCGCGGTGATGTGCTCAATCAGTCGGTTCTGGTACTGCCCCATTCGAAAGAAATAATTGTGCTCACTGAGTCTTTCGACGGGGCGTTTGCAGTCTGGACAGAGCCCAGACTCAACGTCCTTCTCGGTCCAAAATCGTTCGTCGAACGAACAGTACCAGCCGGTATAGGAATCTTTATAAATTAGGTTCTCGTCGTAGAGCCGTTGCAGGTATCGCTGGACGACAGACTTGTGCTGTGGGTCTGTCGTTCGGATAAAGGCGTTGTTCGAGATGTTCAGCCTCTTCCAGAGAGTCTCAAATTGTGGTGCTAATTTGTCGCAGTGCGTTTGCGGGTCAATGCCAGCTTTCGCGGCAGCCTGTTGCACTTTCTGACCGTGTTCATCAAGGCCGGTGAGAAAGAAGACCTCCCGCCCACGTAGTCGCCAGTAGCGCGCTAAGACGTCCGCTGCAACGGTGGTATAGGCATGGCCGATATGGGGGATGTCATTGACGTAATAAATCGGAGTGGTGATGGAGAACATGCTGGTTTTCGGCATAACCACGGCAAGATATCAGGTTGGCGGCGTCTTTGGCTAGGTCGAGGTTCCGACTGGGACAAGCCCAAGTGCCTCACGGAGACGAAGAAACGTGGTCTCTAACGCCATTTGTACGTTCAAGTGCCGCGTGGCTTGTTGTGCGTGTTTCTCAATGTCGTTCAAAAGAGTCAAGAGGAGGTCAATGTTTGCTCGGTCGGCGAATCGTTGTAATTGAGGGAGTTGATCGAGGTGAAGGATTTGCTCTTGATCTCCAGCCACAAGGACAATCACAAGGTCGCGGATCCATCGTGTCAGCCAGCTCAAGGTCTCCGCTCCTCGGTCTGATTTGGCCAAGTTTTCCGACGCAGAGAGGATGGTGGTGCTGGAGGTCAATGACTCGGGTTTGACTAGTGTCAGACACTCTTGTTGGCGCGCGCGAACCTCCGCCACGTTGGTGGTGAGTGCCTCTCCGATGCGGCTGTCGGTAAGCAGTGCCAGGAATCGAGCGTCATCGGGTGGAAGCTCTCGCTTAAGAATCAGTGCAGCCTCCACTTGTGTTCGAGCCGGTGAGGTAAAACGAAGGGCTTGGCAGCGTGACCGAATGGTGATGGGGAGTGCATGGATCCGGCTCGTGACCAGGATAAAGAGACTATGACCCGGAGGTTCCTCTAATGTTTTGAGCAGGGCATTGGCTGCACCGATGGTCATTCGATCCGCATCGTCAATTAAGCAGATCTTTTGCTCACCGACGAGGGGCCGATAAATAAACTGCTGTTCGAGTTCTCGGATCTGCTCAATCTTAATTTGCGGTGTCGCTGCTTCCGCATCGGGTTCGATGACGAAATAATCGGGATGCGTCCGAGCTGCAACCTGCAAGCAAGAGCGGCATTGACCGCAACTGTCCGGGGTCTCGGTGAGAACTGGGCGGTCACAATTCAGGACCTGCGCCAGCCCCACGGCGGTCATACGCTTGCCGATATGAGCATCGCCGTGGAAGAGGTAGGCATGAGCTAATCGCTTATTGGATAGACTGGCCTGGAGTAGGGCGATGGATTGCTCGTGGCCTGTGATATCTGTAAACGGCATAGACTATCGCTGTCGTAGCTGTCGTATACGGCGGGTGTTGAGCCAAGTGGCGATGACTTCCGCCACGTTCTGTTGGACGGACTCTAGAGGAAGTGAGGCATCGAAGACAACCATGCGCCGAGGTTCTTGCTGTGCAAGAGTGCGAAACCCGGCTCGGACCTTTTCGTGAAATCGGGAGGTTTCTCGATCAAGGCGATTCTGGGACGCGCGTTGGCTGCGCCGTCTGGTCAACCCGATACGGATAGGTACGTCGAAGAGCAGGGTGAGATGTGGAACAAGTCTTCCGGTTGCCCAGTTGTTCATCGTGCGCAAGACCCGGAGGTCCAACCCACGCCCATACCCTTGGTAGGCGATCGTCGAGTCAGAGAAACGGTCACACACCACGATCATTCCCTGCTGAAGTGCAGGTTTGATGACATGATCGACGTGCTGGCGCCTGGCAGCAAGGATCAGCCAGGCCTCTGTTTCCGGGGCAATGGTTTCCACGGAATGGTCGAGCAGGAGACTGCGCAATCGTTCAGCGAGAAGTGTTCCTCCAGGCTCTCGCGTGTGGAGCACCTTCCGGCCTTGAGTGGTAAGCCAGTCACAGAGCCTCCGGGCCTGTGTCGTTTTTCCGCTTCCTTCGCCGCCTTCCAGCGTGATGAAAACGCCAGAGGGTTTTTTGATGGCAGGGCTCATTGATTCGTCTCGTCTCACGCGTCGCGGAATCGGATCCTAAGTCAGGTTGCCGGGAATAGCAAGGTAGAACCTATTCAGGGATCCTTCCCGTTTGTGCGTATAACCTATTGAAATTAACAAGAAAATACTTGCGACGTTTGTTCGGTACTCTGTAAGATGAATCACGGATTCCTTTCCCATTTGAGGTGGGTTGCTTTTCTTATGCTTAAGACGGCGTTAAGACGGTACTTTCTGACAGGACTTCTACTCGTGACCCCTATTTGGGGCACGATTCTCGTGCTGAAGACGCTGTTCGTGGCACTAGACGGTATCTTGGGCCATGCTATGGCTGAGTTGGTGCCCGATCACTATATCCCTGGTCTTGGGATTGTGACGTTGGTCCTATTGATCTTCTTGGTTGGGTTGTTTGCGGCCAACTTTATCGGACGCCAGATCGTCAGTCACTGGGAGGATTGGCTGCATCGATTACCGCTGGTCCGTGGTATTTATTCGACCTTGAAATCCATGATGGATATTCTCTCCTTCTCGGAGCACGGGTCGTATCGGCGCGTGGTCATGATCCAGTTCCCCAAAAACGGTCATTATTGTTTTGCGTTTGTGACGGGGATGACGAAAGGTGAAACGACTGTTTTGGGACAAGATACATTGATCCATGTCTATGTGCCGACTTCACCCAATCCGACCTCGGGCTATTTTCTGCTCGTGCCCGAACGGGAAGTCATGTCGGTTGATATCAGTATTGAAGAGGCGATGAAGCTGATAGTCTCCGGGGGGTTGTACACGCCGTCCGGCGCCATGGCCTCAGCCTTGGCTGGGGCAAAGTGGAGTCAGGTCAAACAGCCAGCTGCTGGTGTGCCGATCGGATAGGCTGAGCTTCCCAATGGTTCCTCTCAGGAACGTACATCATAAGGAGTGTTCAGCGCGATGACGTCAATGGCTAATCAACAGGCAATGCGTTCACCTATGTCTGGTCTCGGTGTGATCGTAATGGCGGCTGGGTTGGGCAAGCGGATGAAGTCCAACCACGTCAAGGTGTTGCATCAGGTCGCGGGGCAGCCGATGGTACTCTACGCGGTTGACGTCGCGCTTCGAGTGGCAGGCCATCGTATTGCGGTCGTCGTTGGGCATCAAGCGGAGGAGGTTCGGCAGGTCATTGAAATGGGAATCACGGGTAAGCCGGAAGCGCAAGCGGTCAGTATTGTCGAACAGGCACAGCAGCTTGGAACCGGCCATGCCGTCATGCAAAGCCGCTCCGTGTTTTCTCATGCGGGTGAGGTTGGCCCGGCACACTATCTTATTCTCAATGGTGATACGCCCTTGCTGAAGGACGCCACTGTGCGTGAGCTCCTGACCGTTCATCAACGAGAAGGGGCGACCGTTACCATCCTGACGGCAATATTAGACGATCCGAGCGGCTATGGGCGAGTGATCCGTCGTGATGCGAACGGGGGGGATCAAGTGCATCCGTCATCGGACGTGCTGAAAATTGTTGAAGATCGAGATGCGACGCCGGCGGAGCGCGCAAGCAAGGAGATTAATGTAGGCACGTACGTGGTGTCCGGAGTGTTTCTGTTTGAGGCACTCGATAAGCTGGAACCTGACAATGCTCAAGGTGAATACTATCTCACCGACATTGTGCGGATGGCAGTTACGCAAGGGCAACGCGTGGCTGCGGTGACGCTTCAGAATCCCGACGAAGGGTTAGGAGTCAACACTAGACAGCAGTTGGCAGCGGCAGAACAGGTGATTCGGCAACAGATTCGAGACCGCTGGCTTGATGCCGGGGTTACGATGCGAGACCCAGGTTCAGTTTGGATTGATGCCGGGGTCACGATTGGCAAGGATACGGTCCTCTATCCTCATGTCATGCTTGAGGGGAACACGGTGATCGGTGAGGAGACCACAATTCGTTCAGGAGTTCGGATCACCGATTGTCTGATCGGCACGCATGTTGAGGTGTTAGACTCTTCCGTTCTCACTCAGTCACGTATTGAGGATGATGCGCATGTGGGGCCATTTGTCCATCTTCGTCCTGGTGTGATGGTGAGGCGGCGAGCGAAGGTCGGAAATTTTGTCGAAATGAAGAAGACTGAGTTGGGAGAAGGGTCTAAAGCCAACCATCTCAGTTATTTGGGAGACGCCACGATTGCAGAGGGCGTGAATATCGGTGCTGGTACGATCACGTGTAACTACGACGGCGTGAAGAAACATCACACGGTGATCGGCAAAAATGTGTTTCTGGGGAGTGATACTCAGCTGGTTGCGCCAGTCAGGATCGGAGATGGAGCTGTGATTGCCGCAGGGACGACGGTAACGCAGGACGTGCCGGCTGATTCGTTGGCGATTGCCCGGGTTCCGCAGGCCAATCGGATTGGATGGGTGGCCAAACGGCGGGCGTTGGTGGCACGTGCCGCACCCAACGTCGCTTCAGTCGAGGCTCCTGGTAAACGCACACAGGTAACAAGACGGAAGCCTGCGGCGAAGTCGAAGAACAAGCCTAGACGGGCATCAAAGGGCTGATCGCGGGACGAGAACGTCGTGTAGTTGTCTGCCAACCATCAAGCCGAGGTATTGCCATGTGCGGAATCATTGGGTATGTCGGCAACCAGGAAGCGGTGCCAATTCTTATTGGAGGATTGTCCAAGTTGGAGTACCGCGGCTACGATTCATCGGGTGTAGCCGTTTTGCAGGGAGAGAAGATCGCTGTCAGGCGGAGTGTGGGAAAGTTGGTGAATCTTCAGAATTCGCTCAAGGCCAATGAGCTCAAGGGAACGGTCGGCATCGGGCATACTCGGTGGGCAACGCACGGCAAGCCTTCGGAACAGAATGCTCATCCACATCGATCGAAGGGTTGCGTGTTGGTACACAATGGGATTATTGAGAACTATCAGCAGTTGAAACAACAGCTTGAAAAGGATGGCTATAAGTTTGTCTCCGAGACCGATACGGAGGTCGTCGCTCATTTGATTGATAAGTATCTTCAAAAAGGGAACAAGCTGGCCGATGCGGTGCGGTTAGCGACGAAAGATGTGAAAGGCAGTTACGCACTGGCTGTCATGTCGGAGCGGGAGCCGGGAACCTTGATCGCTGCGCGGTCCGGCTGTCCGCTGGTCGTCGGTCGGACAACGCATGCGTCCTATATCGCCTCCGATGTCATGGCGATGCTGGCGCACACGCGAGAAGTGACATACCTCGAAGAAGGAGATGTGGCCGTCGTCACGCAAGATGACGTGCAACTGACCGATTCCGATGGTCAGACTATCTCACGAAAGGCCTCGAAGGTCACATGGGATGCATCGGCAGCGGAGAAGAGTGGGTATCCCCATTTCATGCTGAAGGAGATTCATGAGCAGCCGCAGACTATTCTGGATACGATGCGGGGACGGTATTCCTATGAGACGGGGGAAGCGGATCTCCCGGATATTGGACTGACACCGAAAGAATTCGCGTCACTGGAACGGATCTGGATCGTGGCTTGCGGAACATCCTGGCATGCTGGGCAGGTTGGGAAGTATCTCTTCGAGGAGATGGTCCGGACGCCGGTTCAGGTGGATATTGGGAGCGAGTTTCGCTATCGTGATCCGTTGGTCGGCAAGAAGGATTTGTTTATTACGATCTCCCAATCCGGCGAGACGGCTGATACGCTTGCTGCTGCGAGAGAGGCGAAGGCCAAGGGTGCACGTGTCGTCTCCATCGTGAATGTTGTCGGGAGCACGTTGGCCCGTGAGTCGGATGGGGTTCTGTATACCCATTGTGGGCCGGAGATCGGTGTGGCCTCGACGAAGGCCTTCACAGCGCAGCTTACAGCGCTCTATCTCTTGGCCTTGCATTTTGCACGAGTTCGTAATGTGATGAAGGTAGCGGACGGTCAAGCGTGGTTGGATCGGCTCGTGCGGGTGCCGGCCCTGGTCGAGAGTGTTCTGCAGAGGGAAGCCGAAATTGTGGCGATCGCCAAACGCTACTACAAGAAACGGAATTTTCTGTTCTTGGGGCGCGGGATCAATTATCCGATCGCGCTGGAGGGTTCGCTGAAGCTCAAAGAAATTTCCTATATCCATGCCGAAGGTTATGCGGCAGGAGAGATGAAGCATGGTCCGATCGCATTGATCGATAAGGACATGCCGGTTGTAGTGTTGGCGCCCCGAGATCGGCTGTATGACAAAACGGTCAGCAATCTCATGGAAGTGAAGGCGCGACATGCTCCAGTGATTGCCTTCGTGGCTGAAGGCGAGCGAGAACTCGGGAAGATTGCGGATGCCGTGTTTACCGTGCCGGATACCCATTCGCTGATCTCACCGATGCTCTTTACGATCCCACTCCAACTGCTGGCCTATCATATTGCTGTGTTGCGGGGGGCCGATGTGGATCAGCCAAGGAATCTTGCAAAGAGTGTGACGGTGGAATAGCGAGAGAACCATCAGCAGTCAGCCTTCAGAAGGAGATTTTGCTGACGTTCTACTAACGGGCTGATTCCTGGAAGCTCATTATGAATATTACGCAGCAGGATGTTGAAAAGGTAGCGCAGTTAGCGAGATTGGCCGTAACGGCTGATGAAAAAGAAACGTTTGCCAAACAGTTGACCCAGATTCTTACTCATGTCGACAAGTTGAAGCAGTACGATACTACCGGCATTGAGCCGACTGCGACAGTGACCGGGCAAGTGAACGTGTTTCGAGAGGATCTCGTGCGTTCCTCGTTGCCGGTGGACAAAGCACTGATGAATGCGCCGGAACGTGAATCGGATGGATTTGTTGTCCCTAAAATCATAGAGGAGCGTTAACCGTCAATGACCGTCTCATCCCTAACCATTCTGGATGAGGCATGAGGATCGGCGGAAGACGAAGCAATACATGTTTCGACAAATGTTACGTTCTAAGATTCATCGCGCGACGGTCACCGGCGCCCACCTCGAGTATGAAGGGAGTCTGACGATCGACCAAGACTTAATGGAAGCTGCGGGTATTCTCCCGTATGAAGCCATTGTTTGCTCAAACATGAATAATGGAGAGCGCTTCATGACCTATGCCATCAATGGTGGACGAGGGAGGGGAGAAATTATTTTGAATGGTCCCACGGCTCGGAAAGCTGCAGTAGGAGACCAGATCATCATCTTTTGTTACGAGTATTATGGTGAAGAAGAAATCAAGAAGCACGTGCCCAAGATCGTGCGCGTCAATGAAAAGAACCGAATTGTGACGGTGAGCTAATTGACCAAAACTTCGGCTGCTGTGTACGTGCTGAGTGGTGGTTCGTTGTGTAAAGACCCGTCAGTAACGAGAATCTCATGTCTCTCCACAAATTAAGCCTCGTCGAGCTTCATAAGAAATTCACAGCCGGAGAAGTCACCGCGACAGAGATCGTGGGCGCCTATTTTCTCCGGATCAGTCAGGTTGAACCGAAGGTGAAAGCCTTTGTCACGCAGTCAAAGGACGCTGCATATGGGCAAGCAGAGGCGTTGGATCAAAAGCTCAAAGTCTGGAGAAAGACCTATCCGTTGACCGGAATGCCGCTCGCCGTCAAGGATAACATCTGTACGGACGGTGTTCCCACGACCTGCAGTTCTCGCATGTTGCAGAATTTTGTTCCACCCTACGATGCGACGGTCGTCTCGAGGCTGCGCTCGCAGGAGTACATCTTGGTGGGCAAAACGAATCTGGATGAGTTCGCTATGGGGTCGTCGACGGAGAATTCTGCATTCGGCCCCAGTCGAAACCCGTGGAATCTCCACTGTGTGCCAGGTGGATCGAGTGGTGGTTCGGCGGCGGCGGTGGCCGCTGAAGAATGCGTGGCGGCACTTGGATCTGACACTGGGGGATCAATTAGACAGCCGGCGGCGTTCTGTGGTGTGGTGGGGTTGAAACCGACGTATGGACGTGTCTCACGGTACGGTCTTGTGGCGTTTGCTTCCTCGCTTGATCAGATCGGCCCGATCACACGCAACGTGTCCGATGCAGCCCTTCTTCTCCAGGTCATTGCTGGTCACGATCCTATGGACTCCACCTCGGTGGATTGCTCGGTACCGGACTACCTGAAGGCCTTGCAGAAGCGTGACCTCAAAAGCATGAGGGTCGGCGTGCCGGTGGAGTTTTTCACCGAGGGGCTCGATCCAGAGGTCGAGCAGGCGGTTCGAGGTGCAATCGGGGAGTTGAAGCAGCTTGGCGCGGAGGTCAAGGAGATCCGTTTGCCCAGGACTGATGCAGCCGTAGCGGTCTACTATGTGATTGCGACAGCTGAGGCCAGCTCAAATCTCGCCCGGTTCGACGGGGTGAAGTTCGGTTTCCGCGCCAAGGAAACGAAAGACCTGCTTGACCTGTATATGAAAACGAGGCAGGAAGGGTTCGGGCCGGAAGTCAAACGTCGAATTATGCTTGGTGCCTATGTCCTCAGTGCAGGGTACTATGACGCCTACTACGGGAAGGCTCAGGCCGTGCGCACATTGGTCTGCCAGGATTTTGATGCCGCATTCAAAGAGGTGGACCTCATTGTCACTCCGGCGACGCCAACACCGGCCTTCAGGCTTGGCGAAAAGAGTGAAGATCCCTTGCAGATGTATCTCTCGGATATTTTCACAATCTCGGTGAATCTGGCAGGGCTACCGGCGATCGCGCTGCCCTGTGGATTCACCAGGGCAGGGCTTCCGATCGGACTTCAACTGATTGGGCGGGCCTTTGAAGAAGACACGATGCTTCGCGCCGCACATGCGTATGAGCAGTCAACCCAATGGTGGACGAAAAGGGCTGTCCTCCGGTAATGGTGTCTATGCCACGTGCGTTAAAGAGAAAAGCCTATGCTCGCCTTGATCCTCAGGGCATCCCCGGTCTTGTGAGTGTCATCGTCCCCACATACAATCGAGCGTATTGTGTTACCAAGTCGATAGACAGCGCGTTGGCGCAGACATATCCAAACATCGAGGTCATCATCATCGACGACGGCTCCTCAGACAACACGAGAGAGTTGATCGAGAACACCTACGCGAGTGAGCCTCGGGTTCGGTACGTCTATCAGCCGAACGGTGGTGTGGCGGTTGCCCGGAATCATGGGATACGGCTCTCGCGTGGAGAGTTCATGGCGTTACTGGATTCCGACGACATCTGGAAGCCATGGAAGACGGAGGTTCAGGTACAGGTCTTTCACGAGCAGTTGGAAGTTGGGATGACATGGACGGATATGGAAGCCGTGGATCCCAACGGTCAGCTGATCGCTCTACGGTTCTTGCGAACCATGTACTCGACCTATCAATGGTTCCCCACGGCGGATTCCCTATTTACCTCGGTGTACATGCTTCCGCGCGAACAGGCTGATCGGGTTGGGGAAAATCATCTCGGACAGATTCACGTCGGCGATATCTTCTCACCGATGATGATGGGGAATTTAGTGCACACCTCGACCGTGATGATACGGCGCACGCGCCTGGCGCAGGTTGGGTATTTCCCTGAGAATCTACGGAATGCTGGTGAGGATTACGATTTTCATTTGCGGACCTGCCATGCTGGACCTGTGGCATTCGTTGATGTCTCGTCAATCTACTATCGAGTGGGGTGGCACGATCAAATCACGGTGAAGGACTTCAATTTTTTCTTTGCCCGCGGCTATCTAAAGAGTGTGCGGGGCTATCTGCTCTCTGACCCGGACCGCATTCAGCTGTCGCCGAGTATGATGCAGACGCTCATGGCTCAGGCACATGAATGGGTCGGGAGCGCCCTGTTCCGGTTGGGCAAGAGACGGCCGGCACGTCGGTTCCTTGTCTGCAGTTTGGAATACCAGTTCTGGCAGCCGCGGGCTTACCTGACGCTCTTCCGAGCCAGTGTGCCCAAAAAGATCGACGACATGCTGCTGAATGCGTATCGACTAGCAAAAAGGTTGGTCAGGCCAGCAACGGCCTGAGTTACAGGGAGAGCGGGTGGCCCGTGCTTGTGTTGATGGAGATGGGGAGGAAATTATGACGATCGTTGAAATTGCGGCACTCCTCGTCGCAGGAGTATTTGCAGTGCTGGTTGGATATCTCGTGCCTGTCTTGATGCAGGTTCGAAAGACCGTTGCCGAGTCCGAACAGTTGCTGGCCAAGATGAATTCGGACCTGCCGGCTCTCGTGGCCGAGCTGCGTGCGGTGAGCGAGAACCTCAATGAAGTGACGAGTCAGGCACGCGAGGGGGTCGAACATGCGTCAGTCCTGCTGCACGCGGTTGGCGAAATTGGTGAATCAGTACAGCAAGTCCATAACGTGGTTCGCGGTTCAAGTGGAACGCTATTGAGCAACGTAGCGAGTATGGTTGCTGGCTTCAAGGCCGCGACGCATGTGGTACGGGAACGCATGAAACCTGAGGGAGGGACACACAATGGCGGATGAACGTGGAGCTTCAGCAGCGGTACTGCTAGCGTTTCTCAGCGGTGCGGCGATGGGGGCGGTGATGGGATTATTACTGGCGCCCCAAACGGGCAGTGAGTCACGTGACCGACTGCGCGGTTATGCTCGTCGTGCGGAAACTGATTTGCGAGATCTCGCTGGGCGAGCCGGTGAGGCGTTTGAAGAAGCCGTCGATCAGGGCCGGGAGTTCGTCGAGTCGAAACGGTCGGTCCTGCGGGAAGCCTTCGATGCCGGCCGCGAGGCGATGAAGCGTGAACGAGAGCACATCCAAGATGAGGGGGCGGAGCGTGGATGATGTTTGAGGTGGTGATCGGGGTGGAGGTCCATGCACAACTTCGGACCAACTCCAAAATGTTCTGCGGGTGTGGCACGACGTTTGGTCTCTCAGCCAACAGCCAGACCTGCCCGGTCTGCCTTGGTCTGCCAGGCAGTTTACCCGTGATCAATCGGATGGCAGTTGAAATGGCGGTTCGTGCCGGATTGGCGTTGAACTGTACGATCACGACGAATAATCGATTCGCGAGAAAGAATTACTTCTACCCGGATTTGCCCAAGGGGTACCAGATTTCCCAATACGAGGATCCGATCTGTCAGCATGGATGGATTGAGGTCGCTGTCGGGACGGTCACAAAACGAGTTCGAATCCGACGAGCCCACCTGGAAGAAGACGCAGGGAAAAACGTACACGAAACTGGGACGGCGGGAAGCCGTGTGGATTTGAATCGTGCGGGCACGCCGCTCCTAGAGATCGTGACAGAACCGGATATGAGTTCAGCCGATGAGGTGGTGGCCTATCTGAAGGGGTTACGCGACGTGCTCATGTACCTTGATGTGTGCGACGGCAACATGGAGGAGGGAAGTTTTCGGTGCGAACCAAACCTATCACTCCGTCCAGTGGGCCAGAAAAAGTTTGGAACCAAGGTTGAGCTCAAGAATATCAATTCCTTCAAGTATGTAAAGGATGCGGTTGAGTACGAGATCAAACGGCAGAGTAAAGTGTTGAATGAGGGCGGCAAGATTTACCAAGAGACCAGGCTCTGGAATATTGATCGCGGTGAAACAGCGGTTATGCGCTCCAAAGAAGAAGCGCATGATTACCGCTATTTCCCTGATCCGGATCTGGTGCCGTTAAAATTGGAAGCGGACTGGATTAATGGATTTCGATCGTCCTTGCCGGAGTTGCCGTCGGCTCGCGCTCGTCGCTTTGTCGCGGAGTATGGTCTCCCGGAGTACGATGCGGGAGTGATCACGACATCCAAAGGCATGGCGGACTACTTTGAGACTTGCCTAACCCAGTTTAGAGAGCCCAAAACGGTGAGCAATTGGGTCATGGGGGAATTGACGCGAGAATTGAATAATGCAGGGACGGACATCGCCGCCTCGCCTGTTTCACCTGAACGGCTCGTCGATCTTCTGACGATGGTGAACAAAGGGGTTATCAGTTTAAAAGTTGCCCGTGAGATCTTTCCTGAGCTCTATCACAGTGGCAAGGCCCCACAACAGCTCGTACAGGAAAAGGGGCTGACGCAGGTCTCGGACGAAGGCGCATTGGAGAAAGTAATTGAGGCGGTGCTCGGGAACAATCCAGCACAGGTGGCGCAGTTTAAAGAAGGCAAGCAACAGGTATTAGGATTTCTTGTTGGGCAAGTGATGAAGGCAAGCGGGGGGAAGGCGAATCCCGGCAAGGTGAATGAGTTACTAAAAAGGAAACTGATTGTCTAACTGGAGAGAGGGACAAGCGGTATGAGCGAAATTAGAGAAATCAAGGGCAGGCAGATTATCGATTCACGCGGGAATCCGACGATTGAGGCGCAAGTCACACTCGAAAGCGGAGCAGTTGGGCGGGCGGCAGTTCCCTCCGGCGCGTCGACGGGTGAAAAAGAGGCGATTGAGCTGAGGGATGGGGACAAGAAGCGATGGATGGGGAAAGGAGTCTCCAAAGCTGTTGCACATATCAGCAAAGTCATCGCCCCAGCCCTGCTGGGGAAGGATGCATTCGATCAAGCTGGGATTGACCGAGCCATGATTGCGCTGGATGGCACGAAGACAAAAGGTAAGCTTGGGGCGAATGCGATTTTGGGGGTGTCCTTGGCCGTGGCGAAGGCGTCTGCGATCGAAACTGGGCAGCCTCTCTACCGGTATTTGGGTGGGACGAATGCGCGCGTGCTTCCAGTCCCGCTGATGAACATCATCAACGGGGGGGCCCATGCCGACAATCGGTTGGACCTTCAAGAGTTCATGATCATGCCGGTAGGGGCTGGCCGGTTCAGTGAGGCGCTTCGTATGGCCACGGAAGTCTTTCATGCGTTGAAGGCGCTCCTGAAAAAGAAGGGTCTCAATACGGCAGTGGGGGATGAGGGGGGATTTGCTCCCGATTTGCAATCGAACGAGGAGGCGCTAGGTCTTATATCAGCGGCGATTGAAGCAGCGGGGTACCAAGTTGGGCGGGATGTCGCCTTGGCCTTAGACTGTGCTGCGAGCGAACTCTATGAGAAGGGACGGTACATCCTCGAAGCGGAAAAGAATCCTGAACGTTCATCGGAAGAGATGATCAGCTACTACGGAAAACTCCTGGACCGCTATCCAATCCTCTCCATCGAGGATGGATTGAGCGAACTGGATTGGAAGGGCTGGAAGATGCTTACCGAGAAACTCGGGAAACGAGTTCAACTGGTCGGCGACGACATCTTTGTAACGAATGTCGAGATCTTTTCAAAGGGCATCAAGGAGGGAATTGGCAATTCGATTCTGATCAAGCTCAATCAGATCGGGACGTTGACGGAGACGCTGGATGCGATTGAGCTTGCGAAGCGATCTGGCTACACGGCCATCATTTCACACCGCTCTGGGGAAACAGAGGATACAACCATTGCGGACGTGGCTGTCGCCACCAATAGTGGATTGATCAAGACCGGATCCCTCTCTCGGACGGATCGTGTCGCGAAATACAATCAGCTTCTTCGCATCGAGGAGGAATTGGGAGCCGCGGCAGTGTATCGTGGTCGAGAGGCCGTGCCTGGACGGGAGTAATCTGTTTTAGCAGCGATTGGATGTACGAATGGTTATCAAGCAAAATCGTGGCCGGGAGTGGCTGGAGTGGCAGCGACGTCTGTTCACCCTCGTTCAGGTTGGCGGAGTGATCGGGCTTATGTGGCTGGCGGTCGCATTATTCTATGGGGAGATGGGACTTTCTCGGTATCTCTCGATGCGGGATCATGCCAAGAGTCTAGACCAGGAGTTGTCAGTGTTGCGCAATGAAAATGTGGCCCTGCAGCAAGATATTCTGCGTCTTCAACATGATCCGTCCAAGATCGAGCAATTGGCTCGTGAGCAGTTAGGCTATGTGCGAAAAGGCGAGACAGTGTATCAATTCATCCCGGGTTCAGAGAAACCACGGGAGCCATCCTCGAAGCCATGAAGTTCGGAACGGTTGCCATTATTGGACGGTCCAACGTGGGCAAATCGACCCTGTTGAATCGTCTGCTGGGTGAGAAAATCTCGATCGTCTCGAGTAAACCGCAAACGACGAGGACTCGAGTGATGGGTGTGGTGCATGCAGAAGGGGCACAAATCGCCTTTCTCGACACACCGGGGCTGCATAAGCCTGAACATTTGTTGAATCGACGGATGGTTCGCGCAGCGGTGGAAACACTCGAAGAAGCGGATGTGTTGTATATGCTTATGGAGGCGACGAGCCTTCCGGGTCCTGGGGATGTGTCTGCCATCAAATATATGAAAGAGGCCCTAGCCAAGCAGCCCAGGCCGGTGATCCTGGTCATCACGAAAATCGATCTGGTCAACAAGCATAAGATGCTTCCGGTTCTTGAGCAGTATGCCAAGCTTTTTGCCTGGACAGAAGTGGTGCCGGTGTCTGCTCAGGCCGATGACAATGTCGAACGATTGCTTGCAGTGACAGTTCCGTACCTTCCGTTAGGGGAGGGGCCGTATGGCGAGGATGTTGTGACAGATCAGACGATGAGAACATTGGCGGCCGAAATGATTCGTGAAAAGGCGATACAGGCAACAGAGGATGAGGTCCCCTATGCAACGGCTGTTGAGATCGATGAATTTATTGAAGAGGGAAAGCTGGCGAAGATCAAGGCCTCTATTGTGGTCGAACGAGAGACACAAAAGGGCATCCTGATAGGGAAACACGGGGAGCGGCTGAAAACGATCGGGACTCAAGCCCGATTGGATATGGAACGGGTTTTTGGGATGAAGGTGTTTCTTGAGCTGTGGGTGAAGGTCCGAAAAGCCTGGCGTGAGGATGAGCAGACCCTCGTGGAGTTGGGTTACTAGCCGCTCATGGAAACTGATGGTGATGTGTCCCCATAATACGCACTCGCAAACGATTCCGATGGCATTCCATATGCTGCAACAGTCAAAACAGGTTGTCACGTAAGACCGTAGAACGTGAAGACGAAGTACCTGCGCTGCGCCCTCCAGTGAGTTTGTGACCTTGTCAAGGTAAGCGCAGTCAGAGCAAGTCCCAAGATTCCGCCCAACAATCATGCAGCCCACCGACCCATCAACGGAACCACATCTTCCGGAACAACGTACACGTCTCGCTGAGCGCGATATCCTTCGTGAGGTCCTTCGCGATCAGACTGAGCGCGGGCAGACAAAGTCGGACATTGTGATTCAATCCGTTCAGAAGTTGCTGCGCCGGGGAGCGATCACGAACCTGTCAAAAATGTTGGGGCGTATGCATCCGGCGGATATTGCCAAGGCGGTGACGCATCTCTCCTCGCCGAAGGAGAAACGGGAAATTTTTGAGCTGGTTCGTGGCCAGAGAAAACGTGGGCAGGTGCTCAGCGAGCTTGAAGGGGAGAGTATTCAACAGGTTGTTGCAGATCTGCTTCACGCTGATATTGCCTGGCTCTTGAAGGATCTTGGCCCTGACGACGTTGCCTATATTCTCGGGGTCCTCCCGGAAGAGCGAAGCAAAGAAGTACTGGCCCTGATGAAAGCGGAGGATTCGACCGAAGTGGCCGACATTCTCCGGTACCCCAAAGATACGGCCGGCGCCATCATGACCACAGAGTTCTTTTCGCTTCCTGAGGATGCCACCGCACAGGAGGCCATCCGCCGGTTGCAACAGGCAACCGATGCGGAAATGGTGTTCTATATTTATGTGACGGACAAGGATGATCGTCTAGTTGGTGTCCTTTCTCTTCGACAGCTTCTCACGGTGCCTCCCACGACTCCGCTGAAAAACATCATGACGCGGGAAGCAATGAGCGTCAGTATTGACATGGATCAGGAAGAGGTGGCACGGCAGGTGGCCAACTATAACTTGTTGGCGATTCCCGTCGTGGAACGAGACGGGAAGCTTGTGGGGATTATCACGGTGGATGATGTGGTCGATGTCATCCGTGAAGAAGCGACTGAGGATATGCTGAAGATGGCCGGAGCTATTGAAGAGGATACGACTTCGAAGTCATCAAGCATCGCATCAGCAAAGCTACGCTTGCCGTGGCTGTTTACCAACCTCGTGGGAAGCCTGTTGTCCGGTGCGATCCTTTGGTATTTCCGCTATACGGTCCAAGAGGTTGTTGCAATCGTAAGTTTTATTCCCGTCATCGCGGCGATGGGTGGTAATGTCGGTTTGCAATCATCCACATTGATTATTCGTGGGCTGGCCACCGGTTCCGTCGAGCTCTCCCATGTCTGGCCGGTGTTTTTTCGCGAGGTAAAGATCGGGTTGGTGATGGGACTGGCGTGTGGAGTGACCTTGACGTTAGTTGCCTGGGTGTTGCATCAAGGATTTCTGGGGATGGTTGTTGGCGTTTCTCTGATCATCGCCTTTTTTGTTTCGACCAGTATGGCGACGATTATGCCGATCCTTCTGAAGCGCATGGGGGTCGATCCTGCCGTTGCAGCTGGCCCTTTTGTGACCACGGCCAATGATATCACGGGAATTTCGATTTATTTGACGCTGGCCACACTATTCTTAGAGTATCTCCGATGACACGATTCCGTAGGTCGCCAGGATGTTGGGGTGTCACTGAAGAGAGGGGCCTGTGCCGCTTGTAAAGACGACAGCCATTGTTTTACGGAGTCGCAAATGGGGTGATGCGGATCGGATTGTCACGTTCTATTCAAAGGATAGAGGAAAGATTCGAGGGGTGGCTCGTGGCGCGCGTCGGCCAAAGAGCCGATTTGGAGCTGCGCTTGAGCCGTTCAGTCTGTGTCGATTGGACCTCTTTGAAAAATCCGGTGACTCGCTCCTTCGGGTTTCACATATTGATCTTGTCAGGTCCTCTCTGAAGCTGCGAGAATCTCTCAGCCTGATAGATTCGGCGGCACGGATGGTCAATGTGGTGACCGCAATTACTCCAGATGGAGATCCGGATTCGCTCCTATTTGATACGCTCGATCAGGGTCTTGCATCACTTCATGAGAGTGAAGACCCAACGTTTACAGCACTCCTTTTCCAAATCAGATTGCTGGGAGTCACCGGATTTCGTCCGCAGACTGACCATTGTGCCACATGCGGGAAGACGCAGTTTATCGGCGAGCCGCAGTTCTCTCCGGTTGCGGGCGGGCTCGTGTGTTTATCATGTGCAGCGCATCAGCGAGTTCGCTGTGTGGCGCTTTCACGCGGCAGCCTTTCATTTCTCCAACAGGCTATTCGTCTGGATTCAACCGTTGTGACACGGTTGCGAGCCAGTGGACAAGTACGTGGCGAAGTGGAAGCAGCGATCGAGGGATATGTGACGGTTGTGGCCGGTAAGCGGATTCCGTCGGTGAATTTTTTGTCGGTTGCCTTGTCATACAAGACGTGAGCAGAGGAGAGGTGTTGGGATGGCGGTTGCTGCACTAGAGCCTCGAGATATGGAGTGGCTTGAGAAGGGTGTATTGGGAATTCAATGGAGTGATGGTCATCAGGCGGTATATCCGGTCCGTTCTCTTCGACTGCATTGTCCTTGCGCAGCCTGTGTCGACGAATGGACGGGAGAACGTCGTCTTCAGGCAGACGATGTCCCGCTCTTGATCATGCTGCAGGATATTCAGCCGGTTGGGCGCTATGCGTTTCAATTCAAATGGAGCGATGGCCATGATACGGGGATTTATTCCTATACGTTACTCAGGGCATTGTGTCAGTGCGGTACCTGTCAACCGGTTAAACCGATCGAAGTAAAGTCCAGGCGGCTTCTGTGAGGGGAGACTACGATATGCTCAAGATCAGTCGTGCTCCAATGAACACCATGCTAAGTGTGCTCGGATTTGTAGGGTGCTTGTTAGTGGTCGGATGCAAAAGTATGCCAACGTTGGAGCAGCAAGAGCAGCTCGTGCAAAGAGAGAATCTTGTGCTGGATCACATTACCAGTAGGGCGGTTGTCAATGCGTGGGGGGAGGCTCCGTTTTACCACAGCGAGTTCGCGTATTTTTTTGTGATGCCAGATTTGAGCATCATCCCTCGATCTCGAGTCGCCGCGGGTGAGGTGCCAAAAGGATGGAGAGGCGGAGTTCATGCGGGCGAAGGAGTCTACTTTGCGTACCCTGATCGAGGGTGGTTGTTGGTCTTCTTGGATGAGCGCCTTGTCTACAGAGAAAAGCTCGGGCCTGATGAGTTACGGGCATTGGCTGGTGCCTGGGCGTATGAGGCGCGGTTCAAGACTGGGATTAATGAAGTTTCACGTCCGTAAGGTGTCTTTCGTTACCCCGCATGGTATCCAACACATTCGATAGTTTGCATATCGTGATGGTCTCATCTGAGGCTGTTCCTTATGCTAAAACGGGTGGACTCGCCGACGTTGTAGGGGCTTTGTCCACCACCCTCACGAAATTGGGCCATCAGGTGACCTTGTTGTTGCCGGGTTATCGTACTTGGTTGGCTCGCAAGGACCGTCGAGAAGCCATGCAATTCTCGGTGCCTGTGGGAGGGAAGACAACGGATGTCACCATCGAAGAAGAATATGTGACAGTGCCCGGTGCATTGCATCAGGTGAGAGCGCTTTTTGTGTGTTATGACTCGTACTTCGATCGGCCGGGACTCTATCAGCAGGATCATCACGACTATCCAGATAACCTTGACCGGTTTGCCCTTTTTTGTCGAGCGGTTATTCAGGTGTTGCATGTCTTCGTGGATGTGCAGAGGAAGACAATCGATATCCTGCACCTTCATGATTGGCAGACGGCATTGTGTGCGGTCTATCTAAAGGCGTTGGCGCATGAACATAACAGCCTTCAGCCAATCAGGACGCTGTTGACGGTGCACAACCTAGGCTATCAAGGGATATTCCCAGGTCAGGAATTCATGAAAACCGATCTTCCCTCATCTCTGTTTTCACCGAGCAGTCTGGAGTTCTACGGAGCAGTCAATTGTTTGAAGGGGGGCATCATTTTTTCAGATGCTGTTTCCACGGTGAGTCCTACCTATGCCAGGGAAATTCTCACGACGGAATATGGGTGTGGGCTTGAAGGCGTATTGGCAAACCGTATAGGCGGTGTAAGCGGTGTCACAAACGGAATTGATGAGGTTGCTTGGGATCCTGCACACGATGCATACCTGTCGGCGCCGTACCGTGCCGATGACTTATCGGGGAAATATGTGTGCAAGCGAGCGTTGCAACAAGAGCTTGGGTTACCGATTCTTGATGTGCCACTGTTGGCCGTCATCGGCCGGTTGACGTTCCAAAAAGGATTTGATCTCTTGATCGAGATTCTTCCAGAGCTTATGGCGCTAGATCTCCAGTTGGTCATATTGGGTACTGGGGACTCTCACTTGGAACAACAATTCATCGCAGCGAAGGAGAAACATCCCCGAGGAATTGGACTCTATCTCGGCTTTGATGAGGGGTTAGCCCATCGCATTGAGGCGGGATCGGACATGTTGATCATGCCGTCACGTTATGAGCCCTGCGGATTAACTCAGCTCTATGGCTTGCGATATGGTACGGTTCCTATCGTGCGGCGCACAGGAGGCCTTGCCGACACCGTTGTCCCTTTTCGTCCGTCAACAGTCAAGTCTAGGTGTGCAACAGGATTTCATTTTATCGAACCTTCTCCCGATGCATTACTCTCCGCGATTCTGCTTGCGTTGCATGTGTACGAAGAGCAGGAGGTCTGGCGCTCATTGGTTACTTCAGGAATGAACGCAGACTTGTCATGGACTCAATCGGCAGAGGCCTATGTAGAATTGTATCGCCGGCTACAGGGCAGGAGGTGAAGTATTGTGGCTAGCGTGCATTAAATGAGAGAGTGAGCCCTTGCTCAAGTTTTGCCAGCAAGGTTTTAGCTTTTACAGCGTAGTACGAGTTTTGTCCTTCATGGAGCTTGATAATTGAAACAAAAAGATCACGGGCAACGTCAAGGTATCCCTGGTTAAAGGCCAGTTCCCCAGTATGGAGAGCGCAGGCTGAAGTCATAGCTCCAACATCCACAGCCACTCGGCTAGTTGGGGTGGAAACCAGATGAGCAATTCGACTTGGCAGTGGCAATATAAACCCATCTTTCCCCTGCTCACGATAATCGGCTGAGCGGAGTTGATCCAAGTCTGCTGTAGCCTTAGCTAAATCTGATGTCGATTTGCAATCCCCGTAGGCGCTCCACAGAGAGTTGAAACTACTATCCCATGCTTCACTGGTTTGAGAAGAAGGAGTAGTAGTACATCCCGAGAAAAGAAAAGCTGAACCAAGTAATCCAATTACCACACCCCTTTTCATTCCTCTGAATTGCATTGAGCTACCCCCCCCCATCCCGTATTGCTAGTAAGGGTGGTATGCAATTAATGGGCCCTTGGTCGTTTATCGTAAGATATTGTAAAATGTTACAAAAATATTATTCATGACGAATAGGAAGTTGTAATTTCGACGCACTGTGTTGTTTGTGCAACTACAGAGGATTTTTGGAGAGTCCGACTGCTATAGGCAGGTGATTAAGAGTTAAATATCTGGACAAGGATGCCGGTCCGCGTGGTGGCGTTTGTCTTGCGCATAATGTGCTTAATGTGTTCTTTAACCGTTTGTTCGGTAATCTGTAGTGCATTAGCAATTTCTTTGTTTGTCCAACCTTTCGCTAGATTTTCAACCACGGATTGTTCTCGGTTCGTGAGCTGGAAGCGTTCTCGGGCATGCTCTGTATTCAGGTTTTGTCTTCGTCCGAGCTCTTCCATGGTTACGACAAGCCGGGCGTGTTGAATCCCACCTCGATCAGGGAGCCCAAAGCCTCTGAGTAGAATTGGCTGATTGGGATCACCTGTCACACGTTTGAGCTCAAACTGTTCCCAATCTTTAGCTTCTGTCCGTATGTGGAGAGCCTTGATGATTTCTGCACAAAGCTCCGTCAGGGGCGTTGGGAGGATTCCGCGTGCCGAAACGGTCGCGTTGCCTCCATGTTCAACTGCATTGATCTTTTTAGCGAGCTCCGTAGCCTGCCGATTCATATGCAGGAGTTGCATAGACGTAGATAGTACGACAATGCCGGAGCCTGCTCGTTGATCGGCAAGCGCATCGGTTTGTTCGGTTCCCTTTGCGGATTCGGTCATATGGATACAGCGTTGTTCTGAACTTGATGATGAGAACTGAGATAGTTTTCCTCAGCGACGAAAGCCCACGCTGATAATACAGAAATAGTACCTAACACTTTAGAGGGAGTCAACATATACCTTCGAGAACGCAGCCTACGGGATTGGTATTGTTGGTTTAGTTACCAGTGCATAGTATCCTCAGGTAAATTTTGAATGAGCAGCTGAATGATTTAGGGAGATTGAGTGTATAAGGGTCTAGCCGAGCATGGTCATCATCGGTGGGTCGAGTGAGGACGCATGCCGAGAATACCGCGTGAAATTGAAATTAATCAATACTATCATTGCCTTGTGAGTGGATGGGATGCCATATAAAGATGGGACTGACTGATTAGGGATGGTCAATACAGTCATCAGGAGAGGCTTGTCTTGCCGAGGCCAATCCTGTATGAAATCATGGCTACCGAGGGCGGAGATACGAGTGCGGCGAGGAGGGAATGACACTGCCTTTGGATATCGATAATGAGGAATGATAATTTTTATGGATCAAACCCCGAAGGTTGAGCAAGTTCTGAATCCCTACATGCCAACTCCTGTCGGTATCGCTGAGATCCCATCGCTTGCAGAAGTTCGTTGGACCAGAAGGCTTCTCTTTGGAAGCATCTAATAGCTGTGATGCTCTTTTTGTGGGGATTCGGTTCATGTTCCAGTTATGGTGTGTTACTTGGATATTGCCTCATAGATCATGGTAAATGCGTATGGTTCGATCAGAATTGCTGGGTACGGGTTTCGAAGTCACTATATTGCAACACGCCACGTCAGATGATACTGCCATCAAGTGGGGATATGCCAGAATGGCAGACCTAGAGAAGAGGTCTTTTATTGGCTGGTTGAGCTGACTAAAATAAGTCAGAGGGCTCACCATGTGTGGATTGAAGATTAGGAGGAAATTGACGTGAAGGCTGTCATCCTTGCTGGGGGAATGGGGACTCGACTTTCGGAAGAGACCGCTTTACGACCAAAACCCATGGTTGAAATCGGTGGGAAGCCTATTCTGTGGCACATTATGAAGATTTACGCTACCCATGGAGTAAAGGAATTCATTGTAGCCCTCGGCTACAAAGGAGAAATGATCAAGGAGTACTTTCTGAACTTTTATGCCTTCAATAAGGATATTTCCGTTGATCTTGAGCGTGGAAAAACAACGATTCATGACGGGAAACAGCATGAGGATTGGAAAGTTCATCTTGTTGATACCGGATTGCGCACACAGACGGGTGGGAGGCTCAAACAATTGAAAAGCTGGATTGGGGATGATGAAACATTCCTGTTCACATACGGAGACGGAGTCTCAGATGTTGATATTCAGGCTACGATCAAGTTTCATAAGTCACACGGGAAATTAGCTACCGTCACATCGGTCTTACCTCCAGCCAGATTCGGACGATTGGTATTTGATCAAGATCATATCGTTGACTTCAAAGAAAAGCCGCATGCTGAGGAAGGTTGGATCAACGGCGGGTTCTATGTGTTGGAACGCAAAGCTATCGATTATATCACGGGTGACGAAACTGCGTGGGAGCGTGAACCGATCGAACAGCTCACGAGAGATAATCAATTGATGGGATATCGGCATGATCGCTTCTGGTCCTGTATGGATACCCTGCGCGAGAAAAACCTTTTAGAGGAGCTATGGCAATCCTCACAAGCCCCTTGGAAGGTATGGTAGGGTAGCCATCTTAGCAGATGAGGCTCGTGACGCTCACTGAGCTGCCCACGTTCGGTCAATGTCTAGACCAAGGAAATGAATATGCGAATCTTGATCACCGGAAATATGGGATATGTTGGCCCACTAGTGGTACTCCGTCTGCGAGAGTCATATCCTGGGGCGACGTTGATAGGATACGATATTGGGTACTTCGCCCATTGTTTGACAGGTCCATCACGGTTCCCCGAAAGTCGGACCGATGCCCAGTATTTCGGGGATATCCGGCAGGTGCCGGAACAGATTCTCCAAGGAATTGACGCAATTGTGCATCTCTGTGCGATATCAAATGATCCAATGGGGGCCAGTTTTGAGGACGTTACCCTTGATATCAATCATCGAGCAAGTATCGATCTTGCTGTTAAGGCTAAGCGAGCTGGTGTCAAGGCGTTCGTGTTTGCATCGAGTTGCAGTGTCTACGGTTTTGCAGAGGGAGGCCCTCGTCGGGAGGAAGATGAGCTTAGCCCCCTCACAGCCTACGCAAAGTCAAAAGTCAATACTGAGCAGGATCTGACGTCCCTAGCATCGGAATCATTTGCGGTCACCTGTCTTCGGTTTGCAACTGCATGTGGAATGAGTGATCGGTTACGGTTGGATCTTGTATTGAATGATTTTGTGGCTGGCGCACTTGTGTCTAAGCGCATCAATATTCTGAGTGATGGGACACCATGGCGCCCCTTAATTCACGTGAGGGATATGGCGAGAGCCATCGATTGGGCAGTACAAAGGGATCGTCGTGATGGCGGAAATGTTTTGACGATCAATGTGGGAAGCGATGCATGGAATTATCAGGTGAGGGATTTAGCCATGGCGGTCACTCAACTCGTTCCGGACGTGGAAGTGTCTATTAATAAGGATGCACAGCCTGATAAGCGATCCTACCGGGTTAACTTCGACAAGTTCTCCAAGCTGGCACAGGGGTTTCTTCCGGTCGTAGATCTTCATGGGGCCGTGAAGGATCTTCGTGATGGACTCATGGCCATGAAATTTGATGATCCTGAGTTCCGGAAGGGCGAGCTGATACGGTTAGTCACATTAAAGCGTCTGAGAGAGGCGGGGCATGTGACGGATCAGCTCGCATGGAAAGACCGGGTAGGCCGGTGAGACGGCAGTATTGCGATATTCCTAAATTAAGATAAGGAGAGCTCGTCGTGAAGCTATCAGCGTGTCGCTCATGCGGCGTAGGTCTTGAGCACACATTTCTTGATCTGGGTATGTCTCCATTGGCTAATTCCTATGTTAAGCCAGAGCAAACGAATCGGATGGAGCCATTCTATCCTTTACATGTGTATGTCTGCGAAAAGTGTTTGTTAGTTCAGTTGGAACAGTTTTCGACTCCGCAAGATATTTTTTCCGACTATGCATACTTTTCTTCGTTTTCTGACTCATGGCTTGCTCATGCTCGGACCTATGTTGACATGATTGTCGATCGATTCAAATTGGATCGGAAGTCAAGCGTCGTCGAGATCGCCAGCAATGACGGATATCTTCTTAAGAATTTTGTTGCGCGTGGCATTCCTGTGCTTGGGGTGGAACCTGCGGCGAATGTGGCCGAGGTGGCTAGGGGAAAAGGGATCGATACCAAGGTGGCGTTCTTTGGTGAAAAGACGGCGCGTGATCTAGTCGAAGATGGATGGGCCGCTGATTTGATTGTTGGAAACAATGTGCTGGCCCATGTTCCAGGTCTGAACGATTTCGTGAGGGGACTCAACGTGCTATTAAAGCCGACAGGCCTTATTACTATGGAATTTCCTCACCTCCTTCAGCTCGTGGAACAGAATCAGTTTGATACGATCTATCATGAGCACTTTTCTTACTTTTCTTTCATTGCGGTAGAGAGGGTATTCGCCCGCCATGGGCTGAAACTATTTGATGTTGAAGAGTTGCCAACCCATGGGGGATCGCTGCGAATCTATGCCTGCCACGATAGCGATGTATCTAAGCCGGTTGAGACGCGGGCAAAAGAACTGAAGTCACGAGAAGAAGCTCTCGGATTTGGCAACCTTAAGGACTATCTTTCGTTCGGTCCACGAGTTGAGGCTACAAAGAGAAAGTTGCTGTCTTTTCTTATTGCCGCTAAGCAGGGGGGGGAACGTGTCGTGGGGTATGGAGCTCCGGCAAAGGGCAACACACTCCTGAACTATTGTGGCATTCGTACTGACTTTGTCGACTACACCGTTGACCGGAGTCCCCATAAACAAGGCCATTTTCTTCCTGGTGTCCATATTCCGATTTATGAGCCCGAACGAGTGCGTGCTACAAAGCCCGACTATCTCCTGATCTTGCCCTGGAATATTCGGGAGGAGGTGATGCACCAGATGAGCTACATTCGCGAGTGGGGCGGGAAATTCGTTGTCCCAATCCCGGAGGTGCAAGTGTATCCATGATTTTTGCCGAAACTACCCTCAAGGGTGCCTTTATTCTTGAGCCTGAGCCAGTGCCTGATGAACGGGGAATGTTTGCAAGGGTCTGGTGCCAAAAAGAGTTTGAGATGCATGGGCTTTCCTCCAGGTGGGTGCAATCGAGCGTTTCCGTAAACCGTCGCAAGGGGACCCTGCGGGGAATGCATTACCAAATCGCTCCAAACGAGGAAGCGAAATTGGTCCGCTGTACTGCAGGCGCGATCTATGACGTCATTGTGGACTTGCGACCAACATCACTGACCTATGGGCAACATGTTGGCCTATTGTTGACTGCGGATAATCATCGATCTCTGTATATCCCAAAACAATTTGCCCATGGATTTCTCACGCTGCAAGACAACTCCGAAGTCTCCTATCACATGTCGGAGTTTTATGCGCCTTCTGCTGCGCGCGGCATTCGATGGGATGATCCTGTGTTGCACATTGAGTGGCCCGAGCCTATTGTGATCGTCTCCGAGAAAGATCAAATGTGGCCACAGTTTCACGTGAACGGGTGATGTGACGTGGAAGCCGATGGTTCTCTACTTGGTTTAATAAAAGCTCTCTACCCAATTTGTCGGAGTATTACAGGTGACGGCGTTCGAGAAACTCTTCGAATAATCCGGCAACGTATTTCTCTGGAAATGCGGGAAGTTCCTAGCGGGACCCAGGTATTTGATTGGACGGTTCCTTTGGAGTGGAATGTATCTGACGCTTACGTGATGAACGGGGCAGGGAAGCGAGTCATCGATTTTCAATCACACAATTTGCATCTCATGGGTTACAGCGTGCCGGTTCGGAAAAAGATGAGCCTCAAGGAATTGCGGCCACATCTGTTCAGCCTGCCAGCTTATCCCGAGTGGATTCCATATCGGACGTCCTATTACAAGGAGAATTGGGGATTTTGCGTTCGGCACGCTGATTTCGAGCGGCTTTCTGATGACGAGTACGATGTCGTCATTGATTCGACGCTTCACTCAGGTTCACTGACGTACGGCGAGTTCTATTTGCCTGGTGAAGTTTCTGATGAAATTCTCGTGTCATGCCATGTGTGCCATCCGTCTCTGTGTAATGACAATTTGTCTGGCATTGCAGTCGCAGTGAAGCTCGCGGAAACCATGAGTGCTCGTTCAAGGCGGTATTCGTACCGGTTTCTCTTTATCCCAGGAACTATTGGATCGATTACATGGTTGGCTCAGAATGAGCAGACGGTGTCTCGTATTCGGCATGGGCTTGTGTTGACGGGGGTGGGTGATGCAGGAAGTGTCACCTATAAAAAAAGTCGTCAAGGTAATACGGAGATAGACCGGGCGATGGCGCAGGTACTAAGACATTCGGGTGAGACCCATACTATTATTGACTTCTCCCCATACGGATATGATGAGCGGCAGTATTGCTCTCCGGGTTTTGACTTGCCTATTGGATGTTTTATGCGAACACCACATAGCCAATACCCGGAGTATCACTCGTCTGCAGACAATCTGAGTCTTATACGGTCGGAGTCCCTGGCTCAGTCTTATATACATTGCCTCACGGTCTTCGAGTTGCTGGAAGGGAATCGAGTGTACGTGAATCAGAACCCAAGGTGTGAGCCACAATTGGGACGGCGGGGGCTGTATCGTACCATTGCGGGGCAGCAAGAAACCCAGTCCAGAGAGCTCGCGCTGCTTTGGATATTGAATATGTCCGATGGGCGGCATTCGCTGCTTGATATTGCAGACCGTGCAGATCTTCCATTCGGCCAGATTCAATCTGCGGCTGAAGCGTTGGTAGAGGTCGGACTTTTGAAAGAATATCTGGGGCCGGGAAACGCTTAAGGGAGAAGTACCCATGAACACCGTATATTATGACCCTCCATTTTCTGACGAGCAACGCCGTGAAGAGCTCTATCGCGGTCAACTTCTTGTGTATTCCCCGTGCAGGAGTACGCTTGCGTTTATTGAGTTTGCCAGGAAATTGATCAAGGAGGCGTTCGCTCCGCATGACCCAGAGACGGCTCAATCGCATTTATCTGTCGAGCAGTATGCCGACATTCTCGGAAAGCTGAAGCCAAACTTCATCCATCATCCAGAATCCAAGGTGCTCATGCGCCACATTTTTCAGGACATGGATTGTGATCTAGAAAAGACGTATTTTGATGTCCCGAAGATGCGAAGCTCCACGAGTGATAATTATCTGACAACCGGAATCGCGTATGCGTGGCATCCTCATCGAGACACGTGGTATTCGGCGCCGCCATGTCAGATCAATTGGTGGATTCCAATCTATGATATTCAGTCGGACAACGCTATGGCGTTTCACCTGCAGTATTGGAATAAGCCCGTGAAAAACAGTTCCAAGGGGTACAACTACTACTTATGGAATCAACAAAATCGAGGGGCACACGTTGCCAAGTTCTTGAAGGAGGATCCGCGACCTCTACCGAAGCCAACTGAACCTCTTGCGCTTGAACCTCAGGTTCGGTTGATCGTGCCGGCTGGGGGTATTGTTCTATTTTCAGGGGCACAGATGCACTCGAGTGTCCCCAATACGTCAGGAAAGACACGGTTTAGTATCGACTTTCGCGTAGTCAATTTAGACGATGTAGCAGGAAGAAAAGGGGCTCCTCGAGTAGATGAGGAGTGTACCGGGACCACCATGAGAGACTACCTGCGGGTGACTGATTTGGCTCATATTTCTGATGAATTCATTGCGCTCTATGATGACGAAACAGTCGGGGATGGAACGCTTGTCTATACTGTAGAGGAGAAACACGATCGCTGATATCGGATCATGTCAACCTTACACGAGTAGGGTGGTTTGGCGGTACTCGTTCATGAAAGAATAAGAGATCATAGTCCTCAACTTTCAGAATATTCTGTTTGGTCTGCCGGAAGAGTTCACTAAGCTGACTGTAATATTGATATGGTTGGATGACGTATATTTTTCAGAATGTTCACTGCGGTCGTGCTACTTAGGTGATAAATGTGATTGATGTTGTGGCAATTTGGATTCAGGCATTTTGAAATTTGCGGGTCGTTGTTCGTAGGAAGATGAGAGGGAGGAAATACAGACCGATTAGGCCATAAGTCTTGATCTTCAAGGAGATATTATTGCAGGCCAGATTTAATACGGCGGTACTATTCTTGAGATTGAAGTCACTATTCTTCTAGAAGGCAGACCATGAATTTTGAGAGATCGAAGACATTGCAAGGACGGGCTCACGCCCTTATACCAGGAGGGTGTCATACCTATGCGAAAGGTGATGATCAGTACCCCGAGCAGTCTCCAGGATTTCTCGTCAAAGGGCGTGGATGTCACGTCTGGGACGTCGATGGAAATGAGTTTATCGAGTACAACATGGGGCTTCGATCTGTCACGTTGGGATATGCGGATGAGCGCATCCTCAGTGTTGCCCGCAACTACATGTTGGAAGGCAGTAGCTTTACGAGACCGTCGCCGATAGAAGTGGAATGTGCGGAGGAAATGCTCAGCCTCATAGAAGGGGCTGAGATGGTGAAATTCGGTAAAAATGGTTCTGATGTGACAAGTGCTGCCATACGACTCTCTCGGGCGTACACGGGACGAGACCTGGTCGCGGTGTGTGCCGATCATCCATTTTTCTCAGGCGATGACTGGTTTATTGGCTCAACGCCGATTTCTGCCGGTGTCCCGAAGACTGTTCAAGAACTCACACTCAAGTTCACGTATAACTCTACCGAAAGCGTCCAGTCGTTGTTTCAACAGTATCCCGGCAGAATTGCGTGTCTCATTATGGAGCCAGAAAAAGAAACGCCGCCAGCCAATGATTTTATTCGGAAGGTGCAGGAACTTTGTCGAAAGCATGGTTCAGTCTTTATCCTTGATGAAATGATTTGTGGATTTCGATGGCATCGTGGCGGTGGCCAGCAATATCATAAGATTCTTCCTGACTTGTCGACGTTTGGGAAAGCATTAGCCAATGGCTTCTCAGTTTCCGCGCTTGTCGGGAAGAGGGAGATCATGAGACTTGGCGGATTAGATCATGAGCATGAGCGAGTGTTTTTGCTGTCGCTGACACACGGTGCTGAAGCTCATTGCTTGGCGGCTGCCAAGGAGGTCATTCGAATATATAAACGGGAACCCGTGGTTGAAACGATGTGGCGGGCAGGTGAGCGATTGGAAAGAGGAGTTCAGAAGTCAATTGGAGAGTATCACTTGCAGGAACATTTTAAGGTGTTGGGGAAACCCTGCTGTCAAGTCTATGTAACTCTGGATAGCGAGAGGAATCCATCCCAAGCCTTTAGGACGCTTTTCCTTCAAGAAACGATCAAGAGAGGGATCTTGGCCCCCTCGTTTGTTGTGAGTAGTAGTCACACAGATGACGATATTGATAGGACGATCGAGGTAATTCACGAGGCATTACAGGTTTATAGGAAGGCATTGGATGAGGGGTGCGATAAGTATCTTGTTGGCCGTCCAGTAAAACCCGTGTTTCGTCGCTATGTGTAGGGTGCCTGATTCAAGGAGGACTAGGATTATGAGACAGGCCTTGTGGTATGTGGTTATGTCGGTGGCATTGGTACTGCCCTCGGGTACTGCATTCAGTGAATCGGGTTCGGTCAAGCCCGAAGCTGGGAAAATGCCGACAGATGTTCCGCTACTGCCAGCGGTCACCACGCAGACAGAGAAGGTGACGAGTCAGGTGATGACGGATAAGCTGTCAAATGCGGTTGGTACAGAATATGTCATCGGTGCTGAAGATGTGCTGGATATTACGGTCTGGCGGAATGTCGATTTATCCAGGCAGGTGCAGGTGCGTCCGGATGGGCGGATTTCAATGCCAATCATTCGTGATGTAGTAGCCGTAGGGAAGACCCCCACTAAATTGGCTGAGGAAATGACGAACAAGTTGAAGGAGTACGTTCAAAATCCGGTCGTTGCGGTAACCTTGAAGGAAGTCAATAGTTCCAACATTTTCCTTCTTGGTGAAATCGCTCATCCCGGCAAATATCCACTCAAGAGCAAGACGACGCTCCTGCAAGGAATTACCATGGCTGGGGGGTTTAAGGAAACTGCGGCGAGAAATCAGATCGTCATTTTTCGATTTACTGAAACGGCTCCCGGGATGAAGCGGTTTACGGCGAGCTACGATGATATTGTGCTCCGTAGTGGGATCAGTGACAACTTTGAGCTGAAGCCTGGTGATACCCTTGTTGTTCCTAGTGAGTCGATGGTGGTGTTCCCCGGTCGATAGGGACCTCCAGAAAGGATGGCGGCAGTGGACTATTACGCGCAATGGGCAAGGATACTCAGACCCACTTCTCTTGTGCCAAGAGCGTTGTCAATGGGGTTATTGGTGTGTTCAATGCTGGCCCAAGTTGGTTGTCTAGGACCAGTCACTTCAAGGGAATACAAGGCATCCGATGTGCCCACAGAATTTCTCCTAGGCTCTGAAGACCAGATAGAGATCAATGTTTGGAAGAATCCTGATTTGTCTCGCATTACACTGATACGGCCGGATGGCTATGTATCAATGCCTATTATTGGCGATGTTCAGGCTGCGGGGCTCACGGCTGACGCGTTGGCGGCTCAGATTACGGAACGGTTAAAAGGGTATATTCAGAACCCTTCGGTCTCTGTAAATGTGAAGGAACTTAATAGTTATTCAGTATTCGTTTTGGGTGAAGTCGCGAAGCCTGGGAAGTACCAACTGAAGTCGTATGTGACAGTGCTCCAGGCCATTTCTATGGCTGGAGGGTTTACAAATTATGCCAGTAAGAATAGGCTGCAGGTTGTGCGGGTGATTGAAAGCCCTGGTCATAAACGGCAAGAAGTCCATATTCCACTCCGTTACGATGATCTCGTGAGCGGTCGTGGTGAGCCAGGTAACATTGTGTTGTCTTCTGGTGATACGTTAGTTGTACCCTGATCATCGCTGGGTGGCGTGTGAAGTATAAGCCACTTCCATGCTCCCTAATGATCTGTGTAACGGGTGATCCGGTGAGATCTGCAGGCTAAGTTCCTGGTCGGTTCCTGACCAATCCTGAAAGGTAATCTAGTGAATCTATTGTTCTGTTGTAGCCATGTCGAACGTAACCGATTGTTCAGGCCTACATTCATCGCGATACTCGTTTTTGGAGTGCTCCAGGCAAGTATTGGACGCGCACAAACAACGGTCATTCCTTCCGCGCATGTGTCGGGCTATTACGACACCAATATATGGTTACGCCCGGCAGGGTTTCTACCTGCGGGCACACGCCTGGATGATTTTGTGACATCCGTTGGTGGAGCAGTGCAGCTGTTGCACGAAACTCGAGATTTCGACGCTAGGGTAAAGATAGGGGGAGACTTCAACTCATATGTGGAAACCACGGGCTTGAATTATTTCCGCGCAACGGTGAACGGCACAATTGGATTGGATCGATGGGTTGATCAGTATGTCAGGGGAGCGAAGTTGCGCATCACTGAAAACTTTCGATATACACCGCAAACTCCTGGTTTTGTGACAGGAGTGCGGGAGCCAATTTCACAAGATCCTACCTTTTTTTCCGGTCTCCAGGCATTTCGAGCGAACACCTTCACTAATACTACGTCTGCGACTGGCTCATACCCGATATCGAGGGATCTCGCGTTGGAGGGTGGCTATACGTTTGGAATTCGAAGGTTTGGTACCATTTTGGGAGGAGAAGGAGGAACAGGTGGTAGTAATGCGAGTTTCTTTAATACCACCACGAACACATGGTTCGGAGGGCCTCGGTATCAGCTTTCGAGAAACGACAGCATCGCAGTCTTATATCGCCAGAGTTTCATACTGCAGTCGCGATCAAATGGTGGTAGGTCTTTTAGTACTAACCTGATCACCCTGGCGGGGAACTACGAAAAGAAATTCCAAGAGTGGAGTTTGAGCGCGGAGGCTGGTGTGACCTTTGTTGAACCAGCCGGCGGGGCTTTCCCAACCGGTAGCCTCAGTGCCAGTACCGAAATCGAGCGAGACACGGTTGTCAGATTGACGCTTTCCCGGCAAGCCAGGCCATCCGTGTTTCTCGTGGGGGGCGCGGTTCTGAGCAATGTTGCACAGGCGGGTATCAGCCACCGAATATATGAGCGGCTCATTCTTGATGCGGACGCTGCATTTGGGTACAGCCAATTTTTCCCAGATACCGCAAATACGACATTTCAGAACTTTACCGGATCCACGCGTCTCACATACAAGTTGACGAGAGATATTAGCGCAGAGATCTCGTATGCTTTTAACTCAGTCAAGAGTGACACAACTGCTGTCGCATACCAGTTTTCTCGCCATGTAGTTGGTTTTTTTCTGAACGCTGAATGGAAGTAGCAAGTTAGGGGGAGCATGCAGAGCAATGTTCAAGCGGATGTAGGACTAAGCCTTCCCCGAAAGAAGTTGATCATAGAAAAGCGCAGCGGACTCTTGGATATCGACTGGTCTGCGCTCTGGGAGTACCGTGAGTTGGGGTACATTCTCATCTGGCGAGATGTCACGGTCCGCTATAAGCAAACCGCGATCGGTGTGGCGTGGGTCATTCTGCAGCCGTTGATCACCATGCTGATTTTTACGGCGATATTTGGAATGTTGGCTAAGGTGCCCTCCGATGGAATTTGGTATCCTGTCTTTTCGCTCACGGCTTTGCTCCCATGGACCTACTTTTCTCAAGCCGTGACTCGCGCAGGTGAAAGCGTCGTTATCAATGCAAAGATAGTGAGCAAGATTTACTTTCCACGTTTATGGCTTCCGCTCGCTATGGTCGTCTCGCCACTGATTGACTTTGCGTTGTCGATGGTGTTGTTGTTCGGGTTGCTCCTCTATGCAGGAATTCCGCTCAGCTGGAAGGTAGTCACTCTACCGGCCTTCATCTTACTCGCAGTGCTCACTGCTCTAGGCCTCAGTCTGTTTACTTCCGCGATGAATGCCAAGTATCGGGATGTTGGTCACGCGATCCCCTTTGTCATTCAGATATGGATGTATCTCTCACCGATTGTTTACCCTGTCAGCCTTGTTCCAGAACAGTGGAGATGGCTCTATGGCCTCAATCCAATGGCAGGAGTCATTGAGGGCTTTCGCTGGGCCTTGTTGGGGAGGACTGCTCCTGATCCAGTCGTTATGGCGGAGAGTGTCATCGTACTCGTGTTCGTGGTGATATCAGGTTTAGTATATTTCAGGAAAATGGAGCGGCAGTTTGCCGATATCATTTGAGTACGAGTCTCGGGATTTCGCGATCGCATCTGATCGTGTTTCTGACGAGGCGTCTTCAAGGTGTTATCCGTTCGGTCAATATAAAACCACCCAAAGTAATTAATTTATGAGCGATATCGTTGTTCGCGTTGATGGACTCTCAAAACGGTATAGACTAGGGGCACGACAGAAGGATCATGGGACTTTGCGAGACCATCTGATGTCGGGCATTAAATCTTTGTTGAATCGAAATGGCTATCGGGGTGGAAGTGCTGAGCCTTTAGGATCCGCTGGGTCAACCGTTGATGTGAACTTCTTCTGGGCTCTGCAGGATGTATCATTCGAAGTGAAGCGGGGCCAGACGGTCGGCATTATCGGCCGGAATGGTGCGGGGAAAAGTACGCTACTGAAGCTGCTCTCACGTATCACCGAACCAACCGATGGTCGAATAGAACTTGATGGCCGGGTGTCCGCGCTTCTAGAGGTGGGGACAGGGTTTCATAGTGAGTTGACTGGACGGGAGAATGTCTACTTAAATGGTACCATTCTTGGAATGAAACGGGCTGAAATAACCAGGAAATTTGATGAAATTGTGGCGTTTGCTGAAATAGAGCAGTTTGTTGATACACCGGTGAAGCGGTATTCCAGTGGAATGGCTATGCGATTGGGGTTTGCCGTGGCGGCCCACTTGGAATCTGAAATTCTGATTGTCGACGAAGTGTTGGCAGTTGGTGATGCCGCTTTTCAGAGGAAATGCTTGGGGAAAATGGAAGGGGTAGCTAAGGAAGGGCGAACCATTTTTTTTGTCAGTCATAACATGCCTGCAGTAACACGATTATGCGAGAGAGGAATCCTGTTGGAAGAGGGAAAATTGTGTCGTGATGGACGTTCTCACGAGGTCGTCAATGCGTATCTGCATTCGGAACTCGGTACCATGTCCTCACGCGAGTGGCTGGATCCGATCAAAGCTCCCAGAGGGGAGGTAGCTAGGCTTCGAGCTGTGCGGGTCCGCACTAAGGATGGTCAGTCTGCAGAAAAATTTGATATCCGAAAGCCTGTCGGCCTCGAGATGGAGTATGACGTGCTCAAGTCAGGCTATAAACTGATGCCTTCTATTGAATTATGGAATGAGGAAGGAATTTGCCTACTTGATGTGCCCGAGCAGGACCCTACGTGGAGAGGGCGTATCCGACAGCCTGGCCGTTACAGGAGCACGGCCTGGATTCCTGCTAACTTCCTCGCCGAGGGGACTATGTTTGTGAGTGTGGCCTTAGAGACCCTCGATCCTCTGGTGATGCAATTCTATGAGCGTCAAGTTGTGGCCTTCTCGGTCATCGACACCTGTGAAGGAGACTCGGCGCGCGGTGACTTTGCCGGAAAACTTCGAGGAGTGGTCAGACCCCTCTTGGAATGGACTACGGTATTGAACCCGGAGAACAGTCGGTCTGAACTCTTCAGCGGCGACTATCAAACGAGATACTGACTAGATACAAGAGGTTCGGTAAGGTCTTGGCCAGCTTCGTTCTTAATTCTGTCAGATGATCATCAATCATTTGGTAATTACTCTACGGATGGGCACATGGATCTCGAATCTCAACCGCTCGTAAGTGTGCTGACACCGGTCTACAACGGCGAAGAGTATTTGACCGAGTGCATTGAAAGCGTGCTGGCACAAACCTATCAGAACTGGGAATATTGCATTGTCAACAATTGTAGTACGGACCGAACGCTTGAAATAACCAAGACCTACGCCGAAAAGGATAAACGAATACGAGTCTATAACAACTTGGAATTCGTTGGATGCGACGAAAATGGGAATATAGCTTTTCAGCAGATTTCTCCGGATAGTAAGTATTGCAAGATGATCCATGCCGATGACTGGATGTTCCCAGAGTGTCTCATGGAAATGGTGAAGCTGGCGGAAGCGCACCCCACAGTTGCAGTTGTCAGCTCCTATAGGCTGACAAATAGGCATATAGTAGTGCAGGCGTTGCCTTATACCAGTCGTGCCATCTCTGGTCGTGAAATCTGTCGTGCAACTCTTCTTGGGCTGCCGTCTGTTTTTGGATCACCATCGGCGATGTTGATTCATGCCGATGAGGTAAGGAAACGTCCACACTTCTACAATGTGACTAATCCTCACTGTGACATGGAGGCTTGCCTTAGTATTCTCCGGCATCGCGATTTTGGGTTTGTGCACCAGATGCTGACGTTTGAGCGCTCGCATCCTCAGTCAGAGAGTAGTCGTGGCAGCCGTTATGGGTTTAATTCCTTCGGGAAGTTCGAACATGTGGTGAAATATGGGCCGGAGTATTTGAGTAAAAAACAATTTGCAGCCATGTTTAAGAAGCGGAGAGATGAGTATTACGCATTTCTCGGCGCTAGTGTGTTTCGAAATAGGGAGAAAGGATTTTGGGAATATCAGAAGGCTGCTTTTGGTAGAATCGGCTATTCATTGAGTACCGCAAGGGTAATTAAAGCAATGATTCTTGAGGTGCTTGATGTGATATTGAATCCGAGAAACACCTTAAAAAGGATTGCGGGGAAGTTGTTTCATTCTGTTGAGGATGTGACGAAGCGAAGTCTGGAGAATAATTGGCAGGGGAAGAGTTCTTCAGATCGGTCAAGCTCTCTTCCTGCCCCGTGAAGCCCACCGGGGATACTCGGTGGTGATATTGTCTTTGAGCAGGGAATTCCCCTGCTCAAAGAGAATTGGCAGCCGACTAGCTGGAACACCGGAAGAAGACTGTTCAAGATGGATCATTCCTTCAAGGCAGCAGAGACTCCTAGTATTCGAGCCAGTTTGCGGAGTACCTGGATCCACGCTATCTTTAATCGAGTGCGAAGGATAAAGCAGCAGCTGACCCGCCAATCGGATGGTGAAGCCATCTTGAAACAACGGTATCTTCGCGTACATGGGAGGCCTCTCACCGTTGCGAATCCACAGACCTTCACGGAAAAGCTCTATTGGAGGATGCTTGCGTGGAATCGAGTCGTGTCTCCTATCTTTGTGCACCTGACGGATAAGCTCTCAGCAAGGGAGTATGTGGCAAGCAAGGTTGGAATGGAGTATTTGCCCCGGCTTCTCTGGCACGGTCAAGATCCTGTCTCGATTCCCTTCAATGCTTTACCGATCGAGTACGTGGTTAAAACGAATCATGCAAGCAGGCAGGTGATCGTAGCTACGGAGCCGGTTGACCATGATGCGATCATGGCAACTTGCAGGAAGTGGATCAATGCCAATTTCTACTGGGTAGCACGGGAAGGCCAGTATTTGCATATTCAGCCCAAGATAATGATAGAAGAGTGTCTACGGGATCATAATGGAAGCCTACCGCTTGACTATAAGATTTGGTGCTTTAATGGTGTGCCGGAGCTGATTCAGGTGATTAATTTTGCGAGAGATAGTCATTCTTTCTACGATCTGTCCTGGAACATACTGGATCTTTCGTATTCCAAGGGAAAATCAAGACCCGATAGGTCCAGACCCGAACATCTGGAGGAGATGATTGCTCTTGCCGCTCGGTTATCCGTTGGTTTTGGTTTCGTTCGAGTCGATCTCTATAACCTTGATCGGCGTATCTATTTCGGGGAGTTAACGTTTACCCCTACAGCTGGAGAGATGAAGTTGATGCCTGATAGATGGGATCACGAATTGGGAAAGAAATGGGAACTCTCAATGGAGTGTTCACAGTGACCGCTTTCATCCCTCGATAGATGCTCTAGACTCCACTTCTCTAACGTTCATGGATTCTAAATCTGTCCTCATGATCGCATACTATTTCCCTCCAGAAGGGAATGCTGCAGTGTATCGTCCAATGCGGTTTCTGAGGGAATTGGTGAAAAAAAGGTGGTCAGCGACAGTGATTAGCTGTCAGCCCTACCAATATGAACGGTACGATCCGCAGCTCTTGACAGAGGTGCCCTCATGCACGCGGATCGTTCGAGTCAAAGGGCCTGATCCATGGCGTGCATTTCAGACCTGGCGTGGAGTGCGGATAGAGAATAAACTCGCAACCTCATCAGCAGAAGAGGTACGGCAGGTTATAGCGGGACAGTATGCGCCTTGGCGCTCAAGGCTCCGTGACTTGGTCGGGCTGGCAGAGGCCTGCATCTATCGCCCAGACATGTTTATGCTCTGGATAAAGCCCGCAGCGAGGGAAGCTATAACCATCTGCCAACGGAATCGTCCCAATGTAATTTGGGCGACAATTGGGCCATTGTCGGCTGGCGTAGTGGCGTATCGGACTTCGGTAGCGACAGAAGTCCCGTATGTGTTGGATTTCCGTGATCCATGGGGACTGGAATATTACGCCGAAGAGGTCAGGCGTCCTACTTGGGCTAGGCAAATAGATAATCGAATCATCTCTCGCATGTTCGAACATGCACAGGCGGTAGTATTCATGTTCGAGTCCATTGCGGAACGTTACATGGAGGCATTTCCAGCTGCGTTGAGCACTAACAAGATTCATATCATTCCAAACGGATTCGAAGGAGAGGTGGAGTCTTTTTCTCATATGCCAAGTGGTTCCTGTACCGTTCTCTATGCTGGCACTTTACACACATACCGGTATGACAGCCTGCTCCAAGGTCTCGTCCAACTCAAGCGCATTGCTCCCAAGTATGCCGCACAGCTACGGTTGCGGTTTATCGGCGAAGGCCTTCGGGAGCTATCAGAGCGAGTGGCAGATTTGGATCTTCGTGATGTGATCGAGATTCTCCCTCCCACTTCGAGTGTTGAGGTTCGCCGTCTTCAACAAGAGGCCCATGCTCTTCTCATATTGGGCAGGACATCGGGGCGAAAGGGGCATAATTTGGTCGCTGGTGCAAAACTGTTTGGTTATCTCCAGGCTGGACGACCCATTATTGGGGTCGTACCGCGAGACGAAACACGCCGAATTCTAGTCCAGATTGGGAGCCAATTGATAGCGGATGCGGATGCCCCTGAAGAAGTAGCCACTGTTTTTGGGGAGCTCGTTAAAGCCTGGTCGAATAAGACACTCGAGAGGTTCGTCCCGAGTCGTATTGCCTGTGAGGCCTACTCATCAGGTCACCAAGTTTCTGATCTTATTGCTGCTTTAGACGGGAAATCTCCCAATAAAGCAGCAACTGCAGGGAAACCCACCTTCCCACCACGAGTACAGTCGGAGGTCATCCCATGAAGGTTGTGTATGTGAATGATGTCGTGTACGGATACGCGACCGAAGATCCCTCTGCAAACGGCGGAGCTGAACGGTATGGGTGGCTCCTTATGCGCGCGCTTGCGAATGCGGGATGGTCTGTTACGGTCGGAGTATATGTCTTGAGAGAAAAGGAAGTACAAATTATTGATGGTGTGCGATTTATCGGGATTCGCCGTCGTGCCCATTTCTTGCTGGACTGGTACTGGCTTTTGGACAGTGAGCGGCCTGATTTGTGTTTCTGGCAGAATGCCGATCATCTATGGGGTCCAATGGTGGAAATTGCACGATGGCTTGGGGTCCAAACGGCCTGGTCTACCATGCATGATCTGGATGTCCAGCCGCGGAAGGCACTGATGAGGAGACCAAACTGGTGGTTCCTCCATCAATGGGGACTTCGTCGTTCCAATATTATTTTTTTACAACACTCTGGGCAGCGGGATTTTTTGCCCGCAGCGTGGCATAGCAAGACGTTTGTGCTTCCAGGTATTGTATCGTTACCGGGGACGGTTATCCCGCATTCTCAGAGAAATGGAACGGTTGCTTGGGTAGCGGTCATCCGACCACCCAAAAGGCCAGACATTTTGCTTGGCATAGCACGTCGGTTGCCGATGATTCGTTTCATCGTTTGTGGTGCGCCAAGTCCAGGCTTTTGGTGGGCTGGCAAAGAAAAGGATCTTGAAAGAATCATGACGCAGCTACAATCCCTCCCGAACGTCGACTATCGTGGCCATGTGGCTCCAGCGCAGGTTCTCAAGGTCATTGGGGAATCCAACCTTCTCCTTTCAACGTCGGATGGAGAAGGATTTCCGAGCGTCTTTTTGGAAGCCTGGGCGGCTGGAACACCGGTTGTGAGTCTACAAATTGACCCCGACTATAAAATCCGGAATGGTGGGTTGGGTATGGTAACTGGCACGGTTGAGGGATCGAGCGATGCAGTGATCACCCTAATGGCGTCAGACGAACTTCGCTACGACATGGGGATAAGAGCGAGGCAGCATGTCGAGGAAATACATAGTCCAGCTTCAGCGGTTCGGGCTTTTGAAGATGCAGTTAAGAGCGTACATACTGATCAGAAGCTGCCGGTGGTATGACTAGTTGACTAGAGGTGCCTACGTGAAGGTCACCTCTTATAAGGTGGGTATGCACACTGAGCATTCCAGGCTTTCGATTTTCAAACATCGACCAGCTCCACCGGCCTTTTTTGAGTATGCATGGTATGGGCTTCTCGCGTACGGAATACTTGGTCAAGTATGGGGTGTGGATATCCCGTTAGTAGGTGGAGCGTCGTTGATAATTCTGGCCGGTTTCTGCTTGTTGAATGCTGGTGTCCAGGCTGTGCGGGTGTATGAACCAGTTGCATGGGCTCTCTGTGCCGCAGCCCTCGTGCTAATTATACAGACGTTCTTTCATGAGTGGCATGGTCAAGCGGCATTGACTGAAGGTACAGCCTTTATTACATGGGTTGCGGTGGTGATCATTGCCCAATCGATGTTACTGCGGTCAGGGTTTCTCCAGCGCTTTGCACTGATAGCGTTTGCAATAGGGCTTGCGGCTCTTCCCTATATTACTATCCGCACAGTTGGAAATGTAGTGAGGGCTTGGGCTTCAGGAACTGGTATCTCAAACCCAAATGTACTAGGGATGTGGTTTGGCTTCTGTACAGTGTACTTTATCTTTTGGGGCCTCCAATCTCAAAAGCTCATTCCAAGGGTGGCTTCCTGGTGCATAGCGGTAGGTTGTCTATTTATTGTTACACTTTCAGTCAGTCGAGCTCCATTGTTGGGGATTCTCGTAGCATGTATTGTTGGATTCCGCTCAGCCCTGAGGCAAAGTTTTGTCCCTCTTTTGTCGCTTGTCCTCCTGATGAGTCTGATCTACGTATCCGGCCTATTTGATGCGGAAATTAGTAACTATGTTGCCAGAGGTGCGGAGGAGTCCGGGCGAGAGATACTATGGCCGATAGCGCTGGAACGGATAAGCAATTCACCATGGATAGGTGTTGGTTTGGACGACATTGCAATCAAGTATAGACAAAACCGGTATGTCATTCCACATAATGGGCTTCTTCATATCGCGCTAGGAGCGGGAATTGTTCCCTTGATTTGCTTTCTAGGCTATTTGGCTCGGGTGGTAATTGGAACTGTTCAGCTCATGAAAAGAGTCCAAATAGGAGAAGCTGTACTTCTTCCGCCGTTGATTGCGTTCGCGTTGTTTGAGATGATGGTACTGGACTTTGCGTTTATGTCTCCCTGGGTAGTAGTGGTATTTGGAAAAGCTGCTGGTGCTAACGGGGTAACATCTCGATAAAATGGATGAGCACCCATTGATTGAATGCCTACAAGTTGATTCTTTTCTTTCATAAGTTCTTCTCCTTTTCAGAGGGTTGCAATGAATTTTGGAACTGATCATCGAGTATCACTGGAGTGCCGTGTCCTCTATCTAGTCGGTGGTTTAGGTCTAGGAGGATTGGAACGACAACTTTTCGATCTTCTTAGTGTGATGGATCGAGGGCGTTACAAGCCGGCAGTAGCCGTGTGGCGCTACTCTCATGATGACCACTACAATCAAGCAATTTCGAGCCTGGATGTTCCCGTGATATCTATCGGGGACGAGTTGTCGCGGCTGGGCAAGTTGCAAGCGCTGCGAAACCTTGTGTCTTCTATTCGACCGAAAGTTATTCATTCCTATTCGTTCTATACTAATTTTGCTGCCTGGTGGGCAGCTCGAGGGATGGGAACAATACCAGTTGGATCGAGTCAGAACACATTCAGCTTCGAGCGTCAGGATAGTGGAAAAATACTGGGGCGATTATGTGGGCGATGGCCGAGTGCCCAAGTCTACAATAGCTTCAATGCGGAGCAGGAGGCCAGGCAGTCCAAAACGATGTTCCGGCCTCAGCGTATCTATGTCGTCACGAACGGGGTTGATCTGCATCGATTCTCGCCTCGCCCCCACCCTGACCGGGGATATATCCTAGCTATTGGGAGTCTGTTTCAACGGAAACGTTGGGATCGGTTGATTAGAGCCGTTGCGCTGCTCACATCGAACGGTGTTCGCGCTGAGGTGGTACACGTCGGATCAGGACCATTACGATCTGAACTGGAGGCGATGACGAGAAGTCTTGGTGTGGAACATCTGTTTCAGTTTCTGGGTAATCGACACGACCTTCCTGCCTTACTTGGTGATGCAGCCTTCCTCACACATACTGCGGATGTTGAAGGATGTCCCAACGTGGTGCTTGAAACTATGGCCTGCGGCCGTGCCGTTGTAGGAACCAGTGCTGGAGATATTCCTTATCTGGTAGACGACGGAAAGACAGGATTTGTGGTGCCCAAAGAGGATGGTGTCGCGCTCGCCGATCGTATGGCAACTCTTCTCAACGATCGCGAGTTGTGTAGACGAATGGGAGATGCTGGCCGGACGAAAGCTGAGCAGGCATTCGGACTCGATCGCTTTAGGTCAGGAATCTTTTCGGCTTACCGGGCTGAGGGCTGGGGGGACATGTAGTATGTGCGGGATCGGTGGATGGATTGGCAGTCAGGATGGAGACGACAAGGTTGCGGGCGGTATGCGACGAGCACTGCATCACAGAGGGCCGGACAGCTACGGAATTAGAATTCTTCCTTCGGCTGGTATGGTGCATACGCGTCTCTCGATCATCGACCTCTCGGAATCCGGTGCACAGCCAATGACAAACGAAACTGGTACGGTTTGGTGTGTCTTCAATGGCGAGATTTATAATCATCGGGAGTTGCGAGGCGATCTTGAGCAGAAGGGGCATCGCTTTAAAGGCCATTCAGATTCTGAAGTGATACCTCACCTTTATGAAGAGTTAGGTGCTGGCTTTGTCGAGTGGTTGAGGGGAATGTTCGCGATCGCGATTTATGATGTTCGGAAGCAAACACTGCTGCTCGCTCGAGATCGTTTCGGAGTCAAGCCGCTCTTTTACGCCCCGATGAAAGGACGGTTGGCTTTTGCTAGCGAACTCAGGGCACTTCTTTGTGTAAAAGGTATTGATACAAGGCCGGATCGACAGGCGGTTCATGATTACGCAGCACTCTTTTATATCCCTGCCCCTGAGACATTCTACCGAGGTATCCGTGCATTACAAGCGGGAGAGATCCTCGAGGCTAGGTTAGACAACGGCGATGTCTTCTGGAAGGCGCGCCAGTATTGGAAGGGGCGCATCGCGCCTGACCCAAATATGTCTTTATCGGAGGCAGTTGATCGGGCGGAGGGGTTGATTGCAACGGCGGTCCGACATCAGCTAGAAAGCGATGTGCCTCTCGGTACTCTTCTTAGTGGCGGGATTGATTCTTCTCTCGTCAGTGCTGCAGCTCAGCAATCTCTCGAAGGTCAGTTAAGAACATTCAATGTGCATTTCTCGGATCGTGCATACGACGAAACTTGGGCTGCATTAGCCGTAGCGAAGCACATTGGAAGTCATCATATCACCCTGAACATGGACGACTTTCAAGGGACATGGGAGCATATAACAGGCTTGCTGAGGCACGCAGGTCAGCCGTTTGCAGACACATCCGTTTTTGCTGTGAATGCGGTATCGCGGGTGATGCGTTCACATGTCACGGTTGCGCTTTCTGGGGATGGAGGAGATGAAGCATTCGGAGGCTACAACCTCTATTGGCAGCTTGCTCTGATCGCTTCGATGCAACGATTGCCTCTTTCGTTGAGAAAAGGAGTTACTGCTGGGCTTAACCCACTAGCCCACCTTGGTCTTATTCCTACGAACTGGCCACGGCGGCTCACTCAGTTGGTAGAGGCGGATGACATTGGAGTCATTCAGGGGTTTTTTACGTGGATACGTGAAGAGGAGCATCGACGCCTCTGTCTGGATTTTGACAAAGCGATGCCCGTCCGCCGATTGTTTGAGCAGCAATGGGAACATCAGCTTCCGCAAGGGACATCAGATGTGGAACGGTTGTCTGCTCTTGCAACAGAAGTCAATATTCGTTTGGTTTTGCCAAATGATTTCTTGTTCAAGGTGGACACGGCAAGCATGAAGGAAAGTCTGGAAGTCCGTGTGCCGATGTTAGACGAAGATCTCTTTGCATTTGGCCTCACCCTTCCGCACCGCCTCAAAGTCAAAGGTCGGACTAGCAAGATGGTTTTGCGGGGAGTTGCGGGTCGACAGCTGCCTCCTACTGTGGCAAAAAAACCCAAGCGAGGATTTGAGATTCCAGTTGATACCTGGGTCGATGCTAATTTTAAGAAATGTTTAAACGAGTCGTTGCTGGGCCTCTCAAGCCACCTGCCTGAGTTCTTTGATCCTGTGTTCTACAAGCCGATTGTGGAGGCATTCTGTAAAGATAGGCCCTGTGTTGGTATTTCGAGGGAAGGGCTTTATGGTCGTGTCATTATGCTTCTGGCTGTTCAATTAGCAGCTGAACAGGTACACAAAGGACAGTAATCCGTGCTGCGAGTTCTGGCAATAACGAACATGTTTCCCACACCGCAATACCCAGCACTGGGTACTTTTGTCGAACAGCAAGTCATTGGGCTGAGGCGTATCGGCCTGGACATGGATGTGATGTTCGTTAATCGCACCGAGAGAGGTATGCGCTCATATTTCACCACGGGCTCAGAACTTCGAAATCGCATTGAGCAGTTTCAGCCTGATGTGGTTCATGTCATGTATGGAGGGGTTTTGGCAGAGCAGGTAACGCGCATTGTGAAAGATCGACCGACAGTGGTTTCTTTCTGTGGATCTGATCTTTTGGGAGAACCTCTATCTGGGCTATGGAGGAGGATTATCAGTGAATGGGGAGTGTTAGCCTCACACATTGCGGCAAGACGAGCCATTGGTATTGTTGTTAAATCTCGGAACCTTGAGGAGGCTCTTCCTGCTGCCGTTACTCGATCTAAGGTTAGGATCATTCCTAACGGTATTGACTTTGAGCGGTTCAGGCCACTGGATCAGGCGGATTGCCGGCAGGTGTTACAATGGGACGTCAATAAGTTTCATGTCTTGTTTCCTGGATATTCTTCTGTTAAACAACCGCATTTGGCGCGAGCAGCGATGGTGACAGTCAACCGATTGGGGCTGAATGCGGAGATGCATCATCTTGAAGGTGTGCCCCATAAAGAAGTCTCTATTTGGCTGAATGCCAGTGACGTTGTGCTACTGACGTCCTTACATGAAGGATCGCCAAACATCATCAAGGAGGCTCTTGCCTGTGATGTGGCGGTTGTTTCTGTAGATGTCGGGGACGTGCGTGAACGAGTAGGTGGGATTGATGGATGTCATATAGCCCAGCCTGATCCCCAAGACCTGGGCGCCAAGCTGGTCTTAGTGAGATCGAGAGGGGGGAGAATAGCTGGCCGTGAAAGGGTCGAACCGCTCTCCTTAGAGCAAACCTCCCTGAACTTAATGCACTTCTATCAAGAACGAGTGGAAGTTTTTCAGAAGCAGGGAATCACCAAACGCTCATCAATTGACGCCAACACGTTATTAGAGTTTTCTTCCTCCATATTGGCGAGGAGAAAGATTAGTGGGAGAGGATTGAAGTAGTAAACTCGTGTGCCGTACCTGATTTCTTGAGCCGTGGAGAAGAGCAGGTTGGTATATGCCATATTTATATTAGGTAATAGTTGCTTAGCGCCTCGTAAAAGTTTCCGTCTCAACCTGGCGGCTCAATGGCCTAGATTTGTCTTGTGGGCGTTTGTGATAGAGAAAGGGAGGTGTTGAATGGAAGATGCCCATGTCCCGATTCTTCATCAACTATTTGCTACGCATCTCATGAAGAAATTTGTAACCGGAAGTCAGTCCTTGTCGCAAGTTTCTGTTTTGGATCTTGGATGTGGCAGAGGTGAGCAACTCGCTTACATGAAGCGTTTGGGATTTCAGATGTCTGGATGTGATATTCGCAAGGACTATGTTGAGTCAACCATTTCAGGACTGGATGGTCTGGATTATACAAACACGGATATCCGTCTTTCCAAAAGCTCCTCGGAGCTACCCTTTGAATCAGGGCAATTTCATGCGGTATACGCCAATGCAGTGTTTGAGCATTCTGCTGAAATGCCTCCCCTTATTGGTGAAATATCACGAGTATTAGCACCAGGAGGAATTTTCCTTACGGCGTTTCCATTGCGTTCCGTGGTAGTCGAACCGCATTTAAAATTACCCTTTGTGCACTGGTTTTCAATAGGGCGGTCGCAACGTCTCCTGATCCGTGTTTTAGCTAATTTGTGCCATCATCAGAGGAGTTGCCAGAGTATCGAGCGTTATTTGCGGGATGAAGTCTTTTATTGGACCTCTGCTCAAGTTCGCCAGATCCTTCATCGTCATTTTGAGAGTATAAATAGTTTGGCAAAGGAGTATCTCATGATTGCCAAAAGCCAAGAGAACCGGAGCCTTTCACTAAGGGTTGGATTATCTGCGACCAAGGTGCAGCTGATTTCTTCGATCTTGGAATCCTTATTGTCCTCTCAGTGGACATGCATCGTAGAAGCAAGCAATCCCTTGAAGAGATAGGCAAGAGAAATCGCAGGAACAGTTTTAGGTAATTAGGGCGAAACGTAACCAAAGAAGCACCGTAAGAAAAGCTTGAAGAGATTCTCCTTCCGGTGGTTGAACCGAGACTCAATTTCCTTCAGATACATTGGGAAATGATATTTCGAGACGCCTCGATAATTGTACAGAATGTGCTTGGCAAACGACCAGAACCCTTCGATCCCGTTGATATGGTTCTTTGTCCGGCGATCCACAAGCCCCTTGCTGTGATTGACGGTGTGATGTTTGCCATAGCGTCGTAACGATTGATAGCCGCGAAACGCATCGGTGTAATAGACAGAACCTTTGCGAGTGGTGGTCTGAATGTGGGCCATGAGTGTATCCGCCGACACGTGCTCGACCACCTTCGTATAGACCCGTCCATCCCGCTCCAGCAGCCCGAATACGACGCTTTTGCCCGCGGCCCCTCTTCCACGGCGTCCCTTCCGGCGTCCGCCGAAATAGGCTTCGTCCAGCTCGATCTCGCCAGAAAGTTTGCTGGCCATGCCTTCCAATTCGGCGACATGGAACACCGCCGCGCGCAATTTCTGGTAGACCCGACTGATGACGTTGGGATCAACGCCCAGGTCATGTGCTAATCGATAGGCCGGCACCTGCTGATAGAATCCCTGTAGGATCGCAATCTCACGCCGGAGTTTTGCAAGGCTCTTCTGCCGTCGACAGGTCTGGCATTTCACATACCCGCGTCGTGTCCGATTGACCCGAAACGACCCACAGAACACACACGTGCGACCACGCACAAAGTTGGCTGCACACCCAAAAACACGATGCGATCCCGTAACCATGCGGCCTCCAGCCTACCAGATGGTTACGAAACGCCCTAATTACCCAGTTTTAACAAGTCCTTTTCCCGAGAAGGTGTCGATGGTGGTTCCCACATGCGCAGGAATGCGCTGGCGATGATGTCATGGTGCTCGTGTAAATTGACGAAGGGGGCGCCGGGGCCGTTCCAGGTTGAATCAGCCCGGATTCCGCAGTTGAGTGGTTTTGAGGTAGAGTAGACGGCCAAATTCTCCTGTACACAGAGGAGGTTGGCATGCGTGCTCGTCAGGCTCTTGCCTCACCGCTCTACCCGAAGATTCGCTTCGCCTTCACCGACCATCCGATCACCGTGTGGGCGGGGGCCATTCTGCTCCGGCTCTACTTTGAACTGATAGGACTGCGTGCCGCGCTTGCCCCACTACTGGTCCCCTTTGCGAAGACGTCCAACAATCAGATTCCCGCCGTAGACGTGCTGCTGGCCTGGTGGTATGGGCTCGCCCTGGGTGCCGAACGGTTTGAACATCTGACCCGCTATAGCCTAACCACTTAAGAATGATTCAACTTGTGTCCGGGCGAAGATAGTCTCGACAGAAGCCCCCGATTTCCTGCGGATGGATTTGGCGTGCGCCCACTTATGCTCGATCGGATTGAGGTCGGGGCTATAGGGCGGCAGATACTCCAGCGTATGCCCGGCATGGACCATGGCCGCTTGGGTATCCACCCGTTTGTGGAACGTGGCATTATCCATGACGAGGATCGATGCGGGTGGCAGCTTGGGCAGCAGGTCTTGCTGAGTCCAGGCGGTAAAGACATCAGCATCCACGTTGGCGTCGAACAGGCCGACCGTCAGCAGGTCCTTCCCGATCAGCGCACCGATCACGTTGGTCCGCCCGCGTGCGTGCCAGTTGTGCACGCCGTGGCACCGCTATCCTGCGAGTGCATAGCCGTGCCGCCGCGGCATGTCGTGTGCGAAGCCGCTCTCGTCAATGTACACAATCGTCCGATGCTGTACCCCATAGGCCGCCATTTTATCTCGGAAGATGCGCCGTTCGTCTTCGTCCGCCTTGGGGTGGCGAAACGTTTTTTTATAGGTGACCGTCAGCTTCCTCAGCGCGACAAAGATGGCATTCTGGGCCACCCCGAACCGTTGCGCCCGCTCATGCTGGTACGCATCCGGATACGTGAGGACATCCTGGCGCAACGCCTCCAGATCGATCTTGCGGCGCCGAGCCCCTTGCGGCTTGCGCTCCACGTGCTTGATCCACCGCACCACACTGGCGCTCCCTACATCAAACCGGGCCGCCACCTCCGCAATCGTCAGCCCCTCCTTCTTCCGAACAGATAAGACCTTACGGCGAAAATCTATTGAATATGCCATCCTTCCATTATGATCATAATTATTTTGTTTAGCTATATCGCCGTGATCCACTGCTCCTGCGGCTGCTGGGGCTTCCTCGGTTCCCGTCCC
>CABVRZ010000019.1 GCA_902500775.1 uncultured Nitrospira sp.
CAACCAAAAGGCTACGCCGCCTTTATCCTATTTCCACACCTAAAGATGATACCTCGCTGGGTGTCCTGACCCCGCATCATCAACCTCCTTGGAGTGGTGTCGAGAGCATGTCGCCGATGTACTCCAGGGAGCAGGAGAACTCAAGAGTTTTTCCGCAGCCTGCTAGACGTTTGAATGTGGCAGAATGGGAGGCAGGCTACGTTCCTGGACAGAACGCTGTCAATGCGGGGTGCTGTAGCTCAATGGCTTTTGAGGAGCGTCTCCACTACTGACTTGGAATTGCTCACTAAAAATGCCGCCCGACCTTTTTGACGTCGCTGTAACAGGCCCTGCCCATCAGCCACAGGTGAGCGTTGGCCTCCTTCTTTCAAAGCTCAGAGTGCTGACATAAGACTCCCGACCCTTTTACTTCCAGGATCGACGTGAGATCCGCCACAATCGGCGAGATCTACGGGAGGACCATCGGGATCTCCGACATGATCGCCAGGGTCGACGCCATGACCGCCGAGACATGCGGCGGGATATGGGCGGCAGAGGCCACCGCGGCCGCTAAGCATAGCCTTGAAATAACAGAGCCGACGGAAGCTTCAACTTCTGTCGGCTCCTATTTATAGATCCCGTAACATCCCACACTTTATTAAGTTCAATAGCATCAGCCTATGTTGTAACATAGCCACGTTAAAGGGATCCGACCCCTTTGTTCACATTCAAGCCATTGCTCTCCCCCTCAATCCCGACGATCTTGAGGAAATAATCAACAGCCGCCATGATAACCCTCCTCTAGACGTTTGAATAATGTGATAGAATGGGAGACAGGCTACGTTCCTGGACAGAACGCTGTCAATGAGATGTGCGGTAGCCGGTGAAATCAATGGCTCTTGAGGAGCTTCTCCGCCACTGGCTTGGAATGGCTCACTAAAAATGCCGCCCGACTCCTTTCTATCCTCTCTACACTTCAACGACATGAATGTGCAGTTCTCACTTACACCCAGAGATCTGAAGCCAATAAGCTTCCCCTGCCTGAACAATTCTATAGCCATTCACGGTGACTGGTGCCACAAGCAACACGGAGAACCCTGAATGGTCTCTTTCTGGAGTGGAGAGACGGCAAGCCTGGTAACCGTTTGAAGTCGGTGCACACTCACCAATCCTCGGATACGACTCCTCCTCTACATCTAGGTAGATACTTTTGACGCCAATCAGATTTAGCGATTCTGGCACGACTAGAGAAACATCGGTAAAATGCTCAGGCGGTGGAAACTCCTTCAACATATTCACTGCCTTAATGGCATTCGAACGAAGAACTATTGGGGCTGTAAAGCCGCGCCGCTTGAGTGTTGTACACGAATCTGATTTGGTGATGATGGGATCGGAAAGACATCCTGCGATCAAGAGACAAAGAACAACCTGTGCGATCCTAATCAACGTAACCATCATGCTGAAGCTGAATGGTGCGTTCTCTAGACATCAAAGACTATGGAGTCTTGTAGAAATTACGAAACGTGGGCATTCTACCTTGCATGCCCATCAGGTCTAAGGCGAAGCGAGATACTACCCACGCTCCAGTTGAAAGGATTCAGCAGACCATGTGAGCGTCTACTGGTGGCGCGGCGAACCCTACTGCTCGCAGGGGGTGCCCCTACGCCGGACCAGGGGGGAAAATCACGGTGAGAGACTGTTCGCCGTGGCATGACCCGCAGCTCTATTTCATCGATTGTTTGGCCGATTTTCCAGCGTATAGATACTGATTAATCCCTGCGGCCATCTTGCGCCCTTCGGCGATGGCCCAGACGATGAGTGAGGCGCCGCGTTTGGTGTCGCCGCCGGCAAAGACGCCGTCGAGGTTGGTCATGAAGTTCTGGTCAACTGCCACGGCACCTCGGGCGTCATACTTCACACCCAGGCTATCGAGCAGACCGTTCTTCACGGGACCGGTGAAACCCATCGCCAGCAGTACCAAATCGGCGTTCAGCTCGAACTCAGAGTTGGGAACCGGTGTAAACTTGCCGTTCTCGAACTTCACGCGATGCCCATGCAGCTTGGTGACATGCCCGTCGTGGCTGGAGAACTTGGTCGTGGACACACTCCATTGCCGGTCACAACCTTCTTCATGGGCATGAGACGTACGGAGCTGCATCGGCCAGAGCGGCCAGGGGGTCGATTCAGCCCGTTGCGGTGGGGGTTCCGGCAACAATTCAAACTGATGCGCTTCGACACAACCTTGCCGATGCGCGGTCCCGAGACAGTCGGATCCCGTATCGCCCCCGCCGATGATCACGACACGCTTCCCCTTCGCAGTGATCGGCTCTTCGGTCATGGGAATGCCGGCTGTGCGTTTATTCTGTTGGGTCAGATACTCCATCGCCAGGTGCACGCCCTTGAGTTCACGGCCAGGAATCGGCAGCTCGCGAGGCTGCTCAGCCCCCATGGTCAACCCCACTGCATCGAACTGTCGCCGCAACTGTTCACCGGTGATGTCCTTGCCGATTGCCACGCCAGTTTGAAACGTCACGCCTTCGGCTTTCATCTGTTCCAACCGCCTGTCGATGACCCATTTTTCCATCTTGAAGTCTGGAATGCCGTAACGCAGTAAGCCGCCGACCCGATCGGATTTTTCGAAGACGGTCACATCATGGCCGGCCCGAGCCAATTGCTGCGCTGCCGCCAAACCCGCCGGACCTGAACCGACGATGGCCACGGTCTTCCCGGTTTTTACCGCCGGCAATACCGGCGTGACAAAGCCTTCGTTAAACCCCCGATCGACGATGTTCCATTCGATGACACGAATGGACACCGGATCTTGGTTGATCCCGAGCACACAGGCCCCTTCACAGGGGGCTGGGCAAAGACGTCCCGTGAATTCAGGGAAATTGTTTGTGGTATGGAGAGCCTTCAGCGCATCGTTCCAACGGCCGCGATAGACAAGATCATTCCACTCTGGAATCAGGTTGACGACGGGGCACCCGGTGTGGCCCTGGCAAAACGGCACACCACAGTCCATGCAGCGGGCCCCCTGGGTCTTCAGCTTATCCTCAGGGATCGGTTCGTACATCTCCTTCCAATCGAGCACGCGCAACTCGACCGGCTTACGCTTCGGGCCCTCACGGGCATATTTCATGAAACCCTTTGGATCACCCATCTTTTTCCTAGTGCTGAGATCTGAAGACCGAGTGCTGAGTTCAAAAACATGAACACGGATTCATCGTCTCAGACCTTAGCCCTCGCTACTCAGTCCTGTTTTAGTGAACTGCACTCGCTTTCCGCTTTCGTTCCTCAAGGACACGCTTGTAATCGACCGGCATCACCTTCACAAACTTTGGCAAGGTCGCATCAAACGCATCAAGTACCTGTTTGGCTTTTCGGCTCCCAGTATACATAAAGTGTTTCGTCAGTAACCCATGAAGCAATTGCTTATCCGCTTTGGTGGTCACGGTTTCCAGTTCGACCATTCCCGTGTTGCAGCGACTCTGGAACGTTCCGGCATCATCCAGGACCAACGCCACGCCGCCGGACATGCCGGCGGCGAAGTTACGGCCAGTCCCGCCGAGCACCACGACCACACCCCCTGTCATATACTCACATCCATGATCGCCCGTGCCCTCGACAACGGTCTGTGCCCCACTATTCCGCACGGCGAACCGTTCACCGGCCATGCCGTAGAAATAGGCCTCACCTTGCGTCGCCCCATAAAGCGAGGTATTGCCGATCAAAATCGTTTCTTCCGGATTATACAGGGTGTTCTTCGGTGGAAAGACGATGATCTTCCCTCCAGACAACCCCTTGCCGATGTAATCGTTGGACTCCCCTTCTAACGTCAGGGTGATCCCCTTCGCGAGAAATGCGCCGAACGATTGTCCGGCTGAGCCTGAAAACTTGATCGAGATCGTGTCTTCCGGTAACCCCTCCGGCCCATACTTTTTCGCAATCTTGCTGGAGAGCACCGTGCCGGTCGTCCGGTTAATATTCCTGATGGGAAGATCAAGCGTAACTTTTTCACCCTTCTCAATTGCGGCCTTGCACCGCTCCACGAGTGTGTTGTCGAGAATGCCTGCAAGACCATGATCCTGCTTCTGCACGCAGTAGCGCGGCACGTCAGTGGGGACGTCCGGAGCTGTCAGCAACGGCGTGAGATCCAACCCCTTCGCCTTCCAGTGATCGACCGCTTTGGTGATCTTGAGCTTCTCGACTCGTCCTACCATCTCGTTGATCGTGCGGAACCCGAGCTTGGCCATCAGCTGCCGTGCTTCTTCTGCCACGAAGAACAGATAATTGACGATGTGTTCCGGCTTCCCGTTGAACTTCTTGCGCAATTCGGGATCTTGTGTCGCAATCCCCACCGGGCAGGTGTTCAGATGGCACTTGCGCATCATGATGCAGCCTTCGACGATGAGTGGAGCCGTCGCAAACCCATACTCTTCTGCACCAAGTAACGTCGCGATGACCACATCACGCCCTGTCTTCATCTGGCCGTCGGTTTCGACACGGATGCGCCCACGCAGGTCGTTGAGCACGAGCGTCTGGTGCGTTTCCGCCAACCCAAGCTCCCATGGAATGCCTGCGTATTTAATGGATGACAATGGCGACGCACCTGTCCCGCCGGAATCTCCGCTGATGAGCACTTTGTCGGCATGGGCCTTCGCGACACCGGCCGCGACCGTCCCCACGCCAACCTCCGATACCAATTTCACCGAAACACCAGCATCAGGATTGGAATTTTTCAGATCGAAAATCAGCTGGGCTAAATCCTCGATCGAATAGATGTCGTGGTGCGGTGGAGGAGAAATCAGCTGCACACCAGGTGTCGCATAGCGGAAGCGAGCGATGTTCTCGTCCACCTTATGACCAGGCAACTGGCCGCCTTCTCCCGGCTTGGCCCCCTGTGCCATTTTGATCTGGAGTTCCCGCGCATTCACCAGGTAATGCGCCGTGACGCCAAACCGGGCCGAGGCCACCTGTTTGATATAACTATTCTTGGAGTCGCCGTTGGGCAAGGGGATGAACCGCTCGGGATCTTCCCCACCCTCACCGGTATTGCTCTTACCACCAAGCCGATTCATCGCGATCGCCAGCGTTTCATGAGCTTCCTTGCTGATCGACCCGAAGGACATGGCCCCGGTATTGAAGCGCTTCACGATTTCCTTGGCCGGTTCGACTTCTTCAATCGGAATCGGCTGGGGATCGAACTTGAAGTCCAGCAATCCACGCAGGTTCGAGCGCCGCTTGCCCTCATCATTCACGACCTGCGCAAACTCCGCGTAGGTCGTCGGGTCGTTCGAACGGCTGGCATGTTGCAGTTTGTAGATCGTCTCCGGATTCCAGTTATGATGCTCGCCCTGGATACGATAGTGAACCTCGCCTCCGAAGTCGAGTTGGCGAATCGCCGCCGGCTCATAGGCCACGCGGTGACGACGCAATGTTTCTTCTCCAATCTCGCGGATACCGACCCCTTCCACGCGCGATGGGGTTCCCGTGAAGTAGCGGTCGATGAGCTCCCGATTCAACCCGATCGCTTCAAAGATCTGTGCGCCGCAGTAGGACTGCACGGTAGAGATACCCATTTTTGAGAAGATCTTGAGCAGCCCCTTGTTGATAGCCTTGATGAATTTCCCCTCCGCCGTCTGTGCATCGAGCCCTTCCGGCAGATAGTTGTCGCGTTCCATATCGACCAGCGACTCAAACACAAGGTACGGATTGATCGTCCCTGCTCCATAGCCGATCAAACAGGCGAACTGATGCACATCACGAGGCTCGCCCGTTTCAAGGATCAGCCCCACTTCGGTTCTGCTGCACTCCCGAACCAAGTGGTGGTGGACGGCTGAGATACCGACCAAACTCGGGATCGGCGCCCATTCTTCATTCACACCGCGGTCGCTCAAGATCAGGAACTTATAGCCTTCCTTGATGGCCTGCGAGGCCTGCTGGCAGAGATCATCCACCGCCTCACCAAGCCCATCGGGCCCTTCGGCGACGCGGAATAGCATCCGAAGGGTCTTGCTCTTGAAGTGTGGATCGGAAATCCCACGGATCTTTTGCAAGTCGGCGTTTGTGAGAATCGGCTGCTGCACCTTAATGCGGCGACAGGACTCCGGCGATTCATCCATCAAGTTCGGCTTAGGACCGATGTTCGTCACCAGCGACATCACGAGCTGTTCCCGAATCGGGTCGATCGGCGGGTTCGTAACCTGCGCAAACAGCTGTTTGAAGTACTTGAACAGCAGCTGCGGCCGATCAGATAACACGGCCAACGGAGTATCGGTCCCCATCGAGGAAATCGCTTCTTCACCCGTCACGATCATCGGCGTGATGACCATTTTTAGTTCTTCGACCGTGTACCCGAAGGCCTGCTGCCGTTGACGAATCGTCGGATGGTCCGGCTGTGGCACGTTCAACGGATCCGGCAACTCATCCAGTGATACACCATACTGCGTGACCCAACTCCGATAGGGGTTGCGACCAACAATACCGGCCTTAATCTCCTCGTCGTCGATAATGCGACCCTGCACCGTATCGACGAGGAACATTCGCCCCGGTTGGAGCCGGCCTTTCATACGGATATCTTTCGCGTCAGCCGGCAAGACGCCAGCCTCAGATGCGAGGACCACGTGGCCATCGGTCGTGACGTGATACCGACAGGGGCGCAGCCCATTTCGATCCAACGTGGCACCGATCAACTTTCCGTCGGTGAAACACACCGCCGCTGGGCCGTCCCACGGCTCCATCATCGCTGCATGATATTGATAGAACCCGCGGCGATCCAAATCCATCTGAGGGTTCGCCACCCAGGGTTCGGGAATCAACATCATCATGGCATGCGGCAACGAACGGCCACCGAGCAGCAGAAATTCTAATGCGTTGTCCAAACAAGCCGAGTCGCTTTGATTTTCGGAGACGATCGGGAAGAGCTTCTCCATATCCTTCCCAAAGAGATCCGAATGAAGACGACCCTGACGCGCCTTCATCCAGTTGACATTCCCCTTGAGGGTATTGATCTCGCCGTTGTGGCATACGTATCTGTAGGGATGGGCCCGTGGCCACGTGGGAAACGTATTGGTGCTGAAGCGCGAGTGTACAAGCGCCAGCGCGCTGACCATCCGTTCATCGGTGAGATCCTGATAGTAGGCCGCCATTTGATGCGGCAACAGTAGCCCTTTATAAACGATGGTGTTGGCCGACAAACTCGAGACATAGAAGTGCTCTCGTCCTTGAATAGCCGACTCCTCCACAGCCGTTTCAACCCGTTTCCGGATGACATAGAGCTTTCGTTCGAACTGCGTTTCGTTCAAGGCATCTCGTGCGATGAAGACCTGCCGCATAAATGGCTCGGTCGTTCGCGCGACCACACCGATCTGATCACTCTTGACCGGCACATCACGCCAGCCAAGCAGGCGTAACCCTTCCTCCTTGATGATCTCGGTCAATAATTTCTCGCATAGCCGTCGGGATTCGGCACTGGGAGGAAGAAACAGCTGGCCCACTCCGTACTCGCCGACCTCCGGCAATGTCACCCCTGTATCGCCTGCGACCCGCTTCAGAAACGTGTGGGGAACCTGTAGCAGAATACCCGCTCCGTCTCCTGTATGGGCGTCAGAACCCTGTGCTCCCCGGTGAGTCAGGTTCTCTAAAATCTGAAGTCCTTTACGGACAATGTCATGGGACTTTTTCCCTTTGATATTGACGACAAAACCAATCCCACAGGAATCCTTTTCATTTTGAGGATCGTAGAGCCCCTGTCGGTGGGGAAATCCAGGAATAGTCATAGATCTATCTCGTTCAAACAATGGACGTTTTCCCTAATTATGTATGGGGAACGAAGCAAGCGAGCACCTTGGAATGGACGCACCCCTCCACTCCGTATTCTGGGTGAACCTCACCCGAATGTGTTGCTATGAGATGGGAACTTACTGGATGGGTCCTTCCTCTGTCAAGGTTGCAGAGGGCCTATACCCCTTTCATTTGCTTGACTTTATTTCCTTGGCTGCCATACCATCCGCCGCATGACACAAGGTCCCGTCATCGCTACCCTACACAACATGTCGGATGTGTGGGAGTCCTATCGGAGTGAACTGGATGGCGTCGAGGATCGCGTACGGAAGAACCTCGACTCCAGCGTGACCTTGGTGAACACAGTTGCGGCACACATCTTGAGCGGTGGTGGAAAGCGGATCAGGCCCTTCCTCTTGCTTCTCTCCGCCCGCCTCTGCGGGTACACAGGAGCTGAACACCACCAACTCGGCAGCATCGTGGAATTCATCCATACCGCCACTCTCTTGCACGATGACGTCGTGGATGATGCCGATATCCGGAGAGGAAGACGAACCGCGCGCAAGGTGTGGGGAAACCAGATCAGCATTCTGGTCGGCGACTACCTCTATACGAAAGCCATGTGTAAAGTTGTCGAGTTTCAGAGTCAGGGGATTAATGAGGTCCTCGCTGAGGCCTGCAAGAAAATGGCGGAGGGAGAGGTCCTGCAGCTCTACTACAACGGTAATCCCTCAATGCCCGAGATTGATTACATCAAAATCGTCGAGCACAAAACGGCAGGGTTGATCGCGGCGGCATGCCGCATGGGAGCCATTCTTGCGGAAGCCTCCGAACCACAACAGGATGCCCTATTTCGCTTCGGCCAATACCTTGGCATCGCCTTTCAAGTCGCAGATGACACGTTGGATTACATTGCAAACGGCGAATCACTCGGCAAAACCATCGGACAGGATCTCCGGCAGGGAAAGGCAACCTTGCCGCTACTACACTTGTTGCAGCACTGTTCCGAGCAGGATCGCCAGATGATCAAAGACCGCATGGAAACACGGACACTGAGCACGCCTGACTTGGATCGTATTCTGTCGCTGATGGCCAACTTCGGGTCAATCACCTATGCCATGGATCGCGCACGCGCGTACATCACCGCCGCGAAGGATGAACTAGACTGCTTCGAGGATAGCACCGCACGACGCGCCCTATCCGTCGCTGCAGATTATATGATTACCCGAGACCGGTAACAGTCTTCCCGCCAGTCGGAAAGACGCCTGGCCGTGGGAGCGGCATGGCGTAGGGCGAAGGGACCTCCGCTCTCTCCTGTAACCTCAAACCGTCGTCACTGTTACGACCACGACATTGCCAGGGAGTTCTCATGTCACAGATTTTTCCGTTCCACGGTCTGCTGTACGATCAGACGCTCGTCGGAGCCATCACAGAGGTGGTCGCCCCGCCATACGATGTGATCGATACGACAGGACAACAACAGCTCCATGACCGGCATCCCAACAATATCATCCGCATGGAACTGGGGCTTGACCAGCCAGGTGACGGCCCGACCGACAACCGCTATACCCGCGCAGCCACGACGCTCCGAAGCTGGATCACGGAAGGGGTCCTCAAACGCGATGCACAACCGACCATCTACTATCACACGATTGAATACCGGCCCCCCTACGCCGCTCCCGATGCTCCCAAGAAGCTTCTACGAGGATTTCTGACATTGGTTAAACTCGAGGCATTGGACTCCGGACATATCTATCCGCATGAGAACACCCGCGCCGCCGCGAAGACCGATCGGCTGAACCTCATTGAGGCCTGTCGAGCCAATTTCAGCCCGATTTGGTCGCTGTACTCCGATCCATCAGGGACGATCATCCAACTGTTAGAAACCGAGACAACCGGGAAGCCGGCTCACTATGACTTCCAAGACGAGGCTGGTTGTCGAGAACGCCTATGGGCCGTCACCAATACCTCCGTTCTGAAACAGATCACCGAGGCCATGCAGCGTAAGCCGCTATTCATCGCCGACGGCCATCATCGTTATGAAACGGCATTGAACTATCAAAAACTCAGGCGACAGCAGATCTCCGCACAAGCAGGCCTGCAGCCCTATGACTCGGTCCTCATGTTACTGGCACCACTTGAAGATCCAGGACTGACGGTATTACCAACACACCGAGTCACCACTACGCCCCTGCCTCCGCTTGAGCACATCAAGCAGACGCTGGCCGAGGTATTCGAGTTCCGAGAGTTTCCCTTTACGCCGTCGTCACACGAACAGGTTCGCACCCAGTTCTTAGCCAGCTTACGGATGGAAGGGGCAAAGACCCCCGTATTTGGCCTGGCGAGACATGATGATCCTCGATACATCACCCTGACACTGAAACCGAGTCAGCGACCGCCCTCAACCGTATCACCGCGCACCAAACTCGATGTCTCCCTGCTCCAGCAACTTATCGTTACCAAGCTCTGTCAGACCCAACAGGAGCAGGAAGCGATTCTCTACACCAAAGATGACCTCGAGGCCCTCGAGTGGGTGCACCGTGGAACAGGGACTGGAGCCTTCCTGCTCAACGCGACCAAGGTTAGCGAAGTCCAAGCTGTCGCTGCAGCGGGGGAACGTATGCCGCACAAGTCCACGTATTTTTATCCGAAACCGTTGACGGGGCTCGTCATCAATGTGATGGACAGCCAGTGAAGAATGCGGAATGCGCAAGAAGGGGTTGGCAGCGCAAGAACATCGAATGGTATCTTGGCTTCACAGGATATCTGCCATACCAAGCGTCTGACGTATGAACGCAAAGATTCTCATCGTTGACGACGATCCCGACATCGTCCTGATGCTGGAGGATCGGCTGCAATCCTCGGGATATGAGACCGTTGCAGCACTCGAGGGACAACAGGCGCTTGATCTCATTGTTCAAGAGTCGCCTCACCTCGTCCTGCTAGATCTGACGCTTCCCAAGCTGTCCGGCCTTGATGTGCTTAAGCGTTTGGCTCAGATAAAGCCGTTGGATAGCCCTCCGGTCATTGTGATGACCGCCCATGCCTCCATTCAAGCCGCTGTCGAGGCTATGAAAGAAGGCGCGTACGACTTTTTGACCAAGCCGCTCGATAATGACCATCTCCTCATCGTCATCCGTAAAGCGCTGGAGCGAGACGCACTCCGACGGCAAATCGCATATCTTCGCTCTGAAGTAGACGGCCGTTACGCCAATATCGTCGGTAACAGCCCATTAGTCCGTTCCGTCGTTGAGGCAGCCCAGCGAGCCGCCAAGTCCGATGCAGGGGTGTTGCTGCTGGGAGAGAGCGGAACCGGAAAAGAACTCTTTGCACGCTCGATTCATCAGTGGAGCCCTCGCAGTGCGATGCCGCTCATCGTCATCAACTGTGTGGCGCTGACCGAGACGCTGCTTGAGAATGAACTCTTCGGGCATGAACGGGGGGCGTTCACTGGAGCAGACCGGCAACAAAAAGGGAAATTGGAAATGGCCGACGGAGGTACGGTCTTCCTTGATGAAATCGGCGACATGCCGCTCACATTGCAGGCCAAGTTGCTCCGCGTGCTTCAAGATCGGGAGTTCCAACGAGTCGGTGGGTCCAAGAACGTCTCAGTCAACATCCGTATCATCGCCGCCACCAACAAAGACCTCCGCCAGGCGGTTAAGGCTGGCCAGTTTCGAGAAGATCTCTATTTCCGTCTCAATGTCGTCACCCTGACCCTTCCTCCACTCCGGGAGCGACAAGGAGATGTCCCGTCTCTTGCACAATTCTTCTTGGAACGACACACGCGGGATGCTAAGCGTCTCGGTATGGTCCTGAGTACAGCCGCCTTAGAGGCGTTAACACGATACCCATGGCCTGGGAACATCCGGGAACTTGATAACGTCATCGCACGAGCCGTCGTCCTCAACCCCAAAGACACAATCGAACCGGATATGTTGGCACTCCTGTCGGATGACGCGGACCTCCGTCGACATGAGGATGATACACTACTCCCCTATCTCGACCTGCCCTACCATGAGTCGATGGAACACCACAGCCGATACATCATCACACGTGCCATGGAACGGGCCGAAGGCAATCAAACCAAAGCAGCTGACTCACTCAAACTCCAGCGCACCTATCTCGCACGCCTCCTCAAACACCAAAAGGTCTAACCGGAAGCTGAAAAAGTCCGCCAGCAGCGTCCTCCTCGCATCGCCCAGAGGTTCAACGTACCGAAGCGTGTCCCTCCTCTCCTCGCTTGCTGCGATCTTGCTGAATGGCCTTTATGTGCGTCCTACAGGTACTGTGGCGCGAGTGCCGCATGGAAATTCAAGCAAAAGTTTTGGGAATGACCGAGCTGTACGCAAGCTGCTACGCCACCCATCGTACTCGGCCAGACAGCACAGTGCTGACGAGTCTTAGGATCAGTGGGATATGTCGCGAGAGGAACGTGCGTCCAAGCGAATCAGCCCGGTACGGGCGTCGTGCTCCGCTTGTGTGTAGCGTTCGATCGTTCCAATGTCCGACCAGTAGCCATGAAGATCATAGCCAAGTATCGGTTCTCCCCGTTCGATGGCCGCCACATAGGGATCGATGACTGACGATGCAACCCCCTTCGGTACCTGCTGAAGCAACCGGGGATGAAGGATGTGAATCCCGGCGAACATACGCCGTGCAACCACCGCAGCCCCTGTCCGGCCTCGTCCAGTAATGCGCACGATCTTATCCTGAGTCCCTACCTCGACCAAACCCCAGCGTTCGGCATCCTGATCTTCCCGCAAGACCAAAGTGGCGGCCGCTCCACGCGAGCGATGAAACTCCCATACAGCCCCAAGGTCCAACTCGAACAACGTATCCGCGTTCAGAATCAACACCGGTTCCCCTGAAAAATATGGCTCGGCTTTCTTAATTCCTCCGCCGGTCCCAAGGATGATCGGCTCATGCGAATAAATGATCCGCATCCCGAACTTTGAGCCGTCACCTAAGGCCTGCTCGATCATCGGCCCCAAATGGTGCAGATTGATGACGACCTGGTGAAATCCATGCCGTTTCAGCAGCAGCAGGTTCCAGACAATGAGCGGCATCCCAGCAACCGGGAGTAACGGCTTCGGTATCGTATTCGTCAGCGGTCTGAGGCGAGTCCCAAGACCTGCGGCAAGAATCATGGCTTTCACAGGATCCAGTGCTGAGGACTGGGTGCTGAGTCGACAATTCGATGCTCAGTCCTCATGCCTCAGTCCTCTATTGCAATTCCGGCACATACGGGGTGAGGTGTTTTCGGAGCGGTTCCAACTCCTGATACTTTTGAAGATTCCGCTTCACGTAACTCAGGACGCGAGGAATATCCGCCAAGAACTTCGGGTTACCTTTAACACGATCAATGTAGACGAACCGACCGGCTGCCTTCAGATTCCGCTGGATGCTCGTGAGATCGAATACTCGGCGGAAGACCGTTCGATCCGTCCAGCCCGCGTTTTGGTCGGCTATTTGATCGAGATAATACTCCACCAACTCATCGACCAATGCCTCATCAAGTTGAATGTACGCGTCCCGCACCAGCGACGCCAAATCATAGGTGGCCGGTCCCATCAATGCATCCTGAAAATCGATCACGCCAAGCCGCGTTCCATCAACCATCAGGTTACGCGAATGATAATCACGGTGCGTAAAGATCCGCGGTTGCTTGGCCAACTGATCAGAAATATTCTCGAATACTCGCCGAATAGCCGTTGCATCAACCTCGGCCAAGGGTCTGCCGTTCCTTGCTTCGACTCCGTACTCCAGAAAATGATCGAACTCCCACATCAGTAGCGGGGCATCGAACCCACGATGAAACGCAAGACACGTGTGATCCTCGAGCCGGATGGCATGGGTTTGCATCTGAACTAACACATCGATGGCTTGCCGGTAATACGACTTCACCTGAGCCTGATCGGCACGACCCACGGCGTCTGCTAATGTCATATCGCCAAAGTCTTCCAAATACAGCAGTCCTGCCGACTGATCATAGTAGTAGAGTGTCGGCACGGGGACCTTGACCTTGGCCAAATGTGCCCGAATGTTGATGAACGGCAATTCCGCAATCTGATCTGCCGTGCCACTGACCGCCTCCTCAGACTGTTTAAACCCTTCCGGTTCAGCAAGCTGCATCACGATCACAGAATGCGGTGGCCCTCCCGTAAGCGTTGCTCGAAAATACCGCCGGTTGGAAGCATCTCCAGCCAGTGGGATCACCTCGCGCAACGCCAACCTTGGTGACAACCGGGTTTCAATGGTCCGAGCAATGAGTGGGTGATTCGGGGGTACCGGACGCGTTACAGAATTCGCTGAGGACATATGGGCGGATTATACCCACGATACCGCAGCTTGTCACGAAGACCATCGGAAAGCATCAGAGAAAATCGTCGCTGCATGAGGGAATCGGCAAGGGACGATCTCTCGCAACTGCACAAGCCTGTCATAACCCCTGCATGAACCATGTAGATCAGAGTGTGTGGGCCTTGCGCGGCGAGCGTCAGACAGGCTTCGCGCGCGCGACGACAAACTGGGAGAATCGGCTGAACCCAGCCGCACCCACCGCCGCGCCAACCGTATCGGCAATCCAGTCGAATACACTCGACTCTCGAAACGGGACGAAGGCTTGATGAATCTCGTCACTGATCCCATACAACGAGGTGAAGACGATCGCCAACAGTATGGCCTGCCGTCTCCATACTTCACGTGAGCTCCCTTGAAGGGCGCGGCAACACAAGGCCCCTAACACCGCAAATTCTGCGGCATGCACGACTTTATCACTGAAGAACGTCACAAATGGCACCTGCTCTTCAGGGTGCGACTGTGACGAGATGTAGAAAATGAGGGCCGCATAGGCACAGACCGGTCCCCACAAACGCAGAAAGCCATTCATATCATTTCCCTCTCCCGCCACCTCGCCAAAAATCTGTCCTCAGATTGCATGCCCATACCCCCTATGACATACTGAAAAAAACGAAGGGAATCCGCGACGATGAAGCAGGTCCACATCTGTTTTCTCTGGCACATGCACCAACCCTATTACACGGACCCCCTGGCCGCATCCGCCAGTATGCCGTGGGTCCGTCTGCATGCGACCAAGGCCTACTATGATATGGCCTATGTACTCCAACGATTTCCAGAGGTGCGTGCCACATTCAACTTTACCCCGTCGCTCCTCTTACAGTTGCAAGAGATCGGAACCGGAACGGTACTGGATCTTTTTCTCGAGCATACCCAACGACCAGCGGCAACTCTCACACTGGAAGAAAAGGCTTTTCTGGTTCGGCATTTCTTCTCTGCCAATTGGGCCACGATGGTCCGCCCCTATCCTCGGTACCATGAGTTGCTGGTCAAACGGGGGTTGGACGTCAACGGTCAGGATCTTCCTCGGATTGCCCGTCACTTTTCAACACAAGAACTCCTGGATTTGCAAGTCTGGCACAACCTGGCCTGGTTCGGATACGGCACCGTCCAACAGTATCCCCGCCTCGCCGATTTGCGCCAGAAAAATCGCGGCTTCACTGAGGACGACAAACAGGAAGTGCTTGCATTGCAACGCACCGCAGTCCAAGCGATCGTACCTCTGTACCGGCAGCTCATGGAACGGGGCCAAATCGAGCTCACCACAACTCCCTTCTTCCATCCGATTCTGCCGTTGGTGATCGATTCTGACATCACCCGGCGCGCAAGGCCCGATCTCCCCTTGCCGGCCCGATTCCGGGCTCATGAAGATGCGGAGGCACAGCTCAAAGAAGCCGTCCTCTTTCATCAACAGACGTTCGGGCAGCCTCCGTCAGGCCTGTGGCCGTCAGAAGGTTCTGTGTGTCCCGAAATGCTCCCGCTGGTCCATCGGGCTGGTCTTCGGTGGTTGGCCACCGACGAAGGCATTTTGGCGAGGACCCTAGCAATGAACGGTCTCCCATGGCACCGATCATCTGCCCTCTATCAACCATACCATGTCGGTGACGCTCAGCAACCTCTGACCATTCTGTTCCGTGACCGTGAGATCTCCGATGCCTTCGGATTTGTCTATCACAAAACGACGCCGGAAGCGGCTGCCGATGATGTCACACGACGGTTACAAGGAATCATCCACAATAGCCCACAAGACCGACTGATCATCGCCATCGTGTTAGACGGCGAAAACCCATGGGAACATTACCACGATGGAGGGGAACAGTTCCTTTCACTCCTCTATAAAAGCTTAACCCACCATGCATTGGATGAGGCTGGATACCTGACAGTCCAGTCTTCCACGATCTCCAGCGCCCTGACATCCGTCCCACCCGCCCAACACCTTTCTGCCCTGCATTCAGGGTCCTGGATTAATTCCGACTACAAGATTTGGATCGGACACGAAGAAGACAATCAGGGGTGGGATCTCCTCGGACACACTCGCACGCAACTGATCAATCGTGTGCCGAGTCTTCCACCTGATCGCGCCAAGGCCGCGTGGTGGGAGCTCTACGCCGCTGAAGGCAGTGATTGGTTCTGGTGGTACGGAGATGATTTTGACACCGACTTCAAACCTGAATTCGATCGACTCTTCAGAACCCATCTTCGCAATGTCTGGACACACATGGGTCTGCCACCTCCAGACCAACTCAACCATTCAATCTGTGCGAGAGCCATGCCGCTTGAGTCCGAACTGGTTCAACAACCAGTCAGCCTCATCACACCCACGATCGATGGCATGGTGACCAACTTCTTCGAATGGCGAGGAGCAGGCAGCATCAGCACCCAGCCGCCTCTCGGAGCCATGTGGAAAGCTGACGGAATTTTTACAGGCATCCTTTTTGGCTGGGATCTCAGTCGGTTTGTCATGCGATTTGACCTCGACGAGGCTACCCTTCAGAAAGAGGGACTCGCGGTCGATATCCTGGTGGAAGGCCCACAGTCTAGAAACCGGCTCACGTTTCCCCTCTCCTTATCGGGCCAAGGAGAATTTCAACTCTCTTGCCAAACCACAACAGCCACGTGGCATACGGTGGGCTCCCACCAGTCCATCAACGCGCAGACTATCCTCGAGTTGGCAATCTCTTGGAAGGATCTTGGTCTGGAAGCAGGGCATACCATTCGACTGTCAGTCGCAGTGCGGGAACACGACCTTGAAGTGGCCCGTTATCCCGGTCAAAGTCCTGCCGTACTCACCGTGCCTGGACCGGAATTCGAAGCAGGAATGTGGAGAGTGTAATTATCGTAAGGGGTAAAGGGGTGAGAAGAGGTTCGGCCGATTCCATCCGGTCCCGCGTTGAGTCTTCTAACTCCTCATCCCTTACCTTTTACCTAACTAGTGGCCTGTAACGATTAGAGCAGTAGTGCGATCCTGACCACGGGACACATGATGCGCACTGTGAATATGCGAATTCCTAGAAGTAAAGCGAAACAACAAACTACTACTGAATTAACTGTTACAGTCCACTAGGAGGAACCGATGCCCGATTTACGACGTGATCCGATAGTCGGTCGCTGGGTGATTATCTCAACAGAACGCAGCGGTCGCCCGCATGACTTCATTACGCCTCAACCAGCCCGAACAAATTCTACGTCGCTCTGTCCATTTTGCCCTGGACAGGAACGGCTGACTCCGAAAGAAATCATGGCCTATCGCCCTCAACCGGCCACTCCCAACGCACCAAACTGGACCGTTCGGGTCGTCCCGAATAAATTTCCGGCGCTCCAGGTTGAAGGCGAGATGGGACGCGAAGGGATCGGTCACTACGACCGAATGAACGGGATCGGAGCCCATGAAGTCATCATCGAAACCCCAACCCATGTCGAAGGGCTCGCCGAGATGCCGACGAAGAGAATCGAGGATACGCTCTGGGCCTATCGCGACCGGATCCTGGATCTCCGCAAAGACCTGCGACTCCGCTATATTTTGATTTTCAAGAACCATGGATCGTCCGCCGGAGCCACACTGGAGCACAGCCATTCCCAATTGATCGCCCTCCCAATCATCCCAACCAGCGTGCAGGAAGAGCTGGATGGATGCCATCAGCATTACCAGCAAAAAGAACGGTGCATCTACTGCGATATCCTTCGGCAGGACCTGTCTGATGGGACACGGGTTGTGGCGGAAAACGCCGAGTTCCTCTGTGTGACCCCCTTTGCACCACGCTTTCCGTTCGAGATGTGGATTCTGCCCAAGCGGCATGCGGCCTACTTCGAAGAGAGTCAAAAGTCCCAATTCGAGTTTCTTGCGCCGATTCTTTCTGAATCGCTGCGCCGGATGGACGCAGTCTTGGCGCGTCCACATTACAACTTCATCCTGCACAGTTCTCCGCTGCATGAGAAAACCGGGGACTACTACCACTGGCACCTGGAGATCATTCCCAAACTCACACAAGTGGCGGGCTTCGAGTGGGGAACGGGGTTCTACATCAATCCGGTCTCCCCAGAGGAGTCGGCGAAGTTTCTCCGTGAAACAGGGGTCTAAGTGCCTACCCGCTTCCGCGTGGAGGATCCCGCCCTAGCAGGGACCCTTCGCCGCATTGAAGAGAGTGTCCGCCGGAACGGCGGCAGAACATGGGTGGTGGGCGGTACTGTCCGCGACCTCATGCGCGGGCAACAGCCTCGTGATCTGGACCTCGAAGTGACCGGCCTCCCACCGGGACAGCTTCATGCCTTGTTGTCTGAACAGTTCTCCGTCCAATTCGTAGGAAAGGCCTTCTCCGTATTCAAACTCCAAGGTCTTCCCGTTGACATCTCTATTCCCTCCTGCCTCCACTCTGCCGAGACCACGTCGGTTCCTGGCCTGCTACGACAGGCCGATCCCAACATGCCGATCGACGAGGCACTTGCACGACGTGACTTCACCATCAACGCCATGGCCTGGGATCCGGACACCAAGGAGTTACGCGACCCATTCAATGGTCGAGAGGACCTTGCGGCTGGTCGACTGCGCCATGTGTCACACCAGTTCGTGGAGGATCCCTTGCGGGTGCTCCGAGGCATGCATCTTGTAGCCCGCTTCGAGCTCAGCGCGGCACCAGACACCGTCGTCCTCTGCCAAACACTGTCCCAAGAGGGACATCCCAGTGAGCGCCTATGGGAAGAATGGAAGAAGTTACTCCTTCTGAGTCGAAGGCCATCCCTTGGACTCCACTTTCTGAAGCAATGCGGATGGCTCCGCTTTTACCCAGAGCTTGCCGCGCTTCAGGACTGCCCTCAGGATCCTTACTGGCACCCTGAAGGCGACGTCTGGGTCCATACGCTCCACTGTTTGGATTGGTGTGCAGCCGAACGCACAGGTACGGAACGCGACGATCTGATTGTGGGATTGGCGGTACTCTGCCATGACTTTGGAAAACCGGCCACGACCAAAGACGATGGTGGACACATCACATCGCGAGGACATGAATCGGAAGGAACCAGACCAACAACAGACTTTCTCGAACGGCTGACCACCCAACAGGACGTGATCGATGACGTAGTTCCCTTGGTGCAGTGCCATCTCCGTCCCCGTGCGCTGTTCGATGTTCAGGCGTCGGACGGTGCGATCCGACGCCTCGCCAAGCAGGTTACACGCATCGACCGCTTAGTACGCGTTGCAAGGGCCGATCACGCGGGTCGTCCGCCGAAAGTATTCGATGGGTTTCCCGCTGGGGACTGGCTCCTGGCCCGCGCCACAGCGCTGGCAGTCGATCGGCAAGTCCCGCTGCCCATCATAATGGGGCGGCATCTTCTAGAGCTTGGGGTTCAGCCCGGGCCTGACATGGGCCGAGTCCTCGATGACTGTTTCGAGGCGCAACTGGATGGGGAATTCTTAACACTGGACGAAGGGCTTGCCTACACCAAGCGCAAACTGTCGGCATCACGTCAGCACATCTAGCCTGTCTCTTGACCGTACAGCTGCACGCAGACATCCCCCCTTGCCCCTTGACTACAATCACACGTATGATCTGAATATGCAGGTCCAACTGAGTCACCCATCACGGTCGATCGACGTGAAAGGCCCGAAGCGAGCCAAGGACGTGCTGCGCGAGCTGAATCTCGTCGTTGAAGCACACTTGGTTATTCGGGGTGACGAGTTAGTCACCGAAGATGAGATGCTCCTCGATCAGGATCAGATTGAAATCCGACCAGTGATTTCAGGCGGATAGTGCCGGCACACCGTGGTGTTTCTCTCCTCATGTAATTAGGAATACATATAGATATATATCGCCTCTCAACTCCTAATCTCTCAGCACCCCCTTGAGACCACACGTCATGGAGTGTTCCTCTCACCCAAACCGGCCGATCAGCACCTTATCCACTACTTTGTAGGTTCACCCATATCCGTTCATCTTCATACCACCCGCTCTGAACTGAGGCGGTTTAGCTCGACCACAACTATTCCGCTACAGTCGCCTGTAGGGAAAACCCTTCGAGCGTTCATGAGAAACATTTTCTAACCTACTGATTCATCAATGCTCTTGCTCTCATGTAAGGACTAACCTGGAACGGCATTACCTTTGCTGTATATCTGACTCAAGTGCCAATGAGTGGCACACATTCTTCTAAAATCTTAAAAAAGGGGTTTACAGAATGAAGAGCATGTTGATGGCAGTGATGGCAGTGGCAGTGGCAGTCACCTTCAGCGCACCAGCGTTCGCTAGCGACAAGAAGGAAGAGAAGAAGGGTGGCCACGTGGTGGTCTATGGCGATAAGAAGGAAGAGAAGAAGGGTGGCCATGCCGACACCTTCGGTGACAAGAAGGAAGAGAAGAAGGGCGGCCATGCCGACACCTACGGCGAAGAGAAGAAGGATAAGGGCGGCAAGTAAGTTTCAGCTTGGTTAAGCTGAAGCGAGGGGCTTCCTGCTCTGTAGGAAGCCCCTCGCTTTTTTAGGTGGACAACCGCGTACAGCCACTCTCAGCGAGCACCTAGCAAAATCCTTTCCCAAGATTGGCAGGTGCACGGATGGACAAATTCTGACCGAGCCGTACAAATTTGACTTACACTCTCTAGCCTCACATCCGTGCCATCGGAGGCGCCTCCCTCCTACTCATTAATATTTCACATAGTTTCTACAGAACCATTTCCGCGTGGGCATCGGTACAAACCTTGCGGAGGTCAAGAATCGAGGAAACGCACTCACCCGCACCTTCTGATATAGGACGGCCAAATCCAATGACTCGTTCCTATCATTTGTTTCAACTCGGTGTGTTTCTACTCATTCTGACAGCCTGTTCAGCGGGAGACCCCGCCCTCAACCCAGACGTTTTCCCGAATAGTGGAACCGCCACGCTTTCTTGGGATCCAAATGCTGGAACGGATATCGTCGGATATAAAATCTATATCGCTACAGCGTCGGGTGCTTATGAGACACCCATTGCCACCACGTCCATAGATGTCACAACGTACACCATCGCTGGCCTGACACCAGGCACCACCTATTTCTTCGTCGTCACTGCATTCGACACGGATGGTACTGAAAGCCCGTTCTCAAACGAAGCAAGCACGGTCATTCCGTAACGAACGGTCTCCCCTGGTGCAGATTTTTCTAAGAACCATCTCTTGACCCCTCCTCACAGAGAACTGTATAACCTCTACCTCTGACATGTGCTGAGACAAAAGTGCTGAGTGCTGAGAAGTAATTAGTTTGATGGACTTCATCTGAATGGTGGGCGCATCCTGGAAAGCAGGTCCTTACCTCAGAACGCAGCACTCATTTCTCACAGCAGTACTCCAAGTATGCGCCCGTAGCTCAATGGATAGAGCATCTGACTACGGATCAGAAGGTTACAGGTTCAAGTCCTGTCGGGCGCACCAAAATCAATAGTTTGTAGCCCTACCCCTTCACAGCCTCCTCAATGTAGAGCCAGTGTAGAACGCTACACCGGTTTCCACATGAACGGTTTAACCACACATGGAGGCTGCCATGAGCAACGCACTCGCAATCGTCGACACCAAAAATCCCGCACCAAAGAAAAAGCGAGAGAAGATCTGCCTGATTGAAACACAGCCGGAAGCTGACTGGTTCGTCCCCGCCAAAACCAAAAGAGGCAAACAGGTTTGGTACCTACGCTTCCAGATGACGGGCTGGAATCCCCGGCTGTTCGGCCCGTTCAAGTCGAAACGCCACGGCCTGCTCTTTCTTGAAGATGCTATCGAATGCCTCCAGGAACATGAGCCGGACATGGTGGACGCTGCCAACAAACGGATCGTGACGGAACCCTGCTCTAAAGCGTGGCTTCCTATCGTTGAGCATCCCATCGTTGCTCGCGCGAAAGTGGCTTCGGCGAAAGGATCGGGTCGATGATTTCATATGAGATTCATATGCGAGATACAGATGGGGACTGGGTGAAGATCCCGGACGGCTTAACGCACAGGAAACTAGCCAAGGCGAAGGAAGAGCTCCAAGACAAGAAATGGCATACTGCCCCTTCAGACCGTGTAGCTAGAAATGCACCGCCACCCAGCGACAGGAGTGGGTGTCATTAGCTCGGCCACCACTGCATCCCACGGGACAACACGCGTCGGCCAGGCCGTGGCTGAATGAGCGACACAGCCGGAAGTGGCTGTGTCGCCACGCCAGGCACCTCGGTGCTCGACTCGGTCAAACCCAGCAAGGGCAAGGGCTTCACCTTGGCCCGCTCGATGATCTGTGCCCAGGCCGCTGTCAGTTTCTCCAGTGTGGTCTTCCGCTGCTGTAGCCACAGCAAGAGCGTCGCCAGGTTATACACCTCCAAGTCCAGCGGCTCGTTGCGATCCCTTGTCTTCTCATAGCTGTAGCCGACCTGCACATGACTGCGTGGTTTGTATTTCGGCTTTTTGACTTCGCTCGTCATGCCTTCAAAATATTCCTGGTCGTAGCCGTCACGCCGAGGAAAGTGCATGAACCCTGGCCCTGCATCGGTGAGCTTCATACGGGCAAAGATGGTATCCTTCAGTGCGTTCGTACCAAGCAGGTAGAGACGAAGACGAAAACTCCGGTGCTTTTTCGGTTCTCGCTTCGGGATGTCCGGCGCACCTGCCTCACTGCTGCCTTTCAACGCGAAGGCGTCGCCGCGATGTTTCTCGATGAACCGATAGGCCTCTTTCGTGTGATGGCCACCGGTATCAACACCAACCGCCTCGACATGCAGCGTCACGCCGTCTTCGTGCTCCCGAGGTAGCTGCAACCACTCGGTCAACTCCATCCACACGGTCGGCAACGATGGCGAGCCGTGGAAAATTCTATACTCGATGCTCCACGACTGCTCGCCCGCGCCCCATCCCTTGATCGTGGCCTCCAACCGATTATCCTGCACGTCGACCGACGCAATGAGCACGACCACCCCGCGCGGGCATGGCGCCTCATAGACTTCCCGTCGCTGATAGAGGCCCTGGTGCGCGATCTGCTCCACCTTCTCTTTCCAGGTTTTAGCGAGGATGGTGTTGGTGAAGGTCTTCATGGACCGGGCGTCGCCGGTCTTCATTTTCTGATAGGCTTCGATATATTCCTTCGCGAGGCGAGACCAGGGATAGGCCCAGCCCGCCGGCTGGTACAACAGATTCAAATGAAACGAGGCGGTCTCTTCGACACGCTCCGGATACGCATGCACCCACTTGGCGCGGGCGCTGTCCATCATCCAGCTTTTATAGCTTTCGGCGATCAGCTGCTGGCAGCCTTCACACTGATAGGCCGCATCCTCCGGACGCTTCACCCCGTCGAACGTATAGAGCAGCCTCTCCCAGACTAAATGCTGGTAATGCCAGCAATGTGGGCACGGCACATGGTAGTGGCCCTGACTGCCGAGCTGGTAATCTCGCTCAATGCGGCTGGTGTCTTCCAGCGTCGGCGTGGAGAGTTCAAATATTTTGTACCGTGCGTAGGCGGCGGTGCGCTTCTCGATCAGATCACACGGATGCCCCTGGTCGCCCACGTCTTGCTCGTATTCATCCACCTCATCCAGTACGATGCGCGGCGCGCTGGTTGATCGGGCGCCAGCTGAACTATTGGCCCAGAGAATGTTAAGAAAACCGCCGAGAAATTCTTTCCGGTAGGTCGTATTGCCGCTGTCGCGCGAGCGGGCTTCTTTGACCTTCTCGCGCAGAGTTGGCGTGGCATGGATGACGGGGTCGAGCTTCTCTTTCGTGAGCCGCTTCGACATATCGATAATCGGCTCATAAAACAGCATGGCGGTCGGAGAGCGGTCCATCGTGTACCCCGCCCAATTCACCGCCACCTGGGTGCCGCCGATTTGCACGGGTTTCATGAATACGACTTTCCGACAGCGATGACGCGGACTCAAACACTCCATGATCTCTTTCAGAAACGGTGTTCGGCTGGTGCGCCACGGCCCAGGCACCGGCGCGAACGATGGTAGGTGCAGCCGTTCATCGGCCCACTCGGCCACGCTCTGCAAGGGATCTGGCCGCAAGCCATTGAAGAACGCGCGACGGCGAGCAGCAATGGGCGCGTAGGTCGCTGGTCCAGTCATCGTTCAATCCGCCTGTGGTTCGTTTTCGACGATGCTTTCGATGGCATGATAGATCTCGGCCTCCAGCAGATCCTGCACCTTCCGTTGATCCGTCTCACGCGCCAATTGGTCGGCGATGCGAGTCGGGATGTTCAACATGGCGTCCCGCACCAGCCTGGCCAACTCAAACCACTCGCGGTCGACGACGTGAACCGGTATGAGTTTGCCGACTTGCTCAAGATATTCCAGCTCCGTGAGATGGGCCTTGAACATCTCACGGCGCGCCTGCGACTCGATGAATTTCGGATCTTTTTTCGTTTCGGGATCGACCGGATCATTATCCTCGTTGGAGCTGTAGATCGGCTTGGCAAACGGCACGCGGGCCGCGTGGCGGGCAGCTTCCCGGCGCCGGTCAGCGTCAGCAAAATCGAACGGCTGGCGGTAATCGACCCCGATTCGCCGCAGTGCCTCACTCGCTGACGACAAAGCCATCCCGGCATGTTTGGCATATTGCGTCAGATAGCCCGGTCTGCTTTTTTCCATACTCCTCCACTCCCAGCCCGATTTTCACATTAAAACCAGATTATCCTCCTAAATGCCTCCCAGGAGAGACTTGCCTTGAAAGACGATGGATTCCATTAACAACCGTCAGATCATCGCTGTAATAGCCTATTAGCTACAACAACTAAGGCTCTTTTTTGAGCCAGTGACTAGGAACATTTTGCGATGTCCATCGCCCGTATAAGTTTTTTTTGCTGGAGGGACCCATGGATAATCATGGAACTTCCAGCTGCTCAGCAATTACAAAACGACGGTCTGCTGTCTCCGTGATCACGACGCCATGATGTGGGCAGCGCCAATGAACCGTATCACCGATGCGAAGTGGCTCCTCGAATCGGCACCTCGTACACAGACTCGTGAGTCGCCCTCGCAGCTCCTGTAACATTCCCGTCTTTACCCCACCATGCTTTTTGGGTTGCCAGCAAATGTCCCACGGCAGCCGGTTTGACCGCCACGGTCTCGCCCCGCCGATAATGCCGACCGTCATAGGTGAACCCGTGTCGCACCATGACCTCGACCGCTTGTTCCCCACTCGGCAGCACTTGAACAAGCTTGCATCGATACCGCCTCACACCAGCAGATACGTTACTCATGGGAACCTCCTGCTCAATCAGCTCGTGGCGGCTCGGATGGTTTGGAGGGATGATCAGGCCCTCGTCTGCTCCTTCGCCAGAACGCCCAGACACCGACGCCAGCCGTCGACACCGCGACGGCAAATCCACAAGCCTCATCTCAGCGCACCGGCAAATCGAATCGCTCGCGCAACGTCTCAAGGACGCGCACGCGCGTGTCAACCTGCATCGGTCCACCGAGACCGAGACGTTCAAGCACCGTCTGACTCGTTGCGTAGATTTGCACCTGCTCCTGCGCCACCCACGTTTCGATGAAGAGCTGCTTCATCTCTGGCGGGAAGGTCCCGAGTAGGCGGTCTGCGATCTCCAACCAGGCTGCCCGCCAGGCCCGGCCAAGCTCATTACGCAACTGATCTTCCCGCCGCTGCCTTGGGCCGATCTCCCCGTGATAGGCGCGCACCTTGCCTTTCAACTCGGCCTCTTCTGTCAATAGCGCGGCAAACTGTTGATTGAGCTCCGCGCTGCGATCAGGTAGCGACGGGTCAAGCTCGCGCTGCACCTGGTGGCGCCAACTCTCGTCGTTCACCGCTTGGCGTTCCTCTGGGATAACGGCGAGTCGAGCTTCAGCCCTGGCAAGACTGCCTTCAAGCTGAAGCCGCGTGGTTTGCGCCTGCTCCCGCTCCGCGAGCAACACCTTCAGGTGCTCCGCGTGCTGAAGAGACGCCTCTGTCTTCATTCGTTTGCTGAACAACATATTAGACCTGCTCCTTCTCTATCCGTTGTAGTGTCGCCATGGCACAGAACGCGATGAACTGCTGCGTACCTGCCTCGTCATCCGGAAACTGATCCTTCAGCGCGGGCGTGCCTCGCCAGAGGGAGTGGAGCGACTCACCGATGGATTTCTCCGGCGACTGAATGACTCTCACTTCGTCCGCCTATCGCTACGGCGCTTCTCCAACAATTCTTTCATAGCCTGACCTCTCGGCGTCTCCATCGCCTCAGCAACCGCCCGCTCCTGCTCACGTTTCCGGGCGGCCTGGGCGTCTTGCTGCGCTTCACGCGCGAGCCGCTCGTACACCGACCCAATAACGGCATCGAGCGTACCGCGCTGCTTCACAAACAAAAAACACGTAAAGTCGTTCCGTAGGGCCTCTTTGACCGACTTCGGCAACGCGTTGTATTCGCGATAGAGTGGATGCCCCACATGTGGGCTCACCGAAGATGGAGCGCCAGACCGGGCAACCTCGATGCTCGCAAACGGATCGGGATCATCGTCCATATCGCCATAGGGCTGCCCTTGGGATATTCGCGAGAACTGCGCGGCAGTCAGCACGGGTGGCAAACTCCCGCTATCGAGGCGCTCTTGGCATTCCGCTTCATCACAAAACAATTTGCCAGTCTTAGAGCAGTCAAGCCCCCACTGCGTTCTGTATAGCCTGGCGATGGAGGCATCGGTCTTGGCCTCTCTGAGTTGATCAAAGTCGACCGACATGGACGGCTTCATCGTTCTGGAATTGCTCACACTCATCATCTCCCTCCTTGGTTGCGCACAGAATAGGCTCACGGCAGCAACACCCTTTCCATCTGGCGCTGGCCCTCGAGCATGGATTCGACCGCATCCACATAGTCAGCAAACTGGGGAAACCGCTCTTGAATTGAACGGTCCTGTTTCCATCTTGCGATCAATTGGCTCGCGAGCACATCCGGATTGTGCTCCCCCTCGATGAACGGCGAGGGCAGCTCCTCTCCGTAAGAACGCACGATGTTTTGAATCGTGCAATCGACAAACACAGCCAACACCGCGAGCCAGTCGTCAAGCCCCAGCCGTTGAATGAGCGCCGCGCAGTTATAGTATTTGCCAATCACCAGCGACAGCGCGTGCGCCTTGAGTTCATCACTGACATGTGGATACACATTCTGCATGGTTCGAGCATCGCACACTTTTCAGTTTCTTCAGTGACGAACGGTGACGAAGTTCGTCATTTTTCGTCACGGCGACAGATCTGAAACTTTCGTCCTTCGCTGGTGCGTTTAGGTGACACGTGCAGGCACCAACGCTTTGTTTCTCGGACCACATCCCACCGCAAGAACCCGGAGAGCTTCCGGTAGGTCACTCCATGCTCCGGCAACACGGCGACAAGGGCACCCCGTAAGCGCTCCGCATCCGCCGTCGATTCCCGCGATTCTTCAATGATGCGTGCAGCCGTGAACGGAACCGCTCCGGTAATCTGATAAATCGCCTCGTAGAGCACTTCGCACAGTGGTATCGGCACCGCCACATGGGGATCGGCTGAGTTTTCGAGACGGAGGCCTCGAAAGCCTTCATCGATCGCATCCAGGACCTCGCGCCGGAGATCTGCTAGCAGTGCTCGCTCGCAACGAATCTCGTCAATGAGCGCTCGAAGTTGCTCATCGACCATGACACTTCCTTGCGATCGGGCTGGATTTCGTTTCATGCGACCCCGTACCCCCCACATGAAACGAATTCATTCGTGTAATTCGTTTCATGCACCCCTATAAGAATAGGGGGGTGCATGCAATGAATTTTATAGGCCCGACCCCCTGAGAAAATTCGTTTCATGCGACCCCCCTCTCCTATAGGCATGCAATGAATTTGAAGGCGTCCCCCTTGCGCCCGGTCCCCAGCCGTTGGGCCCGACCCAATTGGACGAGCTCGTCAAGGATGCTGTGCACCGAACGGAAGGACACCCCAGACCGGCTCGAAAGATCTTTGGCTGTTTGTCCTTCAGAAGTCAGTGCCTCGGCGAGTTTGTCCAGTCTGGCCCGCCTGCCAGCGGCGGCACCATCGCCAAGACACTCATACCCATGGTCCCGAAGTTCGAGGATCAGCTCTGAAGGTGTTTCCGGCCAGCGAGAAATCACCGTCAGCTTTCGCTGGTTCTCAGCCTCGTGGCGCTTGAGAAGGAGGGCAGCATCGAATAATGAGAACAGGGCGTTGGAACCTCTGATCTCGTCGCCGTGTTCACCTTCGGATTTTCGGCTGTGGTGGATGGCAATAATGGCCGCGTTCGTGGATCGCGCCAGGTTCAAGAGTGGCTTGATGGCGGCGGTCACCTCGGATGCATTATTCTCGTCACTCACGCCCCAAAACGAGTTCAGAGTGTCGATGATAATGAGCCCGATCGATCGCTCCTCGATCGTGCGCTTGAGTTGCGCGAAGGTCACCTCATCCGCATCGAGCGGCCCGATCGCCAGGTGCATATTTTCGAGGTTTTCAGCGCCAAGCGTTCGCAATCGGCGTGAAACATCGCGGCGATGCTCTTCCAGCGCCAAGATCAGCACACCACACTTTCGCGTGGCTCGCCCGAGAAACGGTGCCCCGTGCGCAATCTTCACCGCGAGTTCATAAATCAGCGTAGTTTTTCCAACCTTGGGCTTAGCAATCAGACCGATGAGGGCGCCACACGCGATCAATTGATATAGCGTCCACTCAACAGCAGAGTCGACCTCCTCCGTTTCCAGCAAACTCGCCGCAGTGACGACCGCGAGGGGCGTGACGCTTTCGGGAGTGTCACGCTGAAGCGTGGCCGCATCGGGGAGTAAACTGATAATGCGATCGAGGTCGGCCCCGTCATTAATCTCCGCGCAGACCTTCAGCGCCTGCGTTCGGATCATTCGCTTCTGCGCATTCTGGACAATGATCGAGGCATGGTGCTTAAAGTTTGCCGTTCCGGAAACAGCCGTGACCAACTCAGCCAGGTAAACCGCGCCACCAATCGTGCCCAATACCCCTCGTTCACTCAGATGAGCTGCAAGCGTGATGTTATCGATGCCACGACCGCCGGCCGCCAATTCCAGCATAGCCTGATAAATCGTGCCATGGCTCGTCTTATAGAAGTGCTCGGGATCGAGGGACCCCGCCAACGTATTGAGAATAGATCCATCAAGGAGAATCGCACCAAGAACGGCTTGCTCTGCATCAAAATTGTGAGGGGGAACGGCGAGACTGACATCCGCGCTCATAGGCACCTCAGTGCACGATAAAAGCGGAGCTCATCGCGCAGGGCTCGAAGCTGAACACGTAATGGTGCCTTCTCAATCGGCAACTTACAGCTGTACCTGATGTACGAGTCAAAGCGATCATCCGGCAAGGCCAACGCCTCGGCGGTCGTCAGCCGGATGAAGATTTCGGAAGGATAGGTATGCGGATGCATACCTATCGCTCCGCACTGCGTGGGAGTGGCTCGGAAGTTGACCCAACGGTACGACTTTCCATCCACGCACGCACATCTGCGTTTCGATATCGAACTAGCGCACCCACCTTCACATACCGCGGTCCAAAGCCACGCACCCGCCAGGTTTCAGCAGTCTTCGGCCTAATTCCGCACAATCGGCTCATTGTGATCTGATCAATCAGTTCCTCGTCTGCGCCCATAAACACCTCCCGTGAAGAATGAATAGCAACCTGAAGTAAGCGGGAGTATGCAGTACGATTGGCGGCTAGAAATGGGAGACTTCGAAGGCGATTACTCTACGGTTTTCAGCAGAACGCCCGGTTGTGGTCAGAACAGAAAACGGAAATGGCAAGAGGCAGCAAACAGTCTTTCAGCGCGGAGAGGTCCATAGAAAGTCATATAACGTTGGAGTCATGTTAGAGCGTGATGAAAATGAGCTAGGCCCTTTTCGGATCTGCGCAATTTCATTCATTGTCGTTCCGTGAAGCATGGCAAGCCAGGCTTCTCTCACCTGAACAGGCGTCCACACCTTCTTGCTAAGAAATGATTTTAACCAGTGTGGCTCAACAAACAGGGCCTTGGAACCACGTTTCTCCACGATCTTACCATCGTAGTGGCAGAAGCATGGCATGAGACTGAGAATGTCATTGAGTACGTTGGCATGATTCAGAATCCATTTCCGTCTGCTGTCAGAATTTCGGCACTTCATAAAGTCACTATTCCCAGTCAGTGAATAGTGCCCACTTAAGTATCTGTCTAGCCATCGCCCCTGAATAATGACGGTTTCCTTGCAATGAGTTCGGCGCGAAGTTTTTCCCAGCGCTATCTCTTCGAGGATCTCACAATAGTCCCTCCATTCTTCAGATGCATCTGACCTTTCCCAAGATTTTGATTTTCGCTTTCGCCAGACAGTAGCTCGCACAGCGAGCTGCGTGATGAAGACGGCTAGCTGTCTGGCCGTTTCCTCATTCATGTGTCTAATCCGTTGGATCAACGCACCAACCGTAGCCTGAAGCAGATAGACTTCGCGGGGAAGTTGCTCCTCTGGAAGTCCATTAAAGAAAGCAAGGATCGTCATGTCATCCGAGCGAAATATACCTTTCCTTGGACGAGCCATCGGGTCACTTTTCCTTATCGGTGTACCTCAACATCCGCGCCGCATTCGCCTCGAGCGCCTCTCGCACCGGATCCAGTTCCAGCCGGGCATAAATCGCCGTCGTCGCTGGCTGCGAATGGTTCAACGCCTTGCCGATCAGTGGCAAGGAAGCACCTGCAGCAACTAGCCAGCTGCCCAGCGTGCGCCGAAGGTCATGGAGTCGCACATCATCGAGTCCTGCCTCTTTCCGAATCCGCAGCCAGGGCTTCGAGACATTGTTCAAATTCTTGCGGCCCCAGCGCCCGCAAAACACATACGGATTGCCTTGCAAACGAGGCAACTTGGTTAACTCATCAACAACCACATGTGGAAGCGGTAGCGTGTGAGGCCGTCCAGCTTTGGTGTCTGGAATCCGCCAGAGCCCTTGCACGAGATCAAGGTCCGCCCATTTCATCCCGAGCACTTCCGATCGTCGCGCACCAGTCAGCAGCCCGATGAAAAACGCCCCGCGTACGTACGGATTCGGCTCGTTCTGCAATGCCTTCCAGAGTCGCGGGAGTTCATCAGGTTTCACGAACCGATCCCGTTTCACCTCTTTAAAGAACTTGATCCGACTTGCTGGATTCGGTCCCGGATGATGGCCCCAATCTGAGGCCAAGTTGAACATCGTTCGCACCAGAGCCACCATTCGGTTTGCCCTAGTCGTGTGTCCCGCAGCCCCGATTTCAGCATGTTTAGTGGTGACGTCGGCTCTCGTAATGGTATTCAGTCGTCGAGGCCGCCATTCACTGAGCCATTTCTTGAGCATCCCGATATCATCAATGGCCGACTTCTTATGAACCGCATGCCGTTCTTTGTAGAGCTTCTCCAAATCTCCAAATGTGATGGTTTTCCGACGTTGTCGTCGCTCCTCAACCGGATCCTGCCCAGCTGCAATCTCACCAATTTTGATTCTCGCAAGATCTCGGGCCTGCTCAACGGTCAGCACACCAAACCGCCCAAGGGTCAAGCGTCGCACGCGGCCATGAATCTCCCGCTCGACAATGAAGGACTTGCTACCCGGAGTGATACGAAGCGCAAACCCACGCAGCTCGTCATCACGGAGAAACACTTGACCTGATACAGGATGTTGTGCTTGATCGATGGCCCGCTTCGTCAATCTCACGTCCGCCTCATGGGTCTGGTTCTACATTTCTCTACACACCGAGGAATGGACCGGAAAAGGTCTGAGGCTCTAACCTCGCATCTGTGGTTCGGCCTGTAGAACCTGTGTAGAATGAATGTAGAGGAATCGGCCTGGTTTCGTGGTAGAACATCGGACTTGACAGTAGCGATAACACCGCGTATTGTCAAGCGTAGTAGAAATAGAGGGGGCTGTGTAGAACGTAGAGCTACAGACTACGGATCAGAAGGTTACAGGTTCAAGTCCTGTCGGGCGCACCATTCCACGCAACTTCCTCCGGTAACATCCGGCTAACGGATCTGCGGCCCCCTAGAATCAGTCTTGTCGGTGCACCAAACAGAGCTTGCTCGACCTGAAGCCTGCTCACATGAAGGCAACAGGATACCCGCCACCAGTGTCCTGTTTCAGTATTTTACTAGGAGAGGCAATTGCACGGGCTGCTGCTGGAGAAACCTGCGGAAAGAACTCCACAGGCTAGGAGGTCTGGGCAACCCAGACCTCCTAGCCTGTCCTCACAAGATACCCGAATGATGCCCTGCAACTCAGGTACGAGCACCAGTTCGAGCAAGCAGTTCTTTTTGTAAAATCTCAATATCGGCCTTTGCGCCTAAGGCGAGCTCTTCAACCTTGCGTTCGCTCTCGGGGCCCGGCACGTGGGAGAATTCGTGACAGTCTTCGTAGGCCTGTTCGGTCGTCCCAGTCGCTCGAATCACCGCACCGGCGATGGCCCCGCCAATAATGGCGATCCCCAGCGTCATTGCGATACCCACGAGTTGAACACCGGCCACGCCTGGCACGACAATGATCGCGGCGAGTCCGCCGAGTAGACCCGGCATCCCATGTAGATTGTGCACGCCGCAGGTATCGACCAACTTGATTTTTGATTCCAGCATCGGTTGAATAAACACATACCCGATGACCGACAGTGCCCCGGCCAGCAATCCGATACCAAACGCACCGGCCGGACTCACCAGATTACAGGTGGAGCCGATCGACACTCCACCAGCCAATGCTGCATTCGCCATATCAACCATCGAGGTTTTTCCATGGTGGAAATAGGTGCTGAGAAAATAGGTCGCCAGGGTGGCCCCGCTCAGAGCCAAAATCGTATTCACGATAGTCTGAGGCATTTCCTCAAACGGCACGATCGCGGTCGCAAAACTCGGCCAGAAAAGCCACAGCACCATCGACCCCAACATAGCAAATCGATCGGAAGTCGGATCGGATTCAATGGGTTGACTCCGCTGCGCCGTCGTTGTCAGGACCAAGGACGCCGCCAACCCAAAATAGGCGCCGAACGCATGGATGACGATCGAACCAGCCGAATCCTGAAACCCTTTGGTCAACCCGGCCCCGTTGTCCAACACGAGATATTCGTTGAGAGCATAGAGTGGCACCAGAAGCAACGTGAGCAGTGCATATTGAAACACCCGCAAACGCCCCAGCACCGCACCCATCGCAATGAGCGCCGTCGCCACGGAGAATTCAGCGTACAGGAGTGCGTCAACTGAATGGGCCTTCAGCTCATGCCCCACTACGCCGTTGGCGCGGAGAAACATATAGAGTGGTAACCCCGTTGCCACCACCAAGTAGGTCCCTGTGGTCGCTCCAAAGCCGTACCGCCTCACAAACACCATCAAAAATCCGAACCCAACCACCAACATGGCCAGGATGTGGATCGAGTAATTGTATTGCGCGACCAGGCGTGCTTCATTCACGGGACCCGCTGGTTCTTCGGCACCGACCCAACTCGTGAGGCACAAGAAAAACAGACCCGCTGCACTGAGCATCTTGACCCAGAAACTATTCGGCATGAAGGCCTCCTTGGACAATAGGAGTGAATGGGGGGATCCAGGGGTGGCAGTGTACTCCACTGGCAAGCGCTCTTGTCAAACACTAGCTGAAGGTCGCGCAGGGCCTCAGAGTCCAAGGCAGAATGAGACAGTGAGGGTCGGACCACGAAATAGCTGATAAACCTGCAGAAATAAGGAAACCTTACTGTTCAAAAATTCCAGTACACCTCGGAGACGGAGGCTTCTCAGCACCCCCGTCTCCCTCGTGCCTCAACTCATGGCCAAGCGGGAGTACGGCTGGCATAGGTCAACACCAGCACGAGATCATCAAGATCTCCGTCTTTGATGTGCTTCCGCATTTCCTGCGTATCCGGCAGTGTGAGTTCCCAACTGCCGATAGGTGACTTACCAATGAGCCCCATCCATCCACCAGCATTACTACGGCGAGTACTGACGATACCATCGAGAGACCCACCCGCCTCACCACCCACAGGGACGGTATCACCCTGCACTGTCATGACGAGTCGAGAACCACCGATCTCAAACGTCTTGCCAGAGACACGCGCAACAACGAGTAATAGGTGCTGAATGCGTAGGTCTTCCAGGTTTGGGGGAAAGTCTCCTCGCGAGATTGTGAACCGAATCTTCAGCGGATCATTGACCCTCCTGGGGTTGTGGAGGGCGTACCACTCATCAGCAAACTGATCTCGGAGGCTTAGTGCCCGCTCACTGCTGATCGTGTCGCCGAGCTGTTGGATCACCTGCTGTCGGTAGGTCAAACTCTGCAAGGCAGTGTATTCGACGGTGAACAGCACATCAGCGATCGTCCTGAAATCAAATGGATTGGCTGCCTTTGGAAGCTGTAGCTCCCAACTTGTATCGACCCCCATACTTTCAAATGGCAGTAACAGCTCACCTTCCGGCTCCAGTTCGAGCAGGCCGGTGGAATTACTCGGCGACGTGAACGCGATCAGCTCAGGGTCACGTCGGACCACGACGGTCTGGAAAACATCCGAACCACTGACGACGCGTGAAAGACCCGAGTTGATGAGCGTCGCACGCAGTCCCCTTGTCGGGGGAATCAGAGCAATGACCGAAACGCGCACGCGCTTGATCAAGCGGAGATAGTGACCGGGAAACCCTTGATCGAACAGCGCCATCGACGTCATGAAGGGAAAGCTGCCGGTCTCGCGGAAGCGTTGAAATTCAGCGGGAAACAACTGCGCGAGAGAAAATGTTTGGGCAAGTTGCAATTTCCGTTTGCGCGTCTCAAACGCAAACTGGTCAAGTCGTGTGATGTCCTGCAAAAGACGCACAGAACCGGTCAGGCCGCGCCGATCAGGCTCCTTTCCGCCGCTATTACCAGCCGGCGTAGTGTTGTCCCCAGGGGCTTCCCAGTAGTCGGCCCCAATAAACGCAGATGGAGCTTCTTGACGCTCGAAAGCGAGCTGGTGCTGTGCAAGTTGTGCCATGGCGGTTGCTTGCTGCAAGAAGTAGCTGTACGCACTGCTGAGGATGCCGCTCATCCACTCATAGAGTTCCACATTGGTGAACTTATTCGCAAGAAATTCCACCGTCGTTTGCGCCTGATCGCGCTGATTGCGGGCAATTGACTCTTCTTGTCGAGTGATATCCGTATGCGTCTGCGCGAGTGTGATCTGTTGCGATCCGATCGCAACTTCGTGCTCGGCAAGTTGCCGCTGTAGCTCCCACTCTTCCCGACGACGTTCAAAGCTTGCGGTGGCACTATTCGTTTGTGTCTCAGTTTCGGCCTTGTTCAATGTATGAGTTGCTGCGGCTTTGACAGCAGAAAGCCCGCCGACTATCCCTGCTACGGCAAGTCCTGCACCTACACCAGTCCCCAGAAAGCCACCTGACGATGCAGACATAACAGCCTGAGCCGTCGTCAACGCAGCATCAATCCAGGTGACCGTATTCCTCACACGCCCCGCTTCCCTATAGTTTTCCATCATGCCCCGCTCCCACTGATTCAGGCCGGCATCGATCCATCCCTGATAGGTATCGCGTTGGGATTCAGACCGATCTTGTTGGAGTTCAGCAAGCCTGATGCCCTCCTCTGCCTCCTTCACACGCGTCCCCTGCAGACTGACCGTCGCAGCAGCCAATTGCAGATCATGTCCGGCCTTGAGGAGGTTATAGGCCTCAGCATCACGCTTCTCAAGACTTGCCAAAAAGGCAGCTTCCACTTGCTGCGCAATATTCACCAGATTCTTAGCCCGCTCAATCAACACACCATAACGATACGGCGTCGGGCGTAAGATTTGGTCGGTTGGACGATCCGGAAGAGTGTTGGAGTATGCCGGCTGTGAGGTTTCCAACACCGATTGACGTTCAATTCCAGCAATATTGCGGCCATTGCGCAGCTTAAATAGATTGAGTTCAGCATGCAGGCGCAACGCCTGCGGAACCGGGCTCGGCGGAAACGGGTACGGTGAAGAGGCGCTGCTCGCAAACTGCATCTCGGGTAACCCAAGCAACTCCAGTGCCGTACTATAGAGAGCCCGTGCTCGTGAGATGGATTCGCTGGTATCGCGCGTGAATTCAGCATCGGCGAAGTCCAGGTAGCACCGGACCAGAGCCGTCAACGTGAACCGGGTGTACGCACTAGCCCGAACCGCCACGATCTCGTGCGGATTCAAGCCCACACGCAACCAGTTATCAGGATTCCGCTGGTATCGGCTGACCATCGCCTCTTCGAGTACCAACCCTCGATAGATCTTGCGTTCATTCATCGCAAGATGATCGGTATAGACCGTCTCCATCCAATCAAGTGCGGCGAGATACTGCCCGGCCTTTTGCAACTGCAACGCCAACGCCATCGGCACAAAGTAAAACATCTCCTGCACATACGTGGGCGCGAGATGCGGACTCGGGATGCCGGAAAAGAGGTCTTCAATGAACCGGCGCCGGTCGCCAAGCTGGGTGTCCGACAACTCGTCGGTGAGAACGAGAGCACCATGCCGAAGCTTCTCTGGAAGCGTGGCAGCCAACTCCGAGGTCACTGTCTGGTGATAGCTGGCAGCCAGAGACCGGGCGAGCGCGGGCGTGAGGCGCGACTGGTCGCGCAGCTCCTTCATCAACTTCTTGTACGCCGCCGTCTGAGCGGTCGCGGGGCGTAATTCTGGGAGCAGATACGTTTCCGGATAGGCAAAGACCCGCATCGCCGCATGCCAGGTTGCATAGGAACCCATCCACCGCCACTCCTCATCGAAATCCGATTCACCATAGGGCTTTGCCGGGTCAAGCGCCAGCACCCACCCGGCCGCAGGATTGGCCGTGCCCAATACTGGGGGCATGGTCTTGAATCGACCGGTACGCAAGGAAAAGAGCACGTCCTGCAACGTCTCCACTCCCTGCTGTGCACGTGTAGTCTTTTGACGCCCGCTGCTGTGACAGTCAATGCCAAGCTCCTGGGTCAATCGGTTTGCAACGACCGTGGCATCTTGGTTTGGGGCAATCGCCGCAATGCATGCCTCACGGAGGGAAGGCAGCACCGCTTCCTCCGCTACCTCGACCGCATGTTGCAAAGAGTGCGTCACGGCGCTTTCCTGTTGGATCCGAGCTTCAAGCATGCGCCGCCAGGCAAGTTGTGCCTGTAAAGAAGTCCGCCAGTGCGAGATCGGTGATGGTTGAGGCGACGCTGCCGATCGCTGAAACTCATCTGGGCCAAGCGTCAGATTTTTCTGCCGTTCTTCCCGGCGCCATGCCTCGTACAGGCGAAGTTTCTGCACCTGCACCACAATCGCGTAGACATCCTCCCACTCTCCATCCAACACACTACCCCCTTCAGCGAGTTTGCGGATGCGCATGAGATGAAGAAAGGGTTGCAAACTGAGCTGTTGACCTCGGAGCTGGACCTCGATAGCGGTCCCGTGCTGATGCTGCTGCAGAAGCGTGACCAGCGCCGCAACCGGACCCAGCGTGTCCGCAACAATGCGATCAAATCCCGCCAAGTGCGATGGTTGACCTTCACGACTTTTCTTGATGGCTGCTAGACGGTTCGCTATATCCTGTGCACGAGCCTTCCAGACGTCAAACGCTGGATTCCCGACCGCCGAGGTCCGAAAATCTCGCTCACTCAGCAAGTCGGGATCAATAACAGGCTGAGGCGTCTCGACGACGGAATGAGCCGCATCGTCTTGGTCCTGCCACACGGCTCGAAGATGATCCTTCATCCACATCAGCAATTGCGGTTGTGGAAGCACACTGTCTCCGAGCGGTTTCACGATCGTCTCTTCCAGGCCAAATAGGTTCCGCAACGCGACTTCGGTCAATTGATTCGGCTGGAGCAAGAGCTGATCAAGTCGATCAGGACGGAACGGGGTGAGATCAATCCCCAGCCGGTCTGCGAGCGCTGTCCGCGCGCCGGGGTCAGCAATCCGAGCCAATCGAAGCTCTTCATAGGACGTTCCGAGGCTGCGGAGCAGGGCCCCATAGACAGCCTGCCGATAGGCACTTTCAGCTGTTGCGGAGACACTCCGGCCATGCCGAGCGAGATACCGGCGCAACCCCTCGATGCACAACCGCACCTGAGGCACCGGTCGATTAGCAACGGCGCGATGGTTCGGCGTCACTAAATCGGTAAAGGGCTGCAGGAATGTCTCGACAAGCAGCTGGCGGCTGATTAACGTGCCGTTCGTTGCGGCGGTCTTCGCTCTCCGAGTCGCAAAGTCGAGCAGATCGTCGAGATAGGCGGTGGCACTGAAGACGGCGTCCGGATCCTTGGGCTCGAACGGTGCCGCCACCACGACGCCCCGTTGCTGGGTCGTCACATTGGCAGTCGGTGCCGCCTTGTCTTTCACCCGTATTGAGATGGTTTGACTACCCGCCTCACTGATCGGAACGGCCATGCTCCACGTAGACCAATCATTCACGGCTTTCGGCGTCGCGGGTTTGAATGGGCCCTGGTTACCCAAGGCCCATTCCACGAGCGCCACATCGGTCTGCGTATCCGAGGCCGTACCTCGCACTTCGACCGTCACTCCATTCGGCGTCAGTGTGAAGGTTTGTCCCTCGGTAGGCGCTATGATACTCAAAGCAGGAGCGGTGACATCAAGCACCTTGACGCTAACATCCTTCGTCGGACTCACGTTTCCGAGGTTGTCCCGAGCGCGAAGCGTGACCGTATGGGTTCCGAGGCTCGGTAGCGCGACGGCAGCTGTCCATTGAGTGGTTCCACTTGCAGCCTGAAACGTACCGTTTGGGCCAAGCCGCCATTCCACGGCAGCCACTCCTGAACCATCAGCGGCGGTTCCTGTCAGCGTGGTCCTATATGGGGGAGCAGCTTTGGTCACATCGGCAGGTGGATTGATCGAAAGAGTCGGTGGACCAAGGTCAATGATGACCGCCCGCGACCCCGTATCAACATCGGAGCCAAAGGTCACACGAGTCGCGCTGACTTTGGCAGTGATATTCAGCGGCCCCTGTGCGGATACAGTCGCCGTGAATGTCCAGGAGGCCCAGAGTGTGGTGCCTGACCCAGTGGGCGTGGCTGACTGAAATGGACTGGCGTCCCCCAGGCGCACTTCCACCGCAGTGATACTGTCCGTTGCATCTCCAAGCCATGTGCCAGGCTCCCCCGGCTTGTCCTCCAACGCCTCACACGAAGCGGTCCCGCTGATCTGAACGCTGGACCCAAGCGTCGCATTCTGCTCGGGGCTCGAGATACTTACACCAGCTTCAAGAAATTTTCGCGACACAACAGCTGACGGTGTCGTTCCGATGGCTTCAGTCCTTCTATTCATCTGCAACTCCCTTTTTCGTGTAGATCAATCTATTATGGATACTCTACATACACGCCTAGCGCTTGAAGTCGCGCCTGGATAATGCCCCAGGTATCCACAGCAACGTCTTGGACTGCCGTAGGCACCGGCTGCGCATTCAACCACGCACTCGCAAGCCTAGCCTCTTCATTACCCCATCTATACAAAGTCAATGGTGTGTAGGGCGCAGTGGTGAAGGGTTGCTTCACAAAGTGTGCACCAAACAGTGCTGGCTGAAAACCATTGAAGAAAGCCCAGTCGCCAGGCTGAGCTCCGACTGGAAGATCGTCATGCCTTGGAAGCCGTTGATATGCGGCTCTAGGACCAGTAGGTGTATTGACGACGCGAATCATACGATCCTCGTAGATCCACGCCTCCTCTGTCGCAAAACTGAAGGCGGAACCTTGCCCACCACTTCCCCCCCCTCCACCGGGCTTCGGTCTTGCTAGAGCGATTCCAGACACCCCCAAAACACCCGTCACACCGGATAGCACTCGTTCAGGTGTGGACAGGGGTCTGCCTATAGCAGTATTTCCTGACATTAGATTAAAAGGATTCATGGCACCAACACTACGACCTGTTGCTGCTTCTCCAGTTGCAGTTCCAGTGGTCCAGGCACCTAGGACCGCGGCAATCCGAGGGAATGTTGCTGCGAAGCCAACTGGGATCAGAACCGCGGCCCCCACCTGAGCCTGCGTCTTAGGGGAGTTCACAATGCTATGCCCACCATCAATATTCTGGCGTATACCCGGATCCACTCCCGTGTCCCTATACGTCTCGAAGCGTTCCCTTGCATAACGATGAGCCCGGGTTCCTCGTTGCGCGTTTGCGACATCCTGTTTCAATCGATCAATCGTTTCCACCCGTTCTTTTCGTGCGGCTATCGCCCGATCCTCCGCCTGTTTTGTCTCAGCAACATCACGCTGTTTCCACTCATTATATTCCGCGTAAATTTGATCATCCGTCAGACAAGGCCCACCACAGACCTGCGAATAGTCGAGCGTCAGCAGCCCAGGTTTGGATGTGCTGGGTTGTGACGACTCATCAGGATTTTTACCCGTCACATCCGAATAACGTATTGGATTGCCGGCACTGTAGGCATAAAGATTAATCCCTCCTTTTATTCCTACCGGATCTGCTGAGCTCCACCGGCTCAGCCAGGGTGCAAAATACCGTGCGCCGTGATAGTTCAGTCCCGTCTCCTCATCGCGCTCCATCCCCGTGTATCGATAGCGCTTGAGATTCACCTCCGCCACAGTCCGGCCAGCTTGGTAGGAGGTACTGCCATAGGGGTAGTACTCCTCGTAGGTGATGATCTGACCCGTGGCATCCAATTCAAGAGAGGCAGAGCCCAGGTGATTGCCGAACTGATAGCGCACCAGCTGAGCCGGTACATCCTGTTCTTCGCCTTTGGTACGCGTCTCGATTTGTGCCATGCGGCGTTTGTCATCCATCACGTGCAAGGTCTCGCGTTCAAGGACGACGGCGCCCGACGCATTTCGCCGACGGAAGATTTCGAAGTCACCCAAGTACAGTCGTTCCTCGATCAACGCACCGCCGTTTCGCTCAACCACCTTGCGCACTCGTTGGCCACTGGCATCATAGACGTAGTACGCGTGCCCACCGCCGCCGAGGTCGACATGCCGCAATTGATTGCGGAAGTCCCAGTCCAGTGCACTCAGATGGGGCATTGTGAGCATGTTGCCGTGCCTGTCGTGCTGATAGATCTCACGGCTCCCAGTACCGACCGTGGTCACGCTGAGCCGATTGCTCTTCTTCTCGGGCTCCAGGAGACTTCCTTCATCGTAGGTATAGAAACGTGTCCAATTACCGTTTGTCGCCTGATGGTTTAGCTGGAGAATATTCCCGACACCATCATACCGGTACTGCTCCGTATACCGACGCATCGCCGACCCGTCATGGGGATGGGGAAGCTTGCTTCGAAAGGCATCGTCCCAGCTGGTCTCCGGTCTGGTCGCCTGGCCGATGTGTTCACGACCTTCCGCACTGATGAGTCGATACAGGGCGTCATACGTATAGTCGGCATGGGGCTCGACGACCTGATTCCGGAAGTAGACGGTCTGCTGGGCAGCATCGTGAATATGCGTGACGTTCCCGACCGGATCGTACACATACGTAAGATCCTGCACACGCTCGGCCTCACGCACTGTCTGTAGATGGATGAGTCGAAACGTCAGCGGATCATAGACATAGTGGGTCTTGACGCCATTGCCATACTCGATGAGTGTCCGTTGCCCCTTCGCATCGTAATCAATGTTCGACACAAAGGATGTCGCAGTCGGAGCTCCGCGTAGCGTCACGTCCACCCGTTCAAGCAAGGTAGCCGCGTTGTAGATCGGACGATGCACACTTCCATCAGGAGCGGTTGCCGAGACTGGACGGCTGAGCGCGTCGTAGGTCGTGCGACTCGCAAAGACCTGTCCATCAAGCTCAGGACTCGCTGCCCAGTCCAACACGCGTTTATATTCACCAGCCAGTTGACGAGACCCCGTGAGCACATTCCCCTTGAAATCGTATGTCTCGCTGATCACAACACCTGCCTGGTCACGATGCAGGAAGATCTTCCCACGCAGATTGCGTGATTCAGGCTGCACTTGTGTTTCTCCGTACAGGGTTTGTCCCACAAGCCGCGTGGCCCCATCAGGCTCCTGGAGCCACGCCTCCAACGGACGCCGTAGCGCGTCATACGTGGCGCGGAGCCGATGTCCACGATCGTCCCAGGCGTAGAGAGGCTGACCTGTTACGTCCGCCAATACTCTGCGCTCGCCTACCTCCATGCCAGCCTGGCGAACCTGGTTGCCGAGCAGATTGTAGTCGTACTGCATGACCACTCGACCGTTGGCATCGCTCACTTCTCGCTGGTTGCCTTCGATGTCCAACACGGTCCGTGTCACATACTGTTCCTCAATGGGCCTATTGTCTTTCATGGAACGGTTGTGTGCGATCGTGAGAAAGCCTCGACCGAGTGCGTCTGCGTGACTCACGGTCGGTGTCGCGGCATGGATGGCAGTCTTGACCGCAGCAGCTTGTTCGAGAGGCCCGAATCCTCCATCGCGTCGCTGGGTATTCCATGTCGGCAAGTAGTCTTCCACCGGGAGGCGTCTGAAAAACATTCCCACATCAGCATCGGTCGTGGGATCTTCAATCAAAGTCGTGTCGTTGACATCCCAGGTCTCCTGTCGCCATGGATTAAAACGCACCTTCTCCCAGGTGTGATTCGGATGGAGGGTGCCCACCACGCGTTCCATGGGGTCATAGAACAGCGTCGAACTGACACCCACTCGATGATCGAACCGAAACACGTGGGTGTCGTCAAAGAACGGTTCGTACTGCTTGACCGCCTTTCCTTTATTGTTGAAGAAAGTCCATCCACTGCCGACCCAGCGCCGAGGGACTTCCGCACCACCGGGCACAAGAGGCCCCGGCTCCGCCTGCATCTTCTGCTGAATCTCGCGACTAAAACCATCGGAATAGCTCATCCCCACTTGAACCTTGAGCCCTCCTGTCGGAAGCGGGTCGGTCGTATGAGTTTCACGGGTAAGCGTCGCTGCAAATACAGGCTGACGTACCCGGCGATACCGATCGAGGTCGTACACGATCCGTGTGGTTGCCTGCCCCAACAACAATGGCGCACTGGCCAGAGGGTCGGACATGAATGTGTCCTTCTGCTGCTCACTCAGATTCGGCTGGAATCCAGCCAAGGAGTCGCCGAGGGTCTCCGTCACTTTGCCCATAACTGCGGTGCCTGCCACCATGCCCAAGGTATCAAACGCCACCTCACCACGGTTCCCGTTGGCATCGGTCAAGCGAAACGGCTGCAGCAGCCTGTAGTCATATTCGGCAAGGGCTCGATTGCCCAACGCATCGGTGGTGTGCACCGGCAGAAAGTGATAGTGGTCATAGCGAATGAACGCCGTATTCCCGAACGGATCACGCGATCGATGCGGAAGAAAGAAGTGGGCTCGTGCGAAGGCTAACTCAGCAGCCGAGGCATCATTCACGTGCGGTGAATAGAAGATATGGCCAGAGGGAATCCACCAATTGCCATCGTGTTCTCCCCGTACATAGCCGCCTTCCCCCGCCAACATCGGCGGAGTGATTCGATCGCCGTAGACCTGCGTGAGCAGACCCGGCGTAAAGGCGAGCCTGTAGCTCTCGCCGGGAAGTGCGAGGGATTCGAGTACACCGAAGGGAAGGAGCCCACTCAAATCGTTGGCACGATACTGGGTACGCACGTGTTCAATGAGCCGTTTTCGAGGTAGCCCTTCATCAGTTGGCGCTTCATACGCGATTTCAACCGTCCCATCGAGCCGTTCAAAGTTATTTTGTCTCCACTCATTCCAGCTGAACCGTCGAGCGTTGTTCCCTGGGCGGAAGCCCGTCAATTCGTAACTACGGGTCTCACACGAAGTAGGCGCACGATAGTTGTCAGGATCCAGCAACCGGTCATCAATGGCATTGGTATACCGACTCTGGGTGTAGGTGATCAGAATGTTGGTCTGTTTGGCTTGATCTACAACGCTTGATAATTGCGGCTCAGACTGACGTCGACCATAGCCAATGGCCATTGACCTCAGCTCGTTTCCAAAGGCGTCGACTTCGAGTGTCAGCGCGTGACTGATACGAGGGTCAGAGGGTCGACGCTCATAGTCATACGTCAATCGCTCAAGTTGATGGCTGAAATACACGGCGTGGTGATTGCCATCCTTCGGTTGGAGCTGGATGATGCGGTAGCGGTTCTCAGTCACCTGGTAAGGATGCGGGGATTTCGCGCTCCCGTCATGGGCATACACCTCAGTGCGGAGGACAGCTCCACGCAGAACACGGTAGGCTTCATGCGGCGCATCGCCGATCTCGACCTGGTGCTCATCGACAGTCCCGGCTTCGCGGTCAGCTTGATAAAAGTCGCGTCGAAATCGCTCAGTCAACTCAAGGTAGTCATGCCCCGACGAGTGATGATCCTCGAAGTATATGCCGGTGTGAAACCAGCTTCGCGTTTCGACCGGTGGTACGTGATAGGCTGCTGTTCCGTTGGCCAGCGCCGTGGCCTCCCCATGAAGACTTGTGTGCGTAAAATCCTCGAAGGTCTCGGTATCAAACTGATCGACCCGACCGAACCCTCGAAATTCGCGTTCCTGACCGTCATAGTAGCCGTGGTGATATTGGTATCGGGTGACGAGCTTGGTTCGGCTGATATGATCGATCACTTCCACTTTGTCCACGACCTGAACAGGAAACGGCAACTTGGTAAACCACGGATTGCCGTTGGCCTCGTCTTCAAGACAGAATCGTGTCGACGGAGCATAGCTGACGCGGGTCGTGGCCCCCATATTGTTGTCCATGCCTGCTAGGATGTAGGGCTTGAGACCACCACAGAAATCGAGGGCTTTGTATGGCCTCCCGTGAGCCGTTGTAACGCGGGAACTCCACAGCAATGTGGCCGTACCCGTACCAAACACATCGGCAAACTGAACCGAGTCCGCATCGCTGACGGTCGGCGTACCAATGATGGTGTGTGCGTCGCTCCAGTGATTCCCTGATTGATTGAACCAGAAATGCACGCGATTGAAGTCTACATAGACAAGGTCGGCACAGCCGGTACCGTTCAAATCCACAAGAAAGAGCCGCCTGAAATCAAAGTCGGTGTCCAACCGTGGCGCATTGGCCATGGTGATGCGCCGACCGAACCGGCCATATCCGAGATTGGGCCAATAGTCGATCCGGCCGTTATGAACGAGGACCATATCATTGAGGCCGTCCCCGCTCATGTCCGCCAACCTGACCCTTCCCGAGGGATCATCAAAATAGACGTCGGGGAACTGATCGAGATCGTGGAAACGCGCAATCGTACGTGCCGGAGCAAATCCTTTTTCACCCAAGCATTCATACCAACGAAACTGGTTTTCCTCCGTCACCAACGCGTCTGATCTGCCGTCTCCCGTAAGATCGAGGAGCCGCATATTGCGACCAGTGAGATCAAACCCTGGAAAGGACTCATAGGGCGTGAACTTTTTCCATGCTCCGTCGGATGTCGTTTCAAAGAAACCGGCCAACGATTCGGTATGAACAAGTAGATCAACCTGACCATCACCGTCCATATCTCCGAAACCCACCCCTGCTTCGCCGAGCAATACCCCGGCGGGAACCTGCGGCAAGGTTCGATGCCGATCGAACCTGCCGGCCCCAAGATTCCGCCAATACCGAATGCCTGATGAATCACTCTGGACCATGCTTGGTAGGCCATCCCCCAGGAGATCGACGAGCGCCATACTCGGCTCACCCAGATCCTGTGAAGGCAAATCATCTCCCGCAGCAGTGAGTGACTGATAGTGCTGTTCATGTGGTCTGAACTCTGTATAGGCAAAGCTTACTGGCGGCATGCTCACCATGCGGTACTGACCAGATCCATCCTTCTCATAGCCTTGGACGGTGACTTCCATCAGTACTGATATCTTCGTGTCCTGATCCACGCGATAGGTAAAGTCTGTAGAACGTACAAGCGTGGGAGAACCAAGCTCTGCAAAGTGATGGAACATCAACACACGCTCACAGCGCCTAAGCGTTCGAACTTCAAAGCCAGCCCGATAATGTGAATGGCGGTCCTCTCTGAGTGGAGCAGATCGCCTCGTTGTGGACAGAGCGGTGTCCGTCCCAAAGAACTCCTGCTCACGAGTGGACAATGGTTCAGGGTGAAGAAGAATCGTGGGGCTATCCCAATCACCGTAGTCGAACACAACCTCAAATGCATAGCGTCGGCCGCGACGGAGATGTCCGACGGCCGCCCCGGTGGGATACGTCAAGGCTTTGCCTGTCACATCGAGAGACGGCTCAGGGAAATTGCCGTAGTAGAGGCGCCGTATGTACAGCTGGGTTGCATGGCGATTCCGTTCGAACACCTCAGGAAGATGCCCTGTTTCACCTGCCTCATAAAGCCGCGGATCGTCCTTCACATATTCATAGAGTATGTGATTGCCAACCGCGTCAAATGTCTCGTCGAGTAGCCATTCATAGACACGGTGCTGACTTTCAGGATCCGAGAGACGCGACGCAGAAGAGAAACCAAACACACTTGTGACGTTGTCCTTGCTGATGGTTCGCCAGTGAGTCTCACCGGTGTCGTCATGAACCCAGCGTTCGATGCGAGCAAAAACACCCTCGGTCCTCGGACGATAGCGATGCACTCGGTACGGGGCCCGTAGGATCGGCTCTTCCGGCTGCCATGACACTTTGCTACTCTCCGAATTAACCACTCTCCTCAGCCACGGCACCAGATCCTCCGCCCCCGACATTACAAAGATATCTTGATCATCGTAACGTGGAAGCCCCTTCTCCGTTTTCCGTGTGATGCGCGGAATGGCGAGCTGCCAACCCAGACCGAACACACCATTCCCATTCCCGGAACTGTACTCGAGTGAGAGCTTAGGGCCAAAGCCGCCCCTCCCTGGAGAGAGTGCCAGTGGAATGGAGTAGGCCCCGGTCCCACTAAACAAATTCGCTTTGAATGTCTCTCCAATGCCTTTGATTGCACCGCCTCCCTTGGGAAGACTTAGGGCGCTTGCTACAGCCGTGGATCTCATGGGCACGCGTGGCCTCCTCTTCTGAAAGCTTCGACCATTACCTTGTGTCTCCGAACCCTTGCTCTTATCCGATGCACTCAACTCAGTAGTACATTCCCTGAGACGGTCCCACCTGAACCGGGACGTTCAGGTCAACGTACTCGAGAACTTCGTCGCTTCTTGCCCCAACTCCATCGCGTCACAGCTAATGAGTACATCAAGTTGTGTGCCAATGCGATTTCCATTGATCTAAGTATAAGTTTCAATATCTTACGATCTTGAGCGTAACGACGTGCGATACGTGGCCTATCTAAAAAGATAGGCCACGTATCGAAAAAGATACGGTTGCAAGCAGAAAGGGATTACCGCTGAGAAGTATGGCTTCGCTGATTGGTACGTATCGATTCAACAAAAGAAGACATGGGATCGAGTGGCAGTTGCTATCATGAGTGGAGCAGGGACTGATACATGGAGAACACAACCTGCGCTGTGACAGGTCAGTAGAATTGGAAGGGCTCAATTCATGCTCGGGGTTCTTATTCTGAGCATACCCCCCTTGAGTTCTAACTCCAAGTGCAACACTACCCGCCCGGTTGGGCTAAGGTGTTGCCATCCGAACAAGACAGTATAGACACTTGAGTGCCGACGAACGTGAAACTCTGAGTCGTGGCTTGGCCCAAGGGCAGTCGTTGCGCCAGCTCGCACGCCGCTTGGGGCGTTCGCCAAGTACGCTGAGCCGCGAATATGCCCGTAACACGCCTCGTGGCCATCCCTATGGTGCCTGCACGGCACAGACGCAAGCGGCGACTCGAGCACGTCTGCCACGACGGCCGCGCAAACTCCTCGATCCGTGGTTATGGCGGTACGTCCAGACCCACGTGCGTCACGGTTGCTCGCCTGAGCAGATTGCCGGGCGTCTCCGACGCGCGTATCCTGCTGATATGGCCAAACGCGTCTCGACGGAAACCATCTATGCTGCGCTGTATGTGTTGCCACGGGGCACGCTGCGGACTGAGTTGCTGGCCGCGCTGCGGCACGCCCAGAAGGCTCGTCGGCCTCGATCGCGGGGCGTGGATCGCCGGGGCCAGATCCCCAATATGACACCGATTACCGAGCGGCCCGACGAGGTGGCGACCCGGACGGTGCCGGGTCACTGGGAAGGGGATCTACTGAAGGGCGCCCGCAATGGCTCGGCGGTGGGTACCCTCGTGGAGCGGACGACGCGCATGGTTCTGTTGGCCAAAATGGACGGCACGGATGCCGCCAGTGCGTACCGGGGGTTCACCAAGAAGCTCCAGCATGTGCCCACTCCGCTGCGGAAAACACTGACCTATGATCGAGGCAAAGAGATGGCGGAACATGCTCGGTTGGCGCGCCGCCTCGCGATCCAGGTGTTCTTTGCCGATCCGCACAGCCCCTGGTAACGCGGGACCAATGAGAATACCAACGGGTTGCTCCGCCAATACATACCCAAAGGGAGGGACCTCTCAACGTACACCCAACGCGAGTTGAATGCCATCGCCCATCGGCTCAACACCCGCCCACGGAAATGTCTCGGCTTTGCGACGCCGCTGGAAGTCTATGCGCATCTGCGCCATCATTCACCCGTTGCACTTGGAACTTGAAACCGCCCCCTCAAACAGGCCACAGGAATAGGAACCACGAGTCCCCGCTCGTAAACCGGTTTTTGTGGCCCGCTAGACACCGGCATCGTGCTGAGTATAATGACAACCATCTCATGCGTACGATTGGCTTTCTGCTCCTTCTGATCACGCTCGTCTTGCCGTTTCCCTTTCCACCATCGTCATGGGCCGCAGCGAGTTACGAGGACAGCCTCAAACAGTTGGCCGAGGGCCTCACAGAAGGGGCCGCCAAGGCCAAGAAGCAACGCCTCGCCATTCTCGATTTTACGGATTCACAAGGTGAACAGACGCCGGTCGGACGATTCCTCGCCGAAGAGCTTGGGACACAAATCATGGTGGCTGGTGAACTGACGACGGTCGACCGCACACTGCTCTACTCGACCTTGAAGAAGATGCAGCTTGAGTACATCGATCCGGCCCACGCCAAGGCCGTCCGGCGCGCTGCCAAAGCCATACGCGCCGATATCTTCGTATCGGGTACGTATACCGAAACACCAGAAGGGCTGCAAGTCACCGTACGGCTGATCACCCCGAAACAGACTCAATCGATCAGCGCCACCCGGACGACCTTTCCAAAAACCGGTCCCCTGAGCACGTTCTTCAAAAAAGAAGATCCTCCACCCGGAACGCTGCCGCCCGATCAGCCAAAAGAGCCACCACCGCCGCTTGGGTTAGGAGCCTATCGAAACGACACCTATGAGTTCCTCGTGATGTCGATCGAGCGACTGAACAATCGTGTCAAACTGGATGCGATGATCACAAACCATTCTCTACGTGACCTCAAGCTACTGTGTCACTTGCAAAACACGGTGCTGAAGGACGAACATGGAGGCCTGTGGCTCCAGACCGTCAAGGAGAACCGAGAAGGCCTGTGTACACGAGGTATCGAACTGTCTCCTCATCGGAAGCAACGAGTGGTCTTCATATTCACTCAACCATCGGAAGGAGCGGCTTCCGAGTTCACGCTATCGTTTCATGAGCAATTACCAAGGCACGATACCTCCTTCACCATCGACGGGTTGAAGCTGAAACCTCCTCCCAGTCCCGATGAAGTTGCGCCATAAGCAGGTTCGGAAAATCTCGGTTCTTGCCAATACTGTAGCTGAAATGTTTAGTGCTGCACTCACACTACAATAACGTGAAGATGCTCAAAAGGCTTCGGTTCTCACCCGCCTCCCCTGCGCGCGGCTAGACTGAGCTCGCCGAAGTTCAAGGCGCGCATTTCACCGCCCAAGGCCGCAACGAACAAAGAGGCGAGGGAGCACATACCAAGCTTCGCTTGAACCACTTGCTTCGATCACATGCAAGCGGGTAGATTCTTTGCTTTCAGTGGCCCCTCTTACACGTTGCGTCTCTGAGCGGTGCAAGAACGCCGCTGGCGGAATTTTTCAGTATCCTAATTAGAAAGCGACCCATGCCACAGACCATCAAACAAGTGCTGACGATTGCCGGATCGGATTCCGGTGGAGGAGCCGGCATTCAGGCCGATCTCAAAGCCATGTCTGCCAATGGTGTCTTCGCCATGTCGGTGATTACGGCCATCACGGCTCAGAATACCGAAGAAGTGACGGACGTCTTCGAGTTGCCACCGAGTATGATTGCGTCGCAACTCGATGCAGTCTTCGACGATTTCGAAGTCACCGCCGTGAAGACCGGCATGTTGTCATCGACAGCCATTGTTGAAATTGTCGTCAAGATGCTGACCCCTCAACAGATCACCACCCTCGTTGTCGACCCGGTGATGATCTCGAAGAGCGGCCATCCTTTGTTACAACCGGATGCCATCGATGCTGTGAAGACCCAGTTGCTCCCGCTCGCCTTCGTGGTCACCCCGAATATCCATGAGGCCCAGCAATTGTCAGGAATCCAGATCACCTCTTTAGCCGATGCGCGACGAGCTGCCAAGATCATCCATGGATTCGGATGCAAACATGTGCTGATCAAAGGGGGCCATCTGCTCAGCGAGCGGGCGACGGATCTCCTCTACGACGGCCGGTTCTTCAATGTCCTGAAGGGCGAGTTTATCGAGACGCGCCATACCCATGGTACCGGCTGCACGTTCGCCTCGGCGCTGGCTGCTCACTTGGCCAGAGGTCGTTCCGTGTTGGATGCCGCACAAGCGGCAAAATCCTACGTCACAGAAGCCATTCGGCATGGCTTGGCGATTGGCCATGGCCATGGACCCACCGATCACTTTTATTTCTTGGAACGGTAAGCACGCTCCCAGACCTCAACCGCCGACTTTGCTACAAACTGCCATGGAAGAACGCCTGTCATTTGATGACCCTCTCGGCCATCGAGTATCTGCCATCCTGACGGTTCCGGACAATGGGACTGATCGGATCGCCGTCTTGTGTCACGGGTTTTTGTCCTCGAAAACCAGCTCAACGAACAACGCCCTCACGCGGTCACTGGTTGACCACGGGGTCGGCACCTTTCGCTTCGACTTCTTTGGGCAAGGAGAAAGTGATGGTCCCTTCGAGCAAATCACGACAACCTTGGGAGTAGAGCAGGCACAGGCCGCCATCGACCTCATGAAGGAGAAAGGCTATCGCCGCATCGGACTGATGGGATCAAGCTTCGGCGGGCTGGTCGCGACTCTGACAGCCTCCCAGCGGACAGATCTGACTTGCCTGGCACTTAAATGCCCAGTCGTTGATTTCGCGGAGGAGCTACGGTTGGGATTCGGTCCCGATGAAATGGCACACTGGAAGGCGACGGATACCATTCCCAATATCATGGGTGATCCTGAGCGAATCCGGCTCCGATACAGCTTTTATGAAGATGCCATGCGCCAAATCGCCTACGACCCCGCACGCACGATCACAGCTCCGACCGTGATCGTGCAAGGCGATAAGGACGAGCATGTCCCGCTCCACCAAAGCCAGCAACTCTATGCCGCACTGCGAGTCAAGAAACATCTCGAGATGCTGCCGGGGGCCGACCATCAGTTTACAAAGGGAGAGGATTTCAAGCGAATGACGACGGTAATCGCCGACTGGTTGATTCAGCACCTCACTGTGTAACAACGAGAGCACTCGAACATCTCAAGCGGGTGAGTGTGCACAGACCTTGCAATTCGCACATGATTATAGCCTGATGATCTGATCTTCTCGAAGAAACCCAACCTGTTCAATCTCAAACCGGCTGATTTCAGCCTGGATCTGGGTTTTGAACGCGGGCTTCATGTGATAGGCATAGACCGGCAACTGAGGGCGTCCAAGCTTTTGAAACTCTTTAAAAAAGAGCGATGGCGTCAGGTGTTTTGATTTCTTTGCCAACGCCCCTAGTTCGTCAGGGAAGGATGCTTCAATGAAGGCGGCCTTGAGGTTGGAGGTTGTTCGGCCCACGCTCCAGATGTCCTCAGTCTGATACGTATCCCCACTATAGAGCAGCGCAGCATCTTGGTCCTTCACGACATACCCGACGGTGGGCACGACATGGTTGACTGGCACGGGAATGACGTCGAGATGGCCCAGCGTGACCGGCTTGCCGGGTTCGAGAATCTGAGCCTGGAAGACCGGATGGTTCCGATCAGGTAACTGAAAAAAATTCGGATAGACCTTCTCGTTAAACACATGCTCCATCAGCCCCTGCATCACCGGTTCAGTCGCCGCTACCAGCACCGGAGTATCGAATCCTTCCGCAAGGTTGTCGGCCAAAAGCGGGAGCCCCTTAATATGGTCGAAGTGCAGATGGCTAAGCAGCACGACACGAATACGGCGTTGTTCGGCCAAGGTGAGCTGGACACCAATCGTGCCAGCATCCAAGAGCACAGAGTCATCAATCAAGAACCCGCAACTCTCTTGACGGATCGGCCTGTCCACTGTGTTCACAAGACAATCGGCCCCGTGACAACCCAATACTCGTATGCGCATAGATCGACTTCGGTTTTAAAGAGATCCGGTTGGCCGCCGGTAGGAACGCTCTTGCAGGCTCATATCTCAGTAGTCAATCGAATGGAGCTGACTCGCATTACGGTTCGACTGTATACCATGCTGGACGCCACCGTGTCATGCGCACCTTGCGCATGCGCCATTTCTCCTAACAGTTCAAACCTGACTCACAATTCATTCAGTAGCAGGGCGGTACGGCTCAAGCCCAAGTGGATTCGCAGTATCCTACGTTGTGAGAAAATCCGAACCCGTACCAGATCTGTACCACGCATATTGTGCAAGCCTATCTTCTGAATCACAGGGTTCGTGTTAGAGAAATACCTCAAGGCATCATAAAAGGATGTAATGCGCAATGACAACGACAATGCTAGCAGCGTTCGGTATCAGGGAATCGAGCAAATGGAATTCAATACAGCAGTTATCATTCAGTCGCCGGTCAGGACTTTACTGACATCAGAGGAACCAATCTTTCTGGTAGATCGACAACTCTCTGAGAATACCAACGGACACAGCCTCTGGCATAATACTAGACACCCGCGCATAGGCTGATCCAACCAATCACACCAACAATGATAGCGACGTTTGCACGTACACCCGGGAACCTATTCCTGATGCACCTGCTCTAGCACCGCACAGAACATAGCACCTGTCCTAGCTGAGTAAGCTAAAAATGATAGCCAATACCGAAAACAAAATGGTGCGCGCTGTAATGGAGGCTGAATCCTGAAACTCCTGCACCGAACGCAGCCGTATCGAGGCTGAAGCGTACGTGGTTATATTTCCATTCCCCAAACACGGCGAACTTTGGTGTAATCAGGTAACGCAAGCCTACCTGCGTATTCAAACCAGGCTTCGTGCTGCTCGTAGAATCAGTGGAGTCCTTGAGCTGTGCGAAGAAAATTGCGGGGCCAGCACCCGCATAGGGTTGAAACCGTTCTCCGGGATACCGCACTACCAGATTAAACGCCAAGGTGGTAACCCGAAAGTTTGCGCCACTAAGTTCCTGAGATATCGGAAGACTTCCATCCAAAGCCGCCAGCATCACATTCTGTTGCTTCAGATGGGGTGTGGTTGTGAAGGCCTCGGTCTCGATTCCGAGCAACTTGACCGAATCAAAGTAGTAGCCCAGCTTGCCTCCATACATAATCGAATTCTTAAGATCGAGATCGCTGAGCGATGACGGTGGCAGAACGGTTTGATCAATCGCCAGATCCACCTGACTAGCGTTTCGTGGACTCGTGAATCCCACTTGGCCTGCCATGTACACCTCTCCCCAAGCAGGAAAGGATACAGCGACTAACAACAGCGCAGCTGCAATGCTAAGGCTACTTTTGCAGAGCATGGGCTGGTCCATCCTACCCCCTATATACCTCTATATCGGCGATTCCCTCACGCACTCCCATTCAGATCTGGTACGCACATCGAACTCGTATTCGATCACACGAATATCGACATCATGCCATTGAAACGACCATGACAGCCTCAATTAGTTCGCACAATTCAGAATCGTTGACAGAATGAGGAATCGCCACACATAACAACGTCTATTGGTTGCCGCCGACCATCATCCCAGCTACGAGGCAATCACAGGGGAGCAACCTGCTCGCATCCTACTCCCCACGCTGCTGGACTGCCCCTTTCGCGCTACGGGATTACAGTACAATTATATTGGCGTTGCTCGCCAACCACATACGTCTCTGGATTTGGCAACACGCACCTCGATATCTCCTTACCAGCCGGCACAGGCGCTCCGGTATAGTTGAAACTCCAGGGCGGATTTCCACCACCAAGAGACGTCGCACAGGCATGCACATCGGTGGTATTCGTGATACTAGGATTACAGGGACAGAGGTGTAACCCATCATTGTCACAAAAATAGTCCGCAACAGTGGCAATCATATTGATGGGAACTACATCGACAGGTACCCAGGTTGCATCGTTTCCATTTATGTTGATGCAGAGCCGCCTGAGTTCCACACAGGCAGGATTGGCGTCGCATTCCGCTCTTGTCTTTGCGACTCCCGCGCCATTGACAATCGCTCCAATAAAATTTGCTACACCCTTCTTATCGGGGGAGGCGGTGCCGACGGCAAAACCAGTATTGAACGTAATATTTTGCGTAAATACACGACCGGTCCCAATGTGCCCTCCGCCGTTCTGACATACCAGAATAACTTCCTGCGGTTCATTCACCGGAGGTTCAACGGTGCAAGCCAGCGACAATTGGTTCTTGTCAACGTTTTTGACTTGCCCCTGCGCATCACACTGCACGCCTTTCGCGTAGTACTTTCCGTTAATCCAATACCCCGCTTCTGCGTCAGGATTGGCAAATACCAAGAGACCCAAGACACATAGACAGATGGTAGGCACCCATTTGAACATCATATAAACCTCCTCTGCGGTGTTAGTGCGGAGTTCTCACGGTTTCTCGGATACAGCCCTATTCTTCTTGACCTCTAAAACAACAAACCGTCACACCCTTAGGGAAAAGTCAGTGTGAGCTTGGCAAACACCATCCTGCTCGGTTGTATTAACGCGTTCTTAAAATCAGGATCAAAGAATTCGAACCTCTTGTTCGTTAGATTGGTCCCTCCGACCGTCAATAGTCCGAACCGTTTTGGCAGTCGATAGGTGATGCCGGCGTCAATGAGCCAGAAGTTGGTGCTTCCTCCACGTATATTGTCGTCGAGCGGGCCGGTAAAGACACCGTCTTGTTTGACGAAGGTGCCGGTTAGAAACAGGCCGAGTCCGGATGGATGGAACACCTTCGCACCCAACGGTACCTTATGTGTATTGACCTCTAACGCCCCATCGGTAAACTGCTGGTCACGTATCATCCGAGACCAACGGTATTCCGCTCTCAGTGCCAGCCAATCGTGCGGGGTCCAGAATGCGTATCCTTGAGCCTGATATTCATGCCAAGGCAACTTATTCACGACGACTGGATTGGTAAGGTCTGTGACAGGGTTCTTAGAATCCCGGATAGAGCCTTCTCCTCCCACTGCCAAACTCTGGGCAAGCTTCTGATTGATTCCGACAGCGTAGCGCCAGGCGCTGGTCCCATTGAGGTCATCGAAGAATTGATTGAATCCTGCAACCTGAGTCGGCTCGAGGGTCTGGTTCGTCACCAGCGGGCGTTTTATTTCCTGGAACGCCCCTAGCCGGATGAGGGTGTTCGGCAAGGGATTCCAGAGCAGCCCAAACTTCGGATTCACTTGGGCCTTTCCCGTTACTGTCTGATCTTCTCCGCTTCTGAAGTCAGTACTAAATCCGCCCGTCACTGTCACCGAAGGGTGCGGCCGAAAATTTAAATAACTATAGACAACTCCATGGGTCAAATTACCCCCCACGCGTGAGGCGATCGTGTTGGCTGGTGGGATCACAATGGTATTGGAAGGGAGTCCAAGTAACAGAGGGTCGAATGCTAATTGTGAGTCGGTCCGTGAGACGATGTGGGACAGATTCCCTCCCGTGACAAGATTGAAGTACTGCGAGCGATATTGATGCTGTAATTCGCCGGTCATGGCGTCGTCAGGAATTTGCAACTGTACTGAGCTCAATCCTGAACCTACCAAGCTGGGACTCACGCCAGAGGCAGCAAGGAACGGTGGAGACTTATCAAAAAGCGTACTCGAGGCATTTTGATAGATAAAAGAACCGAGTAGAACGGAGTCCGAGTTGAAATTATGTCTCACTCCCATTCGATACACATTTCGGCTTTCGGTTTGTTGCAAACCGCGAAAGAAATCTTCCTGAAAAAACCGCTGTCGCGTATCACCACGATCGAGTTTTCTGTTGCGATATTCAAATTGCACACTCGTTTGAGGGGTCAACTCAATCTGAACAAAGGCATTCACCATTCGATCATCTTGCCCGGCGTTATCACGCCATCCGTTCGTCGTGAAATTGCTGACACCGAGGCTGTAGGAAATATTCTTGTGAATGCCCGACACAATACCTTCCTGACCATGTGTTCCTAGTTCGCCACCAAGGAATGACCCTTGGAAGGTCGTCCGATTCCGATTCACCATGAGTGTGTTGAACTCATTGAACGACGTGGCCGTAGGACCCAGTGACGCGAGAAGAAAGAGGTTGCTTTCAGCCAGCGTCGGCTGAATCGGGGTGATGCTAAGCGGTTGGAGGAGCTGTGAGACCAACAACTCACTCACCCGCGCGATCTCATGGCGTTGTAGCGTTGAATAGGTATCCGCAAGCAGACGGTGAGCGGTAAAGCTGGTGGGATCAGAATTCACCGATGCCCAACCTTCTAAAAGACCCAAATATTGGAAGCTTAGATCGTTGTAAATTCGACCAATGCTCGCGCTCCTGGCTGCGGCATCTGAATCCATCTGCAACTGCGACCGATAAACCGCTCGGTTCTTGTTGAGCTCGATCGCCTGCTCCATATCCTTGAGAGCTTCGACCGGCCGGTTTGTGAGTTGCTTCTGGAGTGCGTCATAGAAGAACGGCGTGGGGTCTTGGGGATCCAACTCCTTGGCATTCTGATATTCACGCTCGGTCAGGTCGTCGCGCTTTTCTTCGAAATAGGCTTTCCCTAGATAGCTCCGGATCATCGCGTTGTTCGGGTCCAAGCTGGCAGCGACTTCCATCTCGCGGCGACCTTCTTCGATGTTACCTTCCCGGAACTTGGCCAACCCTAATCCCAGTTGTGGCAATGCTGCGGCTTGGTCAAGTTCATGCGCTTGTTGAAACTCAGCCTGTGCCTCTTTGGTTTTGACCTGCAAGAGGTAGGCAAACCCTAACACCGTGTGTGCGCGCTCGACATTGGGATTTAACTTCACGCCCTTTTGCGCAGCTGCGAAGCCCTCGCCTAGTTGCTGCAGCGACAGATGCATTTCTGCCAACCGCGACCAGGCCAGCGCATTGTTGGGTTCGGCCTTGACGGCTTCCTGGAGGCTCTTGAGCGCCCCTTCGGCATTGAAATTGGCTTGCTGAGCATAAGACATGGCGATCTTAGCGGAAGCGGACTGAGGATTCGCGGCCACTGCGCTGGTGGCCAAGCCTAACGCCTGTTCCTTGTCGTTTTGTACGACGGCAATAATGGACTGGAGGGCAAGTGCGTCTGAAGAGCGTGGATTGGCCTTCAAGGCCTGATCGAGGTCCGCCTTGGCTTCACCCACTCGACCGACCGCCAGCGCGTCTGCGGCACGGTTGGTGAGCCATTGCGTTTCTCCCGCATCAGCGGCATTCCGGTCAATGACCGGCGGGTAATGGAGCGCCCACTGCACCGCGTCTCGCGGCTTGACGACGGTCTGATACGCAAGGGGTTTTCCGGTTTCGGCAAGAACCGACTGGCCGTTGGTGACAGTAACCGTTCCGGATTCATTGGCCGCGACGACCTTCCCTTCGAAGATCGTGACTTCAGCTTTTTCGTTACCGACGTTCACAGTACCTTCGGTACCTTCCACGCCTGCGTTCACAAACGCAGTCTTAATGTCGAGATTCCTAGGGAGTCGGCTGAAGAAGTGTATGGCGCCCTTCGTGAGTTCCACGAGCGAGCCGCCTTGTTTCTTGACGCCGCCGAGCGTCATCGTGGTGTTTTGATCGAGGCGCAACATCGGCTGATTTGAGAGGGCGATGTCAGACCTGCTTCGTTCTTGGACGCGAATCACGTCGCCGGGACAAAACGTGTCGTTCAACTTAACCGGCCGCCACTGTGTGCTGTCGGTGGACCGAACATCCACCTTGCCCTCAACGGCCATCGCTTTTGCGATCGGCGGCTCGCATGTTGCGGCACGCGACGCGGCAGGAGCGAACAGATCCATCAGGAGACTTGTGCAAACCATGAAGCCTGAACAAATCGCCCATCGGCTCGCCGTGTCTCTCATCACCTACCTCCCTTCTCGGCGCGTCACGGCCATCCCACTGTGGAATCGGCCGTAAGTAGACTGGAAGGCTCTGATCAATCCGATTTTCTGACGGCTCGCTCAGTTCGCCAGATTCCTAACACGTCCTCATGTAGGGGGAAGGGGAGGGACCCTACCATGCCACCCAATCAATTACAAGCATTACTTATGAGGCGCCAATGCCATCGCTACTTATGTTTACAAATGACTAGTAATACTATACTGAACGAACATCGTCATCGTTCAGGAAACCCAATTACTACTATTACAATAGGCAACATCATCTCTGTTGTCCGGCTATAGGCAAGTAGCGTACCCGCATAAAACTCAAATGCGGACAGAGAAGACATGACTGATCTGTTCCAGATCCAGCAGTTCAGCCATACAGCATCGCGATAGTTGAACACGTTGATTTTTCACGACGTAGAACATCAGAGCGGGATACGTTAGTTGCTGGCCAGGTCAGCCAATCAATTACTTCCATTATCGTGGTCGAGACCTTGATGGATCACAACAGGTCCACTGCATCCAAAAAGATGCTGTATCTGATTCGATTCAAGCCCGAAGGAGGTGGCTGACGATGCCACCAGTTTTTTAAGGATTGAGGGAGCGGCTCTGCGGTCTCACAAAAGAGGATGGATTTCTTCACCCACCGATCAGGTAGCGCGGCAGATTATTTTTTCTCGAGCGTGACGACAGCGTCCCAAGGTTCTTCCGAAGGGGGAGTCTGGAGATACTGCTCACAGAGCGTAAGATAGAACTGAGAGGGGCCATCCTTCCCGGTGACGTCGATACACTGTTCGAAAGCCGTGCGAGCCTGATCCCAGGAACGATTTCGAAAGGCCATCAACCCCTCCGCGAAGATCGCGCAGGTCTCATGCTGTGTCGGGTCTGCCTGTTCTGAGCGATTCACTAATTCATAAAGCCCCAACGGCTTACCTTTGCCTTTGAGCCGGAAGGTACCGAGTTGCCTGGTCAGCAGTCCGTCCAATCCTTGGATGACCTCGTCGCTCACGGCGATTTGGGTTCCAACATACTTATTGAATCCTTCCACGCGTGAGGCCGTATTCACGACATCGCCGGTTGGCCGGTATTCATAGTGATCCATAGCTCCGACCGCCCCGATCGTCAATTCACCGGCATGCAGACCGATGCGTGTGGGCAAACTATAGGGCGCTACAGATTGATTAAATCGGGCCACGGACTCGGACATCTCCAGCGCGGCCAGGCAAGCCTTTTTGCGCAAAGCCGGATCATCCTGCGATCCCTTCCAAATGGCTAAGATCGAATCCCCTTTCAGATCCACGATCAGCCCACCATGTTTGCGCACCGGCTGGAAGAGCGCTTCGAAATACCGGCCAAGGAAATCACTGAGGTCCTTCGGCGTCATCTTCTCCGATAACGCAGTGTAGTCGCCGGCATCGGTAAACAGGCAGGTTCCGTAGACCACCTGGGTCGTCCCCTTGATGTTCGCCATATCCTTCGCCAATTGATCAACGACATCGTTCGGCAAATAGAGACCGAACGCGTTACGGATGTTCTTGCGTTCGCGATCCGATTCGACATAATTCCAAAGAACCGCGCCACCGAATCCGATCGGCAACTGCACAAGAAGGGGGAGCACAATCGGATACCACTGCTGGCCGGACTGAAATTGGTATGTCGCGAGAGCCAGATAGAGCCCGGCCATGCCGACCATCGCCCCGACGGCCATGCTGAGGGGAATTAATCGACAGAGCACCCCGACGATAATCCCCCAAGACAGCAATAGCCCGATATGAGCCGGCAAGCTGATCGGCACGATCGTCGCGTCATCGAGAATGTTCAGAAAAGCGCTTGCGGCGATTTCCACTCCACCAATGAATACCCCGTTCCCCTGCGAGAAGACAGTGTAAAAGCTGTCTTTTCGTTCTGCGAGCAGAACCTCCGAAAGGCCGACAAAAACGGCTTTCCCCTTCACAACATCGAACGCTGGTCCTGACTCCGTTCCGATCAACAGGGCCTGATGATACGGGATCGTGGGAATCGTGCCGGGCGGCCCATAGAAGTTGATATACCGGCTGGCCTCTCCCCCGTACACATTAATAAGCGCCTTCAGCCGGCGATACTGCCCCTCGTCTTTCGCTCGCAGTGACGACCGCTCTAATTCCTCGCGCACCTTCTCGACCAGCAATGGATCGCCTTCAAGCAGGTCTCGCAGGTCTCGAATCATCCCCACAAGTCCCCGCGTGCGTCGCTCCTTCTCAACATCGCCGGGCAGTCTGTCCGCATAGGTTGGAGTGACCCGTCTCACCAACCGCACCAAATCTCCGAACTCCTCCCATCCGTACAGCTGCAATGCCACAATCGGAAATGTCGGAACATCACCGGCCCCCTCCTGAAACGTCCAGTACTGATTCACCTTGAACGGAATCCTAGGCAGGACGAATGGAGCCGTTCCCATTGCCGCCCGTGCAAATGGCTCAAAGGGGTTGGTGATCTTCACGATCGTTGCATCATTTCCGGCCGAAGAGGGTGGAATATCCTTCGCCCTCATGGCATCGGCAAGAACGACATTTCCGGCTCGGCGAATCGCCCGTTCAAACAGATGATCGTCTTTCGCCACCTTCGGCTCGATAAAATGCACGTCGAAGGTGATGGCTTTGGCACCGGCTCGCACAAGGGTATCAATCAGTCTCGCATGAACGGAGCGAGGCCACTTGTCGGGATTGTCCGGAATGTTGAGGCGTTCGGCAGAATCCCTATCGATGCTGACGACGACGGCTTCCGTGGGCGGTCGTTGAACACCTCGCAACTTAAAAAACAGATCAAGACCAAAATCTTCTTCAAAACTTCTCGCGATATCTGTGAAGCTAAAAGCAAGGCCCATGAGCCCAACCAGGCAGCCCCATGCAAACGCTTTGAGTGTTCTCGTCATCCCCTCACCTTTTAGTAGGCGGCGGAAAAAGTCGGGTTGAGTATGCCAGGATATTCCATCGACTATCCACAGGCGCCGATGGCTCACAAACGATCTCCCGAACAGGACCTGTCCGATTCCAGGTCATCTCAATCAGTCTTATCGTGCTGCAGCTTGAAAAGATTTCCGTTCTTAATCATCGACTCTCAAGCAAGCGCAACTGATCGTGAGCAAATACCCAGCACACCGGCCAATGCTCCCTCTCACTGTTCGGATTCCATTTTCTCATCGTTATCGTTATCATGGGCGCCGCTAAACATGCTTGCGTATTACCGGACGTGCCTCGTGTCTTCTAAAACACCTCGACCAAGATCTCTGCTGGTACCACGCGCTCACTAATTGAGCCTGACGATGACAGCGATGTAACGACAGCCACTTGGACCACTCGCATCGGCCATCGCTAGAAGGAGTACGATCCGTGCCCATTGATTTCGTTACCATCATCGGCCTATTGGGAGGTTTTGTTATCTTGCCAGTCACTCGCAGAAAGGCATGATTTCCCTGCGTGTATTGTCCGTGGCCAGCAACGTCCTCTTTATCCCTACAGCGTGTTGCATGCACACTTTGAGATCGTTCAGTTGCTTTGCACACCGGAATTTCTTCTCAATGCCATCCTATTACCGGTCAACTTCAAACGACTGTTAGAAATCATCCGGCTGACAAAGCAGATCGAACAAGCCACTGTAGAATCGCCCGTTTTGGATTGGCTGTTGCCGCATATGCATCTCAGGAAACACAACGCCGGGGACGCGCTGTTCAGAAAAGGGGACAAGTCCCACGAGGTTGTCTACGTAGCCGCCGGACGACTCAAACTACAGGAGGTCGACCACTACATCGAACCCGGAGAATTGATCGGAGAGATCGGACTCTTCTCAGCTGAGAAGGTACGCACCATGACCGTGGTCTGTGAGACCAACTGCGAACTCTATACGATGACCGACGAGATGATCTATCACCTGTACTATCAAAATCCAAAGCTCGGCTTCTTTTTCATGCAGTTGATCGTCGAGCGACTGTTGCGAGACATACGCCGTGGCAACCCTCAGTACGCTTCCTTCAGAATTGTCGTCGATGGAACACAGGTGCTTGGTCCAATGACCGTGAAGCACATACGAGGACGTCATGGCATTCTCCTGAACCTCGACTCAACACCACTCCAGCCCGAGACGCTCCAGCCATACCGATAGGCGATCAGTAGTTGATCAACGGAACTGTCGATAAATGGCACAGTATCGACAACAGGACTCCTTCGAGCAGAGCCCCTCTTGCAGACGACGTGGTCATCATCGATAATGGGTGCACCATGAGCAAGCCTCGGTCTCTTTCACACCGGCTTCAAAGTTCGCTGATATCATTCGGGATGTCAGTGTTTGCCTACCTGCTTGAGCGAATGATCCTACGCTCGCTCAAGAAAAGCGGAGGGAAGCCGCAATTGTAATGCGTGTCTTTTAGACGACTCGAGTTTACCGTCCGCGTAGCAGATCGAGAACCATTCCAACAATCAGCAGTCCGGCGACGATCCCAAACGAGACTGAGACCCAATCCGCAGCCGTTGCTGAAGTGGCAGTGAGCCCACTCGCAAGAATACTTGCAGCAGCGGTCAACCCCACCGCGAGACGCCGACCTGTCCGGCGAACCGTATCCTCGAGTGAATTCGCCTTAAAATTGACAACCAGCTTCTGGCCTGGACGAGCACCGATGAGATGCTCAATCGCTTCGACAACCCGCTCAGCCCGCACTTTCAATTTCTGTGATTGATACACTAGGGCTCGAGGGTCCAGGGTGGCACTCATGCGCTTCAGCATCGACCGCATCAAGAACTTTCCCGCCACATCATACGGATCGAGTTTGGGATCCAGTTGCGCTGTTGCGAGTTGAACTTGTGCAAGCGCCTTGGCCGCAAGGGTTAATGACGCCGGGAGGGGAACTCCGTGTCGAACCCCGATCGCGCTCATTTCTTGAAGAAGCGGTCCGATCTGCATATCCGCCAGCAGCGCCTTCCGGTATTTCGAGATCATCTCGCCGATCTCATGTTGAAACTTTGGTACATCCAGATCGCTCCGATCGAGCGACCCGGCCATCATGAGAATCACGTCGCTCAAGAACACGGTATCTTCTTTCCACAAGGCCATCAGCAGGAGCAACAGGTGCTCGCGCACATTCGCATCCACCGCCCCAACCATGCCGAAATCCAGAAGGTAGATCCTGTTCTTCCACCACATCAGATTGCCGGGGTGAGGGTCGGCGTGAAAAAACCCCTCGACGATGATCTGTTTATAGAAACTTTCCAAGAGCTGACGGGCGGCTTCAACGCGCTCCGGACCGTCCGGCGCCTGAGAAATTTGCACACCCTGAATCTCTTCCATCACCAACAATCGGCCGGTCGACAGCTCTCGATACACGGATGGGACCGCCAAGCGGTCATAGTCTGCAAGCACCATCCGCATTCGGCTAATATTTTCAATTTCCTGCCGGAAATCAAGTTCGCGCTGAAGCGACGTGGAGAGGTGCTTGAACACTGCCTCCATATCCACCACTTGATTCAGCGTAGGACGTTTGCCGACTTTCTGGGCAAACACTTCCAGGAGGGCCAGATCCTGTTCAATTTCCGTTCGTGCCGTAGGCCGCTGCACCTTCACGACTACTCGGTCACCGTTTTCAAGCGTCGCCCGATGAACTTGCGCGATGGTCCCGGCAGCAAGCGGCTTCGGGTCAATAGACTCAAAGACATCCTCCCATGGCACTCGCAATTCCTGCTCAGCCACACGCACCACTTCATCCTCGGGCATCGGAGGAACGTGACTCTGTAACATCGCCAGTTCCTCGATGTATTCCGGAGGAAGAAGATCCGGACGAGTCGACAACACCTGCCCAAGCTTTGAAAAGGTAGGCCCCAATTCCTCCAGCGCGGTACGGAGACGTTTAGCTTGCTGACGCCGTGTCTCGATATCCGACTGAGCGGGTTGGCTCAAGAATTCTTGAAGACCATGCTTCGCCATCACGGCAGCAATTTTGACCGTTCGGGCACCGAGGTGAAGCTCGGAAACGCTTGGTTCGGTCGGAGAAGAAATGCCCGGTGAGACGTCTGCTGCAGCCGCATCGGTTAAGAGTTGAGTATTCACGATGATCACGGTGCAACGGGAATTGTGGCTAATTCGGTTCGGGACGTTGCCGAGCAAAAACTCCTTTCTCCCCGCCATACCTGAATTCCCCACCACCAAGACATCGATAGCTTCTTGCTCCGCGGCACGGACGATGGCCAACGCGGGATCTTCATCCATCACGACAGACGCATGTCCACGCACCCCAGACAACTGACGGACGTAATCGGTTAGTTCATGGCTGGCGGCTGCAGCCCGTGTGTGTTCCGCTGCGCCGAATTCTGTCGTGGAGGGGTGTTGGGGCACGATGACTTGAACCACGAACAGGTCCGCGCCATAGCGTTCGGCGAATCGAACGGCCCAAAGAACGGCCTGGTTCGCCGTTTTCGAGCGATCGGTACCGACCATGACACGCCGGATTGCGCTATTCTGAGACTGATCGCTCACAACCTACTTGCTCTCCCAAGTACGCCGACAAAATTTTGTGGTGGAGTATGACGAGAACCTCTTTCAAAATCAATTGACGAGTTTCTGGATAAACATAGGGATCAGAAGGTGATAAATTCATATACTCATTGGCAAACAAATCTGAGCCCGCTTACTCCTTCTGCCTATAACAGAGGAATCCGAGCCCTCCCAAAATCGTACGTAATTAGCACGAGGCGTCGAATTCAATTAGCAGTCTGTTGACACACCCTGTGACGACCTCGGAAAAGGCGTCGTGTCTGAGATCACGGATGCCATCAGCGTGCCCCACAGACTGTTCAGAAAGGTCGAAGCGGGCGGAGAGGCGAATCATACTCTCTGCCGTACGGTGAGCCTCTGAGCGAGGCGAGCACGCCGGCGGCGGAGGTTGTCAACAGCCTGCTAATCAACTGCTCTTGCCGACACCTCCGTTGTACCGATTGGTTCACCCCGAGGTAGCGATTCGTACAGACTGGTCGCCCGCCCAGACCTAGGATCCTCACTATCTGACAGAAACGACCTATAACGTAGGGATCTATCATGGTCTGAACGGCTCTGTTCTCAGCATACCCCTAGCATATGGGTTGCATAACCTCATGACTTCTATACCAAGCCATAGCCATCCGGAGGGGGATCCATCAATATGATTGACGTTCAAAAATCAGCCGTTTTCAGCCTATTGATGACACTGGTCATACTTTCCTCCTGGCAGGTTGCCGAAGCAGCCGATGCTGTGCATGGCCGGCATAGCCTGATCCATCGGCCACAGATTCAGCCAGCCCCAGCTGTCAGACCGGCCCCTTCTCTCCCCCAGCCTCAACTCCATTCGTCCACCCCTTCGCCACCCGTTCATCGAAAAGTCCTGCGAAGGCCTGCGGCGCCTGCGCCCCCGCTTGCAGAAGCCACCCCTATTACTCCAGCAGATTCAGACCAGACTGATCCTTCATCAACTACCCATCAACCCTATAATCTCGATGATGCCCAACCGGAAGCAGAACTGGCATCTCCTCCAGCACCACAAGAGCCGCCCAACGCCGAAGCCCGATAGGCGTGGGGCATCTCCAATTATTCATGACAATCCCTGATGAACCGGCTTGGATCGTGCCTCTCCTAAAGCGTCGCGGCCAAGAGTTTCACGTGGCAGGTTTCATGTTTCAGGATTGTAGTTTCTGCATAACCTGAACCGATAAACATACAACCTGAAACTCCGGATCGAAGGGCGTACGACGAATATCGTCGCAGAAACTGCCAGGAAGACTGCTGCCTACACGCCTGTTTAAGATCCGAGTTTCGGTTGTCGATCTATGGAGAATCCGTATACTAGAACGGGAAGGCCAGAGGAGACCGAGCACGATGCCCAAGATTGATGAGCTCTTCCGCATGATGATCGAGCACGGAGCCTCAGACCTGCACCTGATTGCAGGACAAACCCCCGCCTTTCGCATCCACGGTGACCTGGAACGCTTACCGGGAAACGCGATCCTCGATACCCAAAGCCTCCATGAGCTCCTCTATGAGATTACTCCGGGGCCGAAGAAAGAAGTCTTTGAGTCGACCGGTGACGTGGACTTCGGCTATGAGATACCCGGCGTCGCCCGCTTCCGCTCCAACTTCTTCAACCACAAGCACGGAATAGGGGCCGTCTTTCGGAAGATTCCAACCACGATCCTCTCTGCCGAAGACCTAGGGCTACCACCTGTGTTGACCCGTGCAGCGATGTTACGAAAAGGGCTGGTGCTGGTCACCGGACCCACCGGGAGCGGAAAGTCTACAACGCTGGCGGCGATGGTTGACTATGCAAACCGCCACAGGAAGGACCACATTCTCACGGTCGAGGACCCAATCGAGTTCGTCCACCAGAGTAAGAACTGCATCGTTAACCACCGTGAAGTGGGCTTACATACCGTCACCTTCGGCTCGGCCTTGCGGGGAGCCCTTCGGGAGGATCCCGATATTATTCTCGTCGGCGAAATGCGGGATCTGGAGACAATTGCCTTGGCAGTCGAGGCCGCAGCCACCGGACACTTGGTGTTTGGCACACTCCACACGGAGAATGCCGCCAAGACAGTCGACCGCATCATCGAAGTCTTCCCAGCTTCCGAGCAACCCCAAATTCGCAACACACTTTCCACCGCACTGCGTGTGGTGGTGGCACAAAATCTCTTCAAGCGAATTGATCAGAAAGGACGATGTGCGGCATTAGAAATCATGGTCTGCACGCCCGCCATCAGTAATCTCATCCGGGACGCGAAAACCTTTCAGATCGCATCGCAGATGCAAACAGGGAAAAACGTCGGCATGCAGACGTTAGATGATGCGATTCAGGACCTCCTCACCAAGAAATGGATTGCTCCCGAAGAAGCCTATGAAAAGGCGATCGATAAGAATCGGTTTGCCAAACTCCTTAAGACCCCACCAGATGCCCTCCAGTGACCAGACTTAGAGTTCCTGCCGAAGGCGCCTACCCACATTACTTCTGACGGTTCGTCCCAAAACCGAATAGTCGGCGTATCGCGTGACGCGTCTCAATCCGGACGAGAGACGCATTACGAACAACGAGCGACAGAGATTGTCACAGCCGCGTATCGGCCATGCAGGAGAAGAAAGCCCCCAGGATCCTGCGAGCTAGCGCGGCTCAGGGGTGTTGAATTTCTTGGAGTGCGAACTGTTTCGGAAGGAGCACCGGTAGGATCACACCGATAGGGTCACCACGCTTAATCGTCGTTGGCTTGTGCAGTTGTAACAGAAAATTGGCCGTGAAGGCTTCATAGTCTGATAACCAGCTATACTGGTTTGGCGTGCGCTTATACTCCTGTGTTTTGATACCTTCCCAGACAGAAAACGTCCGGTCTGGATAGTGATAGAAATGGTTGGGCAGATCCTTCATCATCAAGCCGACGTGTTTGGGATAGTATAGCCGGACCCCGCAGCAGAGCTTCGGAAACCCGCTGTTCAGAATTAAATCAACATACATCCCGGTGAAACTCTTGTACCCCAATAGTCGCTCTTCCGGAAGAATCGGCGGTGATTGCCACTGCACGCCAGACGCCGTGCGTCGCAGCTTCACGTCGACCGGGCAGCGAATCAACCAACCGTAGTTCCCCACCGTCCTGACCGGGCCACAGTCATCCGGCAGCACCTTGTATCCGCTGGTGGCTAGTGCCCGCTGCTCCTCTAACGTCATGTTGCTCATCATCGGCCGGTGCGGATGGAAATCCAATTTCAACCGCTCTGGCGGAAAGGCAGTGGAGTATTCCCGCTCCCAATAAATGACGATCTTCTCAGAGGTATCGTCCGATGCTGGTGTTTCTATGGATTCTTCGTCCATGGGCTCCGACAGTAATCGATGATGGCAGGTCGGTACAAGAGGCTAGAGACGAACGAAAAAGAGGTGCCCGAGCTTCGCAGAACGTAAAAAACTCACCGGGACGTGACCTTGAATGTATCGCCAGCCATGATGAGTCCCTCGGTGCCGTCAGCAAGCTTGACCTTGAAACCATCATGCGCTTGGCCATGATACACGGCAACTACATTAGCCGTCTCACCCGTTTTGAGCGTCGCGATGATCTTCCCTGGCTGAATATTCGTGCTCGGGTCCTGAGCAGACGCAGACTGTGTGATGGCATGCACCTCCGTGGGTTGCTCAATCACGAGAATGTTCTCACGCTCACCGCAGCCAGTAGAAAGCACGGTGCCCAGGACCAACAGGGCCATCACTAGAAGCCCATCACAAACTCGTTTTACCAGAGGGTTCCAATACATATTCTCGTTCACCTCATTTCTTGCTGATGCGTCGTTTCCCGTGAAGGTGAGACAGTACCCAAAGAAGAGGTGGTGACACAAGAGGCTAACTGGGTCTGTGAGAGGGACTCGACCCCACCCACCAATGAGGTACCATTTGGTTATGGTCTGTGTGGCTACTCAGCGAGTCATTGAGAAATCCACCAGATATTGCCATGCGGATCTCTCGCACCACCTTGACGGTCGCCATAGGGCATGTCTGATCCGGCCATTTCAAGTTCAAGCAATGCACCATGACGAATCACCTACTGCATGGACGCATCGACATTTTCCAGATCCAGGTAGAAGGCGCTACGTATGGCACGATAGTGATCGTCGGTGGCTTCACTGACCATGACGGTTGAATCACCAATTCGAACCTGACCATTTGGAATCGTGCCATTCAGGCACAAAGTTCGACCGGTTTCGGTTCCGCCCAATCTCTGTGCATCTGATTGGTTATTCCTATGCTATAATTTGCCCGTTTTTTGGTCTGTTCAGGTCTTTTCGGGCACAGGAACCAGGTCTGACGTCGGCCATCCCAATATGACTGAAGAGGGAGCTGCCTGGCAGGCCAGAGGACGTAGAAGTTCGAATCCTCGCTCTGGAGTATGGGATACCATTGACCGCCGAGAAGGGATCGCGATTGACCGTCCAATCATGCTATTCACCACTCAAGCTTCCTTCCGCAAGGTAATCCCATTCCCTCAACTTGGATCAAGGAAATAGTGGCCCTGCCCTATGAAATCTTCGTCGGTCTTCGCTACCTGCGCGCCAGGCGTCGCAATCGCACCATTTCTCTCAACACCTTCGTGTCGGTAGCCGGCATCACCCTGGGAGTAGCGGCATTGATCGGTGCTGTTGGTATCATGACCGGTTTCCGGGAGGACTTGCAGAGCAAGCTGATCGGCACCACGGCCCATATCATCGTCCAAGAGCGAATAAAAGAACACCTGACCGACTATGACCGTCTCACCGATAAGATTCGGACATTACCGGACGTTGTTGCAGCCACACCATTCGTCTTCCACCAAGTGTTACTCACCACGCAAAGCGGCGTCCAAGGCGTCATCGTACGTGGGATCGATCCGAAACGAGAAGCCACGGTCACCGAACTGGCCAAGAACGTCACGGCGGGACAGCTGCTCGACCTCCTCACTCCGGTGAATGTAAGACAGGCTCCCAGCGATGACCGTCAAGATAGACTGCGCACCATTGCAGCACCAGGCATTATTCTGGGTAAAGAGCTGGCCCTCAAACTAAAAATAGGCGTCGGTGATACGGTCAACGTCGTCTCTCCCGCCGGACCGATCAGCGCGATGGGCATGGTTCCAAAAATCCGCACGTTCGCCGTGGTGGGTCTATTCTCTTCGGGGATGTTCAGCTACGATTCTTCGCTGGCGTATATTGAGCTCGGCGAGGCACAGAGATTTTTCAACTTGGGCGCGAGCGTCACTGGGATAGAAGTCAAGGTGACGGATGTGTTCCGCGCCGGAGAAATCGCCCACCGGATCGAACAAGACCTGGGATTCAGCCACGGGGCAAGAGACTGGACACAGATGAACCGCAATACCCTCTCGGCCCTCAAGCTGCAAAAGACCTTGATGTTTCTGCTCCTCATCCTCATCACGGTTGTCGCGTCGTTCAACATTGTGAGCACCTTGACGATGCTCGTGAAGGAGAAACAAAAGGAAATCGCCATTCTCAAAACGATGGGCGCGACCAAGCGCAGCATCCGGCGGATTTTCATGTTGAATGGGTTGATCATCGGCTTCTCAGGGACGGCCATCGGCATTCCGTTGGGCTATGCCTTCCTATGGCTGATTCAAACCTATTGGACCTTCGATCCCACCGTCTATGAAATCTCAACCATTCCGGTTCATGTGCTGACAGAAGACGTGCTCCTGGTAGCCGGTTCGGCCATCCTGATCAGTTTTTTGGCCACGGTTTATCCGGCTAATCAAGCAGCGAAGCTCGAACCGGTCGCCGCATTTCGGTACGACTGACCGCCGTTCACCATCTCTTGATCACAGCGCGGTATCCGACCTCATACCTTCCAATCAGGTCTGATTCACGATTCACCCTCAACTGAATACGCCCACGATCCACTTCCAGACAAAACATTGACGAACAAGCTCCCTCAAGCGTCAATGTTTTGTAACGCTATAACGTATATTTTACTACGTATTTTTTAACTATTTGAAATACTTAACATCGTTACCGTGGCGTAACTCTTGCTTGTACATATCAGCAGTTGTGGACCTTACTACCAAGGAGGAATCGATGGAATGTCCGAAGTGTCAGGGGACGATGATGTTGGACCGGCTCTCGGATTTCTTTGTTGTGTTCTACGCCTGGAAATGTATCAATTGCGGGGCGATGATCGATCGCACCATTGCCAGCAATCGCCGAAAGAGTTTGGCGGCACGAGAGGCGCAGACCGTTGCAGCAGGCTAAATAGAAGTATGGTGGACTTTGAAGCCTCGTGAAAAACGGAAGACAACTGTCGGAGGGTCAGTTTCTTATATTGACGTCTCGCGCTCACAAATCTTCATTAAAGACTCCCGACCCCATACTTTTGACCTAAGCGGCGTGGAGGTCTTGGCGCGGTCATTGCTTCGCAACTGCCGTGACGAGACCGCACGTCCGCTCCAAGGCCATGTTTGAGTGCCCTATCACTTTGCACCCATAGCAAACGCGCAATTCCAGTTTTCAGAAGGAGGTTCTGTTAAAAACAACTCGCATCTGTTACGCAAAACGTGAGATGGATTGTCGTTAGCGAGCAGTGTGCTGTTCGTGATTTTCTTGATGCAGTCACGCCAGCGTCTTGCGAAGTAGAGATTGAGGGCTTCCTCATACTGTTGACACAGTGATACTTCTACGTCTCTGGCTGAAGAGAGCGTCCCACACAGTTCATAGATCCGTGTGGGTGTCTGCCTACCTTGCACGACCACTAAATCGATTGCGCGAATGAGGAAATATTGGCCAATCTTATCTCGCAGAGCTTCGCTGATCAGCACCCGTACTCCATAGTACTTGGTCAAACCCTCAAGTCGCGAGCATAGATTCACATTGTCACCAATGACGGTGTATTCCATCCTCTCAACACTACCAATGTTGCCAGCAATGACTTCTCCCACATGGATTCCAATTCCGATGCTTATCGCAGGTTTTCCGCGGTCGCGTCTATCAGCGTTCATTTCGTCAAGCGCTTGAGACATTTCAATGGCAGTCTGTGCCGCTTCAATGGCCGAATTTGAGTAGGCCACTGGAAGATTAAAGAGAACCAAAAGAGCGTCACCCATGAACTTGTTGATATACCCGTTGTGCTTCGTGACCAGAGGAACCATTCGGCCAAAATAGTCTCGCAGCAGGCCGATCATGTCGGCAGCAGACAGATGCTCGGAAAAAGCAGTGAAATTGCGAATGTCTGAAAAGAGGATTGTCGCATTGGCCAAGCGACCGGATAACAGTGACTCCGGGTCAGAAGATGACAAGATGTCATCCAACACTGCCTTAGAGACATATCGCCCGAACGTATCACGCAGTCCCTCTATTCTGTGAAGGTTGCCCACGTCTCGGTCAAGCGCCTCCCTTGTTTTTGCGGCAAGACCTTTGAGAATCGCGCGAACGAAATTCTTATTTGAGTAAAGAGCTTCAAAGTTCTCCCTGGATATCTTGAACACCATCAATGGACCTAGAGCTGTGACCGTTGCGGTGGCCTTTCCCGAGTCCACGAGTGAGATTTCGCCTACGACAGATCCCATGTCACTGACGGCCAGGTGAAATCCATCCCGTGAGATCGTCACTTTACCTCGCAGCACCAGAAACAAGGTGTTTCCCACCGCACCCTCAGTAATGAGAACATCGCCATCATTAACAGACAATATTTCACCGCGTTCTGAAAGCGTTTGTATTTCGCCGGGGGATAGGAATGACAACATGGCTACGTGGGGCAAGAGTTTTTCAGCCAACTTGGCCCCATCACCTCTCATGCGTCACCTCAACAAGGATATTGAATTCCGTCATGTATCGCACTATTCAGCAAGGTTTTGAATCGCACTCAGACGATGCTTGGACAGACTGTATAATCCCGTTTGTGCAGCTTGTCCACATTTGCATCAATCGGCGGGGCCACACCGATTGCCTGCTCTATCCCATTGAGGCAAGGCAAGTTTTGCTTTAACAGGCTGTGGAAAAACCACTTCGATTGCCCAAAATAGGAAGCGATGGAAAGTCGTACATGGATCCACAAGTACCCGCAGGTGGTCAAAAAGACCGTCCAGCAAGGCCGCAGCGAGTGAAGAGGCGAGGCGTACTTCTATACCTTACGTTGAGCCTCTGAGCGAGGCAAGAACGCCGCTGGCAGGACTTTTTCAGCATCCTGCTAATACCGCTTCAGATCGTCGATCTTGTACTGCCTGTATATGATCGGTCATAGGCCATCAACCGGAAGAGAAGCATGGGGGTCAGACTGCTATTCCTTGGTCTGACATGGCCCTTTTGGTCGTTGCCGCATTTCCCCGACTAATCGCTGTCCGCCTTTCCCGCCGATTGTCCGTGAATTCCAATCCGAAGTACAACATCTGCGACCAGAGTGAAGACTTCGGCCGGTGTTCGATAGGCGAGGCATTTGTGGGGTCTATTATTCAATTCTTGGCGCTGGTATAGCTAAAGAGGGCTGTAGCGCCTGGTCTATGCACAGCGGAGCCTGTTGATCTGAAAGCAACAAGGGCGACTGATCGATCTGTTTGTGCTTTTATAAGGGTATCAGGCCCCATGCCTTCCGAGCTTGCTTGAACCGATAGCTCCGTTACCCCCGATTCCGTGCCAGCTCTCGGCTCACCGCTCCCTGGCTGAAACCGAGTGCCTGGCCAATCTCCGCCTGCGTGTTCCCGGCTTTCACCAGCGCATAGATCTGACATTGGCCTTCATACTGAATTCGTCGATAGGTTGCCACTCGTACCCTCGCGGTTTGCCATGGAGGTACTCCATCGAGCTGCCAATAAAATTAGGGGCTGTCCTAGATAACTGATCATTCTGGTCAGGTGATGTAGGATGGCAAGATGCGAAGGAGCCGGTTACGTCAAACGAAACAGGAGCATCTGATCGGACACTTTGTAGCCGGTGCGACAGCGAGAACCACAGCCTCTCTTGTCGGGGTCAACAAGAGTATCGGGGTGTATTACTTTCATCGCCTGCGAGAGATCATTTATCAGGCAACCGAGGATGAAACGCCATTTACCGGAGAGGTAGAGGTTGACGAGAGCTACTTCGGCGATAGACGCAAAGGGTGATCTCGAATGCCAAAGGTAGGACATTGAAGACGATCATGGACAACAAGATCGTACCCGACAGCATCGTGTATTCCGATACATTCAGCGCCCACAACGTGCTGGACGTATCAGAGTTGAAGCATGACCGGATCAACCATTCGAAACTCGTCGCTGACAGGACAAATCACATCAATGGGATTGAGAATTTCTGGAACCAGGCCAAGCGCCACCTGCGCAAATTCAACGGCGTCCCGAAGGAGAATTTTCCGTTCTTCTTGAAGGAAGGTGAATGGCGCTTGAACAACCCCGATCCGCAATCGCAATTGAAACAACTAAAACGGTGGGTTACACGCTCGTTACGCTGATTATCTAGGACAGCCCCTAAAGTTATGCACGGTGGAGTTGACTCCGCGTCCGTGGTTAAATCAATGATTCGTGGGATAGTGGAGCTCTTAGTTGCTTATCGCATACTGGTTTGACTCTATTCCATAATGTCCCGCTCGCAGGGGCAGTTAGCTTAACTCAAGACGGAATCCATCTCACAAGCTCAGTCTTCCTTGGGAGGAGTGACTGCGAGATGCGACTCTAAAACGAAGCGTTTATGAAGCGGCTGCGTCGGGCGAATATTATCGTGGCCCTGAAGCGCACGGAACTTTTGAATCTGGTCAGCAGAGACTTGAATAGGTTCCTGCAACACGGCCCAAATCACTCCCTCGTAACAAGGCGGTGTGGTAAAAGACCCGAAGTAGCGATAGTAAGCCTGGTTCTTAGGCAGCAGATCCATCGGGTCAACTGAGTGCTCATGATCATCCACGACACCTCCCACTTGAAGAGGAGCATGCTCCAATACTGTTTGGAAAATGGGGTTGTGTGGACCCTCCTCTATGAAGATGGCCACGACCGCTACCTCGTGACGCTCATTATGGTGCACCAAGTGCAACTCCATGGGATAGTGTATTTGATCGACTGTATGCTCACTCGGGACATGAAAATGAAACTGTTCAAGAAGATACAAATCGCCGTCAAACACGATGGTGCTGTCTTTATCAAAATGAAGCACCGTCTGCCCATGTCTAGGGTAACGAGCCTTGGCTTTATCTAGATGTGGCGGAACGTTCTGATGCGTATGAAGCGTCTGGCCATTGTTGACCACCCTAAAATGAGCCGCTTTATATGTAAACTGAATGTTTTCAAGATGAGTTTTATGACTGTGTAATAAATCAATCGGCGATTGAGACATGCCTTTCTGACAGAGCGAGAATTCCTGTCCAAGGGAGCCCCAATGCAACGGACCACGATCGCCGTCATATCCCCATTGAATGGAGCTTTGCAGTAGAGCAGACTCTTGCTGTCCCGCATGCAGCGATACACCCCACAGCATTGTCAAAAGTACTACTGGCACACTTCTACGTAACCCATTCATAACGCTCACCTCTCGACGGTGGTTGACATTGACCATTTGAGGAGACGTGCGAGCCTCAGCACGTCTGCATATTAACTGCGCCATCGCCCAACACCATGCATGGATGAAGATGCGCCTCGATGCAAAGAAACAAATCTAGCCGCCTAAGCATCACACAAATGACGGCCTACCCTCAAGGCCAGTGTGAATCAATGGACGCCGTCTCAGTCCACTAGTGAAGACACAATCGCAGGAAGTCTAAAACCTATCTCGCAATTGATTTTTAAAGAGATCAGGCGCCTCGACATAATCATGAAGAACGATAGATCTCAGATTTAGCCGAAAACGAAAGTGGGTTTAAAAAACAACTCACAGTGTGTTGACAAACTGACGATTGAGACAAATTCCTGCGTCGACGGGAGCCGGAAGATGCGCTGAGTTGGGTGTACCTCGTCGATCGTGCGCATTGATCGCCTCGTTTCCTACGCCCGATCTCCCATTCCCGGCCCCCATCGTTGCCGCCCAAGCCCTACGCCGATACGGGGAGTATCTTTGCCAGCCGCTTCAGATGCAACAACCAGCCCATCAGATAGGCTTCGTCCCGGACCTGCAGGAGCCCACGCCGCTGAAAACACCGGAAACCGTGCCAGCATTTGGCCTCACCCCAGAGGTCTTCGATCTTCTTCCGCGCCCGTTGTGAGAGTTGGTAGCCCACTGTCCGGCTTAGTCGCCGCACCCGCTGATGGATGGCCTCTCGTCCGGTCGTCTTGGCCGCAACGTGGGGGCGGATCCGTCGTTTGATGAGCGCCGTCATGAACGGCCTCGCAAAATACCCGTTATCCACGCCAACGGTCTGAATCCGAAGCGCGTGTGTAGCATGAAACCGATCGGGTAACCCCCACCCGCCGTCCGTCTCTGGAGCCGGCCCACGAAACGACTCTACATTGATGCCGAGCAGCAGCCGATGCCGATTCTCCATGAGGCCGTTGATGGTGTAGCCGACGATCGCAGCGGTGCCACTGCCGTTGTTGGCGAGCTTGGCATCGGGATCCGTCGTCGAGCGATGCGTCTGAGTTGGAACGCCGCTGCCTGCGAAACGTGACCGTGGGATTGCCCGGATCGTGGTCCCACTCCGGCCCCGCATCCAGGGACCGAATCCGCTTCTTGTACTCCTCCGGCTTCAGAAAGACTTCCAAGGGGATGACGCTCTTGTGCGAGACATTCGCCTGGACCAATGTGCCATCCAACGTGGTATGGTGCGAAACTAGATTCTGTTTGATCGCGAGCGCCACCGTCTCATCAAACAACCGTTCGAGCAGCCCGCTCTCGGTAAACCGCCGCTTCCGGTTCTGCGAGAACGTGGAGTGATTCCAGGGCATCTGATCCAAATCCAGTCCGACAAACCAGCGCAACACCAGATTGCCCGTCAGCTCGAGCACCAAGGCCCGCTCCGAGGTGACGCCCAGCAGATACCCGCCCAGGATGGCCAGGAACAGTTGCTCCGGAGGAATCGACGGGCGACCGGTGTCGGCATACAGCGGCTCGCAGAGCGCTCGAATCCGCGCCGTGTCGATCAACGGACGAATCTTCCGTCTCGGATGATCGGCGGGCACATACTGTTCCACATTGATGTGGTAGAACATCGACGGCTGGGGATCGTCGGTACCCATCATAGGGAGCATCCTCCTGATGGAGCGTCCTCTTATCACATCCGCGGCAGGAGAAGGAGAGGGTGTGTCAACACACTGCTAGACATTGTTGGAAGCACATAGGTATAACGCAAAACTGAGTCAGTCAACTACATTTCTAAAAAAACAGGTTCACAACACATTGGCCGCTCATTACTCAGAAGTCAGTAATATAGGCAACACTCGGATGCTTGAAGAATGACCGCA
>CABVRZ010000020.1 GCA_902500775.1 uncultured Nitrospira sp.
TCATTTTGGCCGTGTTTTTGATCCTTTACTACTTTGATTTTCTGTAAGTTCTTCCTGTTTTCCCTTCTCTTCACCGACCGTACCGACAGGTGAATTTGCACAGCGAAATCCGATCGTTTCATCTCGAAAATCTTGCATCATCTTGCTTCGGCTGGTAATCCGAACATCGCCACCTGCTGTCGTGTGTCCTCCCCCACGAAGCACCCGGTAGGTGCCGTACTCAGGACTCGGTGGATTCTGATCCGGCGAGCTCTTATAGTAGGTCTCATCGTACCAATCCGCCACCCACTCCATGACATTGCCGGCACCATCCATCACTCCATAGGGACTCTTGTCGCTCTGAAATGTACCGACACGCGCCGACGCTTCATGACCATCCTGCACACGAGCCCAATTGGCCCCATCGGGTTGATCCGTATCTCCCCATGGCCAGAGCCTTCCATCCGTGCCGCGCATAGCCTTTTCCCACTCAGCTTCGGTAGGAAGCCGCTTGCCCTTCCAACGACAGTACCCGTCTGCGTCTTCCCATGACACATAGACGATGGGCTGATTCATCCCACGCACCTTGGCACCGCTCTTAGCATAGCGCGACGGAAGTCCAGGTTTTCGATGCCCCGTCGCCACAACAAACTGCTGATACTGGTAGTTCGTCACCTCGTACCGATCAATAGCAAACGCATTCAGATAAATGGTTCGTTGAGGACGTTCATCGAAACCTCCACTCTCAGTTCCACGAATGAACGCCCCCGCCGGAATTGCGACCATCTCACCCAAAAGCGGTTCTTCTCCCGGCGCACTATCCGCCATCGACACAACTTCGGCAACGGTATCAGACGTCGCCTTCTCATACGGCGTGACCGTAGTCCCCCGCATAATGGCTACGATGGGCATGGCCGCGCAGGCCAAGACGACAAACAAGAAGACCAGTTTAAATTTTGAGTCGAGCATGCCAGCCTATCACTCAGCTCCCGGTTGAAGCTGGATCTAAATCACTCGCGCAGCGGACACCGATCGTGACATCAGTACGCCAATGTTTCGCGGCAAACCGCTTAGACAGCCTTGCCTGATGCTCCGTCTCCCTCCACGAGCCTCCCCGCACAACTTTCAAATCTGCATTGTCAGGCCCCTTGGGATCACGAAACGGAGATTTCTTGTAGTAATGCTCGTCGTAAGAGTCTTCAACCCACTCTGCCACGTTTCCCGTCATGTCATGAATACCGTACGGACTGCGCCCACCCTCAAAGGCTCCTGGAGGAGCCAGATACTTATAGCCATCTTCCGTCCCATCGACATTGGCAGCGTTGACGACGAACTTGTCTCCCCACGGATATCTTCGCTTACTCTCACCTCGACCGGCTTTTTCCCATTCCGCTTCCGTAGGCAGACGCTTCCCCGCCCACTTGCAATAGGCCGCCGCTTCATCCCACGAGACACTCATCGCCGCAAACTCGGGCTTCAAGATCTTTGATTGATCGTCGTCAAATACCTCGATCCTCGGCATCCCTCGCTTCGTCATCTTGGCAAACCGCTGATATTCTTGTTGCGTGACCTCGTCCCGATCGATATAGAACCCTTTCAAATAGACCTGATGCTCGGGCGCCTCATCGGGATCACCATCATTGCTTCCCATCGTAAAAGGCCCTTCCGGAACTTGCACCATCTCCCGCCCTTCGTCTCCGATCCTTGTCTTGTACATGGAGAAATCCTGAGTAGGCAGACTGCTGGCCGTCGGTCGCGCTTCGGACGTGACCGACGCCGCAAGCTGTTTCATCTGCTTGGCCTTATAGGATTCGTAGGCCAATAGACCGATCATGAGAAAAAACGATGCAAACACAAAGATAATGGAGCCAACTAAGACACCCTTGTTTTCCACAAATACCTCGATAAGCAATAACGATAAACGCTACGATGGCGACGTCTCAGCCTCTTCTGCCGCGGCTTTCTTGGCTGCGCGCACATCAAGCAACATCGAAATCTGGACACCAAGAAAGCCACCCATGGCCGCTCCGGCGCCAGCACCAACCCAGATTCGATCAGCCCCGGCCATCAACCAGGCTAATAGCCCTCCACTGATCGTGCCGACGAGAATGCTGACGAGAAAACGGCGGCCACCAAGAAAACCGATCACGACACCCAGGCCAAGCCCAACGACAATGGCCACCAGCATCAGCCCTCCACCCATCGTCGTCCCGATCAGGGTCCCAACTGTCCCCATCACAAGGATTCCGAGGGCAATATCAACGATTTTACGACTTTCCATCACACGGATCTCTCAGAGGCTACCAGCATTCGTCACCGTCCTGGAAGGGCGACGAGCGGACCAAAATCGATCTCCACTCCAGGCGCTGCGATAATGGAGATGCCCCAGGCCTTTTCCGACGGCTCATGCTTATGAATCCGTTTAAAGTCCTCATACACATTGACCCGCTCTTCAAACCACTGTCCAAGCTCTTTCGTCCCAGACTGGACCACGATTTCTGATCCGCTGAACATCCCGCCTTCAGTCAAGGTGCCCTCCGGTTTCGATTCGCTCCACACATATTTCGTGAACACGGGAATGAACAAAAGATCCGTGTCGAGGGACGCATAGACAGCCGCGAGCGGCTCGTTTCCGGTCGCCGCCTTCGTCAGACGCCACCGCCAGGTTAGAACCGGATACGCTTTCGGATCCCAATCGATTTTCTTCTTCTTGATCCGCTGCCCCGCATCATTTGCCGACAAAAAGCTGGCGCCGTCTTCCGACCGCACCTTGTAGGCGTCACGGCCCTTTGCCTGACTTCGTTGATTTTCATGCTCCCAAAGTGAGGGAAATCCGTCCGCCTCTTTTGCTTGGAAGTCTTCCAATACCAGAGTTGGTTCTCCTGCAAACGTCGGTACAGCCCCACTCGCGAGAACGATTGAGCCGAGCATGGCTGCCGCAGCCATACACACAGTACGTATCATACCCTGATTCCCTTTCTATGTTTCTTGCGATGGAATCGGAGTCAGCATGGGTGACTCTTTCTCACTCGCATCTTCAGCCATCACCGGCTGCTGCCCCCGCTCGCACATCCAGAACAGCGCGAGAACCGCCGCCCAGAACACCACCATATTCAGCGTCACCATTTTGGTCGCGTATTGGAGATCGGGAGTGAAGGCCCAGGGCGAGACATCGGCCATCAACTCACTGACGTGCCACGACAAACGCCCCGAGGAACGGATGTACCCCATCAGCCCCATCACCCAACTGAACGATGCCGCCAACCCGAATAAGCCGACCATGCCTCGTAGCGGAATCTTCCCCCACTGAATCGGGCCATGCACCACCGCGCGCCTGAGCATCAACCGATTGATCACGACGCCGGCCAGAATGACCGTGAACGTGGTGAAGGCTTGTGGAGCGGAGAGACCGACACGAATTTTCGCTGGCAGGTAGAACCCATAGATGGACAACCAAATGACATTCGCAGCCCCAACCAGATAGAGCACCGTGATCACGATGTTTCCGTTCCTAATCCACGAGATGGTCATGGTGCGGTTCGCACGACGGTAGTAGAGGAAGCTCAGCGCGGTTACGAGGATGAGGATATTCACGGCTCCATTTTTGGCCGACATGACCCCATAGTTGCCGACCACCGGATGTTGGGCACCTCCCATCGCCTTGGCCTCACTGGGAGAGGTCAACAGCGTGTGCGGCGTCAACCAAATGAAGAGTGCCAGCATCAACACGCCCAGAAGGAGTTGATAATAGGGCTGATACCTCTCGCCTCCCTTGATTCGAGCCATGCTCTGCCACAAATAGTAGTTGATCCCCAGAAACAAGACGCCGATCAGGAGAGCCTGCACCACAAAGAGCCAGGTGAGCAGTCCTCCCATCATCGTCACCCCCATAGTCTGACGAAACACGAAGACCGACTTCATCAGCCAGTACCCTGCAAACGGCATGGGAATAAGGGCACAAACCGTGACGAAGAGGAACACATAGCCGACCCAATCGAAATAGGCACGCTCCTCGTCGGTCTTACTGGTAAAAAATCGGTAACAGGCATAGGCAAGCACCACCGCCCCACCAGACATCATATCCGCCAAGAAGCGATGGACGTTCAAAGGATTCCAGAGCGCGGAGTGCAAGAGATGCCATGCATTACCCAGAAACCGCCCCTGCGCATCGACCCCGGCCGGTGACATCATGAACGCAGACCAGGCGTTGGCCATCATCAGTAAGGCGGTCCCCACGATGTTCGTCAGAATGCCGATGGAGGCATGAATCCATTTCATGCCTCGGTCTGTCATCCGGTTCCAACCGTAGTAATAGATGACCAACAGCAGCGCTTCCCCAAAAAATACGGCAGCATAGGCCAGCATGAATCCTTTGAAAGTTCCGCCCATATACTTCATGAAACTCGGATAGAGCATGATAAACATCGTCAGCATCAGACTGCCGATCAGTGCAGTGACCGACATGGCCAAGACCGCCACCTTCGCGAGATCTCTCGCCAAACCGTCGTAACGAAGGGCCAAGGCCGGCTTTTTCGTGATCAACCCCAAAAACTCGAGCAACGCGCAAAACAACGGCAAGGCGAGAACGAATCCGCCAAAATAGGTATGTTGCTGTGTCACGAACCACACGAGGAGCCGGCTATCCAATGAACCGACTTGAGGATAGACCGTTTCCTGAGGAGTCGGAGCCGCCGGCCCTTGTGGGATTCCTTCGGTTCCAAAGTACACATCGGTGGAGGAGTCGGCAAAAGATAAATCGGAGCCATGCCCCAGACAACCAAGAGCAACCGAGACGACTGCAATGCCCAGTGCCACACGAAGCAAGGAACTGTTGATCCTAAATCCTTGGCCCATACACCTACCCCTTCATCCCAGTCTTACCGAGTGCCAACTCCCCAGATGTATCGGTGGAGCCGATAGTCTTGCCCAGAATGCCCATCACAAACGGACATCGTAACATTCCACTGGACAGCTGAGGCGCCTGTTCATCTTCCACATGGCGGCGATCCCCCAGATAGTACCCATACAACGCCATGATGGCTGTCACGATTGCCCCCATCCCAACTGCTGAACCTGTCGTGATCGTCGGCTGCCGCAAGACAAACAACAACAGCCCCATCGCGACCAGATAATAGGTCGAGGCAAAGGCCATCCCAGGCCACCACCAATATTTCACCAGCTCACCCGGTGCCGTCCGGCGAAGCGTCTCCACCCACGGAGTCGATGGATAGAGCCCACCAAAATACGCGCAGAGCGTCAGCCCTCCACCAAGAACAGTCACAGCGAACAACTGAGCCAACGCTGCTCCCTGAACATCCGCAATGAGCATCCCCGGAAAGGCTGCCAGCATACCCAGACCGAGTCCGGCGAGAACCCATGGTCCCAGCTGCCCGGTCTTGTGCTGCAGCAGCATCCGAAGCGAGGTAGCATCCGGGAACGTGAGAAAGGGCCGCCCCATCTGTGCGAGCCGACGCACATGCCCAATCTCAAATGCATCGCGCGCGACGGATGTACAGGAGATTATGATAGCCATCATCGCCGGTCCATCAGGATGCTGGAGATAGCTGTAGCTCATGATCCACAAGAGCGTCAGCACCAGAAGGGAGAGCTGGATGCCATAAACGGCACCGATCCATCCGACGAGCCAGCTGAGCAACCGGACGCCATCGTGGCGGACGATCTCCGACCAGGACGCAGCACGCCCGACCCGGTAGGCCAAGACCGCTGTCACCATGGCAACCAGCGCACTCACGGCCAAGAGCACCAGCGGCTCGGCGATTGGAACAAGATGCTTGGCAAGGCGATAGACCCCAAAGGCAATCAGCCCAGGGACAAACATCACGATGCGTTTTTTCTTGCGCACGGCCTCTTCCGTTACCGCCAAACTCAAGCTCGGAAGCACCCGCAACGCCATTCGATGCAGCATAAATATACTCAGGACTGAGCCAGCAGGACCGAGGGCCGAGGTTGGAGCGTACATCGTGTCACGTCAAATCTCCTTCTCAGCACTCAGTCCTCATCACTCGTTACTATTTCGAGGCGCCCATTCCAAAATACTTTGCCTTCACTTCTTCCATGAGGGAGACCGTGATACGTGCGAGCCCGCGATCAGCCGCCGTTCGCTCAAGTTCGATACGCGCCATGGCACGAACCGGAGCAGGCACTCGATCCAATCGTCGCTCGGCTTCAGGATCCCATTCAACTCGAGTTCCCCCACGAGGCTGAAGCAACAGCTCGTAGGTGATGACGGGAATGTTCCGTTGACGAGCCTCCTGCTCCACCTCTTCCTTGACGAGCGTTGCAAGATACGGCGGCATCCGGTCCCGTCGATGCAAGGCTTCGTCGGTCCACATCAACCGATCGACCAACTGACTCGGCTGCCCTCCAGGCACATCGACGCCAACTTTTAAGCCACATCCTCTACACTCAGAACGGATGAACCACTGGAGGCCGCCATCTTCGTAGGCACGTTCCTCGATCCCTTCAGTATGCATCCATCGGCCACAGCCGCAGGTCAACATACCAAGCCCCAGTGAAGCGTTTCTGGGCGGATTGCCATAAAGTCACCCGATCTTCCCTGGGTACAGGATGTATAGCATGGTGTAAGTGAAGCTGCCCGTGACGAACAGGACACAATAAATCACCATGGTGAAGCGGCCGAGCGCTCGATGTCGCTGTGCGCCATCCGGCCAGATTCGCTGAATAGTCATCTCGATGGCAAACACAAAGGCGACCAGTCCCAGAAAGATTAAATAAACTTCTAGTTTTCGCATCGAAAATCCGGCGGTCGCCACACGCGAAAAAAACAACCCCAGCACGACTACGGCCACCACACCGAACGCGATCCCAATCTTCTTCCATGTGGTCATGAGTCGTGATTCCCGAAGCGACCGCACGCCGTCGATGAATTGCTGAGAACGAAACCCCAAGACCATCATATACACCGCCATGATCAGCCCGATGATGACCAGGATAATATGGAGGGTCAGTACCGGGATGAAGACATAGTCATAGAGCGATTGCGAACCGCCGAACCCTTCCTTCCCCTCGACCGCCAGCACGCCGAGTTGCCGGAACAGATAATAGGCCACAAAGAAACTGAGCATGGACATCATGCCGCCCAACATCAGCCAATGGTGGGTATCGGCATGACGTCGCCGAGCCTGGACCCATCCCACGACGAAGAGCGTCGTAAACAGCGTGGCCATGAACTGACTGAGATCGGCCCCAGCCGTCGCATGCGTGCCAAAAAACCCCGGCCCCCGTAACCAATCCATTCCGTTTCCTCAACAAACAACGCCTCATCGGTTCATGGCTCACTCGTTTCGCGGAAACCCGCTTCATCTCGACGCGAGTTATGCCCCACTTACGAGTAGCGCCTGACGAGTCGTGGTCTATGGCTTCACCCCTTGAACAACAGCCGTCTTCTCCAGTTCCTCGGTAGAGACGCATCCGGCATGCGCCAGCCATTGCATGGCCTCGCTCGTCTTGTAGCAACCGCCATGCTGCGTATTGATCAAGATATGAATCGTAAATGCCGTCGTCCAAGCGGGACCAGTGCCGGCTTCATCAAGAAACCGATCCTTGATGATCAACCGCCCACCCGGCGCCAACGAGACCACGGCCTTTGCCACTAAATCCTGGTTCATCTGAAACGTTTGATAATGCAGAATATCCGACATCAGGACCACATCATACGGCCCGCCAAGTTGGTCTCTATTGAAATCACCTGACTGGAGTGAGATCCGAGATTCCAATCCGGCTTCCTTCACCGTTTTTTCCGTCAGTTTGAGCGTCGCCGGAAGGTCAAACACCGTTGCACGAAGTTCCGGATACACCTGGCAGAAAGCAATCGCGTTTGTGCCAACCCCTCCCCCTAAATCCAGCAATCGCTCCCGGCCGACAAGTTTCAGCCGCTTCGCGAAGTCAGGGCCGCTTTGCTGACCAATACGGTTCAACACCGCCAACACATTCCCACCCAATTCCGGATCCGTCTCAAAGACATGCCGGTCCACGGACCGGTTACCAGTCCGAACCGTCTCTTCAAGTTGTCCCCAGTTGTTCCATTCCGCATCGTGCAGCAACAGCAAGTGACCGACGTACTGGGGGGAGTGCCGCACGAGATGCTTTAACGCCGTCGAAGAGTTACGATACGACTCGCCCTCTTTAGTGAGGAGTTTCATGGCCACAAGTGCGTTCAATAGAAGAGACAAGGTCGGTGCGTTGGCGCGCAATCGACCTGCAATGTCATCGAGATCCCGAGACTGTTCGCCGATTGCAGAAAAGACGTCGAGCTTGACGGCGGTCAAGAGGATCTTCGTCTCCCAGTAGTACCCAAGCTGAAAGATTTCTGCGAGTGAGAGCTCTCGTGACACACCACCTCCCGCAAGCGATCTGCCTGAAAAAGAGGCATCTTACCTAGAGGGGAAAGGGAAAGGCAAGGCGAGGCAACGACAGCTAACTCACTGAAAACACGAAGGGCAGCGGATTACCCGCTGCCCTTCGATGACTCGCACTTGCTGAAACGAACTTACTTGATTTCAGCCTGGAGCTTGGCGGTTCCGCCATCAGTCACATCGACGTCAAATTCGATCTTCTTCGCCTTCCCGGCGAATGGATGCCAAGCAATCACCTTATGCTTGCCAGCCGGAACATCCTTGATCTCGAATGACCCATCGTCCTTCGCCACGGCAAAGTGTGCATTCGACACCGGGAGGAAGAAGGACTGCATGAACTCATGTTGGTCGCACTGCAAACGGTAGTATCCTTCCTTCTCGGCACCGCCACGGAAGGTCACCGGCTTGTCCAACTTATCGCCCTTCTTTGCCAGACCGATGTTGAAACCGGTCGCGGAAGAGTTCCCTTTCACGGTAAAGCTATGGGGATTGTGCAGCACGCCGGCCACGGACTTAGGATCATCGGCATCGGCATCGGTGTTTTCAACTTTGAATGGGCGGGTATTCACCACCACGCCACTGAACGGCTGGAAATCACAGAACGCTGCCACGACTTCCGTTCCGGCATAGCCGTCCATCCAGGCCTTATCCTCGATGTCCACAACGGCCACGACAGCGCCCTTCAATCCGCCATCCTTGCTCACTTCGATTTGCTTCAAGAACCGCTTGTCGCCATCCGCCTTGCTCTTGTCAGGAATCTGGGGACAAAACTTCGGATTCGGGAACTTCGAGAACAAGAATTCCTTTTGTTCCGACTTCCCGGAAAATGTCACCTTCCCCGCAATCGTTCCGCCCGCATACGAGGTGAGAGGCGCCGCGACCAAGGCGACGGCTGCCACACCAAACATGATTGATAACGCACTCTTCATTTGACTGCCTCCTTGTAATTAACCAACATTCTGCCTCCGACTGACCTATTCCTCTGGCTTCTCTTCACCAAAGAACTTTTGGTTCACAGTACTTGATACCATCGATCACACCGTGGCGGTGTCTAGATAGACCGAGTATGTATATGAAATCTTACCGTCCGCTGTCAACCGAATCAAGAGTCGCCTGGGAAGGCCTGCCAGAGTAGCTATTTCCATATTGTCCTGATACATTGGCGAAAGTTATACCCCCAGGTGGACGTCAGACCTATGCCACTTCCCTCACGTACCCTCACATGATAGCGACAACTATCTCTACAAGCGGGCTCAAACGTACCTACCCGGTCTATGTCACGGTGATGCTCTTCAGCATTATCGTGGGAAGCGCCGTGATCGGAGTACCGCTATTTGGCTTCCTCTATGGCTATACGTGGTTCGACTGGACGATGTTTGCGCTCCTCTATGTTGTCACAGGATTGGGCATTACCGTCGGATATCACCGTCTCATCTCACACCGCAGCTTCAGTTGTCCCGATGGAGTGAAGGCTGTCTTCCTTATCGCCGGAGGATGGGCCCTCCAACAATCCGCACTCAAGTGGGGAGCGGACCACATCCGCCATCACGCCGCCTGCGACCAGGACGCGGATCCCTACAACGCGAAGCTAGGGTTCTGGCACAGCCACTGTGGGTGGCTCTTTGCAGACAAGAAGTACTCCGACGAAAAATACGCAACCAGGCTCAGGCAGGATCCGGTCGTGATGTGGCAACACCGATACTACACCCTCATCTTCCTCTCGGGGTTGGCGTTCCCGTTCCTGGTGGGCTATCTGTACAACGGTTGGCTTGGAGGGATGAGCTGCTTTATGTTGGCGGGCATAGGCCGAACCTTCGCTGTGCTAAACTCGACATTTTGCATCAACTCAGTCTGCCATCTGTGGGGAAGCCAACCCCATAGTCATGCCGATTCCAGCCGAGACAGCTGGATGGTATCCCTGCTCACCTTTGGTGAGGGCTATCACAACTACCATCACAGCCATCCCACCGACTACCGCAACGGCCCCCTCTGGTATAACTTCGACCCATCAAAATGGGTCATTTTCACCCTGTCCCTCCTAGGACTCGCCTGGTCGCTTCGAACAGCCAATGCTGCTGATCCACAGGCTTCCAACCTATAGGGTTGCCTTCGGACCTAGCACAATCGAAGAAAAAAACCGGAATCGGGCACGTAGTCTAAGGGACTGATCTGTCTTTTCAGATGGTCATGGCCGAAGGTCTGCGACCCGCGTCTGTCCGTCAGGCTGGTCCGATCCCCCACGCCGTTATAGACATAGTCGGCCTTATTGATCTGAGCACTCGTGGCGGTGAGCTGATGGAGGATATTGATGACCTGCGAGGCGGGATCATACCTGAACTCCGCTACAAGGTGATCGTAGGTGAAGGCTGCATCCTGAGAGGTGTTTCGTGGCGGACACGAGAAGCAGACAGCGGCCAGGAGACAGGATTCTAGCAGTCGCGTGGAACTTTACAAGAACAGTGGTGCTGCCAGCGGTGTAACGTCAAGAACCGACCCTATCTTTTCTCAATTGTAGCGAGGGCAACGCTGAATGCACCGTTATCCAGCAGAATATCAGCCGAGATTGGAAGACCTTGCGAGGAGAGCATAGCAAGGCTACTCAGTAGCGCTATCTCACAAGTGTTTATTTAAAAGACCTGACCATTTTCAGATTCGTTCCCGTGATTCCCTGGCCCCTAATAGAACATGTTAAATTGAGCCAGTGGTTTTTTAGCTATGAAACAATTGTTTTTTGTAAAGAAGGGAAAGTTGGAATGGAGGGATGCTGCATTGCCCCAACTGACGCATGCGCACGAGGCATTGGTAAGACCATTTGCCGTCGCCAAATGCGATCTCGATGATTTGTATCTGTTCGACCACATAGTCCCCAAACTTACAATCGGTAAACTCTTCGGCATCGTTGATCCCTTGTTTAACCAGTATTTCGGGAAGATGATCTCCGGACCTTTTGCCTTCGGTCATGAATGTGTCGCGGAAGTCCTGGAAGTAGGCGATCAGGTCACACACGTGAAAGCAGGAGCTGTGGTCTCCGTTCCTTTTCAGCTGTCTTGCGGATCTTGTGTGAATTGTACAAACGGTATAACAAGTTCCTGCCAGCACTTTCCGAAGTTGTCAACCTATGGCTTAGGCTTACATCTGCAATTCGGAGGCGCCATGTCGGATGTCGTCAAAGTACCCTATGCAGACACGATGTTGTTGGAAATCCCTGCTCACATTGATCCTGTTCACCTCGCCAGTCTAAGCGACAATGTTCCGGATGCCTACAGAGCCATCGTTCCTTATTTGGAAAAGAATGCCAGTCAATCGGTGCTCATCCTCGGAGGAAGGCCGAGGAGCATCGGCTTGTATTGCATACTCCTGGCGAAAGCCATGGGCGCCAGGGAGATTGTATACGTGGATGAGATCAATGATGATTTGGCATTGGCAAAGAACATAGGCGCAGATACGTGTCATGCGTCCCTGACAGAAGTGAAAGATAGATATGACATCGTGGTAGAAGCGACCTCCAGCGGTAAAGGATTGAACGTTGCCCTGACCAGTGTGAAGAACTACGGTGTCTGTACAAGCGTTGGCATTTATCCCAAGAAATTTGCACTGCCATTGGTACACATGTACATCAATGGCATTACGCATAAAACAGGTTTAGCCAATGCAAGAACGGATGCGGGGAAAGTGCTCACCCTAATCCGGGAACACAAGCTTGATCTCAGTCAGGTGACAACAAAACTGGATACCTGGAACAATGCCGTCGATGCATTCTTAAGTAAAACCTCAAAAGTGATCGTCACGCGGGACCGATTGTTTCACGATTCTCTTGCAACATGAGGAAATCTGGGGCCAGCAACTGTCTTCAAAGTCAAGCGGGTTGCTGAGCTCCGACCCGCCACAGCGTACGACTCTTCACCATCGCATTAAGAATCGTGAGAAGCTTTCGCATGCAGGCCGTCAGTGCCAGCTTCTTTGCTTTTCCTGCCTGACAGAGCCGCTGATAAAAGATACGAATGACGGGGTTCTTCCGTGAGGCCACCAACGCCGCCATGTAGAGCGCGGCTCGCACATGAGCCCGCCCACCCCAGCTTGCCCGCCGCCCCTTGAGGGTGCCGCTGTCTCGTGGGAACGGTGCCACGCCGGCTCAGGCCGCCACTTCTTTGCGCGTGAGCGTGCCGAGTTCTGGCAGATTCGCGAGGAGCGTCGTGGTGAGCACGGGGCCCACCCCTGGCACACTCCGCAACACGTCTTCTTTCTCACGCCAGATGGGACTCTGCTGCTGGCGGTGAGTTGATGGAGGATCTGGGTGACCTGCGAGGCGGGATCATACCTGAACCCCTCTGTCAGTTGATCGTAGGTTAAGGTCGAGTCCAGATGGGTTGTTCGTCGCGGACCGGGTGAGCAGACAGCGGACATGAGTGGGAATTGTAGCAACTTCGCTATGATTTACAAATAGGGATGACGGAAAGCGGTATTCAGTTCAGCGAACACAGAGGCCAAGAAACTTTGACCAGTACGGGTGAGCTTGTTATCATGGGTCTGTCGTCAAACATGATGTGTTCTACTGTCCGGTCGCGGAGGGTCCTATGCGCTACGAACGAATCAGCATTGACCCGCACATCTGCAGCGGGAAGCCGTGCATCCGCGGAACGCGGATTATGGTGACCAATATCCTAGGGTTGATCGCCGGTGGGTACTCCCACGACCAGATTCTTCAGACCTATCCAGAATTGACTCGCCAGGATATTGCCGCCGCGTTGGACTATGTCAGCCAGGTCGTGGACGAAGACAAAGTGATTCCTCGTGCCTGACGCCCTCACGGTTCTCCTGGATCAGAACGTACCCCGTGTCATTGCCGACTGGCTCCGTGCTCGTCGCCCGCACTGGACCATCTTCCACACGTCGGACGTCGCATTATCAGGACGCCCCGATGAGGAACTCTTTGCCTGGGCCCAACAACAGCACGCGATCATTGTGACCTTTGACGAGGATTTTTCTGACCTACGTATGTTCCCTATCGGCTCGCATGCCGGCATCATCCGATTACGCGTGTGGCCCACGACCATCGAAGAAACGCAAGACGCCCTCGCGCGGCTGCTCGCCGAAGTGCCCGACACCGAGCTAGCTCACGCACTCGTGATCATTGACCGCCAAGCCATCAGGGTCAGGCGAGGCCTGTAATCCACACATCACACCTTCGTAAAAGGGGACAGGCTATTTTTTCATTGCATCGTGCCGCTGCCCTGCGTATCCTTGCCCCTATGCCCCGCATCCCTCGCGGCCATCTGGCTGGCCATGCCTTTCATGTCCTCAATCGTGGTAACGGCGGCGCCACCGTGTTTCACACCGACGGCGACTACCGAGCCTTTCTGGAGCTGCTTGCCGCCGCCAACGCCAAGCATCCTGTCAAGATACTCGCGTTTTGTCTGATGCCCAACCATTTTCATCTGGTGCTCCAACCGATCCGTGATGCCTCCCTCAGCCCCTTCATGCACTGGTGGATGACCAGTCATGTCCGTCGCTATCATCGGTACTACCACCGTCATGGGCATGTGTGGCAAGGCCGATTCAAAAGTTTCCCGATTCAACAAGACAGCCATCTGCTCACCGTCCTCCGCTATGTCCTGCTCAATCCCGTCCGAGCCCGGTTGGTGAAGCAGGCCAACGAGTGGCCCTGGTCCAGTCTGCAATATCCCCATCTGATCGCTCCCCGCTCGGCGTCACGATCAGCCGAGGGGCGCCAGGGGCTCGACGCTCCCATCCTCGCCGACGACCTCACCACCCTCCGCACCTGTGTGAATCGGCAGCAACCGTTCGGGTCCCCGCAGTGGCAACGCCGCATTGCAGCCCGGCTCGGGCTAGAGTCCACGTTGCGCCCCCGCGGCCGCCCACGGCAATCCCGACTTGCAAAGTAGCCTGTCCCCTTTTCTTCTTATTAGGTTGAGGCTGGAACTAGTAGTGTGAGTGTGGAGGACAACCCAGGCATGGGACAACCTTCTGGCAAGTTCTCGATTGGGCGCAAGCACAGTGAGCTATTCAGCGAATTTAAAAAATACTGTAACTGAGTTACTTCCTTCCTCCCAAATCGCATTCATTCGAGCTCTCATCGCGTAATGATATATGGCGCCAAAGTCACCGATGAACAAGGCGTATACACTACACTTCAGCCCCTCCAATTTTCCCGGCTTCTGCTCGTTAATACCCGAGAGATACGCAAAGAATGGCCGCATCCGCTTGACGAGCTTAGCACTGAATCCCTCTATTACCACTGCGAATGGCTCACCTCGAGCAATTGCCTGTTTAGAACTCTCGAACGCGTTATTGTTCGACTTTATATTGAGTGTGAGCATATAGTGCCTTATCTTGGGCTAATCCCCATCCTCATCAGGCTTACTAGCTACACAGGCTAGATACACCGCAAAACATAGTGGGCGGCAAGTTGCCTTTAAGTCTTTGCCTTTTATTTTTATTGGAGGGCACCAACTCTCACAAGTCTTAATGCACCGTTCATAAAGCCCATCACAAAACTTTGTTTGTCGAGGTTTCGGCCGTGGGAGCGGGTCGGGATCGATCGTGCCACTTTGGTTCGAATTTTGCTGCGGATTCTTTGGGTCATACACTTCCCCCGTTCTAGGATCACGAGCCTTTTTGTTATCATCGTTTGGCGGAGGCGCCGATGGGCTACTGCCAGGCCCAGATGGGCGCCTTGGCTTTTGCCCTGTAAAGTCGATCAGATTACTGGGATTGTTTCGAGCATATTCATAAAGAATGAAGCTCCCCGCAGCAAGCTGCGGGGTATCACAGAACTAAAACATGCGGAGTTGTCGGAGATCTTCGGAGGGGGCCCCTTGCCGCTGCACATACCGTTCGACGGTCTGCCAATTCGCTCGCTCCCCCACCGTCGCCACATAAGTACCCATCCGTCCAAAACTCCCCACCCCACAGTACTCGTTTCACAGCTGGCTTCCGTCGAAAGATTTCCCGGGCCGTGAGACTCTTGAAAATCTGCACACTCCGTCCCGGTGCCATCTTCGGATGGGCACTGCACAGCAGATGAATATGATTCTTGTCCATTCCGATCGCTTCCATCTCGATCGGAAATCGTTCCTCAATCTCGTTCGCCGTCTCTCGGATCATTGCCGTCACCTCGTCGTCCAGCAAGGCTTTGCGATATTTCACCGGAAACACAATGTGGTAGTGGATTTGCCACGCACAGTGTGCGCCCTTCCTAACTTCCTCGCCCCTCTGATCCTCCATGTACCAGAGGGTACCAGAGAACAGGATCCCCGTAGCAAGCTACGGGGAATCACAAGTTGAAGTCGCCTCCTGCAAAAAGGATCGGATCCTCCTGCAAGAACCTCCCCGTTGCTGGATCATAGTAGCGGGCGCGGTAGTAATAGAGCCCGCTCTCGCTGTCAAACTCCCGGCCTGTATACGTATACGGCTGCTCGACGGTACCAGGGGATTCGAGGATATTCCCGTACGCATCGTAGCTGTAGCTCTTGGCTGTCACACCCACAGTGTCGGTCAGATCAGTCACAGAACCCAACCCATCCTGGTGATAGAAGAAGGTGCTGCCGCCCTTCGTCACCGCAATCGGTTCATCGATGCCAGGCCCGTGGGTATAGCGGGCTTGCAACGTGTTCGTTCCATCGTATTCCAACAGAATATCTTCCCCATCATAGATGTAGCGTTTCGTTTGGCCATTCGCCACCTTTTCGATGCGGCGACCGAGGCCATCGTACCGATAGGTGCTGCTGAACGCGGGCGTGGAATTGCCCGCCACGAAGTCTTCGACTTTCACGAGTCTATTTTCTGGATCGTAGCTGTACTGCGTGTAGGTGCCGGTCGCGAGGAGCGTCTTCCGCGTCAGATTCCCATTGTCGTCGTATTGATACGCATGAGTCGAGTCCGTCGTGAGCTGGTTCCCGGGGTTCGTCACGTTGCCTGCGGTGGTTCTGTTCCCCACGGGATCATAGGCGAATGATTGCGCCGTTCCGAGGAGCGGATGACTCGCACTCGTCAGCCGATCCAGAGTGTCGTACCCAAACGTCTGGGCTCCTCTTTTATCTGTCAGACTCGTGCGATTCCCCACGCCGTTGTAGAGGTAGTCGGCTTTGTTGATCTGCGTGCTGGTGGCCGTGAGCTGATGGAGGATATTGGTCACTTGCGAAGCGGGATCGTAGGTGTACGTCGTCTGCGTCCCGTTGGGCAGCGTGAGGGAGGTTCTCCGGCTCAGCGCGTCATAGGCGAAGGTGTTCGCGCCCGCTGGGCTCGTGAGACTGGCGAGACGATTGAGCGGATCGTAGGTCGCGGTATTCGTGTTCGTGCCATCCGCCAGCGTGAGTCGATTCCCGTTCTTGTCGTAGGCATACGTCAGCGTCACGCTCGGCTGATTGAGGCTGCCCGCCGTGCTGGTGGTCAAGAGCCGATTGGCTTGGTCATACGTCATCGTCAGTGCGCTGTCCGGATCCGTCACCGTGAGCAGATTGCCCACAGCGTCATACGTGTAGCTGGTGGCCAGAGTACCAGGAAGCGTCTTGCTCAGCAATTGATTCACGGCGTCGTAGGCAAAGACAATCTGGTCCATTTTGGGCGTGATCCGCTTGGTCAGATTGTCGTTGCCGTCGTACTCGTAGGTTTCCGCTTTACCGACTTGATCGCTGAGCGGAGCCATCCCGGATGGTAGGCGAGCATACTGTGGACATGCTATACGTGCGTCGCACGGGAACGGAAGAGGGCCGCGATGAAAGCCGTGAAACAGACAAGAAGATCCGGGGTGGTCATTCCCTCCGCATGGGTCAAGAGCTGGGGCAAACCCGTTATCGCTTATCGTGGGGCCGAGATCTTGATCTTGGAATCCCCTGCGCGTACCGCAAGTTGCAAACGGCTCGCTCGCATGGTCAGCAAATTGCGTCGCGCCACGCGCGAGCTCGGCATCACCCCCGATCAGATCGCCGCCGAGGTCGAGGCGGTACGGCGCGAGCGTGCGCGTCGTTCTTGATACCAACATCTTCGTGTCCGGCCTGTTGTCCGCCGTGGGACATCCCGCGCGGATTGTGCGTGCGGTCTTGCAGCGCCGCCTCATTCCAGTCATGAGTCCGGCCACCTTCGCCGAACTGGAAATGGTCGTCTACCGCCTAAAACTCCAACCGGCCTTTGCCCGAGCCGGCGTGAATCCCGCGAACTTCTTGGCCACCATGCGAGCTGAAACCCAGTTCGTCGATCCCATTCCAATTGAGACACCTATCCGTGACGAGCGGGATTGCCCGTTCCTTGGGCTGCTGGCCACGATCCCCCCACCTGAGTACTTCGTGACTGGCGACGACGCCCTCACAGATGGAGACCGACCTCACCGTCACGTCTCGTCTTCGCCCAGCCCAAACCGACGTGGGTCAGGAATGAGGTGGTTCGCCTCAAGGCGCGAATGCCGGAGGCGGGCTGTCGCACGATCGCGCATCACTTCAATCGCCGCTGGGCGGCACGACGGTACATGACGGTGAGTAAGACGTATGTGGCGGACACCTGTCGCAAGCACCAGTATCTGATCTACGAAGCCCGGCGGAAGGTGAAGCATCGCGTGCCTCGGCCAATGCCACGCAACCGGATCTGGGGCTGCGATCTGTTAACGAAAACGGATCGACGAGGAGTTGCGCATGTGGCCCTCGCGCTCGTGGACCATGCCAGCCTGGCCTGTCTTCGGTTGCAGGCCCTCGCGGACAAGTCGTCGTGGCGGATGCTTCAGGAGTTGGTGCTGGCGGTGAAGCAGTATAGCCGACCACAATTCCTAAGGACGGACAACGAGGCGGTGTTCGTCTCCCGCTGATCTCGACTCGGCCTCTGGCTGTTGGGGATCCGCCATCAACGCACGGAACCGGGCTGTCCCTGGCATTACGGGCGGGTGGAATGGTTTATCGGCACGGTGAAGCGAGCGCTGGCGACGGAGCCGATTGCCGATGAACGTGAGTTCACCAGTGCTCTGCAGGATATCCGCGGCTGGTACAACCATGATTGACCGCATGATCACTTGCAGAGGCGAACCCCAGCGGAGGTCTGGGCGGGCGTTGATGTGTTTGCACCTCAGGCGTGGACAGAAGGCCGTATCCAACGACAGGAATCAGGCTGAAAAGCGCGGTTGCAGGGAGAACTGTGTGAGAAAGGATAGTGTCCGTGAGGATCGCGGACGAGTGTGTGCGAAAAGCGGTGAACACGGTGAAAAAGAAGCGCAGACACTACCAAAATCGGTCAGACGGGAGAAGAATTCAGGTCATGAAGCGGCGGTGAAGGGGGATTCGGAGAAAGATCTGCTCCCGAATCTCACGGACACCTCCGCCGAACAGGCGGACGGGACAGAGCGGTTCGTGTGTGGAGCGGTGATCCTGGTTAATCACCAGGTCGGCCTAGTACTTTCGCAGTGACACCGGCGGGAGCTTCAGCACAGCTTCGCGAGCGGCTGCCCATAAGGCCTCCATCATGGCCAAGAGATCCGGCGCTGTTCGGGCCACCAACTTGACGGCAAGGCCAGGCACTGGTGCGGTTGAGACCCCGCCTAATACAGCTCCTGGCTTGGTGTCCAGAAGCGCTGCCATGTTCGACTCCAACCCAGTCCAGACTTCTGGCGACATGGCGTCGTTCACCACGTAGAACGAGGCTACATAATCCCATTCTTCAGCCAGACCGACCGCCCCTAAGTCCGTTGCCGGATCTAGCACATATCGTTCAAGCAGCGAACTGCCGGAGGCCGTGATGATGTGGATTTCATTCTCTAGATCGGTAAAGGCCCACCGCTCTCCTCTGGCAATACGACCAGAAGCAAGCGCATCCCACAGGAAGAGCGTCGCGCCAGGTTCCACCGTGGCTCGGAGACTCTGCCGAAACCGAGATCCCGCAAAGGGAATCGTATGTTCAGGAAACCATTCGAGAATCGCGCCGGGCTCGACCGCGATGGCGACGTGCTGTTCAGATACCGCACCTTCCGTTTGATACACCCGGTTGGCGGAGGGAGCCGAAATGAGGACATGCGCATGCTGCTCCACCGTCATGTCGATGGATAGATGATCTCCCCCGACAAGACCACCGGATGGATTGACCAGTAAGGTATAGGCAGACCCGGTATCATCGAGATAGATAGGAGGCAGCAGTTTCCAGGGCGTGGTGAAATACGAGTGAGAGATCACCGTACGGTGATCAAGCTTTGTATACGTCAGCTTCAGCTCACCGACCCGCCCGACTAACTCGGTCGCAAACCGTCCAGGAGTTTTTTTCTTCCGAACAGACGTGCGTGCCCGAGACGGTGTCCTTGGTTGAGACGTACCTGTTTTCCGAGCCGCCCGCTTCCGCTGTCCCTGCCGCGTCGGCATAGTCATGAACGCTTGACTCGTTGCGGAATGCGCTGCTCAAGCCACGCCACCACCGCATCCATCCCCTCGCCGGACAGGATATTGGTGAAGGCAAAGGGAAGCTCCCCGCGCATCTTGCGGGTATCCTGATCCATGACGGAGAGATCTGCGCGCACATGCGGGGCCAAATCCATTTTGTTGATGACGAGGAAATCAGATCGCGTGATCCCCGGTCCACCCTTCCGGGGAATCTTGTCACCGCCGGACACATCAATCACATAGATGACATAGTCCACCAGTTCGGGGCTGAACGTGGCCGCAAGATTATCCCCACCACTTTCCAAGAAGATCAGCTCCACATCCGGATGCCGGCGCAGCAAATCATCGATGGCTTCCTGGTTATGGGACGCATCTTCACGGATCGCCGTATGGGGACAGCCTCCGGTCTCTACACCAAGAATCCGATCGACCGGAAGTGCGGCGCGTTTGGTCAGGATTTCGGCGTCAATTTTCGTAAAAATATCGTTGGTCACGGCCGCGAGGCTGAAACGATCGCGCAGTCGTTGACACAGGGCTTCCACGAGCGCCGTCTTTCCCGATCCAACAGGCCCGCCAATACCAATGACCGGTATACCTTGTTTCCTCGCTTGAGTCGGAGTCCAATTGTGATGATGTTCACGATTGAGATCATGCATAATAATACGAAGAGCGAATGGCCAATGGCTGATAGCCACGAGCCTCTTCTCCTTCCTCCCGTTGTATGCTATATGTTATCAGCTATCTGCTTTTTATCCTTACGACCGAAACAGTCTCCATTCCAGGGAGCCATGTCGCATCGCATAAATATCTTGGATCGGTGACCACGAGCTCATTGCCGTATCGAGGTCAACCTCCCGGCTGATCCGTTCAATCAATGGAAGCCATTCGCCTAGGATACATTGACCCTCATGTTGACCGATAGGACTTAGTCGCATCGCCGAGGAGATGAACCCCACAGCCGTTTGATACAAAAAGGCCCCGGCAGTTTCTTCCGGGTTCCAGCCACACGAACCCATGGTGAGTCCAAACGTCACCGCGAGATGCCCTGGAGCGCGGTCGGCTTCTACTTCATCACGATATTCATTCAGGATCGACTTGGCTCGGATCTGATCCGCCGCGACCCTGATCACTTGTCGCCCCATCTGGCGACTAGCCATGCGCGATTCACGACCAAGCTTCGTCGACTCAAGCGCTCGATCGATCTGGACCGCACCCTCCAGTAATCCCTTTGAAGCCGCACGATTCGCTTGCTTGACGGCAAGCACCTCCCGACGGCTCATCCCCCCACGCAGCAAATCCTCAACATACTTGGCCAGCTGATCAGACGTCTTGACAGCCCCGCCCTGGACCGCTGCTTCCAGCCCCGAGGAAAAGGCATAGCCTCCGGAGGGGAAAAACGTATCGACAAATCGCAACCCTTCGAGTAATGCAGGGGTATTCATGTTACACGAGCAAAAAACAACAACAGCCGGCCCACTACCGTGACGATCACTCCAAACCAATAGTCGAGCCGGCTGTCTTGTTCGTTAGAACAATTGATACCGTTGTGCCAACGGCAACACAATGGCCGGCTCACAGGTGAGCGGCACACCGTCCGCAGTTACAACGTAGGTCTCTGGATTCACCTCCATTTTAGGAAGTGCGTCATTCAGCTTAAGATCACGTTTCCCAAGGTTCCGGCAGTTCTTGACCGCCGCCACCCGCCGCTGCAAACCAAGCCGCTTTGGAATCTCATGATCTATAGCCGCCTGTGACAGGAAGGTGAAGCTGGTGCTCGTTAACGCACGGCCAAAAGCGCCGAACATCGGCCGACTGATGGTCGGTTCCGGTGTCGGGATGGAGGCATTCGGATCACCCATCTGGGCTTGTGCAATAAATCCGTTCTTCAAGACCATCTCAGGTTTTACTCCGAAGAACTCCGGCTTCCAGACGACGAGGTCCGCGATCTTTCCAACCTCGATAGAGCCAACCTCATGGGCGATACCATGGGTGATGGCCGGATTGATCGTATACTTGGCCACATAACGTCTGGCCCGAAAGTTATCGTTCTGGCCGGAGTCTTTCCCACCCACCGGTGTGAGGTGTCCCCGTTGAACCTTCATCTTATGCGCCGTTTGCCACGTTCTCGTGATGACTTCTCCGATACGACCCATGGCCTGCGAATCCGATGACATGATGCTGATCGCACCCAAGTCATGCAGGATATCTTCCGCCGCGATGGTTTCACGTCGGATACGGGACTCCGCAAACGCGACGTCTTCAGGAATGCGTGGGTTCAAATTGTGACACACGATCAACATGTCCAAATGCTCGTCCATCGTGTTGACGGTAAACGGCATCGTGGGGTTGGTCGAAGACGGGAGCACATTCGGCTCACCGCAAATCTTGATGATGTCCGGCGCATGACCACCACCGGCACCTTCCGTATGGAAGCTGTGGATCGCTCGCCCCTTGATCGCCTTGATCGTATCTTCGATGTAGCCGGCTTCGTTGAGCGTATCGGTATGGATGGCCACTTGCACATCGTAGCGGTCAGCCACGCTCAAGCAGGTATCGATGGCCTTGGGGGTTGTGCCCCAGTCTTCATGCAGTTTCAAGCCGATGGCGCCGGCTTCAATCTGTTCGTTCAAGCCCTCGGGCCGTGAGGCATTACCCTTCCCCATGAAGCCGAGATTGATGGGAATGCCTTCCGACGCTTCCAACATCCGATGGATGTTCCAGGGGCCAGGCGTACAGGTCGTGGCACTGGTTCCACTTGAAGGACCGGTCCCACCACCGATCATGGTGGTCAAACCAGCCGAAAGCGCTTCCCAACATTGCTGTGGGCAAATGAAGTGGATGTGTGTATCGATACCACCGGCCGTGATGATCCTGCCTTCGCCTGAAATCGCTTCAGTTCCTGGACCGATTTCCATGCCCGGCGTCACGCCTGGCATAAGATCCGAGTTGCCCGCCTTGCCGATCCCGACGATACGGCCGTCCTTAATACCGATGTCGGCCTTGATGACGCCGGTATAGTCGAGGATGAGCGCGTTCGTGATCACACAGTCGAGCTGCCCGCTGGCGCTGGTCGCCCGAGCCGACTGCCCCATACCGTCACGAATGGTTTTTCCGCCGCCGAAGACCGCTTCCTCTCCGGGAACGGTCCGATCTTCTTCGACCTCGATAACCAAGTCCGTGTCGGCCAGTCGAACACGATCGCCCGTCGTGGGACCATATAGAGATGCATATTGCTTGCGTGAAATTTTCACCGGGCGCCTCCTTTTCCAAATCCTCGTTCAGCGGCGAGTGCAACAGCCTTCGTTTTGACTTTCGGATCATCCAACAACCCTTCGGTCAATCCGTTCACTCCTTGGGCCAGTCGATTACCAGCGAGAGCCACGAGCATCACTTTTTTCTCTTCTCCCGGCTCAAAGCGGACTGCCGTACCGGCCGGAATAGCCAGCCTGAATCCGAACGCCTGTTCGCGATCGAACTTGAGCGCACGGTTGGACTCGAAGAAGTGACAGTGCGAACCGACCTGAATCGGGCGATCACCTAAGTTCTTGATCGTCAGTTCCTTCGTCTCACGTCCTTTCAACATATCGATATCGCCGGCTACCGTCATGATCTCTCCAGGGATAATGGGGGCGTTCAGCTCAGCCCTGACCGCTGCAGCTAATGCCTCCTTCGATCTCGTAACAGGATCCTGGAGCTTCTTCTGTTTAGCTGCTCCCGCTCCGCTGACCCTCGTAACCAACGAGTCATTCCCCGCGAATACCATATTGGGGTGACCCGCATTGCTTAAGATCGAGGCAGCCCCCACCCCAGCAGCGACACGCCCGCTCTGAGCAAGAAACTGTCGTCTCGATGTCCCAGTCCCCTCAGAAGGATTTTGTTGTCCCTTGAACTCTCCAGAACCTTGAGGCTCTTTCGTTTCCATATTGTCTCACTCCTTTACATCCAGATGTGCCGTATTTACAACACAGGTCCCATCTCTTGCGTCACCTGCGTTATCAGAACATCAAACATTCTTCGCAATTTCCCCATGAACGCTTCATGTCCGACAACAAACGTCAGCTCCAACGCCTAGGGGATTGGGTTATGAACAGTCACAAGCTTGGTTCCATCTGGGAACGTCCCCTCAACCTGAAAGTCACGAATCATCTCCGGCACACCAGGCATCACATCTTTACGCGACAAGAGCTGCGTGCCGTAGCTCATCAATTCTGCCACGGTTTTACCGTCACGAATTCCTTCCAACACAGCGGCCGTCATGTATGCGACAGCCTCCGGATGGTTAAGCTTGAGGCCACGCTTCTTGCGATCGGTCGCGAGCTGCGCCGCAACATAAATCATCAGTTTGTCTTGCTCTCTCGGACTAAGACGCATAAAACCTCCTCCTCTTCTAAGAATTAGGTTCCAAGTTCGATACCCACTGACTCACAGATATGGTGAACTCTCAGGTCACCGAGAAGCTTCGCAGTAACCCCGTATCAGGACGCCCCGCAGGTTCACTGCCCCGCAGCCGACCGGGCCAACGTGACCAACATCCAGAAACCAACTGAAACACTAGCGAGACTGGCCAACCCTTGCACACCCATGAACAGTCGCTGATTGATCGACCGTGAATAAATGACCGGAACACTGATCGTCAACCCGATCATCATCATGCCGAGGATCGAACCGATGCCGAAAATCAGAATTGATAAGAGTCCGGACATCATATCGGTTGTCGTCGCCAGGATCATCAGCATCAATGCCGCTGATCCAGCTAACCCGTGGGCCATCCCGATACAGAGGGGACGGATCGAGTCCACGATCCAATGCCGATGACCGTGACCGTCTTGTCGCTGATGGCTATGGAAGTGGACGTGCCGCTCACCATCATGCTGATGGCTGTGCACGTGCCATCGTTCCCGATAGAGTTTTCTGGCGAGCGTCCCACCGAGAATGATCAGCAGCAGGGCGACCCCTGTTTCGGCGACCATTTCGAATTGAGCAGGAATGTGCAGTCCCCAGGCAAGTACGGCCGATCCGACGAGTAGCAGCGTCAGGGTATGGCCGATCCCCCACCATAATCCAACGGCGCCCGATGCCAGGAGCGAGGGTCGCTCGGCAAGCACGGTGGAGACCGCCGCTAGATGGTCGGTATCCAAGGCATGTCGGAGCCCAAGCAGGAAGCCGATCCCGAGTAAGGTCAAGAATTCTGTTTCATGCATACGAGGCCGAGGAATGCTCGATCATGGTCACCGTATCCACTGCAAGCAACCAGCCTTGCACGGAGTGCCTACAGAACAACGAAATCTTCCAACAGCTCGCTCGATACAACAACGTATTCGGAACGGTAGCCGAATTGATTAAAAATTTCAATCCTATTTACCCTGAGATACCATGGTCTTTCCCCTGAGGCTGAGAGGAATGGCAACGTCTCGAACCTGGTGCTGCGTGGGGAATTAAGGATTGAAGCTTCGCAAGGACAAACCTTCTCGCTGAGCAGCCCTCACAATTTTCCAAGAAAAAGAAAGAATGAGGAAAGAGAGAAACCACTGCGGCACAGGACGAACGCGTGGAAAATCGGGTGACCGTACGTGCCCCTACACCGTCAGGTGCTGTCTGACCATGTCGGCGCTCAGCTCGTTGCTCTTGCCCTGCGCCATCACCGCGCCTTTGGCCATGATGACGTACTTCTCTGCGAGGCGTGCCGCAAAATGCAGTCCCTGCTCCACCAACAGAATGGCAAACCGACGTGACTGCTTGAACCCGATGATGACGTCCTCGATTTGGTCGACGATCGACGGTTGAATCCCTTCCGTCGGCTCGTCCAACAACAGCAACTTGGGACTCGACAAGATCGCCCGACCGATGGCCAACTGCTGTTGCTCGCCGCCGCTGAGCACCCCACCGGGACGATGGAGGATCTGAGGCAACTTCGGAAAGAGCTGATAGACCTCATCAAACGCCTCCTTTTCGGAGACATCTCCACTGATGACCGGCCGATTCCAATAGCCGAGCTGCAGATTTTGGTACACCGTCAAATGCGGAATGATCTCACGACCTTGCGGGACATACGCCAACCCTTGTCGCGCCCGGAGATCCGTCCGGTCATGGGTGATCTCCGCCCCATCGAACGTGATCTTGCCTCCCCGCACGGGAAGCAACCCGGTCAGCGTTTTCAGCGTCGTGGTCTTGCCGACCCCGTTTCGCCCCATAAGACACACGACTTCACCCGGGTCAATCGTAAAGGACACATTCCGGAGAATATGGCTTTCTCCGTAGTAGGCATTGACGTTCTCCAGCATCAGCGTGACCCGTTTCGTGTCCTGTGCCATACGTCACCCCACTCCTTTTCTCGACTAATGGGCGACTTTTGCCCGTCCCAGGTAGATGGCGCGGACGTGTTCATCCGCTTGCACGGTTTCGACCGTGCCTTCGCATACGACCGTCCCTTCAGCCAGCACGGTGACGATGTTTGCGATCTGTCGCACAAAGTCCATGTCATGCTCGATCACGACGATCGCCTGTTTCCCCGAGAGCTTCGTCAGCAACTGACCGGTCTGTTCCGTTTCCTTGTCGCTCATGCCCGCCACCGGCTCATCAACGAGGAGGAGAGAGGGATCCTGCAAGATCACCATCCCGATCTCCAACCATTGCTTCTGACCGTGCGACAAGGAACCGGCACGATCATGGACATGCTCCGTCAATCCAATGGTTTCCAATGTCTCATCAATCCGTTCACGCTCCGCAGGAGTCGACCGTCCCATCAAGGTCGGGAACACGCCCTTGCTTGCTCGCTTGACCGACAAATCTAAATTTTGCCACACGGACAAGTTGGCATAGATGGACGGGGCTTGGAACTTCCGTCCGACGCCGAGCTTCGTGATGTCCTCCGCATTCTTGCCGACCAGATTGACTCCGTTCCCGAATAAGACCTTACCCGACGTCGGCTTGGTTTTCCCACAGATCACATCGAGCAACGTGGTTTTGCCGGCCCCGTTCGGACCAATCACGACACGGAGCTCGTTGTAATGGACACTAAAGTTACAGTTGTTCAACGCCTTGAATCCGTCGTAATCCATGACGACGTTTTGGCAGTTCAGGATCAGATTATCGTCCGTCACGCCGCTGTACTCCCTTCCGCTTTGATCAACGGTGTCGGGGTCTTCTTTCGATCGGTCAATTTCCTGATCATCCCGAGCAGCCCATCCGGAAACATGGTCACCACGATCACAAAGAGTCCACCAAGAATAAACGGCCAAGCCTCAGGGAAATAGTTGGTCAACACACTGCGGCCATAGTTGACGGCCACCGCTCCCAAGATCGCTCCTATCAGCGTCCCGCGCCCTCCGACCGCCACCCAGATCACCACTTCCAGCGACGGCAAGACCCCGATCTGCGCCGGAGTGATGATGCCGACCTGCGGAACATAGAGCATCCCTGCAAGCCCTGCGAGTCCGGCCGCCACGACAAACACAAAGAGCTTGAACATCCAGGGCGTATAGCCTGAAAAGGTCACGCGAGATTCACTGTCTCGTATCGCGATTAAGACCTTTCCGGCTCGAGATGCGACGATCCAACGACACACCAAATAGGATGCGATGAGGGCGACGACCGTAATGATGTAGAGTCCTCGTTGCGTCGAGGGATCGGACAGTCGGTAGCCCAGCAACTGCTTGAAGTCCGTCAGCCCGTTGGTTCCACCAAGCCTAGTCTCATTCCGGTTGAACACCAGCCAGGCCGCAAACGCCAAGGCCTGCGTGATAATGGCGAAGTACACACCCTTGATTCTGCTGCGAAACGCCAGAAAGCCAAAGATGGTCGCAAAGAGCGCAGGAACAAGGATGGCTCCTAGGAAGCCACCCACAAAGCTTTTGAATGGATACCAGAACAGGGGCAACTCCTTCACCTGTGTCCAGACCATGAAATCGGGGAGTTCGCTCCCATAAACACTTTCCTTCCCGATCTGCAGCGTCAGGTACATCCCCATGCAATAGGCGCCGAACCCGAAAAACACTCCTTGGCCCATGCTGAGCACGCCGCAATACCCCCAAATCAAATCCAGCCCAAGGGCGAGAATGGCGAAGGCCAAAAACTTGCCGAATTGATTGAGTCGAAAGTCACTGATATGCAGCCACGAATCTTCGGTGGGCAGGATATTCAGCAGCGGAACGACGATCAAGAACAAGACGCCGACTGCGTAGAGCAATAAGGTTTCTCGGCTGTCCTGGTGAGTGACCACTTGTTCAGGCATCGGCGTTACGTCCTTTCGCGGCAAAGAGGCCCTGCGGCCGCCACTGCAGGAATAAAATCACACCGACCAGAATGAAGACTTTCCCGTAGACGGCCCCACTGATCGGCTCGATCAGCTTGTTCAGCCCACCGATCCCTAATGAAGCCCAGATAGTTCCAGCGAGCTTTCCGACTCCACCGGTCACCACCACCATGAAGGCATCAACGATATAGTTCTGCCCGAGTCCTGGATCGACATTTCCCACCATCGTCAGCGCCCACCCCGCGATACCGGCCAACCCAGATGCAAAGGCAAACGTGTACGAATCGACTTTTCTGGTCGGAATACCGAGACAGGCGCTCATGTTGCGATTCTGGGTGACCGATCGCACCCGAACGCCCAAGTTTGAGCGAAAGAGTAGGAAGTAGATTCCCAACACACAGACGATGGACAGAATGATGATAAAAATTCGATTGTAGGGAAGGTATACCCCCACCATGACCTGCGCCCCCCCACGCAACGCCTGAGGAGCCACGACCGCGGTCAAATCCCCGAAGTACACCCGGGCCGCCTGCATCAGAATCAAGCTCACCCCCCAGGTCGCCAAGAGCGTCTCGAGCAGTCGCCCGTAGAGAAACCGAATCACGGTGGCTTCTAACACCCATCCAAACAGAGCCGCCGACAGAAACGCGACGGGCAAGGCCACGGGGAAATACCAATCGAAGTTCTCCGGAGAAAACCATGCAACGAACGCCTGTTGCGTGATGAAGGTGGCATAGGCCCCGACCATCATCAACTCACCGTGCGCCATGTTGATGACACCCATCAAGCCGAACACAATGGCCAGGCCGAGCGACATAATCAAGAGAATAGAGCTGAGGCTGATGCCCCTGAACAGCGTCTCAATGCTGCCGGCCCACCAACTCCACGAATCGATTTGTCCGATGGACGCTTGGACAGAATCCACCAAGGCTCGCTGCTGCTCGGTGGCTCCACTTTGCGTTCCTGCTTCCAACAGTTCCTTGAGAGCCGATAACCCGTTCAGACTTCTGAGCTCCCCAAGTTTTTTGATGGCTGACAGTTTGACGGCATGATCCTCAGACCGAAGCTGGATCAGCTGTGCAGACTCCTCCATCGTATACTTCACCCACCACACCTGTTCCTTCGCAGCAGCCGCTTCAAGCCATGTAATGGCCTCCGGCCGTCCTGCGCCGACCAAATCGGCGGCGGCGGACCGTCTGGTATCTGCTTGTTCACTGGTCAGATTTGCATGGTTTTTGAGCAGATCGATCACGGGCTTGATGGCCAGCCTGACGACTCGATCGGCTTCCGCCCGGATCTCATCGAGTTTAGGGATGAGACTCGCATCTCCATTTTCAATCAAGAGCGCCACTGCTTTGTCACGAACAGCCACATCATCACTTTTGACATCGATGAGGGCCTGCTCGATTGACGTGGCAGGTGAAACCGACTCTGCCGTGGCAGAAGGCACCGCATCGGCAGCAAGCGCTGACGCGGACAGAAGGCCTATCGGAAAGATGGCCAAAAGAATGAGCGCAAGGACATATTTTGAGGCACGCTCCAGACCCATCACTAAGATGACCTCCCTACAATGACTTCAGCACAAATCAGGAGCCCGGTCTCTCTCAATGTGAGAGAGACCGGGGCATTCCCAACAGAGACCGGACCCACTGCGAGAGCGGCTCGTGGGACTGAGCGTCGCTCTACATTATTAACAAGTCATCCTACTTCTGATAGGTCCCTTGATGACTAATCCAATCGCAGCCCTTTTCCGGGTTCGTGTACTCGCTCCAGGGTTCGGGCTTGACGAGCCCTTTGGACCGGTGAACGACCTTAAATTGGCCGTTTTTCAAAATTTCACCGATCAGCACCGGTTTATGGGTATGCTGATTGCAGCAATCCATCATGATTTCCCCACCCGGCGCCAGGAACTTCTGGTTGTACACTGCTGCCCGCACCTTGTCCACTTCGATGGAGCCCGCCTTTTCAACTGCCTGCTTCCACACATACACGCCGAAGTAGGCCGCTTCCATCGGATCATCCGTCACCCGATTCTCGCCATCCGGCAGATTGTTCCTCTTGCAATAAGCTTTGAAGTTCGTCACGAACTTCTTGTTCTGTGGCGTGTCCACGCTCTGATAGTAATTCCAGGCTGCCAAATGCCCGACGAGAGCACTGGTATCCATGCCGCGCAGTTCGTCTTCCGCCACACTGAACGCCATGATCGGAGCATCTTCCGCGCGCAAGCCTTGGTTGCCGAATTCCTTATAGAACGGGACGTTGCTGTCCCCGTTGATGGTACTGATGACCGCCGCGCCTCCACCGGCGGAAAACTTCTTGATCTTGCCGCAAATGGTTTGATAGTCCTGATGGTGGAACGGGGTGTATTCTTCCTCGATATTGGACGCGGGTACTTTCTTGGCCAACAACATGGCGCGAAGAATTTTGTTGGTCGTGCGCGGATACACATAGTCCGTCCCGAGCAGGTAGAATTTCTTGTAGCCGCCGCCTTCGTGACTCATCAAGTATTCGACCGCCGGCGCCGCCTGCTGATTGACGGCCGCCCCGGTGTAGAACACATTCCGGGAGCACTCCTCGCCTTCGTATTGGACCGGATAGAACAGCATCCCATTATTCTTTTCAAAGACCGGCAACACGGATTTTCGGCTGACCGATGTCCAACAGCCGAACACCACCGAGACTTTATCTTCAAGGAGTAACTGCTTGGCCTTTTCCGCGAAGAGATCCCAGTTCGAGGCCGGATCGACGACTTTGGCCTCAACCTGCCTCCCCATCACGCCGCCCGCCTTGTTGATCTCCTCCACCGCCATCAAGACGACGTCGCGAAGCGAGACTTCGCTGATCGCCATCGTACCGCTCAAGGAGTGCAGGATCCCGATCTTGATCGGTGGGCCACCGGCTGCGTACGACAGCGCATAGTTACCCAGATTCCCTAAGAGCGCCGCCACGCCGACTCCGGCCGCGACTCTCCCGCTCTGTCCAAGGAATTCTCTTCTCGATGATCCCGTCTGTTCTGTAGTGGCAGTAGCTTCTTCGATGCCTGGTACATCTTGTGGCAGGTTTTTGTCCATGTTGCATCACTCCTTATTCGAATGCGTGAGTTGCAAACTTCGGGTGGATGCCGTTCTCTTCGAATCCTGTCCAGACCAGTCCGCTGCACAGGCGCCAGTGGTTCGTCCTTGAGCCTTGTTCAACACAATTTCGGCCCAAGACTGGAATGACCGACTTGGCCCATGCTCAGACGCATCCCCTCCTTTCGCAACAGGGTCTGAACGCTGATGGAACCTAGGTGATACATACGTGAGACATATGAAAAGCGCTTTCGAGCCGGCGTCACAGGCCATTGGCAAGTGTATTTACTTAGAATTGATTTAGTCTCCGGCACAAGTCCGCTCATACAAATATTCTACTGCGGACTTGGATGCCGGATTGTATACATTGCCATTCACTGCGTCAAGGACTGTTCCCTACCGATGAGACAAGACCACTCCTTGTAAACCCAAGCCAGAAAACCCTTCCTGCCAATGCAACTATTTCGTCTTCCTTTCCAAACAAGATCTCTGCAAGTGCAGTACAGACTCCGTCGGAACATGAATGATCCTACTCATCGGATGAGTGACGATCCGCAGACCTACTGAAATTACACATCCACAAATCCTTCTCCACCACGAAACAATCCAACCCCTGCGGTCGAATGCTTTCAACAGAGCCAGTCCATGAGCCCCTTCTTGCCTGTTCTCGATTGGTTCACGTAAGACGAAAGGATCGAGCCCTCATTCTGACGCGCAGCGCCCATTGATCTACCTGCGAAACGCAGCGGTCTAGTGAGAGTGGACGCGACTACATTTTTTGTTTTTACCAACTCTTCCTGCTACACTGGATTTCATTTTTCACATCCGAGTAAGACAACATGATGAATCGCACGCAAGGCTCGTCGTATACGTTGCTGCTGGGTTTGCTGATGCTCGGCTGTCTACCGCTCCTGACAGATGGTTGCGCCAGCTCTCGCCCGACCACCTCAATTCATGAGGCATCCCTTGGTTCGGTCTTCCTAGAGGAGGTCTCGGACAGCTCCTTCCAGGCTTCACATCCCATCAAACTGTCGGAAACCACCATTGCCGACGTCTTGAGGGGGATCCACACTAAAGAAAAAGCCGGATTCCTCTTGCTCTTGGGCAAAGCCGCAAAATCTACAAATTTGAATGATATTCGGACCTTCTCCGAGGACGATATTGCGTTTCTAACTCCACATATTACCGCCGCCTTGGCTCAAGCCAATGCCACTCAGCGAATTGGGTTCCGTAGCTATTCCACGGCATACGTTGCGCCAACAGCAAAGACTGTCCAACAACGGGAGACAACAGCGGGCTATCTGTTCGCGGACGGCCTGTCCTTGCATGTCATCCTGACGCAATACCGCCACTACCCGGGGAAGGCCTCCACCTCAAGTCAAAAAGAACCACGCCCGCTCCCGGATACTGATGGTCTACGAGACCGAGAGGTGACGTTCTTACCGGAAGGAGCGGTTCGCTCTGACGTGTATGATCGATCCAGCTGGGTCGGAAAATCAGAAGATCGGTCGCTTGCTATCGACTACCAGCTCTTGGCGAGGCTGCTCACACCGCCGCCGCCCGTTCCAGCTCCGCAACCGGTCCCAGTGGTGACGACCCCGCCGCCTCCACCACCCCAAGCACCACCGGTCGTGAAGCAGGATACCGAGCTACAAGCGTTTAAAGAAGAAATGAAGGCGCTGCGGAAAAAAGTCGACGACCAGGAAGCTGAGCTTCAGCGCCTGAAGAATTCTCCACCCAAGAAAAAGCCAGCTCCATAGCTACTACAAACCCTGTTCGAGCTTGCCAACGAGCCAACCGCAACTAATAATTGTCGAGAGGCAACGGATCCCCAGACCTCGACATCGGGGCGCGCTCACCGCATGAGGCGTACGACTCAAGAATGTCGGTTGATGTTCCTTCAGGATTCAGGATTTGAGAGCGGATCGAATGCCTCTTCTAGAGGAATAGCTGCTGGGAGCTCATCGCTCACTGACGGTTCTACCTCTGCCTCAACCGTGTTGACCGTCGCAACCGCCCCATCATCTGCAGACTCTACAGACTGACTCTCAGCACCATCCATCGGCAAGAGTGCCTGTTCAGCCTCACCAAGCTCTTTGAACTCACGCAGAGGCGGTAATTGCGAGAGATCACTCAACCCAAAATGCTCCAGAAAGAACTTGGTCGTCCCATACATGATCGGACGGCCGGGAACTTCCTTGCGCCCTACAATTCGCACCAGTTTACGTTCTAAGAGTGTCCGGATGACCCCCGATGCTTCCACCCCTCTGATTTCTTCGACCTCCGCCCGCACTAACGGTTGCTTATACGCGATGATGGCCAACGATTCCAACGCCGATCGAGACAGTTTTGCCGCCGTCTTTGCCTTGTCCAATCGCTTCACCCAGGAGGCATAATCCTGTTTGGTCACCAGCCGATAGCCACCAGCGACCGCTACCAATCGCACCCCTCGTCCCTCTTGATCGAGCGCCCGAGCGAGGTGATGCAAGGCTTCTTCCACTTCGCCCTTTGAGACAGTGCCCAGTACGGCGACAAGACGATTCACTGGCAGTGGTTCGGCCGAGACGAAGAGCAGTGCTTCCAGAATGGCTTGGAGCTCGGCCATACTGTGTGGCCGCTCACCAGTGAAACTCTCCACATGCGGCGCTCCATTGACCCCCTCCATGTTCACGATCTCTTCCGTATTCGCCCCGTTCACAACCTCGGTCTCCGGCACCTCGACCTCCTGAACCACATCCGCCGTCGGTGGCGTCATGCTTTCCTCCATTCCGCATCAACATCGTCAAGCTCTGCTGGATCAGGTACCAACGAAAACATCCGCGAGACCAAAATCGGTCCGAAGGTTTCAGCCTGGAACACACGGGCCACTCGTAATCGCATCAATTCCAGTAAGGCCAAAAACGTTACGACGACGACCATCCGATGCATCGCCCCTTCGAACAGCGCTCCGAATGAGACCGAGTCTTTGCCCTCAAGCGTTTCCAGAATGAGATTCATCCGTTCACGAACCGTGAGATTATCTGGCATGATTTCGATCAGCCGACTGTCCGGATTGCGATCAAGTACTTCCTTGAGCGCATCGACGAGATCGAAGAGCGAGACACTTTCGAGAGGAAGATCCTCCTCTGCGACCGCTTCGACCGGCAAGGCCTCCTCACGCCAAAAAATCTCACGCCACATTTTCTCTTGATCGTCCAGCTGCCGCGCCGCCTCTTTGTACGTCTTGTATTCCAGCAACCGACGGACCAACTCTTCGCGTGGATCCGGCCCTTCCTCTTCATCCTCGGTGGCCTCATCGGCCGGCAGCAACATCTTGGACTTGATTTGCAGCAACGTCGCCGCCATCACCAAAAAATCTCCCGCGACGTTGAGATTGAGTTCCTCCATCGCCTCCAGGTACCCGATGTACTGCTGGGTAATCATGGCGATCGGGATATCGTAGATATTGATCTCGTTTTTCTTGATGAGATGGAGCAGGAGGTCGAGGGGTCCCTCGAAGTTTTCGATGCGGACCTTATACGGCAGCTCTGTTTGCTCAAACCCGTCGGCTTGCGATTCCACGGCCTGGTTATATCAACTTATGGGGAGGTGGGCAAGTCTGATTCTATATATTGGGGATAAACAAGCCCGTCTCATTTGAGCTTTATCGCATAGGCTACAAGCAACGCTGCCGAAACGAGCAACCCAAACGTGAGGACATACTGCCCATTCTTGCTCTGAAAGAAGCTGTCCGCCTGGGCCGGCTCACGACGCTTTGTCTGACCGAGGAGCGCCGGCTGGTCAAACCGTGCCTGAGCGAGGTCGTCTTGCTGCCTAAACTCAGCGTTCGAAAAATCTGCAGGCCCCAGAAATTGGGCGCCGGTAAACACCGTCTCCCCCTCGAAGGCGGTGAAGGTAAAGAACGTCTCACGGCTGAAGATTGCGTCACGAAAACTGACGTGACTCTTGAAACGGCTACCAGAAAACCCGGTCCCCAAGCCAAACCTCGACCGTTCAAACGCCACCGGTTGTTCACACATCACTTCCAAAAATTCTGCCATGCCGTCAAAGAGTGCCCCCGTACAATCCATGGAACCATGAAACGTCGATCGATGAAATCTCGTGCTCGGCCCAAACCTTGTCTCTCGACAGGCCAACGGCCCGATGAATTGTCCTTGGACAAATTGGGTCTCTTTCTCAAAGGTGGCCCCCGATAATTCAACCGCTCCCTCAAAAACCGACCATGATAGATCGATTCCCTCATGAAAGTGAGATCCCTGAAAATCGACGGGTCCTTCAAATCGCAAGGTACTGCCGACTGAACGATGGCGTACCGCTCCCCGTACCAGGGAATCACGTATACGGAGTCCTGCGCGAACGAGTCGCTGTTGCTGGCTGAGCGTAGGGTTGCTCTGACTCGAAGGCTCCGACCCCATCGGTGATTGGGGCATGGCCTGGGGATGAAGGCGATCGAACAGAATGTCTCCTTGAACAATCACCCCAACAAGGTCGACCTGGTGCCCTCTCCCGAGCGCATCCATAATCTGTTCGCCGCGCACGATGTGTGCTTCCCGCTCGGGCTGGGTACAGGTAGGAGCGAGATGGAGGATAAGACCGGCCTCTCGTGCTTTCGCCGCTCCCTCCTCGGCAAGACAGGCGGCGTCCACTTCAGACAGACCTAACCCGATGGCATAGGCGGCGGCAAGCACCACTGCCCCATAAACCCTCATCCTTCTTAACATGAGACTCAACAAACCTTGAACGAGGGGAGAGACGGGAAAACTCCTATTGAAATGGAACCATGAGGCAATACTGAAGAACGGCCAAATGCCGCTGCTGGAACGAACCGACATCCAGCAGCGCTGCAGAGTCGCACGAGTAAACTCACTGCTGACGGCCCTGTTCACGCCACGGGCTATACGCATCGACCGGGACGAGCAGACACTGCGCCAGGTCAATCACCGGACCCCTACCTGTCAATTGTGACGATAATCGTCGTCCAGCAAGTCTTCCGACTTATCGATGAGTGCATCGCCGTCATCATCATCCGTGTCGAGAGCCAACTCATCCCGGACATCGTCCTCGTCGAGCTCATCCTCCATCTCTAACTCATCGTCGACGACATCTTCATCCTCTAAATCAGCTTCATCCGGCTCCATCGGCATAGCCGGTTTCACCGAGACGACCTTCCGGGGTGTCATCTCCTCTTCATCGGCAATGTGCTTCACAGGCTCGCTCGAAGGACTAGGCTTCGGAGGCATTTTCTTGGCTGATTTGGCAATCGCTTTCTTGACTGATTTAGACGCTGCTTTCTTGGCTGCCGGCTTCTTCTTTGAGGCGGGTTTGGACGCCTTGACAACCGCTCGCTTCTTCACGGCCTTCTTCACCGCTGCCTTCTTGGCTACGACTTTCTTGGCGGCTACTTTTTTCTTCGGCAACGGTGCAGATTTTTTCGCCTTGGACGACGCTTTCGCGACGGCTTTCTTCTTTTTGTTCGCCATTCCGATCCCTCCTCTTCGTTTCAGCGCGGCGCAACGGCCTCCATCTAGCATGAACGAACGGGCTCTTGCAACCACCTCGATCATGATTTCTACCGACCTCTGCATCTCTCGTTACTTTGGGTTCAATAAAACTGTGTGTTCTGCCAATGCAGGACAGCTGAACGCCAGCGGCGTACTCACTCGGGCCGGTCAAACTCTCAATGGCGGCGTGCTATGATGATGGGATTGATCGTTGAATCCTTGACCCACTTTATGGCTCTTATCAAGCGCGGATATGACGCATTCAGGAGTACATCGCCTGTGAACCGACTGCCTATCGTCACAGTTGCGTTGGGGATGGTAGCCACTGTAGGAGGGCCGGCTCTCGATCTGTCTCCCGCCACACAGATTCTTATGGAAAATGGCTCACCCTATTACGTTCCGGCCGCTGCAACGGTGGTCAGTGGCACACCCATCCGCTGGGAAAACCCGACACCAACACACCACACCGTGACACATAATGACTGCGTAAGCGACGAGCGCTCCTGCCTCTTTGATTCGGGGACGGTCCCACCCGGAGGCCAATACACCATCTCGGGCCTTGCTCCCGGCCGATATGCCTACCACTGTGGGATCCACCCAATTATGCGAGGACAGTTGATTGTAACGGAAGATCCGTCAACCCCCGCTCACCTGTAAACCACCGCCCCTTGCCCGCTTGCGAAGGTGCCAACCGCTCCTGTAGCTTACGCTGTGCCCAATAGAGAGAGCTCGTGAGCATGAAGGCTGCCGCCGCCATCCGCAATCCATTGACCTTGACTGGAGAGAGGCTGACCCTAAGGGCTTGGCATATTCCGGACCTGGTCGCCTACCAACACCAACCAGACGAATGGTGGTTAGCTCCACTCGACGACGACCTCCCGTTGATCCGGCTAAACCGTACTGGGGTGGACCTGCTCAAGGCAATGGATGGCCATACAACGGTTGGGACACTCGTTGAACAGTATGGCACCAAGATCTGTGGGCCCGATGGGCAGCCTGGGTCCTGGCACCTGGAGCGATGGGCAACCCCCAACTACTCCCTCTGCTATTACGGGGCCGAGCCACCTGGAGGCCATCGCCATAAAGCCAAGTGGGATGTTCTGCTTCAACAAGTCCGCGAAGGCTGGTCAGGGCAAGAAGGCTTTGAGGGTGAGGACCATCTGGAGGACTTCCATCACCATGAGCTGACCGAGAGCTCGGAAGACGACGACCATTTTGATTTGATTGAAACGACCGTCTCCCATCTCTTCCGTGAACCAAGTGAGGCCTTGGGCGGTCTGACCTACGGCCGACTGCTCATGCGACAGCTGAGACGACTCGGCTGGTTCAATCCCAAGCCGAAAGTTCTGTTGGAGATCGGGGGTGGCCTTGGGTACCTTGCGCAGGCACTCGGGAAGGATCTCCTGCCGTTCGAAAAGCAAGGGATCACCTACCTCTCACTCGATATCACGCAACCATTTCTGAAGCGCCAAATTACTCGAGCCAAGGCCGGAGGATGGGGTGCCTCAGGGACCAGAGCCAATGCTGAACAGCTGCCCTTGGCCGATCACTCTGTCGATCTTGTGATCGACAATGAAAACATGGCCGACATGACACCGGTGCAGCTGAGTAAGAAGGAACTGGCATCTGGGATCGGAGAAACCCCACAACATCAGGAAGCACTCGATTGGATCAGGCGGCTTCGCCTGCCCATCGAGGCCAACCCGCCGGACTCGGTGATCTTTAACCTAGGACCGATACGTTTCGTGGCAGAATTGTGGAGGGTACTGAAGCCAGGTGGCCGGGCGTTTCTCACCGAATTTGGCATCGAAGAAGGCTGGCCGGCCCCTGTCAAACTCCCGGGACATACGGAGTACGAAGTGCAATACAGTCACCTGCGCCAAGCCGTACGCTGGCTCGGATTTCAAGAACGGTATCTGTCTCTCCCACAATTTCTTGGCCTCAAACCAGATACGAAGGTTCTCTGCACCGGCGCCACCTATACGATCCAACGGTTCTGTCAGGCCATCAACCACCCCTTCGCTGTGCGAGCTTACAGCGAGAAGGAATTACAACAAACGTTAGGTGACCTCCTCCCCAAACTGCAAGGCCTCCACTACCATGACTTGGCCGACCCGGCCTGGTTCGGCCTCCAAGATTTTAAAGTGCTGTTACTCGAAAAACCCGGCGGCGCGCCAAAAGCCCAGTTCACCGAGAACAAAGGCTATCGGTGGTATTCGCAGAAATGAGGGGATTGAGGGCAGCCTGGTTAGTTCTCTGTGCTCGCCGACCGCCCAGAGCTCCAACTTTTCGCCCAGGCTTGGAGCTTACGATACGACTTTGACACGAAGTGCTTGTGTCGGAACCTCGGTCAATGCAAGCAACCGTTGATCGTTGGTCAATAAGGTCGCCTCCAACGCCAGGGCGGTGGCAGCCACGATCGAATCCGGCAACTTCACGCCATAGCGCCTGCGAAGATTCACAGCGTGACCCCTTGATGGTCTGAGTCAGATCTGTGACTGCGATATCCGACAAGAAGGATCGAACGCGCTGCTCTTCAGCTGAGGCCAACCCTGGATAAGCCAAGAGCTCCAATTCTGAGATCACGGAGATAACATACGAACCGACAGGAAGAGATTCTGCGAGACGACCACCGAGAAAATAGAGAATTATATTGGTGTCGAGGACAAAGCGGCGCACTAGGCCCACTCATCTCGCAAGCGACGCTGGTAGGTGATGGGATCTTCTGATAACTGAATAACACCTTCGTGACACTGGAGCTGTTTCGTCCCATTAGTCCCAGTTGCGGCCCCTAGCTGTTCCTCAATGCGCAACCATTCTTCGTAGGGAGTCAGCACCCCGACCGGACGCCCTTCTTCATCAGTCACAAGCTGTTTATGAATCGTGCCCATGAGCTGCATTATAGACAACCTGCTGCAAAAGAGGAAGTTTAGGTCAGATACGAGCGTTCCATGAGTGTATGAGTTCTCCCTATAGCCAAGCCCTCAATTACTGATTGCCATTGACGGTGGACTGTGGCGATCATGGGGGCATGCGATGCTCACCAGATGTGCGCCAACGGGTCATCGATGTTGTCCGAGGCGGGGGCAGTAAGGCCGAAGCGGCTCGGCGGTTCAAGGTGGGTGAGGCCAGCGTGTACCGCTGGCTCAAGCCTGGCGGCATCACCTCCAAACGTCCAGGCCCGCGCGGTCCTCGCAAGCTGGATTGGGAGCACTTGCGCCGTCATGTCGCGGAACCCCCTGATCGCACCCAAGCCGAACGGGCGCGGCATTTCCACGTCTCCCGGCATGGCATCTGGCACGCGCTGCGAAGACTGGCGGTCACGCATAAACAAAAGGATGGGCTACCGAGAGCGCGACCCTCTCCGACGAAAACGGTTCCTCCGTCTTCGCGAACGGTTCCTGCGCCGCGGCAAACAACCCGTCTACATCGATGAATGTGGGGTTGCGCCTTAACGGTGCGGGGGTATGGGTACGCGCCCAAAGGCCAGCGCGTGGATGGCCTGGTTTCCGGGCATCGACGGCCCCGCCCCTCGCTCATTGCCGCTCGCATCGATGGGCGACTGACAGAGCCCTGTCTGTTCGAAGGCACCTGTGATACGGCGCAGCTCATCGCGGCGACGGGCGCGACCCTGCTGTTTCTCGCCCCGTATTCTCCAGACCTGAACCCGAGCGAACATGATTTCGCGGCCCTCAAGAAACGCCGGGAGTATCACGACCAGGCCACCCGCGACGACATCGTCAAGGCCTATCACTGATTGAGGGCTTAGCTATAAACTCTTTCTCGAAATACGCACGGTCTTCTACATGACGCCGATCGAAATGCACGTGGAATCTATCGGCCATCAATCACCCCTTCGCCGTCCGAGCTTATAGTGAAAAGGAACTGCAGCAGGCTTTGGGCGATCTCCTCCCCAAACTGCAGGGCCTCTACCATCACGACCTCGCCGACCCAGCCTGGTTCGGCCTCCAAGACTTCAAAGTGCTGCTACTAGAAAAACCCGGCGGCGCGCCAAAGGCCCAATTCACCGAGAACAAAGGCTACCAGTGGTATTCGCAGAAATGAGGGCTTGGGCAGTCTGCTTGGTTCTCTGTGCTCGCTGACCGCGCACACAGGAATTACCAAATTCTCAAACAAAGATGGTACTCAGCCAATGTGTGCAGTGGAGAACCAACCAAGCTGCCCTCATTAGGAGAAGAGGGAAGAAATCAGGAAAGCTTCTGCTGCCATGCCTGCTCTTTTGCACGACGAATCTCACGCATCACTGTGATCATGGCATCGCCCTGCGGATCATCCTGCTGCAACACCGATCGGCGTAAGGCTAACCCGCGTTCGGGGAGTTCGATGGTACGGCACAAGTTATCGGCGATCCAGGCGTTTTCCGCATTGTCCTTTGGTCCTCGCATTGCGCGCATCCTTTCAAAAGCGATCTGCGCAAAGTGTACAAGACTCCCTGAATCGGAGCAACGTGAGCCCGTTTCTTGCCACAGTAAATAGTCCGGGGCCGCACCTCGAAGGCAGAGGGAAAGCAGGATGATCGATTGCCTGAACTATCTGGATCGCCGTTGACAAGATACGCGGACGGCGGCATAACGGCTTGGCCTTCACACCGCTTCCCTGCAAGAAATTCTTGCACGCGGCAGAAATCAGGACAAGAGAACGTTGACTGTGGAGTCTGAAATCAGCACAATCGTGCAACACTCAGATCCTCACTTGGTGTCAGGCGCCCTTCTTCCAGACGCCTGACACCGTTATTTTAGGCAAGATGAGACGCGAGTCTGTTGTTCAGAACATGATCGATGCGCAGGGGACAGCGATCAATGCCCTCGCACCGATACTGACGCCGCACGGGCGTGTGCTGTTGGCGACCGACGAGACCGACGCCTCCTCGCTTACGCCTGATCTTTCATACCGGCTGCAACAGTCCTTTTCACGCGGCAGTGGGCACGGATTACTGCAGCTTGGCGCAGGAGAAGTCGGTATCGCAATGCCAGCAGTATTCGGCTACTGGCGTGAGTTCGGCGCTCGTTATGTCGCGGCAGTCTGCGCGCTGTCGAGCGCGGCAGCCGAGTCTGACTCCGACGCATCCACCGCCGACCCGGCAATTCCACCACCACCTGCCGAGGAACTGGAAGCCCTCGCCGCCGCCGCGCCGCCGATGACCGGCGCGGAGTATCTGACAGCGTCTGTGCTGCGCTCGTTATGGCACGAGATGGCGGCCGCATGGCAGGCTGAATTCATCGAGTCCGGCCTGACGATCCGGAATTTTCTCAAAGCGAAACACCCCTCCTGGAATCTGGTCGGACGGGTGCATTTCAATCTCGCTGAAAACAGAAAAGACACTGAAGCGCCGTTTGCGTTTCTGGCGACATACACCACGCGATTATCGGCGCACGCCAAGGCCCAGCATGTGCCGCTAGGGCAGGCGCTGCGCGAGTACGCCGGCGCCGCCAACAAGGAGCAGCTGCTGTCGCTGTTATTGCCGGTGCAGCGGGCGGCGCAACAGTGTCCATGGCTCAAAACGATGGTGACGGAGGGGGAAATTTTTCACCCGCTGCGCTGGACACCAGCGGAGGCGCTTCAGCTTCTCTCAGACGTCCCGCATCTCGAAGCCGCCGGCGTGATACTGCGCGTACCTGGCGCATGGAAGACAGGCCGCCCGCCACGTCCCAAAGTAAGCGCCACCGTCGGCAACACAACACCAGGCACATTCGGCAACGATGCGCTGCTTGATTTCAAGATGGGAGTGACGCTTGATGGCGAGCCGTTGACCGAAGATGAAATTTCCACATTACTCGCCGGCTCGGACGGCCTTGCGCTGGTGCGCGGTCGCTGGGTTGAAGTTGACCGAGAAAAACTCAGCGGCATGCTGGCTCGCTTTCGGCAAGCTGAAAACACAGCCGCACAAGGCGGCTTCACTTTTGCGGAGGCGATGCGCATGCTGGCCGGCGCGCATGGCGAACCAGACGACGCGCCTAGCGCCGATCCCGACTGGTCGAGCGTCGTGGCGGGGCCCTGGTTGGCCGAAACACTTGCCGGCCTGCGCAGCCCGGAGGGACTGGCGCGCATCGAGCCGGGCAACGCACTGAATGCTGAGCTTCGCCCCTATCAGAAGGCGGGGGTACGCTGGCTGTATTTTCTGCACCGTCTGGGATTGGGTGCTTGTCTCGCAGACGACATGGGCTTGGGCAAGACCATTCAGGTGCTGGCTCTGCTGCTGGTGTTGCGCGAACAACGTCAACCCGGCATACAGCCGCCGACGAGCATACTGATCGCGCCGGCATCGCTGCTGGCAAACTGGGCCGATGAAATCACACGCTTTGCGCCGACATTGAACGCACGGGTGGTGCATCCTTCGGCGATGTCGGCTGTTGAATTGAATGCAATCTCTCCGCAACAACTTGTCGACGTGGATGTGGTCATCACCAGCTACGGCTCGCTGCTGCGCCTGCCCTGGATGACCGACACCCGCTGGCATCTGGCGATTCTGGACGAAGCGCAAGCGATTAAAAACCCCGATGCGAAACAGACACGCGCCGTCAAAAAACTCAAGGCCACGACGCGCATCGCGCTGACGGGCACACCCGTCGAAAACCGCCTCACAGATGTCTGGTCGATTTTCGATTTCATCAACCCCGGCCTGCTCGGTTCGAGCAAGGAATTCGCCAATTTCACCAAACGCTTAGCCGAACGCCCCCATCACCCCTACGCCCCGCTCCGTGAATTGACACGTCCGTATATCTTGCGCCGTTTGAAGACCGACAAGTCGGTCATCGCCGACCTTCCGGACAAGACCGAATTAAAAGCGTGCTGCCGTTTGAGCCGGAAGCAGACGGCGCTCTACCAGCAAGCGGTGCAGGAACTCGCCGTACAATTAGAAAACGCCGAAGGCATCACGCGCAGAGGTGCAATCCTGGCGTTCCTGTTACGCTTCAAGCAAATCTGTAATCATCCGTCGCAATGGTTGGGCGACGGCACCTGGCATGAGGCCGATAGCGGAAAATTTGCGCGGCTGCGTGAGATTGCCGAAGTCATTGCCGCCCGGCAGGAGAAAGTTCTGGTGTTCACGCAGTTTCGTGAGATCACTGAGCCTGTCGCCGGTTTTTTGGGGTCCGTGTTCGGGCGTCCCGGTTTGGTGCTGCACGGAGGAACGCCGGTCAAAAATCGCCGCCGACTGTTGCAGGACTTCCAGAAAGACGAGCGGGTTCCGTTCTTTGTCCTCTCCCTCAAGGCGGGAGGCACGGGGCTGAATCTGACCGCCGCGACACACGTCGTCCACTTCGACCGCTGGTGGAACCCCGCAGTGGAAAATCAGGCTACTGACCGCGCGTTTCGGATCGGCCAGAGCAAACACGTGATGGTGCATAAATTTGTGTGCAGCGGCACAATGGAAGAGAAAATAGACGCGCTGATCGAGTCCAAGCAACAACTGTCGAACGATGTATTGAAGGGCGGCACCGAAATGCTGCTCACGGAAATGAAGGACGACGAACTGCTCCAGCTCGTCGCGCTTGATGTTCACGCTGCGCTGCAGGGGGAATAACCGGGATGTTTTATGATTGGAAACCCTACGTGTCCGTCGCCGAGCGCAAACGCAAAGCTGAACGCGAGTTTGCCAAATCGAAGAAAAATGGCGCGACCATGACACCCGTTGTCATCGCCGGTCGTGCCATCGCCACAACGTTCTGGGGCAAGGCCTGGTGCCAAAACATCGAACGCTATAGCGATTACGCCAACCGCTTGCCACGCGGGCGCAGTTATGTACGTAACCGCGCGGTACTTGATCTGCACATTGCCGACGGCGTGGTCAAGGCGCTGGTCATGGGTTCACGGCGTTACCAGGTCGAAATCACGGTCACGGCGGTGCCGCAGGCGCACTGGAACGCCGTCTGCAAGGATTGCTCGGACGCAATCGATTCACTGGTCGAATTGTTGCAGGGGCGCTTCTCCGAACACGTCATGGAGCGTATCTGCCGGCCGGGCACCGGCCTGTTTCCCATCCCCAAAGACATCACCTTCGCCTGTTCCTGCCCGGACTGGGCATCCATGTGTAAACACGTCGCAGCGGTACTCTACGGCATCGGCGCGCGTCTCGACGAACAACCGCAACTACTGTTCATGCTCCGCAACGTGGACGAAAAGGACCTCATCGCCAAAGCCGGGAAAGGCTTACCCCTGTCGAGTCAGTCGCCCAAAACGCGCAGGGTACTCAAAGACACGGAACTGGCCGATGTCTTCGGTATCGAGATGGCGGGAATAACCAAACCCCTGACGAAGCAGAAGGCAGCGCGCAAGATCAGGCAAAAGTCTACGACTAAATCCGCGAAAAAGAACGCCCCGAAGGCGCGTAACCCGAGAGTCAAGGCTTGATAGACGCGTTCGTCAACGTGTGATTCCCTACTTTGCCGTTCTCCTCAGCAAGCAGCTTTCTCACGCTGCAAATTCGACTCGAATCGTCCTCCCGAGGCGCGCCTCAAGCGTAATGAGCATTTCGAGGCTGAATTTGTCCCATTTCCCTCGAACGAGGTCAGATACGCGCGATTGTGCAATACCCAGTCGCTTCGCTGCTTCCAATTGAGTCAACTTGTGCTTTTCGATATAGAGACGCAGGTCGCTCATAAGACTTGATCGCATGTGAAGCACGGCGGCTTCGGCTGGATCAAAACCGAGATCCACAAAAACATTCCCGCTCGATTTGGTAATTTTCTTCTTCATGCTCGTTCTCCGATCTGGCGATACCGATCACGCGCCAATATGATGTCTTCCTTCCTTGTCTTCTGCGTTTTCTTCTGGAAGGCATGAAGAACATAGACTGCCTTCGCAAATTTGGCCACATACAGTACGCGCCATTCTCCTGAGACATGAATACGAATCTCCCGAACACCGGGACCCACTGCATTGATAGGCTTCCAGTCCGAAGGCTCCAGCCCTCGTTGAACGAAACCCAACTCAAAGCCAGCGGCACGCTTGGCCTCCGCCGGAAATGCCCTGAGATCGTCACGGCTTGATCCGACGAAGGCTAGCGACTTCATCGGGTAGATTATATAAGTTTATTGATACACAATTCAATGCGTGTCATCAGGGAAAGCCGACCCGGACTGGTTCGGCCTGCAAGATTTTAAAGTGCTATTGCTCGAAAAGCCCGGCGGCGCCCCAAAAGCCCAGTTCACCGAGAGCAAGGGCTACCGGTGGTATTCACAGAAGTAGTGGCTGACGGTAGCGTACCTTTCTGCATGACAAGAGCAGAAAGCTTCACACTGTTCGGAGTCCCTTTCGGGACAATAGATTTCTGCTCTCCCTTACCTGCCTCGAAAAGGTGTGGCTGACACCATGACATCAGCATCAATACCGTGGTTCTTCAATAGAATCTCAACTGCCTTCCTACGTTTCTCTTTATCCAGATGTGGGCCCACAATAATTCGTCGAATCGGGAGTGTTTCTAGCTCCTGATCTTCAAACAGATGAATACACGGCACAGCTATTCCGTCCCGAGCAAATGCATATATTTTGCGAAAAGGCGTAGTGACCTCATTGGCTAGTTCTCGTTGAGTTTTAGGTGATGGCTCACCTATTACTATTCGCACTTCTCTCTCCTCATTGAAGCCTCTATGTTTCCAAAATGTGGATAACACGGCAACACTGTCAAACGCTTTATAGTCTTCCCAGGGCCCCTCCCCCTTAAGACATTCAGCGAAGCTATCACGCACACTTTGAAGGTGGTTCAGAATCTGTTTATCACGAACAAATGATAAACCTTCGACGCCTTCATCATATTGCACATCACCAAATACCAGCGTCTCCTCAGAATCATGATAGTGTCCAGCGTCGTTACGGAGAAGTGAGTCTAGCCCCTTAGTATCAAAAACAATGGCATAGCCTCCATCCTGACCATATCCACGCCACTGACTCAGTAATCCATTTTGAGAAACCCATTCGTCGCAGGCTGTACAAAATGAAGTCACATAATGATCCTGCGTTTGTTCTTGTGCCTTTCTGAAAGCTGCAAGAAACTCTGCTAAACATTGTTCCAGCGATTCAGGAACATGCCTCTGAAGTTCCGGCTTCAGAATCATCCCTAACCGATTGCTAAAAAAACCTATCACCTCTTCAGAATCATTAAGAAATCCAGCATGAGTCGCCCACAGTGTTTTGCTAGAGACAATCCCGTTAAGTCCATCAGCAGTTGTATAGTGCATTAGCTCTGGATGCTCCTCATGCATGGGCTTATCGGGTGGCAGACTTAGCTCCGTCATATATTCGTTAGGGAAGGTCTGATTAATTCTGTTTTTTGGCCAATCAGCTCTCAAAACACTGGAGATTCGACTGGCCTGGGATCGAAGATCTGAATAAATCAGACCTTCCTTAGGCTATGTGCGTTTGAAGTGCCATCCTCCACCAACATCTATGTGCTCATGGAATTCGGTTTATCACTCCGTGATTCGTGTGGTTAGATTAAGCAGCACCCCCTCCCTCAACCCCAAATCACTGACCAGACATTCCTTCTGTCCCAGCGTCTCCATGATTGTTTTAATAATGATCGCGCCGGCGGTGATGACCTCTTCTCTGTTTTTCTCCAAGCCTGGCAGGCCAATGCGGTCGGCTTTCTTTCGACTGAGTAATGTCTGCTCGAGTTCTTGGATCCGGTCGAGTTTCAATACATAGTTGTGAATGCGTGCTGATTCATAGGTCTGGAGCTTCTGTGCCATGGCTGCGAGAGCTGTGATTGTCCCAGCCGTCCCGATGAATGTCATCCGCCCATAATTTCCCATCTCCGCCACGGCCGTTCTTGTTTCTCCGCTCACCCACTCGCGTGCCTGGGCTACTTCCTCATCGGTAGGAGGATCATGCCTCAACAGCCGCTCACAGAGGCGGACGACTCCGATATCGATGGATCGCGTGATTGGATCCTGACCAGGCCGATCCAAGATAAACTCCGTACTCCCGCCACCGATATCCAGCGCCAGGATGTCTGTCACTCCGACAGGCAAGCCGGAACGAATGCCGAGCAATGTCCGTCGCGCTTCTTCCTCGCCCGAGATGAGTTCGACCTCAAGGCCACATTCTGCTTTGACTCGATCCAAAAACTCCCCTCGATTGCTGGCATCACGAACGGCACTCGTTGCCACTACAGCGGTTGCTTCAACTTGATGACTGTCGATGACCTTCCGCCACTCTTGGAGACAGTGAATTACGCGATCCATCGCGTCGGCGCTCAGCCGCTTCGTCTGATCGACACCTTCTCCTAGTCGGAGAATACGTCGCTCGGACTGAAGCTCGTTGAGGGGATGCCCGGGGGTATGCTCTGCAATCAACAAACGACAGGTGAGTGTTCCGATATCGATGCCGGCCAATCGGCGCGTACGCTTCGCCGGCTCCGTCATTGCTCGTTCCGAATAGCTTCCATCTCGGCTTCCAACTTCCTCTGCGACTCCTTTACGACTTCGACCTCTTTGACGAGACGCACGATCTCGGCATCGTAGACGACACGCTCAGCCGTTTCACCCCGCTCCTTCATATCGACGGCTCGTTCACCGATATCCTTGTACAGATCAGACAGCTGTTGATCGAACTTGCGGAGTTCCAACCGCATACGGAGTAGTTCCGTCTCTTCCAGCGCCCGCCCTGCGGCATAGACCGTCCCGAGACGGAGTGTGGCAATCCCAGTCCGTAGATCATCCTTTATCCGTTGAAAGAGTCCCATCGCTCTCCTAAACGATCGATCCGAGTTCGAGCTTTTTCTCCCACTTGCGGAGCATGGCCGCTCGCAGCTCCTGATGGGCTGGTTCTCTCAACCCTGGATCAGATTGTAGCAGGGAAAAGGCTTCCTGTTTGGCCTGCTCCAGCAAATCACCATCGCGCACCAGATTGGCAACGCGGAACTCAGGCATCCCCCATTGCCGCAACCCAAAGAACTCACCCGGCCCCCGAATGCGCAGATCATCCTCGGCAATGACGAACCCATCAGTAGACCGGACAAGTGATTCCAACCGTTCCCTTGCCGCTGACATCGGTTCTTCACTGCCCAAAGTCCGTCTGCGTGATTTTCTGTTTCTTCGCCCAAGATTCTGCGTCATCAGCAGGCAATAGGCTTGCTGGCTACTCCGCCCCACTCGACCACGCAATTGATGCAACTGTGCGAGCCCAAACCGTTCGGCATGTTCGATCATGATGACCGTCGCGTTCGGCACATCAACTCCAACTTCGATAACGGTTGTGGCAATCAACATCTGGATGGTCCCGGACTTAAAGTCGGCCATCACTGTTTCTTTTTCAGACGCTTTCATCCGGCCATGCAACAGGCCGACACGAAATTCTGAAAATTCTCCATTCTGCAGCTGTTCCGCCCCCTGGATCGCTGCTTGGAGATCAACCTTCTCTGACTCCTCCACGAGCGGGTAGACAACGTAAACTTGTCTGTCAGCGCGCAATTCATCGCGCATGATCTGATTGGCCTTCCGCCGTTGTCCCTCACTAAACAAGAACGTCTGCACCGGCTTACGCCCCGGAGGCAGAGCATCGATAACCGACACATCCAGATCACCATAGACGGTCATTGCCAGTGTTCGGGGAATGGGTGTGGCCGTCAACACAAGCACGTCTGGCCGATATCCCTTTTCAATCATCGCCTTCCGTTGCAACACCCCAAACTTGTGCTGTTCGTCGATCACCGCCAGCCCCAAATTCTTGAAAGTCACATCTTGCTGCAGAAGCGCATGCGTCCCGATCGCCACATGGATGTCTCCCGAAGCGAGCTGCTCTGCCTGTGCGTTCTTGACTGAGGCTTTCTCTCCACCCCGCACCAAGGCAGTTTGCAACCCCAACACTTTCAGCAGTCCGGACAGGTTTCGGTAATGTTGCTCCGCAAGAATTTCCGTCGGAGCCATCAAAGCAGCCTGATAACCAGACCCACAGGCCATCACGATGGCCTGCAACGCAACCGCCGTCTTTCCTGACCCCACGTCCCCCTGGACCAACCGATTCATGGGGCGTGGCGACGTCATGTCTCGAAATATTTCGTGAATGACTCGCTCCTGCGCTTTCGTAAGGCGAAAGGGTAAGAGACCGCTCAGCTGTACCAACAGTGGAGTCCCTGGGTTGAACTGGACCTCCTTTGGTTCTTCGTGGACCGATCGGTGTCTGGATGCTAACGCCAGCTGGAGTAGCAAGAGTTCTTCAAACGCCAACCGCCGATGGGCCACCGTCCGTCCTCGCTCCAGCAGAGAGGAATCGGTTCCGACCTGTGGAAAATGAACATCCTGAAACGCCTCATGGATCGAGATCAGTCGATGCCTCTCCCGAAGCGGCATCGGCAAGTGATCCATAAGATCAATTCCATGGTCCGTCAAGACGTTCCGCACAAGCACTCGCATCTGGCGAGAGGTCCATCCTTTGGTCTCATGATACACAGGAACGATTCGGCCGACATGCAGCGCCGATTCCAGGTCTTCTCCGATCACCTCGTATTGTGCGACGTCCATTCGCGGAACTCCCCAGTCCCGCCGGCCAGCGATCACCCGCCCGCTCAACATCACTCGAGTCCCAACCGTCAGAGTGTCTTCCAGGTAGGGCTGATTGAAGAACACCACCTGGAGACGCCCGGTCTCATCTTCGATGCCGACATCCAGCACGCTCAACCGGCGATTTCTTGTCCGTTTTGATTCGCATTTCCCAACTGTTCCACAAATTGACGCCACCCTCCCTGGAACAAGATTTCCGATTGGCGTCATGACCGATCGATCTTCATACCGCCAGGGGATGGTCCAGAGTACATCTTCTACCGTTTCAATACCCAACCGTTGCAAGACGCTGCTGCGCTTCGGTCCGACTCCCTTGGCAAATCGAACGGGACGCTGCCAGAGATCGGACCGCCTCCCATCGGCCGATTCGGTGTCACTGACAGATTGCACCGGCGACCTCTTGGGAATCACAGGCTGTTGTGCCGCCTTTCGAAGAGCCTGAATGTGCAACCCCGCTGCATGCAATCGACGCCGTTGTTCATCGAGTGGAAGGGACGATGGAAAATCAACGAAGAGGTCACGAAGTGAAATCAGCCGGGCTTCAATCATGCTTGGATAGGTCTGCCGGCGAAGAGCCAACAAAACTTGGGTGGAGATGAAATCACTCAGATTCGTGACGGTCTTCAGATGGGCACAATCATCCCGAGTCGCAAATTCAATCGGCCGTGCAATACGGTCGAGCCACTCCTGGAGCGAGGTCAACGGACTCGATTCAGCCTCCGCCTGCATATGGCGGAGAATCGTAGCACAGCATGGTGCAGCGTACAACGCAACCAACGCACCCTGGCAAGACTCCGGTCACTTTTCCTAGATTGCTTGGTCACATTTTCCTAGGGTGCTACACTCCTATACACCCCAATGTACCGCCGCAATATTCGCCATATTCTGATTCCGCTCGCGATCGGCCTGGCTCTCCTGATCGGGTACAACCTCTTTCTGAAACCAATTCACCCAGCACTGACGATGAGACCAACGGAAAACGTGGAATCCGTTCCCCCCCCACCCCCGTCGCCACGGAACAAACCGTCCGAGAGTGAGCCGCGACTCGTTCGCACGCTCGACCAGACCATCATTCCACCCACTCCGCATCACTCGCTCTTGGAGGAAATTCGTGATGAAATTGAAAAGCATAACCTCTCTCTGGCTGAAAACAAGTTGAAAGTGCTCTCGGCATCCGTTCTCTCAGATGGACAAACTAGACCCTTCGTCGCCATCCTGTGGAACAATCTCGGCTTGCAGCAGGAGCGCCTTCAGAGTACACGCGCTTCCATCGGTGCGTTCAAGAAGGCAGTAGAACTCGATGATGCAAACCCTGTCATCCTTATGAACCTTGCCCAAGCCTACTGGGAGCAGCGTGATCAGGCACTGAATATGGAGTTCTTGACGAAACTAATAAAAGTGGCCCCAGACGATCCCTTCCCACACCTCGCAATGGCCGACTTGTTGCAAGAGCAAGATGATTTGACTGGAGCCACAACACACTTGACTCATGCTACTCAACGAGCACAGCAAGACCCGGCACTCCGGTCCTATTTGGCCGCCGTCACGGCGAAGATTCAACGGACTCAATCGGCCGAATCTCGCATGATCGCACGAAGCAGCACGCATTTTATCGTAAAATTCGATGGAGAAGAGGACCAGAGCACCTGGACGTCAGTGTTGGAGATTCTCGAGGAGGCCTATCGAGACATTGGACAGAAATTTGGGCATTTTCCGACAAAGCCCATCATGGTCGTCCTTCACGCAAAAGAGTCCTTCCAAGGTTCAACTGGCAGCCCCGCTTGGGCTGACGGACTTTATGATCCCACGCTCGGACGCATCCAGATTCCCGCCCAGGGAGCCACAACGGATCGAAAATGGCTTGCCAATGTGCTCCGCCATGAATACGTCCATGCCCTGCTCCATGACCGTTTGGGATCACAGGTCGGAGCCCTCCCAACCTGGTTAAACGAAGGCCTCGCTATGCAAATGGCTGGAGATTCTTGGTCTGAGCTTGATACGGCTAGGCACGGCGAAACCAAGGTGATTCCGTTGACTGCGCTGGAAGGCCCCTGGGGTACATTCTCAGCCGATGCTTCGATTGTGGCCTACTTAGAAGCGAGTTCGGCAACTCACTATATGGTAGAGCGATGGGGCATGGCCAGGGTTGACGACCTCATAAAATCCTTCAAAGCAAAGGCTTCTGTGGCAACAGCGTTCCAAGACAAACTATTTATTTCGTATGAGCAGTTCCATCGTCAATGGCTCGAGCATTTTGAAGAAGCGCGTTCGTAACCTTGCCCAGTTATCCTGACCTGATCGAGAGAGAGCCAAGACGCTATCAAATCTGAGCCGGAGTTAACTCCTCTTGTTGTTGGTGAGGCCAGAGAGGGAGTAGATCGGCCTGCTCACTCAGCGACTCCTGAACCTCTTCTTCAGGCTCTGGACGAGACAATTGATCTTCCCAAAGAATCTTCTGCCCACTAGGATCACACATGCGAATTCTAAACTCGAACCGGTGGGAACTGTTTGTCGATACTTGCCCTAACATCGTAGTCCGATTCGCAATCGAATGGATATGAAGCGTTCTACCCAGGACCGTTGTAAACTCATCCTCCCAGACGAGTGATCCAGTTATCTCGTCTACCGCACGTAATAAGAACATCGGCTGTGTCGCTGTCTGCCGCTCCGTGCGAACTCTCGTGATGGTAGCCTGACTCAACGACCGAGTCGAAATGGCTTGTATCCCGCCCTTCGCCTCAGGCTGTACGAGGTTCAGCCTCCCTTCCCATTGAAACATGCCAGTATTCGCGTCGTAGACTCGCAGGACAAAGTTGGATAGATCAGTAGCTCCTTGCCCAATACCACCCGCAAAAATCCGAGCACCCCCAGTCCCTCCTGTTCCATCACCTTCCTTCACCATCAGTTCATAGACATCATGGGATACAATCACACCTGAGTCCGCCTCGTAAACCTTTACCGCGATCGTGGACACAGCACCGATCTGATAACCAAATCCCGCTGCCACAATTGCCTTTTTATCTGTGGAGACCATCTCACCCCAGGCCTGATCGTTCCCACCGGAGAAACCGCATATTCCCACAAAAACCGCCAGCCTCATGATTCTAGAACAACTAAGGCGAAACGCCTGCCGCTTTTTCGCTGAGCGGTGAGCCGAACAGGAATAACCTGTCGAAAAATCAGATATTTGTGACATGAAGCCTCCTCAGAATGTGAAGACATTCTGATAGAGGACTGGTGGCCGGTAAATTCCTCAGTGATGGGATGAATCCCCTCTAAAGAGAGTGAACAAGACGAAACAATCTGGCGGTGTTGGGCCTATCGCCTGGCAGGTTGAGCGACACCGAACCATCGATACCGATAGCGGGCTATGAGGCGATAGCCCCATTCCGCTAACTGCCGTACCGTGCCGATGCGTAACCCCCACTGCACCAGCATTCCACCAGGCAGATGAGGAAGAAGAGGGGAAAATGCGTCAAGCCCCTGCAGAACCTTTCCGGAAGGTTGGATGAAGAATGCTGCCTCAGGTCGATCAACACGATATCGCTGACCAAGCGCGATCCTGGCCGCTTCACTCTGGTAGGCAACAAACCTAATACCCGTTCTGGTGTGATCAACCCCTCGTCGTTCAAGGGCCAATTTGGTGGACACACAGAGCCGACATTCCCCATCATAAATCAGAAGACAAATCTGCGTTTGCACTAGCCGCTTCTCCTCATACTTAGATTCCACAATACAAGCACGCCCCTAGCTAGAATAGTCGCGACTACATGAGACCTATTGCCGACCTTTTCCCCGACAGTCTATAGTTACCCGATGCAGCACAACCCTTTGCTTGTTTTGTTACTCAGTACCTTCGTTGTGGAGACAGGATTCTTTTTTCTTGAGAATGGTCCATCCATCACTCCAGGCATGGCATGGAAAGTCGGTTTTTTCAGTCTCATGCCTCTCGGACTGTCCCTCCTCGTTTGGCTTCAATTTCGATGGGGCGCAGCGGTTTGCGTCTTTTACGCAACGATTGGGTTGGCAATTGATATCGCAACAATGGTTCAGGTCCTCTCAACAACGCGTACCGATGCACTCACTCCCATGATGGCCTCGCTCATCAGCGGACTTTTCTATTTCTGTTTGATCCTGTTTGGTTGGCAATCCTTCTTGGCCGTGGGCCAGGGACCGATGCCTCCCAAATTCCGTTCTCCCAATCCTCCGTCCCTTTCTTAATCGGAATGGGCTTGATACGGACAAAGCCGGCCTGTTTCAGCCACTTCGCCGTGTCAGAAACTGTATAGGTATTCCCCTGCTCGGTAAACAAGAGCATTGAGACGGCAAACAAACTGGCTTCGACCGGCTGCACACCTTCGCGGTCATGCAGAAAGGCATCTTGAATGATGAATCGACCTCCAGGCTTCAACGCAGCATGAGCGCGACGAAAGATGGCCTGATTCTCTTTCGGTGAGTAAATGTGCAACACATTTGAGTACCAGATCACATCGTACAGGCTAGGAATCGGCTCTTCGGAAAAATCTAGGGGCAGGTAGGAAAGTCGGCGGCCAGCTGGATGAGTGATTGCAATCTCCTTGGCAACCTCAAGCGCAGCTGCTCGGTCACAGACCGTAGCACGCAACCTTGGATTCTTTGCCAGAAATGCCAAGGCGTAGGTAGCAGGCCCCCCACCGAGGTCCAAGAGAGCTTGCGCCTGACCAAGCTGAAGCTGTGCTGAAATGGCTGGAGCAATTTCCAGCGTCCGGTGATGCATCGCCCAGGTAAATTGGCGCCGATAGTCCGGAGTATCTGGCACATCATGGTCGAGAGGCAACCCACTTCGCACGGATTCCGCTAGTCGGACCCAGTCCGTCCAATGACTTTTGATCAGATTGAGATACCCACCTCGATAGGCGCGATGGTTCGCATTGAGGGCTGTTGCCCCAAGCTTACTGTTTTTATAAACGCTGCCCTTCTTCTGCAGTACTCCGGCAGAAGCAAGGTTACGACAGAGGATGCCGAGACCCCGCTCGCTAACTTTCAACGTCTTGGCAAGAGTGGTCAACGGCCAGGATTGATCACCCATCGCCGTAAAAAGATCCAACTCGAGTGCAGTCAACAGCACTCTCGGTAATCGATAGTCAGAAATCGCGTCGCGAAATTCGTCGAATGTCCTGATCCGTCGCGTCACGAGGACTTCCCAATATGCCCTCGACACCACCGCAGAAGATCCTCAAGCTTCGAACGATTCTGGAGATCAGCATCTCGCACAAAGGTGACTGCGACGAACTCGTCCGTGATCTCGGTCTCCTCGATAAATCCGGATTGAAGCAGGAGCGGTCTGTATCGAGACACGGCCGGTTGAAGGAAATATTTCACCTGCTTGGCAACCTCATCCGTTCCCAAGTCCTCTGGAGTTCCGTCGGACATGAGCGCCATAACCTCGTCAAGCGCAACCCCATACTGACAGAGCACGCTTCCCTCTGGTCTCACTTCGAGGAGCCACCCATCTTCCCCAAGCTCCATCAGGAGCGGTCCGTTGGGCTCTAGTTCATAGAATTGTGGGAATGACTGAGTCAAATCCGCTCGAAGTTGCAGCCACGTTGAGGAATCTGGTTCCATCATGCACGTACCTTTCGAGACAGCTACGCCCGAACCGAACCGGCCAGACGGAAACGTAGCAACTTAAGTCGCTGGGTATTCTCTTCTAACTTTGGTAGCTGATACTTCCGATCCATAGAGACCACCTGTTCGAGAAGATCGACGGCCTCCTGGAGCTGACCCATTTCCTCATAACACTGAACGAGCACATATCTCGCCCCGCCAGTGCGAAGCTCGTCCCGTAATCGCTCGGCAATCGACTCACTCGTTTGACAGCAGGCGATAGCGTCCTGGTAGCGTTTTTGTATCACGTATGTGCGTCCGATCATGCGCCAGGCGTCTGCGACACCTGCCTGATTCCCCAACCGCCGCATCAAGGTCAATGACCGTTCATAACAGCGAATGGCTTCCTCAACATGACCGGTTTCTCGAGCCACCAAGCCAAGGTCAGAAAACAAAACTGCTTGTGCCGTCTCATCGTGCGTCTTGGTCATAAGATCCAGGGCCTCAAGGTAGTAGGCTCGGGCTCGATCCCATTCCCCGGCATCGGCGCGTAGATTCCCCAAATTGGCTAGAGTCGTCCCGATGCCTTTTTCATCGCCGAGGATTTTTTGGAGCTCCAAAACCTCCTGATAATGTGCCTGTGCAGAATCTCGCCGCCCACTGACTGCACAAATATTGCCCAGATTCCCAAGCGTCGCGACCAGAGCCCGCCGGTCACCGCTCAACCTGTCGCACTCCAGTGCCTTGGCGTAACAGGTGTAGGCCTCCGTATAATACCCCTTCGAAAAATGCTCATTTCCTTGTCGATTGAGTTCCTCAGATAGGCCATTCCGCAATGTCATTATGGCGCCACCAACAGCCGTTCTAACTGAAGTTTGGCCTCCGTGAGGATGGAGGCGCCGTCTCCGACCAGCAAACTGTCAAAGCTGTACTTCAAAAGACGCTGAAGCGCCTCCTTCGCCTTAGCCGGATCCGCATACTTTTCAGGAGGGAGCAGACGGAGTGCACCTGATGGTTGCCCGATCAGTGCATCCCCCACAATCAACACCCCTCGTCCCCGCTCAATGAACAAGGCAGATTCGCCAGGAGATTTCTGATCTTTCAACTGAATGACCCACATCCCGCCAGGCAGGAGTTCGCCATCCTTATATGTCCTGGTCGGGTTCACCTCCATCTGAGCCGCATCCGCTTCAGGCACATACAGCTGGCACTTCCACTCAGCCTGATAGGTCGGCGCTTCTCGAACGTGATCACGATTGGTGAGCACGATGTAATCAATCGGCTCATGACGCCTGATGACGTCTCGTGCCGCTGGAGTCATGGGTGGGGGATCGACCAGGATCGTGTGTTCGCCGATCGCCAACAACAGCCCATTGAAGTTCAATTGCTTTTCATCTGAAAACCACGACCATTGCCACATATCAGGCAGGATCTGTTTCATGGTGTTACACGCCACTCCAGTTCGCAATGCACAACGCCGACACCATTACAGTGTGGCAACCACTTCTTTGACCATTTTGGTGATCTTCACCTCAATGGTCGCCTCCTGAGGTAAATCAATCAGATCGTCTTCGGACACCGTGATGAATTTGCGATTCGCCCCCTTCGTCAGCGAGATCAAAAAGAGACTGTTGGATGGAGTCACGGGGATCACCACTTGTACCGATTGATCAACCCCTCGCACCACCGCAAGGAATTTTTGCTTGCCTTCCTCCATCTCATCCATGGTGACGTTGGCTCCTTACTATTTCATTGCCCGTTAGTCATTTCCATTGCCTAGCAGCTTCGCAAGCGCTGCAGGAATCACGTTGGCTCCTGCCCAGTCTATAGTCCCTACTCGTTGCCAATGGATAACTCCCTGATGATGCATGGTATCACGGAAATTTTTCGAGCAGCAACCACAAGGGGGGAGAGAACCCAACTTCCGACAGAGCTTTCTACTGATTCAGCATATCCTGGAGCTGTTGCTTGGCATTACCCTCGAACCGCACGAACTCGAGCCCATATCGATCCCCTTCCTTCCACCGAACAATCACCAGGGCAATGATGATCAACGGTCGGGCACTGGGAGGCTGCACATGGAGACTCAACCGGGCGCCAATCGAAAGTGAGAGGTTAGTCTTGATCTCGCCACCGGCAAGTGTGAGATTCGTCACGGTTCCGTGGCCTAATCTGTCATCTCCAGTGAATGAAGCAGGATAATCGACGGGCACACGCGACCGACCTCTGGCGTCCAAGCCATTCGGATCATCGTTCATGGATGTCGCCATGCGTTCCTACAAAGAGGGGTCAGCGCGACGGCTCGAACAGGCCCAGCTGCAGTTCTTCTGCACGGGTAAATGGGATGGGATACCGCTCGGTAAAACAGGCCGTACAGTACTGATCGGGTGTTCCGGGTGCCGATTTCAACATGCCGTCAAGGCTGAGATAGGCCAAACTATCGGCAGTGATGTATTTGCGGATTTCTTCGATCGAATGGTCGGAGGCGATCAACTCCTTTTTGGTCGGTGTGTCGATACCATAGAAACAGGGCGACAGGATCGGCGGAGAACTGATTCGCATGTGAACTTCCTTTGCCCCGGCTTGCCGAATCATTTTCACGATTTTCCTGCTCGTCGTGCCACGGACCAACGAATCATCGATGACTACGACGCGCTTACCATCCAAGACTTCTGGTACGGCATTGAGCTTGACCTTCACGCCGAAATGACGAATCGACTGTTCAGGTTCGATGAAGGTCCTCCCGACATAGTGGTTGCGAATCAACCCGGCTTCGAAGCGCACACCCGCCCCTTCGGCATAACCAAGCGCCGCCGGCACACCGGAATCTGGAACCGGAATGACGACATCCGCTGGCACCCATGCCTCTTGAGCCAACTGTCGTCCCAACGCCTTCCGTGTGGTATACACCGCTTCACTTCCAAAAATGCGGCTATCGGGTCTGGCGAAATAGACATACTCGAACACACACATGGCCGGAGACGTCTTGGGGAATGGATGATGGCTATCAAGTCCCTGATCGCTGATCACGATTAACTCGCCCGGTTCGACCTCTCGAACATATTCGGCATCGAGCAAGTCGAATGCACAGGTCTCAGAGGCTACGACCCAGCTACTACGAAGCCGTCCGATACACAGCGGCCTTAGCCCATAGGGATCTCGTGCGGCAATGAGTCCGTTATCCGTCATCAACACGACCGAGAACGCCCCTCGCACTTGATTCAACGCATCGACAACCCGCGAGAGAAATGAGCCCGCGCGTGAATGCGCGATAAGGTGGATGATAACCTCGCTATCCGATGTCGATTGGAAGATCGCCCCGTAGGCCTCCAACTCATGCCGAAGCATCTGAGCATTGATGAGATTCCCGTTATGCGCCAAGGCAAGATTACCGAGTGCAAAATTCACCGTCAGCGGCTGCACATTCTTCAAATCGTTGCCACCGGTTGTAGAGTAGCGGTTATGTCCGATCGCCATATGGCCTGGTAGCTTTTCCAAGATCGACTTGTGAAAAATATCAGCCACAAGACCCATGCCTTTTTGTATAAAAAACTGCTCCCCGTCCCCCGCAACGATCCCCGATGCCTCCTGCCCTCGATGTTGTAACGCATACAACCCCAAGTAGGTCAGATTGGCTGCTTCTTCGTGACCGTACACGCCGAAGACCGCACACTCGTCGTGGAACTTATCAGGGGAAATAATCGGCAGCTCTTTCGGCATAATCCTTCGTGGCTCAAACGACTAGACGTGGTTCAATGATCTCTCCAAGGCGCAGGCCCATCGATCCAACAATCCGGACACCGGCTGATCGATCATGCCATCCACTATCTCCTCATTTTTGACCGAAATGACTAGGCGATCGCCTGATACTGTACCGATCACGTCTGACGGCACCCCCATCGATCTTGCATGGTCGAGCACAGCGTGACGGTGACTGGGTTTCACAGAAACCACAACACGAGACTGACTCTCGCCGAACAGGACTGCGTCGTTTCGAAGACGGCCCTTGGTCAAGGTGACCACCGCACCTCGAGTCCCTTCGGGTCCCGAGATACAACTTTCGGTCAAGGCCACAGCGACACCGCCATCAGAACAATCATGCGCAGATTGCAGAAACCCGCCACGAATCAACGATAGAACACAATCTTGGAGTGCCTTCTCGGTATCCAGATTCAAGTAGGGCGGGGAGCCCTGCTCGCGAGCTTGTACCACCTTGATGTACTCCGACCCTCCCAAGTCCTCCCGCGTGTGGCCGAGCAAGATAATGTCATCGCCTTCGGACTTGAACCACTGCGTCATCGTCCGCTCTGCATCCTCGATTAGTCCGACCATTCCCAGCATGGGAGTAGGATAGATGGAGAGCCCGTTTGTTTCGTTGTAAAAGCTGACATTCCCGCTCACAATAGGGATCTGGAACCGTTCACAGGCATCTTTCATACCTTCGATCGCCATCACAAATTGCCACATGATATCCGGACGCTCCGGATTCCCGAAATTCAGACAATCGGTCAACCCGATCGGGGCGGCACCGGAACAGACCAGATTCCGCGCCGCTTCAGCCACAGCAAGACGCGCGCCTTCATAGGGATTCAACAGGCAATACCGGCTGTTGCAATCGACCGTCATGGCCACCGCTTTGTTCGTGCCCTTGATCCTCACCACTGCTGCATCGGACCCTGGGCGGACCATCGTGTTGGTCCGCACCATATGATCGTACTGCTCGTAGACCCACCGCTTACTGGCGATCGTGGGAGATTCAAGCAATGTCAATAACGCCGCGTTCGCATCCTTGGTATCGGGAATCAAGTCATAATTCAGATTGGTCAGCATATCTTGATACGCCGGGGGCTGGTAGGGCCGTTCGTAACGAGGGCCATCATCAGCCAATGCCTTCGCCGGAATCTCAGCCACGACGGTTCCCTGATCCAAAACGCGTAAAATTCCATCAGCAGTCACTTTTCCAACCACCGCCACATCCAGATCCCACTTCTGGCACACCGCGACACATTCGTTTTCCTTGCCGGCTTTGGCCACCATCAACATGCGCTCTTGTGACTCAGACAACATGATTTCATACGGCGTCATCCCAGGCTCGCGCCGAGGCACGACCGTGAGGTCCAACTCAATCCCATTCCCAGCGCGAGAAGCCATTTCACAGGAGGAGCTTGTCAAACCCGCCGCGCCCATATCTTGAATCCCAACGAGCAAATCACGCTCCATCAACTCAAGACAGGCTTCCAGCAGTAATTTTTCGGTAAAAGGATCACCAACCTGCACGGTCGGACGCTTCTGCTCAGAGGTATCGTCAAACGAGTCACTCGCCATGGTCGCACCATGAATCCCATCACGGCCCGTTTTAGAGCCGAAATAGATCACGGGATTCCCGACGCCGGCAGCAGTGCCACGGAAGATCTTGTCTTTCTTGGCAATACCCAGACAAAACACATTGACCAATGGATTAAGGGCGTAGATGTCGTTGAAGACGATCTCCCCTCCCACCGTCGGCACTCCCATACAATTGCCGTAACCGGCAATACCGGAGACCACTCCCTTCACGAGATGGCGATTCTTGGGTGAATGCAGTTCTCCAAACCGTAAGGAGTCCAACAGCGCAATCGGCCTCGCCCCCATTGTGAAGATATCGCGCAGAATACCGCCGACCCCGGTTGCCGCACCCTGGTAGGGCTCAATGAACGAGGGATGGTTATGCGATTCCATCTTAAAAACCGCACAGAGTCCCTCGCCGATATCGACCGCACCAGCATTCTCGCCTGGGCCCTGGACTACACGAGGTCCCGTGGTCGGCAATTTCTTCAAATGCACGCGCGAGCTCTTGTAGGAGCAGTGCTCAGACCACATCACGGAAAACATCCCCAGTTCCGTGAAATTCGGTTCGCGCCCAAGAATAGCGAGGATTTTTTGGTACTCCTCGCTCGTCAGATTGTGCTGAGCGATGAGGTCCTGGGTGATAGGGGGCATGCCAGCCTGCATCATGACCTAGCGATCACGGCCACAAAGGTTACTCACAATTCTATAGTCCGCCGATGACTTTTATGGAGACGTTGAACAGGCTGCTGTTGTACAGGCCACAGAACAGGACCGACGAGGCGGCATGAGCAGCCTCGTCGGTCAGTTTCTTCACAGGAGAAAGAGCCCTCAACTTCTCTACTGAACGTTTACATTGACGGCTGCTTCAGCGGCTAACGTTTCATGATCCTTGTTTGCCGCCACAACCTTGATCTCATGGGTCCCGGGGGACATGCCCTTGACCGTTCCCTTCCAACCCTTTTGATATTCCCCATCCACAAAACAATGGGCATGCGTCGCCTGGTTCCCCTTTGTGAGTTCATAGATGATTTCAACGTCACTCCCGACTTTTGCACCAGCCGCCGGGCTCTTGATCGTGAGCTTACTCCCGTCGTCCGTCGCCGCGAATGCCGCAAGACCCGACCCCAATGTCAACATGCCAACCGCCGCGAATACTGCTACTGCGTGCTTCATCTCGACCCTCCCCATTAATATGGATAAAAGACATGTACAACTGAGCCATGCCGACTGACACAATACTTTACCGTGCCACTTTCTATTCTTCAATCCTCTGTATAGGCCCCCCGCCGACACTGGCCCAGGAACAGTTACCGCACAACCGCCAACTTTTTTTGCTCCAACGATGTGAGCATCGATTGAAAGAGCGCACGCCCATCATCATGGCCCAGCACAGCCTCAACACAGCGCTCGGGATGCGGCATCATGCCCAGAACATTTCCCCCCGCATTGCAGATGCCTGCAATGTTGTCGAGTGAGCCATTCGGGTTCACCTCCGGTACCACCTTGCCATCCGCCGTACAATATCGAAAGGTCACTTGGGCATTCGCTTGAAGACCGGCCAATGTCACAGGATCGGTGTAGTAATTTCCGTCCGCATGCGCAACAGGAATCCTTAAAATCTGGCCTGGCTTATAGAAGCTCGTAAACGGCGTCGCTGCATTCTCAACTCGAACATAGACATCTTTACAGACAAAATGCAGCGAACGATTGCGCAACATCGCTCCCGGCAATAGTCCAGCTTCCAATAAGATCTGAAAGCCATTGCAAATCCCGAGCACCAATCCGCCATCGCCAGCAAATTGTTTGACGGCCTGCATGACTGGAGAAAACCGAGCAATCGCACCGGTCCGCAAATAGTCGCCGTAGGAAAATCCGCCCGGCAAGATGACCGCGTCCAAGCCGGCTAAGGACGCTTCCTTATGCCAAACCATCGTCACATCATGACCCAGTACGTCTTTGACGACATGCGCACAGTCATGATCGCAATTACTGCCAGGAAAAACCACGACGCCAATGTTCATAAATTCAATCCTGAGTACTGAGTGTTAAGTGCCGAGTAAAAAGACTAGGTTCGAGAGTGTTCGATTTCCTCAAACCTCCCAGCACTCAGATCTCATCACAGCACACTATCCGAGTTCGTACCGATATTCCTCAATAATGGTATTCGCCAGGAGCTTCTCACACATAGCCTTCACCTCAGCCTCAGCTTTGGCCTTATCAGTCTGATCAATATCCAGCTCCATATATTTCCCGACGCGGACATTGGCCGCCTTCTTAAACCCCAACGAATCGAGTGCGTGTTCGATGGCTTTACCCTGTGGATCGAGAATCCCTTGTTTCAACGTGACGTGAATTTTAGCTTTCACAATCTACTCTCCCGCTCCTCTCCTGCATCATTCAGTCGATCCACATATTTCTTGATCCACAGAATCACAGCGATGGTGAGCCCACCACACAACACCAATCCCACGAACGCCCACCGCCAAGGCGACTCGTTCAACCGATAGGCCATCACACCGACAATGGCCGCCCAGACCACCACCGACGCGATCAGGCCATAATTCAAATACGCCCGCAGCATTTTTCCTCTTTCTTCACTCTTACTTTCCTGAAGGAAGCGGCGGAATCCTCTTCAGCTGCTCGCTAGATCTCACCCACCCCTGGCGCGCCGGGACGCGCCACTGTTCCCAGTGAGCATCGCCCGTTTTGTTCACAATCCCATCAGTCCTGCATGCGTGTTGCGCGAGCAAGGAGGACGACCCTGCCGTCCTCTTCTACCCACAGACCCTTTGCAACACCTCCTGGTAGGCCTCTTCGATCTTCCCCATATCCTTCCGAAACCGATCTTTATCCATCGATTCGCCGGTCGCCATATCCCACAACCGACAGGTGTCCGGAGAAATCTCGTCTGCCAAGATCAATTTGTTATGAAACACACCAAACTCGAGCTTGAAATCCACCAGCTGCATCTTCCGTTCGGTAAAGAACGGCTTCAGAATCTTATTCACCGCGTGCCCCAGTTCACGCAATTCACGCAACACGCCAGGGGTCGCGACACTCATCAACCGCAAATGGTCATCGTTGACCAGTGGATCGCCCAGTGCATCGTTCTTGTAATAGAACTCAACCACCGCCGGATCGATTCGATTCCCTTCTTTCAAGCCCAGCCTCTTCGCTAAACTGCCGGCCACCGTATTCCGCACCACAACCTCGACTGGGACGATTCTGACCCGCTTCGTCAGCATTTCTCTGTCGTTCAGTCGCTCGACGAAGTGGGTACGGATTCCGCCTTGCTCCAAGAGTCGAAAAAGCCGCTCCGACACCTTGTTATTGATCACCCCTTTTTCGACGATCGTGCCACGCTTCTGTGCATTGAAGGCCGTCGCATCGTCCTTGAAATACTGGATGACCTGGTCGGGATTCCCAGTCGAAAAGATTTTTTTCGCCTTCCCTTCGTAGAGCAGTTCTCCCGTCGCCATGATCGGACCTCAGCCTTCAGCTCACTGGACCAACGATTCAATAACCTCGTCCACAGATTGCAGCACCCCTAAAAGAGTGGGATGACCGAGTCGACGAACATACTGGAACTCCTTTACCTTCTCAAGCGACAGCACCAGACTATGAAAGTCTTCCAGCTTCGATGTTTCAAAATAGGTAATGAAGTCTAAGTCGTCCAAGCCTGTTGCGTGATAGAGTTTCCGCCTGACCGTCTTTATATACGGAAGTGCGGCTGCCGTATGTTCCTGCATCATGGCAATCTGCTTCTCACGATCCAGCCCCCACCACTCGGCCGATTTTTTGACTGGGAGAATGATCGCATAGGGCTTCGGACCTGGCTCGCTCGGAGACGTAAGATCTGCCTTCAGCTGCTCAGAAAACCCCGGTACATAGGTTGGTTTCTTGGTCAGCCCATGCATGATGCCGGCTATCTTGAGATGTCGCCCGAATTGGCTACTCTTCAAGTCGAGTAGAAACGATTGAGTGTCACGCAATTCCGTCGCATGAATGCGAAACAGCAAATCAGCACGATCAGAAAGACCGCGAAGCAGATACAGATCGATCGCCACATGCTCCCGATGCTGTTCCACTACCCCTTTGAGTGTGGCCAGACGAGCGATACGGACTGAGGAGTCGAGTTTCCCCCACTGGTCATCGAGCGTAAAAACGGCAAAACTTCCATAGACCCCCGAGTCGGTCAGAAGTTTCTCACGATCCACCCCTGCAGAAACCGAAGAACACCAGAATGCCACGGAGAGGAAGATACACATCGCCGTCCTCAAAAACACGACCTTCATGACCTTAATCCCTTCTTCTTGACACCGGATGATGCCGTTGCCCGTCCGAATACCCGCCGATAGATTTGGTCAAGGTGGCGCAGGTAGTACTGGGGGTTGAAACAGGTGGCAATTTCTCGCCCGGTCAGATGTTGTGAGATAAAGGGATCCTTTTCTGCCAACTCTTGTAATGCGCCTCCACCTCGCCAGGACACCATCGCATTCCTCTGAACCGCTTCGTATGACTCTTTGCGTTGCGCGCCCTTATCGATCAACGCCAACAGCAACCGCTGTGAATAGACCAGCCCCCCGGTCAGTTCGAGGTTTCGTTGCATTCGATCTGGATAGACGACCAGACGCTCGATGAGATCTGTGACCTTTGCCAGCATGTAATCGATCAGAATCGTACTGTCCGGCATAATCACCCGCTCAACCGACGAATGGCTGATGTCACGTTCATGCCAGAGCGCGACGTTTTCCATGGCTGCCACACTGTTCGCCCGTACGAGTCGGGCCAGTCCACACAAATTCTCCGAGACGATCGGGTTGCGTTTGTGGGGCATCGCCGAGGATCCCTTTTGGCCTTCGGAGAAATACTCTTCGGCCTCGAGCACTTCCGTACGCTGAAGATGGCGAATCTCCGTGGCGAACTTCTCGATACTGGCCGCCAACAATGCGAGCGCCGTCGCATAGGACGCGTGGCGGTCTCGCTGGACCACCTGGTTCGAGACGGGATCCGCCTTTAAACCGAGCTTGGCACAGACATACTCTTCGATCTTGGGCCCCTGATGCGCAAAGGTCCCCATGGCGCCGGATAACTTGCCGACTGCAATCTCGTTTCTGACCGATCGCAATCGTGCCAAATGGCGACCGACTTCTTCATGCCACAGTGCGAGTTTCAGACCAAACGAGATCGGCTCCCCATGAATGCCATGAGATCGTCCCACCATCACCAAGTCTTTATAGCGGAAGGACTGTCGTTGCAACACAGCCCGCAGCCGTTCAACTCCGTCAAGAATCAAATCGAGCGCTTCAGTCATTTGCACGGCCAGCGACGTATCGACGATATCCGATGAAGTCAGTCCCATATGAAGGAACCGGTGGTCCGGTCCCACCGTATCCATGAGTGATTCCAGAAAGGCGATCACATCATGTTTCGTGACTTTTTCGATCTCAGCAATTCGATCAAGGTCGATCTTAGCCCGCTTCCTGATTCGAGCCGCGGTTCCACGAGGAGCTTGCTTGGTTTGTTCAAACGCCGCACAGGCCTGCAGTTCAACTTCCAGCCAGATCTCATACTTGTGTTTCAAGTCCCAAATGGCTTTCATGTGGGGACGTGTGTACCGTTCAATCACCGTCGGCTCTCCTCCACAGCGGCCGATTCGGGTCCGCCCGCTTCGCGACTAACCGTGAGTCGGTTGTCAATGCCTTGTCCAGCACGGCATTCACAAACTTCGAGGCATCATCATCTCCGAAACTCTTGGCCAACTCAATCGATTCATCCATCGTGACCTTCGCAGGAACCTCATCGATCCAGAGCAACTCGTACAGTCCGGCACGCAAAATATTGCGATCGACGATCGGCATGCGATTTACCGTCCAGTTCGTCGCGTACTTCGCGATGGTGGCATCAAGCTCCTTCCGATGTTCCAGCACACCTCGAACCAACTGTTCCGCAAAGGCCCGAGACTCCTCGGAAACAGAATACTCGCGCCAAAACTCATCCAGTCGAAGATCCCCCTTGCCATGAATATCGTGCTGAAAGAGGATCTGCAAGGCGCGCTCGCGAGCCTGATGACGGCTACCCATACGTTACTTTGCAGGCCGCTGCGCGGCCGGTCGTCGCATCGATGGACTGAGATCAACGTGCGATCCCAACGCTCTGACACGTCGCATCACCGTCACCATCTCGATCGCAGATTGTGCTGCCGCACCGCCACGGTTGAATTGTTTCGGATCCGCACGCTCTTGAGCCTGCGCCACCGTGTCCGTGGTCAACACGCCAAAAATGATCGGCACCTCCGTCTCCATAGCGGCTTGGCCGATCCCACGACTCACTTCCGAACAGATGTAGTCGAAATGGGGGGTATCGCCGCGAATCACGGCGCCTAAGCAGATCACCGCATCAAAGCGGTTCGCTCGCGCCATCATACAAGCCACCAGAGGAATTTCAAACGCCCCTGGCACACGCTCAACCTGCACGTCCTTCGCGGCCACACCACAGTACATCAGTGTGTCGGTACAGGCGCGCAGCAGCTGGCTGGTAATCCGTTGATTGAATCGTGCGACCACGATACCGAACCGAAGTCCCGCCACTGTCCGTGCTGTATTCTTTGCCATCAGTCTCACAGTTCCAAACTCACCGACCGACCATCCAGGATCATGTCGCCCCGCATCCTCTCTCAGACTTTCTTCAACAGGTGCCCCAGTTTCGCTTTCTTTGTCCGGAGATATCGCACATTGGCGGCACGAGGGGGAATCTCAATAGGAACACGTTCGACGACCTTGAGGCCATAGCCTTCGATCCCGATGATCTTTCTTGGATTATTTGTAATTAACCGAATCTGGTGCAGACCAAGGTTCGCCAGGATTTGCGCGCCGACCCCGTAGTCACGGAGATCGGCCTTGAACCCCAGCTGCAGATTGGCTTCCACGGTATCACTGCCTCGATCTTGGAGACCATAGGCCTTAATCTTGTTGAGCAGCCCAATGCCTCGGCCCTCCTGATTCAAATACAACAGGACGCCTCGGCCTTCCTTCTGAATGATCTCCATCGCCGAGTGGAGCTGGTCACGACAATCGCACCGTAACGATCCCAGGGCATCGGCGGTCAGACATCCGGAATGGACGCGCACGAGTGTCGGCATCCCACCCTCGACTCGTCCCTTCACCAACGCGATGTGGGTCACCCCGTCGATCTGATTCTCGAACGCGACTGCTTCAAATTCGCCAAACGTGGTCGGCAGCCCTGCACTCGCCACCCGTTTGACAAAGGTTTCCCGATGCATCCGGTATTCGATCAAGGCCTTCACCGTCACCATCTTCAGTTTATGCGTCTTGGCAAACTTCGCCAACTCAGGCACACGGGCCATCGTCCCGTCAGCATTCATAATCTCGCAGATCACTCCGGCAGGCTTGAGCCCAGCCAACCGTGCCAGATCAACCGACCCTTCCGTTTGTCCAGCACGCCGAAGCACGCCCCCTGTTTGCGCCTTGAGTGGGAACACATGTCCAGGCCGAGCAAGATCGCTCGGCTTACATTTTGAGTCGATCGCCACATGAACAGTCGTGGCTCGATCGGCGGCGGAAATGCCGGTCGTAATGTCTTTGCGCGCATCGATCGAAACCGTAAACGCAGTCCCGAATGTGGCGGTATTCTCGGCTGCCTGTTGGGGGAGCTGTAATTCTTCCACCCGCTCAGGTGTCAGTGCCAAACAAATCAGGCCACGAGCATGCTTCGCCATGAAGTTGATCGCCTGCGGCGTGACCTTTTCTGCAGCGATGACTAAATCACCTTCATTTTCACGATCCTCGTCGTCAACGAGGATAATAAATTTCCCCTTCTTGATATCGCGGATCGCGTCTTCGATGTGGTTGAACGGACTGGGCATACGGTACTCAATCTAGCATTTCAGACCGAACCTTGAACATGATTATTTTGCTGATTGCTCGAATCACGGGGTTTTTCAGGAAGGAAGGTTCACTGGAGACGAGTCGTTCGGACGTAACGCCACCATCACAGTCCCCCAGGCACAGACCGCAAGCCCGGCAAACAGCCACAACCCAGGTTCATAGCTCCCTGAAACCCCCTTCATCGTGCCAATCAGAATCGGCAATACAAATCCACCGATCGCCCCTGCCGCACCGACCACACCCGATGCCAGTCCGATGTCGTGGGGAAACCATTCAGCCACCAGCTGAAAGATCACGCCATTGCCGAATCCCATCGCAGCCGTCGCGACCACCATCATCGCCACACCCATGGTGTGCGACGGGCTAATGATTGCAACCACCGCCCCCGCAATAGCCGGCAACACATAATAGAGTGCCCGCAGTCCCCCTTGACGATCGGCAACATACCCGCCGATTGGACGAATCACACTGCCGATCAACCCGCAGAGGGCTGCTACAACCCCAGCCTCAATCGCCTCGATCCGATACACATCATGCAGCAACAGGGGAATTACGCTACAGAGACCCACAAACCCACCAAAGGTGATTCCATAGAGGAAGCAGAGCCAATAGGCCGATCGCCGCTGGATCAGGTTCGCGACATTCTGCCACCACGCCCCCACGCGGACTTCTTGAGCCAATGTCATTCGTGGGACCACCCACGCAAATCCGACCAGAGTCGCGACGACAAGAACGGCCATGATCCCACAGATCTGATGCCAGTCCATCACAGCGGCCCAGCGTGGTGCCAAGAAGAGGATTAGCACCGTCCCGACATTCCCTGAGGCCGCAATACCCAGGATGAGTCCCTGCGCTGGAGGTGGATAAGCACGGCTGGCGATCGGAAGTGCAACGGCAAAACTCGCCCCAGCCACACCGAGCCCGAGTGCAAACACCAGCGCAGCACCATACCCAGTCACGCCGAGCCATCCCCACAACAACACCAACAATTCCACGACGAGAATCATGATCGCTGTGTGCCGTGCCCCCAGCCAATCCGCGCTCCATCCGGCCACAATCCGCAATACCGCCCCGCCGAGTAACGGCAGAGACACCAGCCAAGTAATCTCGGCATCGCTCAGCTGCAGAGCCGCCGCAAGCGGCAGACTCATCGCCGCGAGAAGCAACCAGACCATGAAGCTGACCGTCAGGTGAAGCCACGCCCCGACCAATGATGGCCAATGGCCGCCTTTTATACTCGCCCAGACATCAGACACCTCAAATCTCCCACATTCAGCCGGTCACTATAGGGGAGCCCCTTTGGCGGGCGCAAGAGAAGTCTGCACGGTCCGCATGACTCACAACGATTCGCGACGAAACCCTGTGAGCTGCGCATCTTGTGACGCGTTGCGACTTAACGGTTTGATGTTGCAGGTTTGAGGAGTTTGGTTTCTGCAGAACCTGAAACGTTACACATGAAACCTGGAGCTCAGGATCAAAGAAACGAGCGACGGATACAATGGCAGTGGCATATCGGTAGTTGCGGTAGGAACGCCCATGAGATAGTAGCAGCGAGTCAACCTATGCGCAGACTTTCACAATGGTCGAGGAGAAAACACGGAAGTCATCCAACTGCGTGGTGATGATGGAAGAGACGACGTCAAGATTAAGGTGGGTGTATTCATGAATAGCTACGTTGCGAAAACCAACCATCCGCTGCATGCGAAGAGCCAGGTCGGCGGGAAGGAGCTCTCCGGCCTGCAGAAGAGCGAAGGCATCACGGCTGTCCTGAGGCACACCGAGCTTGCGTGTACTGACGACATACATGGCAAGATCGATGGTTATTTCACAGGCCCGCTGTAGATTGAGGATGATGGAATCCTGCTTGGTCTGATTCTCGAGCAGGTTTTGCTTCTTCCCGGCATATTCGTCTTGAATACGTCGAAGACAACGCTCAATACTGGCGGCCTTGTTAAGGATCACATCGTCAGCCATACACCAACCCACGCTTGGTAATCCCCTTCAGAATCTCCCGCCGTTCTTCATTGAGCCGGGCATAGTCGGAGTAGGCGTACATTTCGAAGACTCGACGCGCACCCTCGTCTTCAGCGGTAAGGCAGGTGCCAGTAGAGAGAATCTGCATCCGCAAGACCGTTGAGGCGAAGTGAAGATCGACCAGATCGATGTCCCGATGGAACTGCGTCGCCATATCCTGGGCCAATTCGAAACGGTACAGTTCCGACAATGCTTCCCGCGAGAGGAAGGCCAGATCGATATCGCTCTCAGGGCGAACCTCATCGCGAGTCGTTGAGCCAAACCGATACAAGGCAACGAGGCCAGGAACCGCCTTACGGATATAAGCGACTAGAACTGAGTCGGTCATGACAACATGCGGGACGGTGATGAGCCCAGGCTACTGGTTCGATCCAACCCTGTCAATCGAAAGGCAGGGAACCGCGCGCTTGGAAGATAACCCGGCAGCGAATGACAACTAATGGCCATTCCCACAGATGTCGAACACCCTGAACCTCCCACATTCAGCCGCTCACTGTAGGGGAGCCCCTTTGGCAGGCACAAGAGAAGTCTGCCCCGTCACTACGACAACCCACATGGTGCACGTGACATCGGAAATACGGGGCTGAATATTCTCAACCTGCCGACAGTTGTCCCGATATTCACCGCGCATCACTCTCGACTCCACCCCAGCCCCCAGACTCAGCCTCTTCTTTCATAACACCCTCCGCGCAGCTCATTTCTGCTATAGTCATGCTCGCGATGAGTGACCAGGACCGCGTACCAGACGAGTTGGACGACCCCCTAGAACCAGAAATCCTTGGACCAACCGATGGCAAGGAGATCGAAACCGACGTAGCCTCGCTGCTATTGGATGTACCTGCATCTGAAAGCCCCCAGCCCACCGACACCAACGCCGTGGTGCCGGTTACGGCGCTACAACAGTACCTTGCCGAAGTCCGCCGTCATCCCTACCTCTCGAAAGAAGAGGAACTACAGCTCTTTCAGGAATACCAGACCCACGGCAGCCGGGAAGCAGCCGTCAAACTTATCATGGCCAATTTGCGGGTATCGGTCTCCATCGCAGCCGAATACCTTCACACCGGAGCCGATCATATGGATCTGATTCAAGAGGGGAATGTCGGCCTCATGCAGGCTATTAAAAAATTCGACCCCTCTAAGAACGTCCGCTTTTACGCCTATGCCGCCTGGTGGTCGCGCGCCTACATTCTCCGCTATCTCTTGCATACCTTTCGGCTGGTCAAAGTCGGCACAACACAGGATCAGCGCAAGCTCTTCTACAACCTGAAAAAGGAAAAGGCCAAACTCGAACGGGAGGGATTCTCGCCCGATACGAAGCTCCTCGCGGATCGCCTGAATGTGCGCGAACGCGATGTCGTGGAAATGGATCAACGCCTCGGCAACTGGGAACTCTCGCTCGACCAACCGATCGGGGAAGACCAAGAGAGCACGCTGCTGGATATCTTACCCTCACACCACGCGCCTGCCGATGAACAACTCGCGGACCATCAACTCCGGATCCTCTTTCGGAAGAAACTCGCGGAGTTCATTAAAACCTTAGACGAACGAGACGAGGACATCCTGAGAAATCGGATTTTGTCTGAGAGTCCCCTGACCTTAGATGACCTGGGTGACAAATACGGCATCACAAAGGAACGGACCCGCCAATTGGAAGCGCGCATCATTAAACGCCTCCGTGACTATATGAAGAAAGACATCAAGGACTTTGACCAGCTTCGGACGTAATATTCGCCTTCCTTATTCACTTTTCAAAAAACTACTGGAATCTTTATTTCTCAATAAGTTACACTTCACAAGATTACGACGGATTCAGGAACCGTAAAAATTCCTTTTAACCCCTCTTGACTTGGCACAACAAAGGGCTATCTCCTCTCACAGTCACAGAGATCCTAGCCTTCTGGGGTCATAAGCGGGTTTGGTCCAACTCTCAAACCGTCATCACCTTACATAACGTTAACTTTCATTAGGAGGAGGTTCTGCTATGGGTACTGCTGAGAAGGAAAAGAAGAATGTCGCCAAGGGTTTTCAACCCCTGGGCGAGCGACTGTTTGTCACCTATACCGAAGAATTGGAACGGACCGCCGGCGGAATTTATGTGCCGGATTCAGCGAAAGAGAAACCGCAACGGGGAGTCGTTCAAGCGATCGGCAAGAAGGTGGAAAACGTCAAAGTCGGCGATCACGTCCTGTTCGACAAGTATTCGGGCAGCAAGCTTCGCATTGAGGATGAAGATTGCTTGATCCTCAAGGAAGAAGACATTCTTGGAATCTTCACCAGCTAAGGCTCCACACCATCACTCGAAACCATCATTAACAGAATCGAACACGATAACGAGGAGGAATCTACATGGCAAAGCAACTTTTGTACGGCGATACGGCGCGCGCCTCCATCCTGAAAGGGGTGAACCAGCTCGCAGACGCCGTGAAGGCAACCCTCGGTCCAAAGGGCCGGAATGCAATTCTTGATAAGAAGTTCGGTGCACCGACCATCACCAAGGACGGTGTCACCGTGGCCAAGGAAGTCGAGCTGAAGAACCCGTACGAAAATATGGGCGCTCAGCTGGTTCGTGAAGTGGCCAGCAAGACCAGCGACACGGCTGGTGACGGCACCACCACCGCCACCGTGTTGGCCCAAGCCATCTTCCGGGAAGGCGCGAAGAACATCACCGCCGGTGCCAATCCCATGGAAATCAAGCGGGGCATCGACAAGGCCGTCGAGGCCATCACCGCCGAGCTCAAGAAGCTCAGCAAGCCTTGCCAAAACAAGACTGAGATCTCCCAAGTGGGCACGATTTCGGCCAACAATGACAAGACCATCGGTGACTTGATCGCGGAAGCCATGGAAAAGGTCGGCAAGGACGGCGTCATCACCGTGGAAGAAGCCAAGTCCATGACCACCTCGCTGGACGTGGTCGAGGGCATGCAGTTCGATCGCGGCTACATTTCTCCGTACTTCGTCACGAATGCCGAGCGGATGGAATGTTCCGTGGAAGAACCGCTCATCCTGATCAACGAAAAGAAGATCAGCAGCATGAAGGACCTGTTGCCGTTGCTCGAGCAAGTGGCCAAGATGGGCAAGCCGCTCGTCATCCTGGCGGAAGAAGTCGAAGGTGAAGCCCTGGCCACCCTCGTGGTCAACAAGTTGCGCGGCACCTTGAATGTCGTAGCCGTCAAGGCTCCGGGCTTCGGCGATCGCCGCAAGGCCATGCTGGAGGATATCGCAATCCTCACCGGCGGCCAGGTGATTTCTGAAGACATCGGCATCAAGCTCGAGAACGTCAAGCTGA
>CABVRZ010000021.1 GCA_902500775.1 uncultured Nitrospira sp.
GTGCGTTGTGCATGAACACAATTATAGTCTACAAATGGGTGTTACGATCCACTAGGGTGCGCGTGTATTGTTCTGATCCTCGCAGCCTTCACCCCTCGTACTGTTCCTGCGCAATCGCACTGATCAGTTGTACCGCTCACGATTTCTTGGACACAGTTGTTGCTGTATTGGCCTCGACCGCCAGGGCGCATTGGTTGGCAATCGGCCGTCCTACGCCAAGTGTGTGCGTCGAGTTTTTGTGACCATCTCGTGATCCTCCAGCGCGTGTGATTGCGTTGTGCCCTCATGCGGCGACCTCTGTTGCCAGGAAGTCCCGACGTACCTGCTCCGGTGAACGAAACCCATGCCGCTCGACCAACCACTGCTCATTATAGAGACGCACCCAGTCGAGGAGCGCCTGGCGAAGCTCCTCCACCGTCTGGAACGTGCGCACCCATAAGAGTTGCTCTTTCAGCGTCCGAATGAACCGCTCTGCGACGCCGTTGCCTTCCGGGGCACGGACAAACGCTGGACTCGACGTCACCCCGAGAAAGCGGAGCTCGGCCTGGAAGTCGTCGCTCATATACTGACTGCCATGATCATGTCGCACCTGCAGGCCCGTGGCGATTCCAGCGGAGACGGCCCCGAACTGCTGGCGCACCCCTTGGCGAATCGGCTCCAAGGCCTCAAAGCGGGTCGCTCGCTTCGCCGCATGGATGCCGACCCCTTCGAGCGTACAATGATCCACACCGATGAAGACCGTGACGGCTCCATCCTGCACCGTCACCGTGCTGGTCGCATCGGTGCCTCACCTCTGATTGGGGCGCTCGGTCGTGAGCGTGCCGTCGTGGACCCGTGGTCCCACGACGCGCGACACCCGGCTGGGCGCCAAGAGATGGGCTTGCCGCATAAGCCGGAGGACACGCGGCTTGGACGTACGAATCCCCTGCGCCCGCAGCCGTGCCCAGACTTTGCGATGCCCTTCTCCAAGAAACGGCGAGGTGGCCAACACCTGCCGGATGTGAGCCGTGAGCCCCTCGTCCGTGTACGCCGTCTTCGGCCCTCGCTTGGCGGACTCAGCCGAAGGACCCGCCACGCAAGTCTGCTGGTGATAGAACGTTGCCCGACTCAGTCCCCATTCCGGACAGACCCGAACCACACCATACGGGCGTTGTGTGGAAGGCGACATGGTGTGGCTCATCGCGTCGACCTCCCGGTGGCCAAAGGGGCGCCACCTCGTAACCGTTGGACGGCCTCTCGCGACAGTTCCAACCGCATCGTCAAATCCCCGACCAAGGCTTTCAGCCGCGCGAGTTCGTCGTCGCGGTCATCGGCGACCCGGCTCTTCTAGGCCGCTTGGCCACTCGTGACGAACTGGTCCCGCCACTCCGACAGCTGCGCCGCGGTGATCCCGGCTTCACGGGAGACCAGATCCAGATCGTCACCACGTAACACGCGCAACACGATCTCCATCTTCTTCCGCGAGGAAAACCGGCCTCGCGCTGCGTTCGATTTTGCCATGAACACCTCCATCACTAATGGGGGCAGTATGCCCCAATGGTGTGTCCAAGGAACTCCTGAGGCGGAGGACAGTCGACGTCAGGTTAGGGGACCATGGCGTCTCTGTTGCAATCGCCAATGTCCATGATAGAGATCCATCCCGCAACCTGCCGCGTCCCTCGATGACTCATGAAGGGTAGTGCCGAATGCACTGCCCGTAGCCAGCGTTCCTGTGCCCTTGAAATCTGAATGAACAACCAGATAATCACTCCCACAAAGAGTGATCATCCATGAATACCTACTAACAGTGTGTTGACAAACCCCGTGACGACCTCGGAAAGGGCGTCGTGTCTGAGATCACGGATGACATTGGCGCGCCCCACAGGCTGTTCAGAAAGGCTGTCCAGCAAGGCCGCAGTGAGCGAGGAGGCAAATCGTACTCTCTGCCGTACGTTGAGCCTCTGAGCGAGGCGAGAACGCCGCTGGCGGCCTTTGTCAACAGCCTGCTAACCGAATCGACCGACACCCGGTGAATGTTGAATGTGGGTCCCAGACGGCAGGAGAGTACGCCATCAATCCAGAGGGCTACGGAGGAGCCATCGACATGCGTCGGAAGAAGCAGGGATTCCATGATCCCGGAGGAATGTCATGCGTACCGTCGATTGATGACCTGCGTCGCCAAATTGCTTCAGCCGCCAGTCGGAGGTTGAGTCTCGATACCGAGCGTTCGTAACGAGAAGACGGACAGCCAGGACTGGACGCCAAACGATCGGAGGCGACCCGCAAACGGGATCCAGATCAGTAACAAGCCGCACGGCACCAGATTGTACGCGAAAGGAGGGCATCAACGGAGGACCGGGACAAACCACCGCTGCGAGGAGAGACCGTGAGAAATCACGTCCACAGAAGCAGCGAGCCGTAGAATCACGCAGGGTACGCCGAAAGACCACTAACCTGAGGGGCCACAATGCCGCGCACAGCACGTGTTCAATGGAACACAAGAAAGGACCAACCATGAATGGCAATACGCCTACATTTGCGTTCATCATCGTCGCACTCGGGATCGGTGGAGTGATTGTATATCTAAAGGGCAAGTAGCCTCGTTGTGCGTTCCCCGTTGCCGGGGGGCATTGCCCTTGGCCTCCCGCAACGGCATCACCTTGGCTAGCTACGATCCACAGATGATCGTTGAGGTAATTCCATGACTAACTCTTGATCAATAGCCACAAATGCTATCCGCCCCCTCCCTGTTCACAAGCTCGCCTCGTCCATCACCAGCAAAGCGATCAGCGCATCGTTTAGTCTGCTATGGTTCGGCAAAGTACATCTGAGTAAGAATGTCGCTGGAGTGTGGGGCAGCGATAATTCGCCCAGGTGACCAAGGTGAGCTTGTGGTAGCAAGAATTCCTATAAATCCAGTCCCACTGTAGAAATATAACGGAGCGTTGTCTAGCGGTCCCAACCCGGATATCGCAAGACCAAATGACTTGCCACGTGTTTCAAATCCACTGAAAGCGATTGCTCTGAGTGAAGGATTGCCACTAAACGTAAAGTGGTCGCCATCGTCTAGCACCAAACCCTGGCTACTGAACGAGAAAAGTCCCCCAGGTGCTCCAAAGGTAGCGGGGAAACAGGTAGGGCTGGTCATGCAGGTAGCCGTAATCGTTTTATTTACGGCTAGTGCCCAGGCGCCATGATAATCAAAAAGTAAGAACATACTGTACCTCCAACGTGATAAGTGGTGAGAAAGCCATAAAAGATGAGCGCGTGTTTGCTGGATACAAAAGCGATGCGCCGAAGATTGAAAAATCCCACACGGCACTCCGTCCTTCGAAAAGGCCGGCTTTGTAGGCAACGGGACAGCGGATGGAGAAGTGATGGAAGGGGCGGATGGCCAAGCACATGAAATCCTGCCGGGGTTATTTACGCTCAATAACCAGAGTGCATTGTGAGACCGCCGCTGTTGCCACACCGTACGGAGTAGTCATCTTTAAATCGTACGCGCTCCGCTTGGAAAGATCAACGTGCCCATCGTGTGCTCACCTTTCCCGCATATCTTGAGTGGTATGGTTGGAAGTCCAGGCGTGAGTACTGCCTGCTTCACCAGAGCCTTGCACCAGGGAAAAGTGCCGAAGAGAAAATCGAAGAATTGAGAGCGTGGTCCCACTCTAGAGTGAAGGACCAGTGTCCTTAGAAATCACCATTTGTTCATCGGTATACAGGCCGTCATTCTCAATTCGGCCTTGACTGGCTGTACGTGACGGGACAACGCCATGCGAGAGGAGAAATCACCACCACACTTTCTGCCGCTCGGCGAAGCTTGCTATTGAAGTAGCATGATTCCAGCCGAGTCGTCCATTCCCAACTAGCCAGGGATCGGCTAGACTCGGAGTTCGATTTCTTGAGAACGGCGAAGCAATCCTCAACCAGACTTCAGACACGCAGATGGAAAAGAAGCGGTTTCCCTCCCAAGTGGTAGGAATTGTTGGGGTCGGCGATTAGGTTGGACAGGCATCCAATCATCAGGTCGGCCCTGGCACTTACCTCACTGATACCTACAAAGGGGACCACCCCTTTCGAATCTCTCCCGTTCGCACGTTCAATACTGTGACAAAGGTACCCGTACATCAAGCGAGCAACATTACTAATGTGGCTTTGTGTAATATGGAACTGGCGAAGGCATATCTGGAACTACCACGGAAATCTATGACATTGACAACGGGGACTATACCGCCTAGGGGTCTGTGCCAGTCTTGGGAATGGCTGGAAGCCACAGAATGCGGCTGGTATCAGGAAGCTGTTTAGCAGGCTTCTTGTCTGCCCCTGTGATGCGGTTAAGCTTCCTCTTGGCGACAAGATGGGGCTTCGAGAGCTTCTTCTCAAGCATACTTCACATATACCACTACAATAGAGTAGGTAATCGACGGACTACCTGGAGATGATCGTACTACACATTCCGGCGGGTCTGCGGCATGCTCCGTACGATGGGCGCATAAGACGATTGAACGGGAGGCTCGTGCAGGGTACCCAGTAATAGTCGCCCCAGAAGCATGGTCATCGCGATGGAAATACTGCTCTGGAACCAGCCCGCGAGTGACTGCGCACCCACGAGGACGGCGGTTCCACTGAGGAACCAGACTCCTACACCCATTGCGACGAGACAGGCTGGTCTGGTGGTGTCTGTCATATGGAGTGCTACCGAGACACTAATTGTCCCCACCAACAGAGCAAGAAGCGGGTACAACCCCGGATCAATCTTGGGCGTAATTCCAAGAGCGGCGAGCAGCATGCCCACCAGAAATGTCATCCCAGAGGCAATGATCGCTCCGCGTCCGATGGCTCTCCATGGAAGGGACTCGTGCTGAGGTGTCATGCAGGTTAGAATACGATCTGCACGGTAGACACCGCCATCCCACGAAAGCCGGGGGAGGAGAATCGCAGAGATGTAGTTGAGGAGTTCTATGAAGGGATCATGAACCCACCCGATGACAATGCTCAACCGCTTACTGCATAAGGAGTATCAACCTACGGTGTACAAACTCTACCTGATCCTCGCTCAGACAATCTAACTCCTCAAGAATCAACACACTCTGACTCTCTCGACATGGGGCAAGATAGGGCCAGTTTGTCCTGCCCGATAGCAACGTGATAGCAGAAGAGAGTGAGTAGAGTACTGCATCGTCTTTGGAATTCTGGCGGAAAGGGCAGTTGGAAAAGCCGTCGAATCGGCTGGGGAGAAGAGCATAGGAGAGCATCGATCTGCAGATTCTGCACACCTCGGCGAAACCAACGGCGACGTTCGCTGAACCCGTATAGGCGCACAACGCGACTGGAAGAACAGCGGCGTTTAGGAGACATTGTGTTGTCCTGGGCCTGAGCCTTCGCGATGGCGATCATTTTCAACTAACTCCAAGATCACAAACCCCATTCAGTACGCGCTCCAAGCATCTGACCGTTGTGACACAGAAATCGAGCCTCCCTCGACATGTTCCTTGGAATAAACACGTCGCCGCTGGTCAAATGCGGCCGTTGACCATTCCGCAAGTCGCCATCATCCGTCAACGGCTGAAAAATGAACAGAACCTCCTGGACCTCGGCTAGTTTGACACGGCGCTCGATACCATGCTGTGGGTCTTCGATTTGCTTCCGTTGCAGGTCCGACAGGTCACCAAGCATCGAGCGAGGCATCGTCGAGAAATTCACGATTCGCCGACAGAAAACCGGTCGGACACGTGTGGTCGCGCTCTCCCTCAACAATCGGCGTGCTCTCGCCACATGGAACGCCCGGATCGGGAAACAACCACCGGCGTATCTGTGGACCAGCATCAGCAACCACCAAGACCGATTCGCACCTCACCCGCGAACAGTATGCGAATGTGGTGGAGCGCTGGATGTCTTTGGCCGATCTGGATGAGACACGTACCGCACCCATTCCATGCAGCGCTCAAAATCCGTCGTCATCTATGCGGCCACCCAAAACCTCGCCGCCTGTCAGTATCTCTTAGGTCACAAGAGTATTGGGAGTACCGTGCCGTACGTGGGGATGGATGAAGAGATGGCCTTGGAGCTAGCGAAGAAGATTCAGATCTGACGCAGGCTATCTTCCCACAGGTATTCTCATCACCTGCTACCCTACCGTCTTCCTGATTTCGGCTTCTGGTACAAGCGGGAATCGAGAGAGTTCATTTATTTTGATCGACCGGATTTAGGCTGCGACAGGCGTCTGAGCCTCACCAGCACATCTTTGAATACATTTGAGTATTCTACAATCGAGAGCGTTGACACCTAACGCTCGGTTATCCACGGCCCAAAGCAAGGGCAATTATCGCATATCCCAGTGTTCATAAATCGGGGAAGTTTGATCAGCGAGTATCAATGAGTTTTTGACCGGATGGTATTGGGAATCTTCCAAATCCACATATGTCAATTTTTATCTAATGTTGGGTGTCGGATCTCGTGACCGCAGTATCCCACTGGTTGCAGCCTGTGCGGTTTCTACACTAATGGATCCTTGCGTGATCTTTTCAGGACGAAGAAGGGTGGAATCGGCCTCGATTACATACTTGGCCTTCAAGGCGGCTTTAAAGCATACGCTGGCCGAGTTGTTTGGACCAATGTCAGCGGCAAATTGATTCGGGTTGGCCCCTCTCCAGACTCCAAACCCGTCCTGACAGGACAATTGCGCCTCAACTGGGTCAAGAAAAACGATTTTGGCTCCACCTTGGCGCTTATTGATCCATCGAATCTCGTCGCCCGGATGGGCAGTTAGGACTGAAGGTGAGACTGTATCCCGGATGATAACCTCCCTGATGACACCGGTACGCGTCGTGGGCGGAATGTGAGCTTTCCCCCAACCGAGATCTTGGCAGGAAGTTAAGACCAGTGATGTTCCAACCAAAGCTAAAATGCTACCTAGGTGGATATTTCCTTTCACTCTCATCGCTTGTGCTGAGTTCATAGTCGTCCTTTGCAGCTAGTTGGTCTGTGTGCACAACCACAATGGTCCCGTCAGCAAACCCTTATCGTTCATCAGTTCTCCATCCCTCAATCAGATACCCGCCCGAGCACCTGGCGAACTAGACCTACCACTCTTCCAGCCACAGTCCGTACCGGGCTTTCCAAGAATACTTCTACCATTTACATATCCTCACCTCTTCCCATCTGTGGAATTCCAACTCGTTAATACAAACCCCGGGGAACTAGAACATTTACCTCTGGACGGTTCTCCTGGTGAAGATGGAGTTGGCGGCGTGGGAACCGAAGGCTGTTTGGTCATCGGTGACTCCTCTGAGTGAATCGGCATTATAGGATCGACAACCGGAGGCGTAATGACCAACTTCGGGTGAAGATCTGCAGGGGGAGGAACTACGATTCCTGGATCAAGACTAGGTGTCCCACTAGAAGAATAATTGAGGGGAGAGAGAGGACTCTTCTTAGAGCTCTCCGATTCGTTTCTGAGAGCTGGCGGTACGTCCGCTGCCCATATCAACGAACATTCATCTCGCATGTCTAGAATAGTGAAAAGTGTGGCCAAAGCAAATACACGGCAAAGTAAGTTCCATTGCATAGGTGGACTCTATGACTCCACAGGACTTCACACTACTAGTCATTTCCCTGGCTGTGATCAGAACATTGGCCATGGCCCAGGCTGGCCGTAACGCACTTCCATCGAGCCGTTAGGGCTAGGTGTTATGCCGGGTCACAGTAGTGACAAACGCTCTTAACATTCACATTCATGGGATGCGACGGCAACTTCGTACATTCGTGGTTATGGGATTTCTACCGATGAAATCATCTGAAACAATTGAGGATAAACGTTCATTATGAATGTCGACTGAGATGCCAACGGCAAGCTTTCTCAACGAAGAACGATAGCGCAAATCCTGGGACGGGCCCCGAGTACCCTGAGCCGGGAAGTGGCCAGCAACCGCGCCCCTCACCAACCGTGTCGCGCCTGTACGGCCCAGAGCCAGGCTGCCACCCAAGCCCAACAGCCCCGGCGGTGGCGCAAAGTCCTGGACCCGTGGCGGTGGCAGTACGTCCGGACTCATCTGGAGCACGGTTGCTCGCCCAAAACCATTTATACGGCGCTGTACGTGTTGCCGCGTGGAACGCTGCGGAGCGAATTGTTGGACACCGTGCGGCAGGCCCGCAAGGCCAGTCTCCCGCGAGCGCGAGGCCAAGACCGCCGGGGCCAGATTCTCAACATAACATCGATCACCAACGCCCGGCTGAGGTCGCCAGTCGCCGGGTGCCCGGTTACTGAGAAGGCAACTTACTGAAAGACGTCCGCAATGGCTCGGTTGCTGGCGCCTTGGTGGAATGGACGACGTGCCTGGTTCTGCTGGCCCGCATGGACGACACGGATGCCGCCAGGACGTATCGGGGCTTTACGAAGCAGCTCCGGCCTGTGCCTGCCCCACTGCGGAAAACGCTGCCCGATGATCGGGGCAAAGAGATGGCGGACCATGAGCGGTTGGCACACCACCTCGCGATCCAGGTCTTCTTTGCCGATCCCCACAGCCCCTGGCAACGCGGGACCAACGAGAATACGAATGGCCTGCTACGCCAGTACTTGCCAAAGGGCACCGACCTATACCCAGCGGGAGTTGAACGCCATCGCCCATCGGCTCAACACGCGCCCACAGAAATGCTCGCCTTTGCCACGCCGCTGGAGGTCTATGCGCAACTGCGCCATCTTTCACCTGTTGCACTTGGAACTTGGAACCGCCCTGAGTGTTATTTCAAAATGGAATCAGACCTTCAATTCAGAGTGAGATTGCCAACCAACCACGTATTTTTGACAACCATCGCGCTGCAGCAGGTGGTGAGAGAGCCCCGATGACGTCAAGGAGAGAAAGTGCTCCAATGAGACCCCCTTGCAGATTCAGAACCGGCACATGGCTGATGTGGTACGCGACCATCTCGTGAATAGCATCTGCCAGAATGGCATCTTCACGACACCGAACAGCCACTCGGTCTTTGAGGAGGTCATGAAGAGTTTGTGGGCGAGTTAGATCCACTCCTGCAGGGTTAGCGAGAGCTAGATCGAGTTCTGGCAGTGCATAGGCCGGTTCTTCAGCCTCGTTCACAACAAGAATGGTCTTCTTCTGCCCCCGGTAGAGTTCATGCACCGCTTCTAACGACATGAAAGATGGAAGGCTGACTACTTCTCGCGTCATAATCTCTCGCACAAAGCGGTCCTCTCCGGGTAGGACACCGTACGCTTCTGCTCTCGATGATTCGCCTTTGATACCACCCCGATGACGAGATACAACTGTCTTAATCTCCCTCATGTGTACGTGAACCTCCCACTGTGCGAGCGGTCAGTCGTAAAATGAGTTTATCGGACACGATTCCACTAGAGATGTTCATTCCCGCTGTCTCAATTCTAAGAAGGTACTCCGCGGGTTGGTACTAGTCAGAACCCGGGTGAAGAGCCAACAGCAAGACGGTTATCCAATTTTGAATCACAAGTCCCAAAGCCCCCACGCCCTAGGAATACTTCCAGGACACATGGCCTCTTGTAATATTTATAGTGGAAGTCGTATCGTCAGACTGTTAGGGGCGTGTTTAATCTTTCACCCATGACCTAATCGCTGTCTACGGATAAACGCGATCCATGTCGCTTTTGAAACCCGCCGTGTTGATTGCCGATGACCATCCGCTTGTGGCGGAAGGGCTCAAACAACTTCTCGAATCTGATTTTGAGATTCTGGGGACATTCAGCAATGGGGACGAGCTTATTCACCAGGCTCGCTTGTTGCGTCCAGATGTCATTTTGCTTGATGCGGTTATCCCGCCTCAGAACGGCTTCACCACAGCTCGGCGACTCAAAGAATGTGTGCCAAGCTCGCGCATTATTTTTGTCACGATGCTGGAGGAACCTACGTACGTAAGCGAAGCATTTCGAGCCGGAGCGAAAGGGTACGTGCTCAAACACTCACTCTCATCGGACCTCATCAATGCCATGCGAGCTGTGCTTCGGAACGAACAGTACCTGTCTCCGGGGATTACCGGCGAGGTCCGCGAGTCGGTGGAATATCCCTGGACAAAACCCGGGGGGTTCACCGGTCGTCTGACTGAACGGCAAAAACAGGTCTTACAGCTGCTTTCTCGTGGAGACTCCACAAAAGTGATCGCAGAAACCTTACGTATCTCTCAAAAGACCGTTTTGTTCCATAAGACCAGCATTTTTAAAAAGATTGGAGTCCGATCACCTAGCGACCTCACCAAGTTCGCCCTGACCCAGGGACTGACCTCGCTGAGTACCACCAAACACACACCGTAACCCATCTCAATGTGCACCGGGGTGGGATCGTCGAGCCCGGATGAGCGTCGATTGCCATACTTCAAGAAACGTATTCGTCTCACAAGTGAGCTGAGTCTGCTTTGTCATCAGCAGATCGAACGCACCTTAACATTATAAATGGATACCGTTTTGGCTCTACGACGAAGAGGACTCTGATGGTGTAAAGGTTTGCAGTGTGATGAGACCATTACTGATCGCATATTTTGTGAGCTCAGGTCTGGTTTTGAGTCCAAGTTCTTTCATAATCCGCGTACGATGAAATTCAATGGTTTTGGTCGAAACGTTCAGAATAGAGGCGATTTCTTTTGTTGATCGACCTTCGGCAACTAACTGAAGCACTTCGCGTTGGCGTGGACTCAAAGAATGGTCAAAGCCGGTTTTCTCTGTCTCATTGTTCTCCCCTGGATTACCACCTTGTCCCACGCGGGTCGGCCGATTCATGTACTCGACCAGTCCCTGCGCTATACTCGGAGAAATGTAGGTATTGCCCTTCAGGACTTCTCTCACAGCGTGCTGGAGTTCGCCGGATAATGACTGCTTGAGCACATACCCAGTCACGCCAAGGCGGAAAGCCTCTACTACAAAAACCTGGTCCGCATGCATGGTAAGTACTAAAATTTTAATGCTCGGGTCGAATTGTTTTACTTGCCTTGCGGCATCCAATCCGTTCAGTAAAGGCAGGGAAATGTCGACGATAATTAAGTCCGGGTGCGTCTCCGGTAGCGCTTTCACCAATGCTCTACCGTCGGCGAAGACCCCCACAATCTCCGCTTCAGGCTCAAGGAGCCGCTGAATGCCTTCGGCAACCAAAAGGTGGTCATCGGCGAGCAATATTCTCGGTTTCATCGAAAGCCTCCCTCACTAGACGAGCCTGCCCCGTTTGACATGGTTCGACTCCATAGGGACCTGTCGCGAGTAGTGTCATTTGTGCCGGCGTGAAATGTCAAGGGGGGACGGGTAAATTGTAGGGACTGCCCGTCACGAGGATAAACATTACTCTGCCCATAGATCCCAAGGATGCTTCTTCGACCGTGCAGATGATCATGAGGGTTTTTTCTTCAAGCCGGTTCCCTGCATTGCGCTGACTTGTCGTTCTTTCCGACCTCCCCGTGGGCCCGGACTTTTATCGACGGCTTTCTTTCGACCAAATCTTCCTGGATTCTTCCCGCCCTTGTCCGTTTATTTAACGTGGTCCTTGCACGGCGTTCAGCCTCTTCCTCAGCGATTCCTTTTCGACGGTGATCTTCCTCAATCTTGACGGCCTTTCTCTTTTGCTTCCTCGTACACGTTTGATTTGCCTCCCCGTGTCATAAACCCTCCCTTCCTCTATAATTCCAGTCCTCTTCACAACCGTCCATTATTCATGGACTCCGCAGTCAACATCCTGAGCTGGGAGATGATATCTGAGTCCAGCGTACCAGCGGCAGGCAGAGAGCCACCGCCAGACACATCCGTCGCTACGGACGGAACAGGCGGAGCCGCAGGGCTGAGACGAGACCATGCTGTCCTGAAGCAGGAACGGGATTTCTTACAACGTGCGGCAGCGTTCTTCCCGAAGAAGTTCCGATGAGACACCGGGTGATTCAGAAGCACGACCATCACTATCCTATCCGCCTCATGTGCCGAGTGTTGGCAGTCTCCCCCGCCCGGTATTGCGCGGGGCGCGACCGTCCCGAAAATCAGGGGGCGGTTGCCAACCGGAGGCTGCTGACAACCATCCGCGTGATGCCTCAAGAGTCGCGTGAAACCTGCGGCAGTCCCCGCATCTGGGTTACACTGGTCATACAGGGCCACCGCATTGCCGGCATCGTGTCACTCGACTGGATTGGCCAAGACGGCATTCGGGCGAAGACCGTGAAGAAATGGTGGGCCACTATAGGCCCATCACACCCCTTCCTCGTGGCAGCAAACATGCTTGACCGCTAATTAAGACCCGGCTGGGCTGGGATACCCTCCATCATCCAGATAATAGATGATATATCGCCTGCCTAGGCGCTGGTCGTATCTAGCCATGCTGCTGGATCTGCATTCTCATGCCGTCGCTGGATGGGCGATGGATCCGCGCATGACCGGAGATTTGCTCGAGCAGACCCTCCATATGGCACTCACCATTCGCCAGCCCGAAGCAGGACTTCTGCATCACTTCGATCGTGGGAGTCAGGGTCGTACCAGCAACTACTCACCGTACATGGCATCACGGCCGGCATGAGCCGAGCAGGTAGCTGCTGGGATAATGCCTGCGTCGAGAGCGTCTTCGAAATACTCAAACGTGAGCTGGTGTCCATGAAATCGGGGAAATGGCACCTCGCATGTCGGGGCACTTGCCTAGGGAGAGTGGATTCCAGAACTAGGTGAGATACTAGTCGAATAGTCAGAAGTAGGGCGGTAGGGTCAGCGATACAGCCAATTCGTCTTGAGCTGGATATAGAAGAGAAGAAAGGAGGTGACGATAAGATTACATCAAGAGATGGGTTATCTCTCGGCGCGGAAAGTGATTATAAGGTTGTTCGGGTTCTTGGTCCAGATTTATCAAAAAAGGAGACTTCCATGAGGGCTTTTACGACGTGGTGTTTCGGTCTGGCATTGTTGGGTGCGGTCGGATGTCAAGCGACGACCGGGAAAACAGCTGGTCAAATCGTGACGGATACAGGGATTACTGCCTCCGTACAAGGCAAGCTCACAGGTGATAAGGCGTCGAATTTTTCACGCATCGACGTGGATACTGAGCGGGGCATTGTGACATTAAACGGAGTCGTTCAAACAGCACAGGATCGAGAGCGCGCGGAGTACTTGGCGAGGCAGGTGGAAGGAATCAGAGGGGTGAATAACAACCTTCAAATTCAAGGCCAACCACCGAAAGTTATGAACTAAGCGGTGATTGAGATACAGCTCAGGGGTGGGCACACTGATCATGTGCTCACCCACCTGGGTGCGTCCGATGGATGGGCTGGAGAGAGGATTGTGCGATGAATCAATCGAACGAGATACTGAACTGGGGCTATGTATGGATTGCTGACGGTGGCAGGTGCAGCCAGAGGTAGTATCGTTGAGAATTCGGTAGGTCTCTATATCGACGAAGCGTTGCAATCCTATCATTTAAGCATTCCAGGCACCGAGAGATGTGGTAGATCTGACCATGGCGGCCCACCCGCGGAGCAGGGTCCAGTCAGGAACCCCCGATTGCCGCCCCGGCTCGGTAACCATCCAACTTTTTCAAGCGGAGTCATTCATCAGTACCCCAGCGAGTGCTGATGTGAGAGGCTCTGCTACCTGAGTCACTCGCAAATAATACTTGAGAGGAACATCGACCAGCCGCTTGGGGCTGAACCGATCCATCTCCTCGGATGCTTACTTGGTGATGGCAATGCCAGGCACCGGGGCCGTACTCGGTCGAACGGTCATCTGAAAGAGGTCATAAAGGAGGGCAAAGACACGAAGACTCCAATCGCGTTGTGGATCACCCTTGATTGCTACCGGCAAAGCGTATTGCACCCCCTCAAACGTGATCGCCACGACGGGATTGTTCGATATGTCCGGATCGCGTTCGATGTGAAGGAGGATCGGTGCATCGTATGCATCAGTCTTTGTGCCCTCATCCGGGGCAACTCTAAATTCGCGCTGGGCTATGAGGTCCTCCGCCAGGAACTCCATCGTATCCTTTAAACTTCGCAACTGGAGCGTTCCCAGCATGGGAACATCCCCACCTGGAAAGCGCGGATGGATGTGCACCAAGATCTCATTCGGTGGCCACGTTTGGAATTGTTCCCCCAATTCTCGTTTCTCTTCCAGACTCAGTGCCGAAGGGGGATAATTGGTTAACATAATCCGCTTCCTAGCCAGAACCATTTCCCCCGGTTTTGAACATGACCAGACCAAATCCTTTTCGAGACCTGCGACAATATCGGCAGGACTGGGCTGGACCGATAACCACCCTCTCCAGACGACCTCACTGGTTTCCTTTCCGATGGCGATGAGATTTTGCTGGTGAAGTGAGGATAGCTGAAGGATCTTTCGTCGAAACTCTGCGTATGCGGTCGGGTATCCAGGATCGTTGGTAAGAGTGGTGACACTTTGTCGTTCTACCAAGCGGAAGCTTCGCACGACGAGTCGAAGCAACATGTTCAAATCTCCATGGGTTGCCAACAGGCTGGTCACTCGTGATTCATCCATCGGAGTCAGCAGGCGCTGAGTAAATTCTTCTCCTCCCATGGGGAGAATGGTTACGGTTGGATTTTCGGCTGCCGAAAAACTGGCAACAGGACCGGCCAGCCCTCGTCCACTGCCTTCCGGAGGGATAATTCCTGCGGTTGCCCTGAAATCAAAGGTGGCGGCTATACTCGGAACAGTTGTGAAGTGAAGTGGGCGATGGTGCGCGGCCCGCACGATATTGAGCAGCAACTCTTCACTGATCGCTTGGGCAACGGATTGATCATAGGCCACCACGGCCCGGTGCAAAGCCGTGGGTGAGACACAACCGACGAGCAGAGTGGTAGCCACCCACAGCCCTGCGGCGCGCACAACAAGAAGGCAGCGCGGTCCCAGCCCTGGCAGGTCGGAGTCCTGTTGCGTTTTCGCCATCTGATTGATAAAACCTCGTTTCTAGAGCCTAATCCTCAAATTCACGCTTTGGTATTGAGAACGCCCAACTGACCCACTACGACTGGAACCGAATCAGCAATCGTCATCGCGTGTTGACCGGGGGTGAGCCTCGATGAATCCAACGAATGATCCATCAAAATCATAAACGTTCCGCCTAACCTGTCACCGCTTGTTGGTAATTTCCTACGTGTCGGCATATTCGCCTTCTAGCCCGTACACGCCATTGACAGTTCCTCGGCGAGACCTCGTGACGCCCTCTCGAAAGCAAACATGTTGGCAATCCGAGGTGATGCTGAGGAGTCATAATCAGTAAGGGCGTGAGAGTTCAAGATCGTCTTTCCTCGGGGAATCTGCCGTGACGATCAGATCGCTGTTTGGTTGCTGGTACTCCTCCTGATAAATGGCAAATGTTTCCAGGACTGCTGCCAGCAAGATAGGGCCCAAAAACAATCCGATTAGGCCGTAGAAGGCCAACCCCCCAATCGAAACGAAAAAAAGTGGAAGGAGGGGAAGGCGGGCATCGGAACCCACGAGCATCGGCTGCAAGAGATTATCCATCAGGCCGACAAGGCCTACGCCAGCGGCGATAAGAATGAGAGCCTTGACCATCGCCCCGCTGAGGAGCAAGTAACAGGTTAAGGGGATCCAGACTAGTGCAGTGCCCCCAACGGGGAGAAACGACAAGATCGCTGAAAGGAATCCCAAGAACGTCGCAAAGGGTAGACCCAAGAGATAATAGATCAGACCCGCGACAGCGCCCTGAGCCAACGCGGTCAATAAAGTCCCTCTCACGACAGCGTGCAGGGTGGACTTCAGTCGCGTGAGAATTTTAGTTTTGTGCTCTTCTTGTAGTGGAATCGCCCGACACACTCGTTCAAAGGCATACTCCCCATCCCGAAATACGAAGAACAGAGTGAAGATCATGACGATGAAATCCGTCGCAAGCATGAGGGCATTCATCGCAAAACCCACGCTCTGTGAAATGAGGAACGAACTCACGACTTTTCCACCCTCTAAAATGGAGGACTGAATCGTTTCACTCTGATTCAGGAGGGCTTCGCCAACCCATCGTTGAACCATCGATCCCACGAAGGGAATCTCACCCAACAATTCATGGTGATCATGGATGTGTCCGGCCCGCAGCCATGCGGCAATCAGGTTATAGGCTTCGATTCCTTGTTGCGTCGCCAAGATCGTGCCGTACACCGCCGGCAGCACCGCAGCCAGTAAGACAGCTGCGGTCATCAGTCCCGCCGCAAGGCTTGATCGTCGCCCGACTACATGCCAAAGCCGCTCATAGAGAGGATAGGTCGCCGTAGCAAGAATGATGGCCCAGGTAATCGGTGCAAGGAAGGGTTCAAGAATGCGTCCCAGGTGCCACAATAAAACCAAAAAGATCAACAGAAAGATGACCGCAAACAGTTGCCGACGTGCCATAAGTACAGTCCAAGAGTGAGTGGTTAATTGCGGTCAAGCCCGCACCTGATCAAACCCCTTTCGCGCAGATTAATTCCCTATTTGAGGATTGCTTCGGCGAGCACTTGCCCAAACCGATGCGAGGTCGCGTCTTCCTCTGTCTCATCTAATATTCCCGATCCTGAACATCAGGTGAAAGAACCCAGTTCTTTGGACCAAAAAAGAAATAGACCGTGACCACCCCGTGAGGGATCATCCCCCGAATCACGACAAATCCCGAATTTATACGTGTAGTTCACCTCAACCTGGGAGCGCCATGAAGCTCCAGAGACAAACCCGACACCAACAACTGTCGGCATGGACTCCATCACCTGTTTGATCGTTCTCTGAGAGGTAAAATGTGCCTGCTCAACGAATGCCCATCCGGCCTCGACATAGGGAGACAGAACAAACAGGGCTTCGCAACGATACTGCAATTCGCGATCGCATAACGGCTGGGTACAAGCTCGTTAAAGGCAACACCGTATATCATGGGGAGTGAGACGGCCTCCCATTCATCGCCCGTTGGAGGCCCTGAAAGACGGAACGCGCTAAAGCGGTCCAGATGTTTTCGGTTGCCTCCATATAGACTTGAAATCAGCCGGTGTTTCTCACGCTTCAAGAATGGCAGACCTGTAGCTGCAAGAATATACCCACTCATCGCTAAGTATGTCCGTTCTTCCTGATAATCTGGCGTTTCGATGGGAAGATCTCCCACGGGACCCACTTTGCGCGGTGTCCGTAGAAGAAGTCTCCGCCAATGGTTATGCCTTCGTGAGGCAACTCCATGAGGTTGCTGTTCATGGAATTCGTCCGAACTCTCACATGAACTCGGCCTTCATAGGTGTCACTCGGGACGCCGCATTGCGGCGACGAATGAGTTATGGCTTGAAACCCACGACCGCCAGGCTCATATGTCACAAACAGATTGACCGCTCTGTCCTGGCGGAAGGGATGAACAGGAAGTCTGTAGCCAAGACTGATCCCCCCAAACACGTAACTCCAGTCCAATTCCGTTTCCCAAATACGCTGTCCCTCGCCATACTCCGATCGGCCCGGTGGGGCAATGAAGTTGTTCAGCGAAAATAAGAGTGTCCTACTGGGATAATTCCGAAGGCCGATGGCATATGAGAGATCGTTCACGGCGATGGAAATGGGTGATTGGCAAAGGGCAACGACAACCGGCTCGTTGCCCTCTCCCGGAACGACCCTATTTCTTTTTCCCTGCGTTAGTCTTTTCAGCATCCGGTTGAGAAAATGGCCGTAGGGACAGAAGGTGTTTCTGATCGTTGGCCTGAGCCTCAACCGTATCGCCTTGCTTGATCTGTCCGCTCATCTTGCTCGATTCGTCTCGATGCAAACGGACTTCCTCCCCTTCCTTAGTTTTAATGACAACCTCATCACCCGCAATATGCGTCAGCTTCCCTCTGTAACGACCCTCCTGAAAACCCGTTTGATCCGTCATGGAGAACGTTTTCATATTGTCTGATGGAGATGGAGACTCCTGTGCGTGAGCGATTGCCCCCAGACCAAGCGGTGCAACAACAAACGACAGGCAGCACATCCACAAAGTAATCTGACGACCATTCATGACCATCCTCCTCCGTTAGGGGTTTGAGCCTCTCAGTAAGCTTCCCTCACTGGGGTTATAGTGAAGTGATACGGACCAAGAACAGGAGATTTATTTGCACCCTACAACTTGCCGATACCGGCAAGTATCGCACTCGACAACCAACGCGGCGTGATGGCTAATCGCCTCAACTCGTAAAACCAGATGGTACGACGTCTCCGCACAGATGGGGCAGCTATAGCCCGCTAATTCCTCCTCAACCTCCTCACTCGGCACGTCGTATTGGTTTCGTATCATTCATCCCTCCTACCACAACCATGGTGGGCGACGAGGCTCAGCATAACGGAAACACCTTAGTGCACCCCTGGCACAAACCCTTGCGCACTCCGCCACGATACCTAGCGCTTCGACTAGTTTTTTCTGGAGGATATCGTGACGAGATCCCAAGCGCAGTGCGTGCCCCCCGAGAACCTTTACTGTCGCGATGTGAAGTCAGATGTTAGGACAAGAATGCGGCGATGGCTTGGTTGGCGAACAATCGCTCACCTGTGATGAGATACAGAACCCAATAGACATGAGACATGGGGAGGAAATGCACTCGTGAAATACTCATCCGCACTACCGCGCATCCAGTGGAGGAGTAACGCAGTGCCTCCATGTAGGAACCGGACAGAGACATTGGAATTGCTTCTACGTGAGGAAAGCGTCATTAGGTGTATAGCTCAAGACTCCATCTGACAGACAACGAGTCCTCACCGGGTTTAGGCCGCTAACATTTTCTCTTTGGCCAGTAGCACACTATCGAAACACGTCTGCATCGGCGTCTTGCGATAGCACCAGCGCCTTTGGTGGGAGCATTGCTCGTTGTGCTCCTGGATCCACGCATCCAAGTCAACCCGGAATTCCTCCAGCGTTCGATAGACCTTCTTACAGAGCGCCACGCGGTAAAACTTGTTCAACATAGTCTTGTGGAACCGTTCACAGACCCCGTTAGCCTGGGGATGCCGCGTCTTGGTGCGCATATGATCGATGTTCTCCACGGCCAGGTAGAGTTCGTACTCATGGTGCTCCGGAGTTCCACAGTATTCCGTGCCGCGATCCGTGAGCGCACGGTTCAGCGGAATGGCATGCTGCTCGAAGAACGGCAAGACCTGATCATTAAGCGATTCCCCAGCCGTCACCGACGTCTTGCGGTCGTACAGTTTCGCAAAGCCAACCTTGTTGTAGCTATCGAGGAAGGTTTGCTGATAGATACGACCGACGCCCTTCAAGGTGCCGACGTAGATCGTATCCTGCGCGCCACAGTAGCCTGAACATTCGCTCTCAAATTCGCCGTGGGCCTCTTTGTCCGCCGTCGCCTTCACCAGCACCACGATTTGGGCCTCGGTAAGCACCAGTCCCTCTTGGGCTACCTTCGCTTCCAGTCCCTGTAAGCGTTTCCGCATCGTTGCGAGATCATGGCGGAGGCAGATACAGCGCACGCTCGCTGAGGAAATGGACAGCGCCTGCTTGCGCAGTTCATTCGCCACGCGGGTTGCTCAATAGCGATCTGCACGATGGCCTGTTCCACCTCGGGCGCCACCCGATTCTTGAAGAGCGGCTTCTGCCGCGCAATCTCTTGAAGCGCGGCCTCGCAGTCGGTCTCGTAGGGTTTTTTAAATCGATAGAAACTATTGCCCTATTTCCTATCAGCCGGCAGGCTTTGGAGACATTGCCGAGCTGCTTCGCCAATTCCAGCACGCCGACTTTCGTCCTAATGATCTTTTGTTCCGTCGTCATGGTCCTCGCTCCTTTCCTGAAGAGGGAGGACTCTAGCTGACTGTCAGATTACGTTCTAGCTTTCACACATTAGGACTGACATCTCCGATCCTTAAAGACTAGGAGGATCCTCTCGATCCTCCCCTGTGAGTACGCTCGCTTCTTTAGCTTCCAATGTCTCCATCTCCGTGAGCATGGCGTGGAGTGCCTGTCGCCGCTGTTGAAAGCGAGTCTTTGCCGAATCGGTTGGGGGTAGCTCCTGTGCAGCTTCCGGCAAATTGACCAAGGCTTCAGCTTCGCCCAAAGTTGCATACTTGTACAATTCCAGGTACTGATGCCCCTCCCCGTACAAACGGCCTAATACTGACTGCGTTTGGATATCGAACGCCATCAGGTCTCTCTCATTCGCATTTGTGTAGTCCTGGGAGGATAGTAGTTCCAGACGTGCCAATTGTTCTTTCAAGGCATCACTGCGGGTATAGGGTGTAAACGACGCATTGGTATTCGGCATAACGTAACCTCCTCATAGATGAACTAGCGAGAACAAGATGGCTAAGGTCTGAGCCTGCCACAAGACGCCTTGAGACCGATTAGCGCCATAGGAGATCCCCTTTCATGTCATCCCCCTGGCGGTGTGGACGTGGGTGCGACAGACCGATTCAGGCGATGCTCAACGACCTTCCAATCGATATTCTCAAAGAAAGCATCAAGGTAATCTCCGCGCTCACTGGGCTGATAGTCCAGCATGAACGCGTGCTCCCAAACATCCGCGACCAGCACGGGAGTGAAACCGGCGACGTTCCCGACTTCGTGCAGCGAGATCCAGTGATTACTCAATTTCCCAGTGTACGGATTGAGATAACACACGGCCCATCCCACCCCACGCATCTTGCCGACACCCACAAAATCAACCTTCCATGTTTCATACGTGCCGAAGCTTTCTTCGGCAGCCCATCGGAAAGCAGAGGTGGCTGAGGGTTCTTTGGATCCGCCACTCATTAAACCGTCGAAGTAGTACTCATGAAGGAGCATACCGTTATGTTCAAAACCCAGCCGACGCTTGAATTCGGCATAAGCCGGTGACTCCTCTTGATCTACTTGGCCGTCCATGAGTATGTCGCGAATTCGATTCATCAGGTTGTTCGTTTCCGCAACATACCCTTCATAGAGTTTGAGATGGATGGCTAAGGTCTGATCCGAGATGCCGTTCAATCCATGGAGGTCATATGGCTTCGGCACATACTTGTGTGATGGAAGTGGTACGTACATAAAACAACCTCCTTTCGATGTTAGGATCTAAGCTTATTATCTCAGACTTCACAGCGCAGGATGAGACGCCTGCTCATTGCGCGGTGTGCGCTCCAACTGGCGCCAGCCACACGATATCAACAAGGCGTATAACATCCGCGGCCTTCTGATCCGCCAGGAACAACTCGACATACTGGGTCTGAAGCGTACGAAAGAATTCAGGCTGGCGGTTCGTCGGTATCTCCGCAAGCGTCGCCAACGAGGAAAGGTACTCGCCGCGACCTTGAGCGATTTCGTGCTGCACGTTGCCGAAGTTATAGGCGATGAAGGTGTGCACGCGTTGCTTGGCTCGAATTAGACGCTCGCTTCCCACACGCGACCCAGGTGTGGTGCTGGAGGTGAACTCTTTGCTTGGCTGCGTGAATTCAGAGGAAGCCTGTGTCGTGCCGTCAGAGACAGCTGTAGTGGCATCAAAGGGGGCCTTCACGAGTTCACGTGTGGCGTCACAGGCGGCAAGACTGATCAACAGACAGGCCGCTAATCCAAAAACTGGAAGACGATGTGCTGCAGATGTCAGCATACGACTATCCTTTCGTTCGCACGCACCGGTCAAGACTCTCAGTCCTTCATTTTTTCTGATAACTCTTTCGTTTTACCCTTCCCTCGTTCCACGGCACCCTTGATATTACCCTTGGCTCTTTCTATGTCTGCCTTTAGGTCGTTGCCCTTCGACTCTTCCTTGAGCGCTTTTAGCTCTCCTTTAGTCTCCTCGACAGTTCCCTTCATCTCACCTTTGGCCTTTTCCATTTGTGCTTTGACTTCTCCTGCCGTACTACCGGTTGACAGTCCCACCACGGTTGCCAAAGCCAACAACACTGTGCCGAGTACCACACTTATCCACATAATGACCTCCTCGTGTTTAAATAACGCTAAACAGAAGTGGAAACATTTCATGAATCCAGTATCTATACGAATAAGTCATAAATGAATGACGGAAGTAGTGGGCCTAGCTGAAGCCCTAGCTGAATACGCTTTAGCCCCCAGTTGTGGTGATACCGTATAGATCTGGTGGGTAGCTGAGGATGAGATGCACACTCGTCGATACAGATTGCACACCATCTCGTACGCGGTGACCTCACCCATCAACAACTAGGGCTTTTTCGAGTACTCGATAGGCTGGTAATCCGATAGGGTGCAACTACGATGATTGTGGCTCAGGACACGGCAATTGGAAAAATGGTCGTGGCAAGAGTGGGCCGAGTGTTTTCACTTTCAGTTACCTACTACGAGGAGGTGCGCGATGCAGAGAACGGAATCTCTTGAAAGAACCGGTGAGCAGCTGACCCGCGAGGGAAAGGATTTTATCAACAAGACAAGCGACAAAGCCCGTGAAGCCGTGGACTCTGTAGGGGACAAGATCGCGGGTGCTTCGGAAACTCTCCAGGGTAAGCTGAAAGAAACTGGTAAGGAAGTAGGGGAAGTGGTGACGGCCGTATCAGATAAGGTACGATCCTCGGCCCAGTACCTGGAGGATTCAAGCGTTCAGGAAGTGGTGGGAGATGTGACGAGTCTTATTAAGCGATATCCCGTGCATGCCATTCTGATTGGCGCAGGAATCGGCTTTCTTCTGGCGCGAGGACGCACGCGGTAGGATCACATGACATGGATACCATGAGACGACAAGAGGCAGACGCCGATCGAGAACCTCAACCTAATCCGCCGGGTCAGGTCGGTGTGCTTCGCTTGGTTTCCGGAATCATGGACGACCTTAAAAAGCTTGTCTGCCAACAGGCCCAGCTGGCCATCCATGAGGTACAGATGGAGGCTGACCGAGTGGTGACTATCGTTACCGCAACGGTCAGCGCCATCATTCTTGTGACACTCTGTGCGACATTCCTGCTCTTGACGGCGGTTGCAGCACTGCATGAGATGGGTGGCTTCTCCCTTTGGAAGAGCTGTGGAGTAGTGGCTCTAATGCTCATGGTCCTGGCCGGAAGCCTAGGGTTGTATATTAGATGGCAAACGCAACGCTTTCGGATTCTGCCCGCCCGTTCATTGCACACCGTAAAGGAGGATCTCCGATGGATCAAGGAATGGCTCGCATCACCCAGGATGTGAAAGATATCGTGGAAACACGTACGGCCATCGCCGACAAACTCGAAAAGCTTGAGCAGCGGTTTGCGTCCAGCGTGGAAGAGGCCAAAATGATAGCGGACGATTTTGCCGATCGTACCCAGTCGGTGATCGAAGATACGGTTGACTCCATTAGGGAGGCAACGGATCCAGCTCGTATTGTTTCCCATTACCCATGGGTGATGGTCAGTGGGGCGATCATGGCGGGATTTGCCCTGGGGCAGGTATTCAAAAATGGTGGAAGCGCTGTCATGCCCTATTACCCTCCCGGTTCACGAGGGGCCAACGTCATGCCCCAATCCGGGTCGGACACGACCAGCAAAGAAGGTGTATATCCGTTCTATCCTCACCCATCCGGAGACAAAGCTCCACGACCCACGCCGGCACCTTCCTCTACGGCGGCATTGCTGTTCACCTATCTTGGTCCTGTCATTGCCGAAGGACTGGGACAAGTAAAAGGAGACCTGGTAGCGATTGGGACATCTGCTCTACGAGCATGGTTAAAAGAAGCAGTACAGGCCGGAAGGCAACCGCTACAATCCGCAGACAAGAGTCGACCAGGCCAGGCGAGACCCCAAACGCGGGCAACAAGAGGCGAGCCTGAGCAGCCTCGTGAAGCTTCAGCAACGGACGCCTAGACAGGCTGCCCGGAACAGACCGTATTGGCAATTGCGACTTCAAACGGAAGACTGTGTTCGAGTCACCGACTCAAGGGTACCAAGTCTGCCAAAGCGATGCGGGCCGATTTCATCAAGGGACGACCGCAACATGAGCGGCCTCTCAATGGCTGCCATAGTGTTTATGCGTATGCTCAGAGGTCGAAGCTATGCTTGATGGAGTTCCTGGCACCTCTATGCGAATCATCAATCATTGGGAACGTGGTGGGCTCTCCTGGTCTGAGCTCGGAACGAGAGTATGGAATCAGGTACAGAAGAACGGAATTCTTGGGCGGGCTGCTCAACTTGCCTACTACTTTCTCCTTGCATTATTTCCTCTCTTGCTCTTCCTCACGGCCTTGATCGGATTATTTCCTATTAACGCACCTACATCAGCACTACTGGACTATGCGAGACAGATCATTCCTGCCGAGGCACTGGGGCTCGTCGAACAATACTTGGACAACATCGTACAAGGAAGCGGGACAGATATCCTCTCTCTTGGGATTCTCGGAGCGCTCTGGGCTTCGTCAAGTGGGATGACAGCAATCATGGAAGCGTTGAATGTCGCATATGATCAGGCAGAGACACGACCCTTCTGGAAAGTCCGCCTGCTCGGGATTCTACTCACACTCTGTCTAGCCGGCCTCATCATTATGTCCGCCACCCTAGTCGTATACGGCGGACAACTGCTGCAGTGGGCGACCCAGTTGTTCGAATTGACCATGGTCTCTGAAATACTCTGGCAGCTCGTGCGTTGGCCGGTAGCGATTGCACTGATGCTGCTCGCGATGGCCATCATCTACTACGTGTGCCCTGACGTCGAGCAACAATGGCGATGGATAACCCCAGGAGCCGTATTCGCCGTCGTCATGTGGCTGATGGTGTCACTGGCTTTCAAATACTACGTTCAAAACTTTGGCAACTACAATGTGGCTTATGGCTCCATTGCTGGTGTCATCGTCCTCATGCTCTGGTTATACCTGAGCGGCGCAGTGATTCTCCTCGGCGGCGAAATCAACGCGGAAATTGAGGCCGCTGCACACCGGCAAGCTCCGGTCAGTTCATCTCTCACTACGACCTAGCAGTCTGCTGAAAAACCCTTCGTGCATCCTTCGAGCGCCTCAGGACGAACGAGGCAGCCATTGAAACTATTGAGGTGTTCCGTTCGTGCTGAGCTTGTCGAAGCACACATATTGAGTTTTTCAGCAGACGGCTAGATGTGTTCGTCCTCATTTCTAAAGATCCTCCCGAGATGGGAGCTAAGGAAGGTCTGATTTATTCACGGTTTCACTCGGAAATCCGTTTTTGAGGTGATTCACCAGATATCTCCGGTGCACATCCATTTGGCCTAGCCCCCCTTGTAAGGATTGGCGGCCGGGTCCGACCGCCCACGCCCCAGGGCACACTGAAGAACGAATTGGTCCAGCACCGGCGTTACGACATGCGGGAGCAGGCCCAGCGAAAGATCGCAGAGTCTATCGAGTTTTTCTACAACCACCGCCGGCAGCGTTCTGGATTGGGGAATCTCGCGCCGGCGGCATGAGGCTGCAACCTATGGCGTCTACTCTTGACGACCGGGGTCAGTAGTTCGTTGACGGTTCTCCACCTTGTCGTCGGTCGTCTGACTGGGTGCCCCGAGAACCCTCTGTTCCTCGGCTTGGATCTGAGGCCTGCGTGGAAGCAGGGGATTGCGTCATCCCCTTAGCTGGGGCATCCTGGGTGTGGTGGTCTTCTTTCAGGTCGCGTCGGTCCTCAGTCCCACGAGCTTCATCAGATCTCGGCTTAGCACTTGGCGACTGTTTCTTCGATGAGTCTGTTTTTTTCTTTGGTTTTTCCTTCTTGAGCCGTTGTCCAGCCGCATTAGTGTCATCGTGGTCGCGAGTATCGATCAATCGTGTTAGCGGAGAGGAGAATTCGACATGATGTATCAGCCCTCCTGTCATCAGCGTCACAACTCCAGGCTTCACCAATGAGACAGTGGCATGCGCCGGGCCGTAGCCAAGCGCCATGGCCCCAACGAGCAGTAAACTCCCTAGAGATACACGATATCTCCTCGCACCCACCTTGGGTTGTCGCGTGTTCTGCATGATAGTTCCCTCCATGGATTTACAGGATTTGAATGTGTAATGCCTTTGAACGATGCCCGCATAGTCATCAGTTGAAACCTGGAATTAGCCCTAGTCTCTCGAACGCTCGTCCTTGTCTCACTTCGAGTCCCCAGTGAGGCATGCGTGGATTCACCTCAATCACATGTGGAGCGATCTCAACCCACCACGCTTATCTAGGGATTCTACCAGTACCGATGGACACATCCTTAGTGACCTCACATGCATCGCAGCGGAAGTCCCTAGACTTCTCAACGACGAACTATGGAGCGTTTTGTATGACCTTCTAGCGAAACCGGCGATGTGAAGGATATGAAGGGGGCCGGATGCGATGTGCACCTGGCTTTTGTACTGGCCAAAGAAGGTTGGACGGTTGTTGGAACAGTGGCCAGCGGGATTGGTGAAAATACAAATAAGGAGACCATTAGGAGCGGCCCCTGGGCTACCCAGGATCAAGCTGAGCAACGAGCGCTTGATGCGTTCACGAAACCACTCGGACACAATGTGGGTTGACACACGGCGCGGGTAAATAATCCAGGAGAAATGACGACACCGATGAAGAACCCCGCTCTTACAGAGCGCGGGGTCTCCTTACCATTCAAGCTGTCTTGACCCGTCTCCTGCTCGCCCTGGTGCCGCACATATCGCCAAATTGTAGTCTGAGGTCTCATCCGCACCCATCATAGCACCGGGTGAGCAACAGACGGCTCCCCGCTCACACCAGCACACATACAGCCGAATGCACCAGCAATCGGAACAGGCCAATCAGGCTACGTGGCTCATGACAGACCAAGACATTCCCGTGTCCAACAACCAGAATATAGCCAAACCTGTATTTCTTGATTGGCTCTGACGATTTCATCGAGGGAGGCGGTACCATGACATCCCCGGTGTTTTTTTGAGGGTGGCGAGATCATGTTCAACAGGGTTGACGTCGGGAGAGTACGGCGGCAGGAATAGCAGCATGGCGCCGGTGGCTGCGATCAGCTGCGCCGTCTCCAGTGATTTGTGAAAAGTCCCACTATCGAGTGTGACGAGATGCTGGGCATTGTTTGTAACCAGGTGTTGAAGACCATCGTGTCGCATGTACCCGCGAATAACAGCGGTTCTTCGAGTCGCCCTTCCATACGGGCGGCAATCAACGAGGTCCGTGGCCGCCGATGCCCGGAGATCAGATCGTCCACGCGATGGCCTTTCGACACGTACCCATACCACCGTGCCGTCGAATTCGAGGTCACGTTTCTCACTCCACCCGAAGTTCGTGAGCAGTTTGGGATCACACGTCGCGCCGCGATTCTCGGCTAGGATAGCTGTATCGCCAACCTCAGGCTACTCGCCTCTGGTTTTCTACATAGAGCGCTCGAGCGTGGTGCGCAGCCGTGTTCTCGAGTAGAGGTCACTAGCCTCAGCAGTCAAACGACCAACGTCATCGTCCAGACAACACAGGGACCCACCCTCCGCGCCCGCCACGTCGTGCTTGTAATCGTGTGCGAGCTGCCGAGCATCGTTCCTTCGAAAGGCCACGAGGTTGTGTCAACCTGAGCGATCGCGACCAAACCACGGCGACGAGAACCTTGGCCTGGAAGGGTCCTTGGACCGATTCCTCCGCAACCGCGTTGCTATGCAGTGCTCGGGTACGGAGGGAATGGGATCGTCTTCTCGATATTGGCTGCGCAGATGTTACGTAGTTTGATCAGGGGGATTGGTGACCCGGATACAGATCTGGTTTCATTCGTACGTTCTCAATGAGGCAGCCTCCGCAAGTGGCTACCGTATGTTCGGTCCTTCATATGTTGATTGATCTGCACCGATACTGCCCCGCAGACCCCTGCCTACCTCTCAACTAGAGGTTTTGCCAGTGCACGCTCTCAGACAAACAAACTAATGTGGCTACGGATGAAGCAAGATTGCTCGGTTGCTCCACGATGGAGGCGAGATATGGTGAGTACGGATGTGAAACGAGCCATCAGCATTGCAGTGGAGAGTCGTCCTGGTTTGAGCATGGATGATCTGATTCTCTGCTGCGCCCCATATAGCTGGAATCAGATCTTCTTGGCACTCAACGAGCTCGTCAGGAAGGGAGCCATCACCATGAGTCAAGGGGGCGGATTGTTTTTGATCACCCCTTGTGGAGATACGACAAAAAGAGAACCATCGCCTCCCCTATATCTGGGCTCCCAGATTTGACAAGGTCGTCGAAACTGAGGCGGAGTGCTCTGAGGGTCAATCCGGAATGTGATCTCAACGACAAAGTCAAGGCTTGTTTAATCCGTGTTTCGAACTTGCCGTCATGCGGCCGTGGAATCGATGTGTTGTCGATCCATTGGACTTCGACCGAAGACACACCCTCATCTTGTGCTCATGACCTGTTTCTCCGCAGAGATCAGTCGCGCAATTGCCCGAGGATTCGCCTCTCGCCAGGCATAGATCGGTTTGAACGCGCACAATCGAGCACATCGGTAGGCAGCGCGAGCAGAAGTTTGAAAAAACCGGAGCCCTGGCCCCTCACGCTGGTGGCGGATGTCGCTAATGATGTTCAACCTGAGGAGGCAGCTCAAACCTTTATCAACCGAAAGTCATTGCTCCAGCAGTCTACCGGGCCGTCCATCAACGCCGGCGAAAGGCCACTGCACGGCTGGCTGACCGTGCAGGTCGAGAGCGCTCAAAAGTTCATTGCCTCATGGATCGATTGTTGCCTGGCGTGGAAGGGCAACTCCTGGCAGCAGACCGACCGGCCTCTTGAGACCAATCGGCCAGATTATTTATTTGAATCGGTTGCCGGACCATTTGCAACGCAGGGAGGCTTTAACAAAAAAGCGCAGTCGTGCTCCCTGCAGTTCTGAATCAACAGCATCGTAGCGCATAGATCATCGTGGGGCTCGGCCTTGCTGCATACGCCTGTGGCCGAGCCCTCGGCTGATGGCTTGCTCACCGGCCCCCTTCATGCGCTGACGGCTTCCGGGAGCACAGAAGACCCAGCCGGTTGGTCATCCCCTAGAGTATTTTCCTCGAGCGCCTGTCTGCCAGTGACAGGATTTAAGCGATTGCGAAGGATCATCCGGTCGAGGATGTCCCCACATTGGATACATCGCAAAGCAGACACTTGTTGCTCGAACATCGAATCGGCTGCACTATCGAGACGTTCTATGACGAGCAATCCTCCGCAACGCATACAGTTTCGTGACCCCCGCAACATCAGAAGGAGCCGCGTCGCATGAAGATCATCATGATGTGGGAGTATCACTGCTGTCTCGGATTTCTTGATCTTGGACTTCGCACGCATGATTCCACCTCCGTACTTGTTGATAACAGATAGATGATGCTCTCCCGATCTGCCGTACGCGCCCTTGGCCGTTCAATAGAACAGGTGCCAGAAGGCGTAGTTGAAATGTAGCGTGAAGAGCGACCGCGGAGGACTAGCAAACCCTCCAGATCCCCACCTAGGTGTGGCTGGTTTCCAGGGTGTTATGACCTTGGACGAGAGGGCCAAAAGCTGATAGTCACGTGCCTGACGGCCTAGTGATTCAACTACATCTCAGCCCCTTGTATATCCGAGCAGGATCAGGACGAGTTCCGGCGGGAGTAATGCCAGGCAAGCCCGAGCAAACCAACTCCGATGGCAATGGACGATAAGAGAAGGGCGGGATGGCTATACGATTGATACTGACTCAATGATGAACCAGGCAGCATCTTCCACAGCTGGTCTGGCCCCGCCGGACGCTCCGGATCAGCAAGAGCTGTGTCGAGGACCAGATGGTCAACTTCAGGAGCCACCTCGCACGAGCAGTCCCACAATCCCCGGCTTCCATTGTTAAGGTGATCAATCGTTTCAATGAAAGAGAATCCCCGTCGTTCAGCGTGCTCCACTTCAGATGGGTCCCGCCCCATATGCTCCCCCAGAAGGCGATATCTCAGGCTTCTCAGGCCGGCTTGTACCTGTTCGTTCCCGGTCCCGTCGATAATAAGATTGCACTCGGTGTCGAGCCCCATCGACCGATTGGAACAATTTGCCGATCCGATCGTCGCGACTGCATCGTCTACGATCAGAAGCTTGCTGTGGACACCGATAGACGTGTCGGAGGGCGCATTGGGGGTTGCGGGCCAATACACCCTCAGTCTGTCACGACCCGTGGCGTCTCGAAGTCGACGGATCAGTCGTGCGCGGAGGACATCCATCGTATGGTGTTCAAGCCAGCCGTCACTTTTCATCCTGGTCACCAGAACGATCTCTGGTCCCTGGGGATCAGTCAACCGCCGATGGAGCGCCTCACCGATCCGATGTGCTGTCAGATATTGCGACTCAATGAAGATATACCTTCGAGCAGTCGCAATCGCATCGCGATACAGCTGCTCGATTTCTCGAGCCTCCGGTTGATCTTCAAATTGCGGCTGGGTTCGCGCAACGGCAACAGAGCAGCGTGTCAGATCAGCGGGAATACCGGCCGGCCACAGATCGGAAACCGGTCGGCGATGGGTTGGCATGAGATGCTCACCCGTCGCACGATGCCAACCCAGCCGTGCCAGGTCACCCAATACCACAGCAACCTCTCCAGCGACGATAGTATGGACATCGTGAAAAGGAGCATAGCGACTCCCATCCGGGTCCACACGCCGAGGATCATGATGTTGATGTTCAGACGTATCCCAACGTCGCGTCGTCAGGTCGAGACCCCCAATAAATGCCACGGTGTCATCGATTACGACAAGTTTCTCGTGGTGACAGGCTCCGATGGGATGGCGATTATTCAGGTGAAAGTGGAGTCGAGGATGCGAGTTCCATCCGAATCGGACCGCTGGGAACCATTGTCGTTCCGTGGCATAGATGAAGGAATAATCCCAATTAAGAATGTACACATGCAGTGACTGTTTCCGATGCAACAATCGCCGAAGGAATGGACCGAGTTCCGGGGGGAATCCATCAACATTGGGAACGTTGCGGAGAAGTCGAGTTCGCGGATTGATATCCCAGCTGAGAATCGTAATCGAACGTTCGGCATTCAATGCAGCTCGGTAGAAAGCCTCAAAGTACGAGGCGCCATCGATCAAAAACGTCAGTCTCTCTGCTTCCGCCACACGCCAACAGTTACGGCCTGGCTGCAGACTGAGCGGTGGGCCGAGGGACGAGGAATGCCTGCTCATGTGAAACTACGTCAATCGCCGAGATTCCAATTGGATAGGGTAGAGACACTCAGCTCTATGATTATCATACTGATCCCCTCGCCCTCTCGCAAATCGCCCCTGGACAACCCAGGGGTTCTGCTAGCTCTTGCCAGCATAGAAACCCATATAATGGAGGCGTGGTACGAGGTCCAACCACGGGGGGCAATTATTGCCTCCTTGGAAATTCTAAGGAGACACCAAGGCTTACCCCTGCCCCGCCTCCTCTCATTGTCGTGCATCTGATTTCGATAGTCGGATGCGTCCTAACAATTGTGTGGGCTCTGTTAGCAATGGAGGCTCTCGCCTTTCAAGTTGGGGAAGAAGCTTCCCCAGTTCCTCGTTTCCTCGATATCAGTGCGATGAGCGCAGTGGGATTTTTCGTGGGGGGAACCAGCTTGCTCCTCTATACCTACCGGAAACCCACCCCTTCGCGGAGAATGGCTGCTCAAATCCTGGGTGGATGTCTTGTGTTGTGGGGGGTGGGCTGCTTTGTCACAAATCAGTGGCCCCATGCTTCTCCGAGCATAACCCCGTCTGGCCCGATCACTTGTGCGATTCTGCTCAATCTTGGGCTAGCGATCCTCACCTTGCCCATTCGGACCTCTACGGGACAACGACCGTTTCAATATTTCGCGGGAGCAATCCTTCTCATGGGCGGAGTTGCGATCACTGGGTATCTTTACCGCGTTCCTCCGCTCTATGATTCCAGCACCTATGGGCCGATCGATGCCCCGACCGCTGCCCTTTCCCTCCTACTAGGTCTTGTGCTCTTGTGCATCTATCCGACCGAAGGGCCCATGAGGATACTCCTCTCACCGAACATCGGTGGAGCGATCTTGAGGCGCCTCCTCCCGTTCGCGATCGGGCTCCCGATTCTGGGGGGCTATCTCCGGATACTTGGACAGCGGCAGGGATGGTACAGCTTCGATTTTGGGGTGGCCGTAGCCATCGGCGTCGTCCTCGCTATTCTGTTGGCCTGTCTCTGGTACGTAGCCGGTTGGGCTGATCGAGTCGACCGTGAGCGCCACCGTATGAGCCTGGCGTATGAGGATCAGGAGACCAGGTTGAATCTCGCAGCGGCAGCCGCGCGAATCGGGTATTGGCGATGGACGGACGAGAATGATCTCATCGAGTTCGACCAGGTCTCCGCCGAGTTATTGAATCTGTCCTCTGATTCACCCCTGCCGATCCCCTCGCTCCTTAATGCAATCGGAGCGGAGGATCGCGATCTATTCCACCAGGTCGTAGAGAAGGCTCGCCGGAACTCGACGCCGTTCGAAATCGAATGTCAACCTGGCAACACAACCCACGCTAAATGGATCAGCCTGAGGGGCTTCCCATTGCCTCAGACTCAAGGATCCCCATACCGGTTTCATGGTGTTATTCTCGACATTACCGAGCGACGGACCGTTCAAGAGGCGTTGCGGGACAGTCAGCAGCGTTTGAACAGCATCGTCCAGTCGGCTATGGACGCCATCATTACAGTTGATCAGGAGCAGCGGATTCTCTTATTCAACAAGGCGGCTGAGCAGCTTTTTCAGTGCCCGGCGAAAGATGTCATCGGAACCCCGATCCATCGGTTTGTCCCAGATGGATTTCGGCAACAGCATAGCTCATACATGGACAGGTTCAAACGGAGCGGCGTGATTGCCAGAGCAATGGGACGTCCGGGATCGGTGAGGGCCCTGCGAGCTGATGGCCATGAGTTTCCGATTGAGGCGTCTATCTCGCAAGTAAACGTGAGCGGACAAAGTTTGTGCACAATAATTCTGCGAGATATCACGAAGCGCTTGCAGAGCGAAGACGCTATTCGTGAACGAGAGGCTCGTTTTCGAACCATGGCCGACAGTGCTCCGGTCATGATGTTCGTCATCGATTCAAAAGGCCTATGCACCTACCTTAATCGACAATGGTATGACTTCACTGGGCAAACCGAGGAAACAGGGCTTCAGACCGGCTGGTTGAGCCGAATTCACGAGGACGACCGCAGCCGTCTGGTCGAATCGCTGAGGATCCCGAGCGGCCCCGTGGTCAGACGTCTGGAATGCCGAGTCCTCGGATATAGTGGATCATATCAATGGACGCTCTGCTCGATTCTCTCCATGGTCGATGAGCCGGGAACCTTGTCTGGAAGTATCGGGTCGATTGTCGATATCACGGACCGCAAGATGGCTGAACAGACGCTCCAACGATGGGCGCAGGAACTCGAAAGTCAGGTCTCCGAGCGGACGGCGGCGTTAAGCCGTTCTCAAGAACGATTGCGAGCGCTCACCATCCAGCTCACGCGAACGGAGCATCAAGAACGTCGGCGTATTGCCGGTGAATTGCATGACTACCTCGCACAGCTACTGGTTGCCGCGCATCTTAAGTTAGCGCAGGATAGACGACCGCTCGTAACTGAGCAAGACCACAGGCTGGTTAAGGATCTTGAGCGGATCCTGGATGAAGCGCTTACCTACACACGCTCATTGGTCGCGAAAATGAGCCCTCCTGTCTTGTACCATCTCGGCCTCCCCGCCGCACTGCAATGGCTGGCAGAGCAGATGGAAGAGCATCAACTGATCGTCGAGACGGCGTTTGACCTTCCATCCACTTTGCCGAAGTTGCCGGATGATGTCGCCCCAATCCTTTTTCAATCGGTGAGGGAACTGCTCTTCAATGTGGTGAAACATGCAGGCTCGTCGGCCGTCCAGATCACGCTGAAAATGGGTTCAGATCAGACCCTCATGATCGTGGTTTCAGACCAGGGACTGGGCTTCGACGTCTCTCGACTGGAGCAGCCCTCTGCCGACACCACCTCGTTCGGACTCTTTAGCGTCAAGGAGCGTATGGAAGCACTCGGAGGCTCAATGCACGTGAGCAGCCGAGTCGGTCACGGCACCTCCGTCACGCTTCTCTGCCCGCTAGCGACGCAGCAGGGAACCGGCTCCCTCGCACCGATGCCAGGCCCGCACCACGCCATACCTACACATCCGGAACATGGGGCTTCAACACCGTGGCGGATTCTGTTGGTCGACGATCATGCCATGGTGCGACAAGGGATACGGGCATTACTCGAACGACAGCTCGACCTGGAAGTCGTGGGTGAGGCCTGGGACGGTCAGCACGCCTGCGACCTCACGGATGCCCTGCACCCAGACGTCATAGTGATGGATGCCAACATGCCTCGCCTTGATGGAATTGAGGCGACCCGCCGCATCAAACAACGATATCCACACACAGTGATCATCGGACTCTCCGTGCAAACTGCAGCCCAGGTGGCCACCAGCATGATACAGGCCGGCGCCAGCCGCTACCTGACGAAAGAATCGGCGGGCGAGCAGCTGTATGAAACCATCATCACTGCGATCTCTGAAAGAACTGATCAACGATAAGAATTGTATCTGAGGACCAGGGGGGATTCATGTCACCTATCATGTCAGAGTCTCTCTCGCATCATGTCGCTCGATGACGGGTGGGCAGTTGAAGGAGGGGCCACCGGACTCAACACCTTTGAATCCGGTGGACGGGGCGGGTTTGCAACAGCCTTAGACCGTCGAAACATGAGGGTATTCGTGCGGCCAACCAACGACCGCTGATCCAGTCAGGCTGTCGGTTTGCGTCCAGTCACGAAACCGACGAGCGCCAGTAGAATAAAAATGACGAACAATGCGTAGGCGATACTCGTGGCTGTACCAGCTACTCCGGTTAAGCCTAGTACTCCCGCAATGATGGCAACGATGAGAAATGTAACTGCCCAGCTCAGCATAACGCACCTCCTAACTTCATGGTTCACCTGCTCACTGTGATATCGGCCCGTACACACACTCTCCTACCCTCCTATTTACAAGAGAGTCGGAGCGATTCGATGTCGTTTTTCATCTGTGCGTCTGACAAACTCTCCAGACTCTGGTTTGCCGCCAGAATGAGCGTGCGGCCCCCGAATTCCTGATCGGCATACAGCACCACATAGGCCTCTGGACCGACGATGATGCTCTCAATATCATTGTCCCAGTTTTGATCGTTGAGACCCTTGAGTGTCGTAAGCTCGTGAGGCCCCACCAGCAACAGCCGAGGCCCATTCTTATCGAACTCAGCATTCATATAGATTTCCGCCCAGCATTTATTGTCATGTTTGAGTGGATTGTTATCCTGCTGTTGAGACACCCCCGCAGCCAGGGATTCCGTTCCCATACTATTCAGAGCCACGATGGCCAGGACCGCGATGATACTTGCGCCATATACCAGCATCACTATACGCATCACGCTCATCCCCTCCTCCCTACCAGGAGTCCCCCTAAGTCCCGCCAGACAATCGGTGCCATCGTGGTGACCGCCTCAGGAGGCCCGAATCTAGAAGTGAAAATTTAGACCCACCGTAACCATGTGGCCATTGTCATTAAACTTCTTGTCGTCAAGGGACACGTTCTTCGACTCGATTTTTTCCAGCCAGATATGTCGGTACGAAGCGTCGGCAGAAATATGATTACTAATAAATACTTGCACCCCTCCGCCAACATGTCCGCCGAATCGCTGCTGCGTATCATCAAAGCCGCCGGGACCCGTGACCGTCGTAAAATACCAACCACCTCCGCCGAGTATGAATGGCGAGATACGTTTGAGCCCTAACGGATAAATCATCAACGACCCCTGCACGGGGTATGAATGGACCCGAGTATCGCCAAAATCGTTCCGCCGATAATCGACTGAGCCTTCCACAGCGAGATACCGTATCGGGTGAACACGAACTTGTGCACCACCAAACCATCGATCATCACCTTCCTTCGGGTCAAAATAGGTCGCACGGCCACCGATGGAGAATAGGCCGACATCGACATCGCTGAAGATGTTTTCGGCCCCCGAGTTACCCACTGATGTGATGGAGAGTGATCCAGCTGCAACGAATGCCAGGGCATACGCCATTACCCGATGTCGAATAGTCATACAACGATCCTCCTCAAGTCCTAGTAGAATGGCCAACTCTTCAGAACAGCATTTTTATCGTCTGATTAATATATTCATACGATACATATATCCGTGCCGTGCATCTTCCGTTCCTGGCAGATGCCCTAGTCTGCTTGGCCCGTTCCCCTAGCTTCTGACTGTCGCCCTGAGGGGTTGCTGGAGGTGATGCTGGCTTCCTGATGATCGTGACGGAGCGGTTGACCTTCACAGAAGATGAAGCGTAGGCTACCGCGGTAGTTTGCCTTCCGGAGCGGATCTTCCTCACTGAGGACATCCCACCGAGAAGGAGCAAGCTCCTTGGCCTGTGAACTGGGAGCCAGATCAACGACAGGCTTTCACACAGTCTGATGTCATGAAGGTTGAAATGGACGGAGCGGAAACTGGCTTTTACCGGCCTGGGGCTCGGTTTGTTGGTGCTAATTGGCCTTGTTACCTATGCGGTCAATCGTCGGTCTGAACAGGCGAGCCAGCGCGAAGCATTTCGAGAAATCCGAACCGTATTGGAATACATTCTCGCGCGACACTCGTATCTCTCTGATGCCGAGAGTAGACAACGGGGGGATTTGCTGACCCATGATCCAACCTATCTCGCCCCGTACCATGTCGCCACCGAAAAGATTCCAGCTGTCTTGACACACCTGGAACAGGAGACTAAGCAGGACAGCGGTCAGCGGAAACACATTGAGGCGCTTCGGCCCTTGACCGAGAGGAAGCTGGTGGAACTCCGCACATCGCTGGAGATGACTACGACCAGTCCTACAGATGCTATCGAATTCGGCAGAAGCAAAACCGGCAGATTGCTGATGGAGGACCTTAGATGTTAACGAGAACTGGGGACCATCCGTGAACGAGAGTACGAGACCCCCCAGGCAGTTGATCGACATGAGCGGCAGGCTGCCGAGGCAGGCCTATCATACGATCATCGGTGCGGCCATCACGACGTTGATTCTGCTTGGGCTCGGGACCTCCCGGTGCTTCAAGATTCTGGGTCCACAGAACAGGCTGAGCGCCTGACCGTGCAGGCCAAGCTGTTGAATCTCGCTCCGATCATGACGCGAGACATCAATGGACGCATTCTGTCGTGGAGTAAAGGGTACGAACGTCTGTACGGCCGGACCGAGGACGATGCCGTCGGAAAATCCGTCTCGCTCTGCTCCAAACATAGTTCAGCATCCCGCTGGAGAAAGTCCAACGCAGGTTCTCGAATGAGGGGAATTGGTTAGGAGAACTGACGCATACGCGACGCGATGGGACCACCATTCTTGTCTCAGCCAATTGGACGTTGCTCAAAGGAAGGGGGCAGAGTTCCCCGATGGCCGTTGAAGTGAACACCGACATCTCCAAGATCAAGGCCGCACAGGCCGCCCAAGCCGAGAGTGAGGCTCGGTTCCGACTCCTAGCCGAGAACATGTCCCAGTTCGCGTGGATCACTGATGAGAAAGGTTGGGTTCACTGGTACAACCAACGCTGGTTCGACTACACCGGAACCACCCTCTCAGAAATGGAAGGTTGGGGTTGGAAGAAAGTCCACCATCCGGATCATGTGGACCGGGTCGTCGAGAAGATCGCTCGATGTTTCGAGATCGGAGAGGTCTGGGAAGATACGTTCCCGTTACGAGGGCGGGACAGTCAGTACCGCTGGTTCCTGTCCCGTGCCACTCCGATTCGTGATGCAGAGGGACGGATTCTCCAGTGGTTCGGTACCCATACCGACATCACGGACCGATATCAGGCCGAGCAAGCCCTCATGGAGCAGACGATCTTTACCAAATCCGTGTTGAATTCGCTTGAGGCCACGATCGCCGTCATCGACAAACAAGGCGTGATCCTCCAGGTCAATGAAGCCTGGGCCACATTTGCCCGAAAGAATAGCCCACAGGGGTGGGCACATACGGCCGGTGTCGGCGCCAATTACCTTGAGGTAAGTAATCGAGCCTCCTCTTCGGACCCTATCGCCCGTGAGGCGAAGGACGGTATCAAGGCCGTGCTGGATGGATCCCAGGTCACATATGAATTGGAATACCCCTGCCATTCCCCGTCACAGCGCCGTTGGTTTCGGATGACGGTGTCTCCACTGAGAACGGCGAGTGGGGGGGCAGTCATCGCACATGTCGACATCACGGCTCACAAGACAGCTGCAGAGACCGAGGCGTTTCTTGCTGCCATCGTGACAGGCAGCGCGGACGCGATCATCACCAAATCAGTCAAGGGGGTTATTCTTACCTGGAATCAAAGAGCCGAGAGGTTGTTTGGCTACGCCAGTGGCGAGATTGTCGGTCGACAAGTTGAGGTGCTGGTTCCCGAAGAGTTGCGAGAGGAAGAGCATAAGCTCCGCCACCGCACGCTCAGCGGTACCATCGTCGAACAGTTTGAAACTCAGCGGTTGCACAAGACCGGTCGCCTGATCGACGTCTCGGTCAACATGTCGCCGATCAAGGACGAAACCGGAGCGATCGTGGCCACGGCACAGACGATGCGGGATATTACGCTTCGGAAGCAGGCGGAGCTGGCGCTCCAAAAGACCGAGCGTTTCAATCGCGCGCTGTTCCAGAGCAGCCCTGATTGTGTAAAAGTTCTCGGTCCGAGCGGAGAGCTGCTTGATATGAATACCCCGGGTATGTGCGCGATGGAGATAGAGGAGCTGGAACGGCTCAAAGGGCAACATTGGGAACAGTTCTGGCCGGCTGAAGCCCGAGCGACAATCCAATCAACGCTCAACCAATGTCGGTCAGGAGAGCCTGCCAGTTTTCGCGGTTTCTGCCCAACCGCCCAAGGAAGTCCTCGATGGTGGGATGTGACCGCGACCCTCGTACAGGACGGAAGCGGCCGGATACTCGTCGTCTCGCGCGATGTCACTCATCAACGACGGGCAGAGGAGACGCTTCGAGCGAGCGAAGATCGGTTCCGTACCCTGACGACAAACATTCCACAACTCGTGTGGTCCTGTCGCCCGGACGGCACCTGTGAATATATGAGCGAACAATGGCTCTCGTTCACTGGTACTCGTCTCGATGAGAATCTCGGACATGGGTGGCTTTCCCTGATTCACCCAGAGGATGCTCCCATGGTCAATCAAGTCTGGAACGAGGCCGTGGCATCCAGAAATCAGTATGCTGCTGAATATCGGTTGCGGGCTGCCGACGGGAGCTATCATTGGCATCTGGCTCGTGGAACTCCCCAGCAAGACGAACAAGGAAACATCATACGATGGTTCGGGACCACCACCAATATTTCTGATCAAAAGGAAACTGAAGCGGCGCTTGAGCAATTGAACACCCTCCTGGAATCCAAGAGCGAGGCACTCGCCGCGGTCAACAAGGAGCTGGAAGCCTTCTCGTATAGCGTGTCCCATGATCTACGTGCGCCGCTTCGAACGATGACAGGCTTTGCCCAAGCCTTGCTGGAGGATTATGGGGAGAAATTAGAACCAGAGGCTGCGCGGTATCTAAGGATCATTTCCAATGGCGCGACCCAAATGGGTCGCCTGGTCGATGATCTCCTCTCATTTTCTCGATTATCCCGGCAACCATTGACTATGGGCACAATCTCGATCGGGGGCTTGGTTAAGGAGGTCCGCGAAGACCTCGCCGCGGATCAAGTTGACCGCACAATTGAATGGGATGTGGCCGATCTGCCGGTTTGTCAAGGCGATCGCACCACCATCAAACTGGTCCTTGCCAACCTGCTCGGCAATGCGCTTAAATACTCGCGAACGCGAGAGATTGCCAAAATCCAAATCGGATGGCAGGCCGACGATCAGCGTCCTGGGCATTGCCAAATCTTTTGCAAAGACAACGGCGTCGGGTTCGACATGCAATATGCCGACAAGTTGTATGCCGTGTTTCAACGGCTGCATCGCGCGGAAGAGTTCGAAGGAACGGGCGTGGGACTCGCCATCGTGGAGCGCATCGTCCATCGCCATGGAGGGCGAGTCTGGGCTGATGCGCGGCCCAACGAGGGTGCGACCTTCTGGTTTACCCTGGAGCGATCATCATGACGACCTCACCTCACGTCGATATTCTCCTGGTTGAAGATAATCCTGATGATGTCGAGCTCACGCTTCGCTCCCTCAGAAAGAACAACGTCACCAACCGAGTCGCCGTGGTACAGGATGGAGCCGAGGCCCTGGAGTATTTGTTTGCTACAGGCCGCTATGCTGATCGCTCGATCTCCCGTCTGCCAAAGGTCGTGTTCCTTGATCTGAAGCTACCGTTGGTCAGCGGGATCGAAGTACTCCGCCAATGTAAGGAAGACGAACGGATGAGTCAGCTTCCGATCGTCGTCCTCACCTCCTCCCGTGAAGAACCGGACGTTCACACCTGCTATGGGCTGGGGGTGAACAGTTACATCGTCAAGCCCGTCGATTTTCAGCAATTCACTGAAGCCGTGCGCCAAGTTGGGCTCTACTGGCTCTTCTTGAATGAGGCTCCGTCAGCCTTGTAAGTGAGAATGCTCGCATGCCAGCTCTGGGGCAGACTGATACGTCACAATCCATCCCTCTTCGTCTCCTGATCGTCGAGGACCGCGAAACCGATACGGAGTTGATCGCCCGCGAACTCAAGAAACAGGGGTTCACTCCTTCCTGGGTGCGGGTCGACACGGAAGAGGAATTCCTTCGCCAGATTCAGGCACCATTTGATTTGATCACGGCCGATGCCGTTATGCCTCAGTTCAGTGCCCGGCGCGTGCTTGCGCTACTCAAGGAACACAAAATCGAGCTGCCATGCATCATTGTTTCCGGCTCGATCGGAGAGGAAGAGGCTGTCGCGCTTATTCGTGAGGGTGCGGTGGACTACATCCTAAAGGATCGCTTCGGCCGCCTAGGGCAAGCTGTCCGCCACGTGCTTGACCAGCACCTCTTGCGCGCCGAGCACCGTCAGGCCCACGTAGCCCTTGTAAAGTTGAATGCAGAACTGGAGCGACGGATCGCTGAGCGAACCGCCAAGCTTGAAGAAGTCAACCGACAATTGGCTCAGGAGCTGGCGGAGCGGAAGCAAATCGAGCTCCGTCTCCGACAACAGGAGGCCACGCTCGAACGTCGAGTGGCCGCACGCACGACGCAGCTGGAGCGGTCGCACACGCGATTGCGCCGCCTGGTTACGGAACTCACATTGGTGGAACAGCGAGAACGAAAGCAACTGGCTTCCGAATTACATGACTACCTTGCTCAGCTCCTCGTCGTCGGCAAGCTGAAGATCGATCAGCTCTGCCGAAATCCCTCGGTGGCCCCCGCCGCTCGGATGCTCGAAGAAGCGGGATCCGCGCTTGATCAGGCCCTGATCTATAGCCGTACGCTCGTCGCTCAACTCAGCCCAACCGTCCTCTTTACTCAAGGGCTGGTGGCTGCCCTTCATGGGTTGCCAGAATATTTTTCCCGGTCCGGGCTCCGGGTCCAGGTGCAGTCGACCGTCCTATCCGTGGAACTTCCCGAAGATCGATCCGTGTTGTTATTCCAGTCAGTGCGAGAACTGCTATTTAATGTGCTGAAGCATGCTGGAACTGGAGAGGCGACGGTCGCCCTCGACCGCCCGAACGATCAGACCGTACGAATCACCGTGGCAGATCACGGACTAGGTTTCGACATACAGACCTCAGCGGAGACATCCAAAGGGTTTGGGCTCTTTAGTATTCGTGAACGCATCGAAGTTCTGGCTGGCACGTTTTCAGTGCAATCTTCTCCTGATACAGGCACTCAGGTTGAACTGACCGTACCGCTCTCCGAATCCGTCGCATCCCCTCTCCTGCAGAGCAGGCCGGCGATTGAGAGGAGGACGAGCTCGCCAACGGAGTCGAAAGCCTTGCACGTACTGATTGTCGACGACCATGAATTAATCCGAAATGAACTCCGTCAGCTTTTGACCGCCACGAAGAATGTGGTGATCGTTGGCGAGGCCTCAAATGGTCGACAGGGAGTGGCACTCGCTGCCGATTTATGTCCGGACCTAGTGGTCATGGACATCAATATGCCGGAACTCGACGGGATCGAGGCGACGAAACGGATCCTCGCTCGGAACCCACGAATAAAAGTGGTCGGTATTACTGTCAATACCGACCCCGATATTCACAAGCAGATGGTAGCTGCAGGAGCAGTTGCATCGCTCGAAAAAACATCTCTTTCCTCCGAGCTTCAACCGATCATCATGCAGATACTGACCCAGCTTGAAGAGTTGGAACTATCGTGAGGGGTCCCCGCCTCTGTTTTTCCCTTACCGGGCAGCCGCGAGCATCCTTCATCGACCATCCGTACTTATCGGAGAAAACCAAAGAGATACAAAAAGACGACGATGACTCCTGGAACTCCGAGCATCCATAGTAGCAATCCTTTTGCCATGGCGTTCTCCTTCCTGGTCAGACTTAGAATCTGAGTTTGCGACTATCACACCGTGACATGCTCTCCACCTAGAGAGAGTAAGAGAGGAACCGGGCGGTGTGACCCCGGCCGGTTCCTCTCATCAAAGAAGCATGTATGTACGCCATGCTTCTCCGAACCGAACGCCTCGGACACTCTGTATTACTTGGCTCGGTTGCGTCCCTGTGCGTCATGCCGCTCAAACCATTCATCAATCCACTGCTTCACTTCTTTGCGACGGTCTCCGTATCGTTCCTGAATCTTGCCATTCAATTTATCGTTATGGCCTTCGATGTACAGGAGATCGTCATCGGTAATGTCCGCCCATTTCTTTTTCAGCTCTCCCTTAAATTGTTTCCAGTTCCCCTTGAGTTGATCAGAATTGACCACGGGATGCACATACCTATTAGGGTGATCGACAGCCGTGGGCGAAATCCCGAGCGGTGTCGTCATCGCAAACATCTCAGGCGTCGTTGTGATGCAACCTAGAATAAACAGTCCCACGAACCATTGCTGGAGATCACGCTTCATATGCTTCCCTGCGTGTGTGAACAACAATGTATGACGGCCATCCAGATGATCCCGAATTCTTTCCAGAACCGCATGCAACGGCTAACAGCGTCTCCCCTTACCACCCAATCCAGCGCGGCGAAGTGGCCGCGCTGGATTGGGTACACGCGATTTACCGTCTTGGGGCTCCAGCCTCACCAGGCTGCCGCTCATACCAATCATTGGCCCATTTAAGCACGTCTTCCTTTTTGTCTCCGTATCGCTCCTGAACACGGCCAACAAACTTGTCGTAGTTGCCTTCGGCTTCAATGAGATCATCGTCAGTCAGCTTCCCCCACTGACGCTTGGCTTCTCCCTTGAACTGTTGCCACTTCCCTTTGAATTGTTCGGCGTTCATAAGAACCTCCTTGTGATGGTTGAGTTACTGACTGTGTTTCTTCCTGTGCTTCCCTGCCTGCTTGGAGAAACAAAGTATCAGCATTGCTGATACCGGTTATAACGTGAGAATCGTCCCAACGGGACTGGAGAAGTCCCTAGTTTTGAGCCCTGCTGGGCCTCAATGATCATGTTCTTCCGTTGCATTTCGTTGGCCCGTTGTGTTCGCTTCACAGATTCTGACTTGAGGGGTGGTACTGCTGCGTAGATCTCGGGAGCCGGGCTTCGATGGCTGTCATCGTTAGCAGCCTCGCCAACTTTCCTGTATCATCTAGTGCCGACAGATGCCTATGCCCTGCCCTTTGCAGACGTTGATGCACATTCCACGACGGATCCTGTAGAGAAACTGGCTCAGGAGTCGTATCCATGGTATCGACAGCGGTTCGCCGTTCCGCAGGGCTCGAACAGTTTCCCTATGCCAGCGTCACAGAGAGCCAAGCCCCCACTCCCTGATAACGTCGTCCATCGTATACCACCATTACCTCGCTCACGATTTTCTTGAATATATAGCGTCCCTCCTCCAGCGCGGCTCGTGAGCTCACCACTCAAACATTCCAGGTCGTCAGATCCTTGACAGTCAGGCGCTCACAATCGCTCGGATGTGTTCTCACCGATACTTGGCTATGGTTCTGCGTCTTTGACTGCGAGACATCTGTGGCTATGCAGCTGCGTTCACCTCCGGGTTCATTAATTCGGCACCGCGCTACACAGCGCATATCACTTGGATGTTTTGGCCAACCGGATAGACGCCGAGTTTCAAGAGCGACTGGTTCAACACAAGCGACAAGGACTTCTCCCCAACACACGACGCATTTCAGGCCCACCTGAGATTCGGCACTGGGACATTCCCCATGTCCGTATTTTTTCGCTCCCCCCTATGGTCCTGGATAACGTCATTATTGGTATATGTCCGATTCGGTGCACCACCACATTTCCGAAGGAGATTTATGTGCCGCCCAACACAGCCATTTCTCATGGGATTAGCCATATTCTCGTATGGCGTCACGCTCTCTCTTACGGCCGTGGCTGCTGACCTCGCGGTGTAGAAAGAACCGGATGATGAAGTACCCGGCACGATCATTTACTGGAAGGTCGTCAAGGTCACGGAAATCGATCTGGCACAAAGTCCGCCAGCGGCGTGCTCGCTCCACTCAGAGGCTCACCGTACGGCCTGGGCAAACGCCTGTTCACACAGGCGATGGGTGAGGCGGGTGAACAAAGTCTACGATTCGCCTCTTCGCTCGCTGGGGCCTTGCTGAACAGCCTGTGGGGCACGCTGATGGCCTCCGTGAGCTCAGACACGACGCCCTTTCCGAGGTCGTCACAGGGTTTGTCAACACACCGCTAAACGGATTTGTCTGTAAGCCTAGGACATATTCTAGGTCTGGCCATAGAGGAATACGGGTAAGTTGAGATTGGAGGCCAACCGTCATTGGAATGGTGGGGAAGGGTCTTTTCACATGACGACTCCTGCAAAAAGCGAACAACAGCGCGTGAGTCGTTCGGAATGGAGTCCGACCGCTAGGGTAGTGCCCATTCTCGGATTTCTCCTCGGCCTGGTTGCATGCGTGAGCCTCATTGTCGTCGCAGTTCCTACACTCGTACGAAACTGGGCTGCGTCACACCTGACGTCTCTGATCCATCACGAGGTTGAGATCGACGATCTCACGCTAAACTTCATGACCGGCCATCTCACCGTCACTGGTTTTCGCATCCGGTTAGACGATGATCACTCGGAACTAGTCTCAATTGCCAAAATCCATGCGGATATCGAGGTACTTCGCACGCTCCGACGAGAGGTGCGAGTGAGACGCGTGGACGTAGTTTCACCCAAGATGCACCTCATCCGAACCGTGGATTCAGGATGGCTGCTGCCTTTTCCTGCACAACCAACGTCCGGTGAGAATACGTTCATCTCATCCGTCGTCATTCAGCGTCTCGAACTCCGGGACGGGACGTTGATCATAGAAGACCACTCAGCCATTTCGACTTGGACTGACCACCTCCAGCACATCCAACTTAGCGTGATGAACCTGTCGACAACCACCTTATCCCCTATGACTGTCCATGGCTCGGCCCAGGTCTTCGATCGAGGTAGTTTGCTGTTGAACGGATCAGCCGTATCAGACTTCCGCTCAGGAACGTTGGGGATCGACCTTTCGGGCATAGCACTCGCTAGAGTTCAAGACTATCTCGACAATCTTCCAGGCATGAAGGGACTCGTGGATGCTCGGCTCTCGATTACCTGGCCCGGCAAAGGACCGGCGTCGATCCAGATCGGTGGCTCACTTGAGGGACACAACATAGAGATGGGATCCGCGGATCATCTGAGTGGTCGTGCTCATGCTGTGACTCTTTCACAAATAGACATCCTGTGGCCCAATCGCATCACTGTGGATCGCGTGCTTGTGATGAAACCCGAAATCTGGGTCCGCCGAAATGAGAGTGGCCATTTCGCGGGAGTTATTCCATCCAGGAGCTCAGGAGTGCCGTCACCTTCCTCGCGATCTCACGACAACAGGCCAGAAGACACAAGAGGTTCCATACAGTGGTCCATCAATGAGGTCGTTGTCCACGGAGGAATCGTGCATATCGAAGATCGCGCGGTCAGTCCAGTGTATACAAATGTGCTTCGGAACATCGAAATGTCTTACGAGAATATCAGCTCTGTCGCTCAGCACCCGGGAGCAGTCACTGTACGGGCTGATATTGCGAGCGGGGGGGCGCTGGACATCCACGGTCACCTCACACTGTCTGGCGCTGGACCAACCCTTTCATTAAAAGCGGTCATTCGTCAGTTTGTCGTCCCATCCACCAATCCCTATCTCTCACGAACCCTCGCACACTATACCACCGATGGAATGCTCACATCGGTCATGGAACTACAACTCAACGGTGATCAGTTGCAGGTTCACAGCGATGTTACGCTCTCCGATCTACAAGTTGAACCGGTTCGGAACTCGACGCATGGGACAGTCCGAGAACGAATCGGCCTTCCGTTGGGGCTGCTTATCGCCCTGCTCAAGGATGAGACCGGTCGTATCATCATCACGTTTCCCATTTCCGGCCCCCTGTCCAACCCCACCTTCGATTGGACAAATGCATTCTGGACGACCATTCGCAATAGTGTGATGAAACTCATTGCCTTGCCACTCCGTTCGATCGGGAGTCTTTTCAAGAATACGAACCACGTCGATGAAGTGGTTCTTACCCCCATCACCTTTACCCCTGGCGTACCGACAATTTCCTCATCCATGGAACGCATGCTGCGTGACATTGCACGGCTGATGAGTTCGGCGGATCGGACGATTCTCCATATTATCCCTATACTTCACTCAGCCGACCTCGATGCCCTTCAGCGACTCCAACCCGAGTCTTGGCCGGTTCCAAATATAGATACCCCTGAAACTGCAGGGTACTTATTGGCCGTGCGTCGAGCCTATCTTGTGGCTGCCCGCATAGCCGGGCTGAAAAAAATACCGGCGACACGACTCCATGTGCTCTCACCTCAACCAAATGGCTCGGCAGCAGCCACGCCTCGAGTCGAGCTCAGATTGGAAAACCCTGGTGGAACCGCTCCCACCCATCGCGCCTTCTCCGAGAGTCAGAGTTGACAATGGCTACCCATTTGCTCCTCGCTACCTGAGAGGTACCTACGGCCATGCATACGATCGGTAGGATTCTCCAAGTACCGGCCGTATTGCATCATGAGTTCAATGTGATCGATGCGAATCTGACCGTTCGTGACGGAATCATTTAGATCAGTGGCCGCAGCCTCGAGGGAATCAATCACGACAAACTCAAGCGAGCGTTAGGTAGCATCGAGGGTGTGCCACAGGTGGTCCTCACCGAGACGGACGTCCATATGGCTCCCACGGCACCCGACAAGAGTGGTGAGCTCGATCGCGTCGGCGAGGAATCCCGATTCTTGCCGAGAAGGCTCCTATTTGCCCCGCTTCACGCTGATCCTCGGTGGCCGCATTTCTCTGCCGCCTATCGCGGGTATCGCACCAACGATCTCACTGCGGCCTTTGCCGGGACCTTCGGTGAGACCTTCTCCCTGTACCGGAACCGAGCGCCGCTGAGAGGGCAATGGGACCTTGTGCTCCAAGCCTGAGTTTTCAGCCTATTTGATTTGAGTGCGACCTCGCTGGACCTCGTAAACGCGGACTACAACGTGGGATTTCTCATGGCCTATCGCTCCGGAAGGCTCTCAGGATTCCTGTGTCTCCATCATCAAAGCTCACACCTCGGTGATGAGTTTCTCCTCGCAAATCAGCGTGTCCAACGAATCAACCTGAGTTATGAAGAGGTGGACATGAAGTTGGCTTATGAGGCGTTTAATTGGTTACGCCTCTATGTCGGCAGTGGATATCTGGTTCACGGTGCCCCATCGACTGTGGGAGCGATCGGTACTCAGTGGGGCATTGAGTTGACGAGTCCCGTAACGTTTTTGGGGGGATCCATTACCCCGATCGGGTACGCCGATTTTCAGTCCAATGAACGTTCGCAATGGGCGATGGCACAATCCCTCATGGCAGGCTTGCGATTTGAAAACGCACGAATTGGAAACCGGCAGTTACAACTTCTCGTACATTAGTTTGCAGGTCCGTCCCCTGACGGCCAGTTTTACACACAGCACTCCCATTGGTTTGGCGTTGGGCTCCACTTTTATTTCTGAACACGCTATGGAAATGCACGGAACCGCACGCTGATCCCGGGATCCTGACCACTTGAAATGCCGGTCGTGCTTTAGCGCAGGACTGAAGGCCAAGACGAACCTGCCCGATAGGACCGTAACGGGACGAGATTTTTTTGCCACGCAGCCACGATCGGATCGATGACTCTCCAAGCCTCTTCTGCCTCATCATTTCTGATAAAAAAAGTTGAATTGCCCTCCAGGACGTCCAGAAAAAGACTTGCATACGCAGAGAGCGGTTCTGGTGCCAGTTCCGTGCGGAGCTCAACTGCATCGGCCTCTAAAGGATTTCCAGGACCGTTCACATTAATGGTCAATCCCACCTGATCTGTTTTGAGACCCAAACGTAACTGGTTGGATGTCACGACTTGTGAGGAGCCGAAGGTGGAGAGATGGGAGGGTTTGAAGAATACCGTCAATTCTTGTCGATCCTGCTTCATCGCCTTGCCCGTTCGTAAGACGAACGGGATGCCACGCCACCGGTGGTTATCGATAAACAATCGGATCTCGGCAAATGTTTCGGTCTGACGACGAGGATCCACTCCTGCTTCCTTGCCGTAGCCACGCATCGATCGCCCATTGCTCCTGCCAGCTGTGTAACGACCTCGGACCGTATGAGCGTCCATCTCCTGTTCTGATAATGGACGGATGGCCCTCAACAGCTCCGTTTTCCGGTCACGCAACTCGGATTCCGTCAACTGCGAAGGAGGTTCCATCGCCAGCAGGCACATTAACTGCAGCAAGTGATTCTGGATCATGTCTTTCAACGCCCCAGCTGAATCATAATAGCCGACCCGACCTGCTAATCCATTCATCTCCTCCCACACAATTTCGACCTTCTCCACATGCTCATGGTCCCATGCCGACTCCAATACCCTGTTGGCAAAGCGTAGCCCGAGAATATTTTGCACGGTTTGTTTAGCCAAGAAATGATCCACTCGGAAAATGTCCTGTTCAGGCAAGAGATTGAGCAATCGGCGATTGAGCGCTCTGGCGGACTTCTCATCCTGCCCGAATGGCTTCTCCAGCATTAACCGACTATGTGGCGGTAACTGGACCTCATGGAGGTTGTCCACGATGGCCTCTGTGATAGAGGGGGGAAGACCGAAATAGAGTATCAACGGACCCCGCAGCGGCGTGATGACCGCTCTCAGTTGTCGTGCGTCGGTCAGGTCTGCAGATACACGTCGTACCCGTGCGAACAGCTTCTTCAACACACCCATGCGTATATTTCGATGATACCTCTTGACCCGCGTTTCAATGCGGTGACGAACAGCGTGCCAGGGCTGTCTGGTCACAGCCATAATTCGCAACCCTCTAGGCAGCAGGTTCGCCGATTCAAGTTCGGCCAACGCTGGAAATACATACCGGCTGGCCACGTCAGAGCCGGCGCCGAGGAGAACGATATGCAGGTTCGGTAGTGTCGTAGCGAGAACAGCACGCTTATAGAAAGACATACAACCTCACTGGAAGTAGTTCATGATGACTCGGCGCTGGTGCGGCAATCCGCGAGACACCTATCAACCTATGGACGTACGAGGTCCACCATATTGTCCTCGTAACAATAGAATATTGGGTAGTTTGCGTTTCAGCTCCTGGCACAGATGCACATTCCCTTCAGCACCATCACCGCAGGGAGCAGATTGAACAAACAATGGGATGCAATCAATTCAAGCAAGCCATCATATCAATTTAGAGGAATAGGCCCCGGGCTTCATACTGGCGCAAACCCTAGCCCAAATGAATCGATGCAGGAAGCGCGTGAAGCCACCATTCAACCTGGTACCTACCGGACACTGGATACCTTCTCCCTTCGAGGACAGCACGTCTTCAAGATTCATGCGAAGGAGGTAGACTCGAAAAAGTGGACGCCTTTACCCTCTAAGATTCACGGGGCTGCAGGTGTGAGATGGAACGAGTGCCACGACGGCAGTATACGAAGGAATTCCGGGAGCAGGCCGTGCGGTTGGTTTTTGGAACAGCAGGTGACGATTCCGAAGGACGCCCGACGCCTCAGCATGTCGGGCAAAACGCTCAAGAACTGGGTGGGGCAAGCGCGGCGTGGCCAGCTTGCGACAGTGGGCGAGAGCCGACGGCCCGTGACGGAGCTGGAGGCTGAGCTATCTCGGCTCAAACGCGATCTTGCTGACGCACGGATGGAGCCGAACATCCTAAAACAATTCCACCGCATACGTTGCCAAGACGCAGCTGCCCGGTACGCGCTCATGAGAACACTGCGTCTCCAGTATCCGCTGAGTCTGTTGTGTCGAGTACTGGAGGTGTCCCGAAGCGACTCCTAGGCCTGGCAGCATCGGCGACCGTCGACACACGTACGGCCCGGAGCGTCTCCAAGCGGAATTGCGTGAAGACGGTTTTCCAGCTGGGATCGGCCGCATCAAGCGGCTGCGGAAGACACTGGGCCTGCGCTGTACACCGGTGCGACGGTTCACGCTCACCACGGATTCGGCGCATCGACTGCCGGTGGCGGACAACCTCCTGGCTCAAACGTTCACCGCGACGCGCCCGAATGAGACGTGGGTGACCGACATCACCTAGATCGCGACGGCGGAAGGGTGGTTGTATCTGGCGGGGATCAAAGATCGGTATACGTGTGAGGTGGTCGGGCATGCGATGGAGGGCCGCATGACGATGGACTTGGTGAGGCACGCCTTGGTGCGAGCGGTGGAGGCGAAGCGCCCACGCCCGGGGTTGATCCACCACTCCGATCGCGGGTTCCAATATTGTGCCCGGGACTATCAGGATCAGCTGCAGCCGTTGGGCCTGACCCCGTCCATGAGTCGGAAGGGCACCTGCTATGACAACGCACCGATGGAGCGTTTTGGGGGGACGTTGAAGAATGAGCTGGTGCACCACCGGCGGTATGCCACGCGAGAGCAGGCCCGGCGTGAGATCACGGAGTCCATCGAGCTGTTCGATAACCGTCAGCGGCGACATTCTCGACTGGGGTATTACTCGCTCACAACGATGTCTTTTGCCATGTGGCTAGAGATGGCGTCTGAGAAGCGTGGAAACGGCTCAAGCCCAGAATGCCCACGTAACGCACGGCTTCGTGCCAATGTGTTTAGGATATGCCTGTTCACCAGTGCTAGAACTCTCTTCAGATTGCCGACCAGGGTTCTTGCTAGTATCAACGAGGCGAGATTTTCCGCACAATCCACCCGTAGAATCACAACACGTTCAAAGACTTGCCTGAGGTGCACAATGACACACACACACAGAAGTTCTCGACGTCTTGTCAAGAGACGTGATCACTCGACCGGCCTTTCCCAGCCATCCCTTCGCGAAGATCACTTTTCCCAAAACTCTGCATCTTTGATTCTCTTTCATATTGATCGTTTGTCCAATCACGAAACAAGGAGCGATCCAGGTGCAAATACGTTACGCATGGAGGAGGTCGCGGAGAACATTTCCAAGACCATCAAGCATAGTGACGCGTTAGTGGCGCGTTATGGAATCGATGGATTTGCGGTACTCCTACGTCAAACCGACTTTGAAAATGCGGTTCGAGTCGTTGGTACTATCGATAGTCGGCTAGAATCTCTAGGCTATGCGTATTCCAGCACGCAACCGCTCGTTATTCAGGTAGGACCAGCATCGTCATTGTGGTCCAAAATGAACTCGTCCCTGAGCTCACTTATCCAAGCAAATCGACCTGGCTATGTTCGGAGTCCCGAGCGCGAGTGCCTTTAACCTCTTCAAGCAAATTGAACGATGTACTGAGTCTCAATCCTGCTCGCCCACGAAAAGGATTGAGAGTATTTTGCTCCCTGCCTGTAATTACTAAGCCGAACGCTAACTAGCCCGCATTATTCATGAACACTTCTACTGCACCCGCCGATACGCCGCTGCGACAAGCCTGGCCGCGGTCTGTCAGCGGTCAGTCGAGCAGGCTCGCCCTTCGTGACCTCGACATACTGTTGCAAGTATGCCTCGGTCTCTCAGGGCTCCGCGTGCCCGTCTCGCCTGGCGTTTCGTCGGTTTCGTCACGAACTGTCATGAATAATGCGGGCTAGTGCTCACCTTCAATTCTTGAACGGTGCATAAACAGGGGGCTTCTGAATGCCCTAATTTATAACATGTGCACGGTATCGCGGTCGGATCAGTAAGCGTTCAGTCCCCATGTTTCAATAGACTTACTAAATCCTCCGCATGCTCCTCCTCCTTGGCTACAATCTCTTCCAGCAGGCGTTGTGTGGTTGGATCATTATCATGGATAAAGGCAATCATCTCTCGGTAACTATCAGTGGCGATTCGTTCCGCAATAAGATCTTCCTTGATCATATCCGGAAGAGTCTTCCCTTCAACGTATTCGGCATGACTTCGACTCAACATTCCCTCTGGTGAGAAGTTAGGCTCCCCTCCCAACTGAATGATTCGCTCCGCGAGCTGATCTGCATGACCTTGCTCTTCACCGGCATGCGCGAGAAACTCTTTTTTTACGCTCTCAGAATTCATTCCTTGGGCCATAAAATAGTGTCGACGATAGCGCAACACACAAACAATTTCAGTCGCCGGCGCCTCGTTTAGTAGCCTAACCACCACCTTCGGATCGCCGCGGTACCCTTCAGTTAAAGCCCCTTCCTCAATTTGCTTACGCGCGCGCTGTCGGAGTGTCTTTACATCCGTCAAAAACGGTGATTGTCCCTTTCGGGCACTGTCTTGTTTCATGTCTATCACCCTTTAAACAGTATCATGCTCAGGTTGCATCCACGTATCTTGTGGCACGAGACCCACTTTGAAGTTGGGTTCTCTCACGGCATTCAGAAACAGTTTTCTTAGCAGCGACACAATCCAATTCTATACGTGCAATGTTTTTATCTGCCGCTCCGCTTCCAACCAATGCTGCAGGTGATTGCCGTCCTTGAAACCACTGGCCTCATAGAGCAGATACGCCCTTTCAGAGATCCTATAGTGAAGTGCATCATCCGATGAAACGTCAGCCTCATCCGACTCAATGTCCTGAATCCTTCTATCTTGCCACGAGAAGGGTCGAGACGGCGGCGGAGCCTCGGCATAATCGCTCCCCTCGGACTCCTCACGTATCATCAATTCAGGACTCTCCGTCTTCTTAGGTTTTGTGGTGCTGGTTTCCTTTGCTTTCAAGCGTGCCATGATAACCCTCCCTCTACATAAACCCTGCCGGCTATCTCCTTATTTGACCGGGACAAGAACGATCTCCACGCGACGATTTTGGGCCTTCCCGACAGGTGTGTTATTGTCTGCAATTGGATTGCTTTCACCGTACCCTTTAACCTCCATCCGTTCTGCCGCAATTCCTCCCATTAGAAAGACCTTGCGGACTGATTCAGCACGCAACTCCGAGAGGGACTGATTGGATTCGTTCGACCCATCCGAATCGGTATGTCCCTCAATGATGAGCTGTTGGTCTGGGACAACCGCCAGTGCCTTTGCGATTTTCGTCAACTGCATGTGCATCGACGGGTTTACGTCAGTTTTATTCACCTTGAAAAATACGTTTCCCGGCAGCGTGATCACCAGGCCTCGGGCTTCTTCTCGCAGCTTGGTCAGGCGTGACAGTGCAACTGTAAGTTCCGCGCGCGATTTGTCGCGCTCGGCATGAAGCCGGGCGACTTGACGCTCGGCCTGATCAGCCCGAGCCTGCTCCGCCGACAATGCCGCGTATTGTTCCTGCTCCTCGCGAATCCTGGCGGCGTCTTCCTCCCTAGCAGCGCGCTCTGCATCTTGAGCTGCCAATCGTTCCTGCTCCTTGCGCAACCGGGCCACTTCACGTTCCGCCTGGTCAGCGCGAGTCTGTTCTGCCGCTAGGGCTGCCTGTCTGTCTTGCTCCTCGCGAAGGCGAGTGGTTTCATTTTCTATTGCGGCACGTTGCGCCTCCTGCAATACCAGTTTATCCTGCTCTTCGCGCAGTCTCAGCACCTCACGCTCTGCGCGAGCCCGTTCCGCAGCCTGTTTCTCTCTCGACTGTATCAGAGCTTGTTCTTGTTCCTTGGCAAAAGCCTTGGCTCGTTCAAGTTCTGCATCATTGTCCTTTTGTTTCAGGAGGACGATCTCCGCATCTCGGAGAGCGATCTCGTTGCGGATCTTCCGATCATCTTCACGTCGGAACGTTTCTTGATCCGCCTGGGCTTCAGCGACGAACTGAGCTTTCCTGGCCTCGGCTTCGGCCAAGTGTGCATGATGAAGAAGTGTGGATGTGTCGTGGTCCTTGTCCCATAGCTTATTGGCACGCTCCAGGTGTCCCGCGGCAGAGTCGTAGGTGCGGGTCGCCCGTTTATCTGCGCTCACAGATCTCGCGTCTTGCAGGGCCATACGTGCATCGAGCAGTTCTTTCGGCGGACTGGGACTGGGACCTGTACATGCCGCGACAATCCAAACACCTAGAACAAGGGCTTTGTCGATCCATCTTCTGGTTTGCATCATATCTTTCCCCCCTCTCTCTCTGCATGACCCGCAACTCTCCCGCTGAGGTCAGGGTCCCTGTAATTGGCGCTGTAACGCATTAGCCCTCTGCTCAATTTCATCTGCTTGCTGTCGCACCTTGTCAGTCTGGAGTTTCTGCTGTTCCGCTTCAGCTTGAGCTCGTGCGGCTTCCGCATATGTCGTCGTTTCCAGTAGACGCTCACGAGCGACTGCATGATCGCCCCTCCCGGATGCCTGCTGAGCGGCACCCAGAGTCTGCCGTGCTCTATGCAGAAGGTCAGAGGCTCGTTCAAAGGCGCCTGCGGATTCTGCACTCCTAATGGTGGCCTCTGCTTCCGCCAGTTGGATAGCGGTCACGGGTTTCTCTCTGGACGCACAGCCAATCCCAGTCAACAAGATGGCGAGACCAATCGTGGCGCCACCAGCAATGTTCTTCCTAGCTACCATATCGCACCTCGCTTTCTTGTTTTGAGTCATCTGACACGCATGACTCTCAGTCACTTACTTACCCTGCTTTGAATGCCGACGCAGCTGGATGAACCCCTAGCCGTGTCTGTCCAATTGAATAGACGGCAACACATTTGCCAGGAGTCCAGCTTGTGTTGCCCGTTTATTCTACATACTTGAATACAATGGCAATAAACGCCACGGGGCTTCCAGATGGTATGCAGGCGGAAGGAAGAAGAAGAGCTCCATGAAAGAGATCGCATGTGCATATAGTGTCATGGCACTGCCGCAGTTTCTTCTCGTGCTGGGACGCTAAAGTCTGCCGTCAGATGCTCGGAGCGGATAGGTGAAGGAACTCATCATCAGAGGGCACCTGCCTCCCAAGGAGGTACGCGTGAGTGTTGGAGATGAAACCCGATGGATGCGTCACAACTCAGCATCTCTACAGATCATGTTTTTCGTGCGTATAATCGGAAAGATGCCTATCGCCCTAACTTCAGCGGATGGATGAGCGGCGAAGCGGAGATGACCATTGGCCCCAATGAATCAGCCGGCCTTTGCTTAACAGATCCAGATATTCCACATACCTGGCTCGAACGACCTGAGGGCGAGACGGTGAAGTAAATACCACGGGAATGATTCACATTGGCGAACTATCAGAAGCCTCGTCGCAATCCCAATCTAATGCCATCCACAACGGATCTCCCTTCCAACGGGTACAATCTACGTTGCACGCCATAAAAACCAGGACATTGTTGATTCTGCGGAGGTATATCCAGCACAAGGTTCCAATGTCGCTCTGGTCCATGCTCTGGAAGCACAAAGGCAATCGCCTCATGCTGTGCATTCATGAGCAGGAGAACGGTATCGTCACGGATCCCATCACCAAGATGGTCTTTTTTATCGATGCGGTCTTCAGTAGAGCACATTCCCAAGCAACGCACGTACCATTGTTGCCAATCGGAGTCTGTCATCTCCTCACCGCCTGGTCGGAACCTCGACAGATCATTTATTCCGACACATACATGCTGCGCCCTTGAAAGAACTGACGCTGTCGAATGACTGGATGGGCGGCACGGAGGCGAATACGGGCCTTGGTAAAATGAGCAATGCTCGATCCTCCTCCGACCATTCCCAAGTGAACCCGCTGGTGTCGTTATCTTGGCAATAGGCATTGTTGTTGCCATGTTGTGTTCGCCCCATTTCCTCGCCTCCGCAGATCATCGGAACACGTTAGAGACAGCAACAACGTCGTTAAGATGTTCCGCTTCTGGCCTTGTCGTAACTGCTGAATGACTAAGTCATCTGTCGCCCCTTCTGTGCCACAGTTCCAACTGTGATTGTCGTTCGATCCGGCCCTGTTTTCTTCTTGGTTGGCCTCATGATACTTCTGGCCGTAGGAGACCAACTCATGGAGGGTGAAACCGTCACGCGAGACGACACAATTGATACTCGCAAAAGAGCGCCTGCCGCTCGCCTCATAGAGATCGCTGCTTCCGGACCGACGATATTCCAATTCCGTAACCTGGCCCCCATCTCCTATCCAGTATCGACGGATCGAATCGCAATATTTCCCGTTCCATTCAGCTCATCCCGCAGGGCAATTCCCAACCTGGTAGCTTCCCGCGCCGATATCCTAGGGCTCGGCGATGAGCTTGACCTGAGACAGCACCGGGTCTTGCCGGATCATATCGAAAAACCCGCCCAACCGATCGATCTCGTGTAACCCCCGAGCAAGCGATGAAGCCAGGTCAAAACGAAAACCATCGATATGCATATCCTGAACCCAGTACCGAAGACTCTCCATGATCAGTTGAAGCCTGTGCTGATGCTGAACTTTGAGTGTACTCCCGGTTCCAGAGTAATCCATATAGTAGCGAGGCTCATCCGCTTTCACTCGGTAATAGACTGCATTGCCGATGCCTCGAAAGCACAGCGTCAGGCCGAGATGATTGCCTTCGGCGGTATGGTTGTAGGCCACATCCACAATCACTTCGATGCCAGCGTTGTGGAATGTCTTCAACATCGTTTTGAACTGATTGACCTCGATCTCGGGTTCGGTAGGGTATCGTTATTCTGGAGCGAGGAACCCGATGGGGTTATACCCAATAATTACCCAGACCGCGATCGAGCAAATGCTTATCACTCAGGAAAGTATGGACTGGCATGAGCTCAACTGCTGTGACTCAAAGCTTCTGCAGATATTCGATCACGGGTCTGGTGGCCAGCCCAGCATACGTTCCACGTAAGGGATCCGCCACCAATGGATGGCGCATGGTAAATCCTCGAACATGCATTTCGTAAATGACGGTTTCGCTCCAAGGTCTACGTAAGAGGCGATCATCGCCCCCGGGTAAACGCCGGTTCGATGATGACAGCTTTTGGCACGTCCCCCGCGTTATTGCGGTCATCAAAAGAGAGAGCTCCCTCGGCATCACCAAGTCAGTAGCCAAACATTGCGTCAGACCATCGCTGTGGATGTTGCAACGCTTTGGCATAGGGATCGCTAAATAGTTTATTCGGATTGAAACGGTGACCTCTCTGGACCATGGACACGGTAGCCCTATCACTGACCGGGTCGCACCTCTGGCAAATAGACGTGCCACACATGATTGGTGCGCTCCTCAATGCGAATGCCGTGACGTTCCTTATCTGGATCGGTTCGCTCGAACAAGCAGAGCTCGACCGCCGTGGCATTCTCCGAGAACAACGCGGAATTCACATCTTCGCCGTTCCAGGTTGCCCCCAGTGGATAGACCGATCCAGGGTGAATCTTTAACAGATTATCCAAACATTTTGGCCAGAAATACCTCAAACAGTTCGAGCTGTGGCGGCTACCTGCTCGAATATGTTACCAGGGACTCATTAGCTTTCTTCCTGTAGGCTGGCTGTGGCGTGGGCTTGCATTGCCGAATGATCATAGGAGGGAGACCTCCAGAGAGATGACAAGCCCGACAACGTGAGAGCACCGGATTCCCTATTGTGGCAATGCCATGGAGAGGCTAGGTGACGATGAAATGTTGCTGAGGGTTTTCGCTAATGAGCAAGCCCGTTAGCTCGATATTGATGCCCCGAAGACCAAACCATCCTCCGCCTCATTGTAGGAATACCACCGCCAGGCATATACTCCGATCTTCGCGCATCACGTAGAACAGAACTCAAGGTTTAAGAGAGCAGTCGGAACGAGCACCGCGAGATCATTGTGGAAATCAGAACACTCTACGAGAGAGCCGCAGCTCTACCATCATCATATCTCACCGATGTGTTGCGCGCGCGCTACGATGGTGACTTGATCTTCGGTGATGCGAGGAGAAATCCGATGGTCATCTGCAACTTTGTCCAAACCCTAGACGGTATTGTTTCATTCAAGCTCCCAGGCCGGTCAGGGGGAGGCGAGATCAGCGGAAACAACCAAGAAGATGGATTCATCATGGCGGTCTTACGGGCCTGCGCTGATGCCGTCATCATCGGGGAAGATACCTTCCGGAACGCGCCCGGGCATGTGTGGACCGCTGGCCAGGTATATCCCACATTGGTCGACGAGTTCAAACGTTTTCGCCAACGGCTGGGCAAACCCACTCTACACCCGTTAAATGTCATCGTCAGCGGCAGGGGCCATATCGATCTGGACCAGCCATTGTTTAACCAAGCCGAGATCCCAACCTTGGTACTGACGACCCATCATGGCGCCAAGCATCTACGACATCGCTACGGAGCCACCTTACCCGCGCCAATCCGTGTCCTCCCGGGAGAAAACACCCTCACTTCATCGGATATCGTGACGTTACTTCATGCCGAATATGGAATTCATCTATTGCTGCATGAGGGAGGACCGTCGTTGCTAGCCTCGTTCCTGGAGCAAGCCTGGCTGGACGAACTGTTTGTCACGATGTCTCCGCAGGTCATCGGACGAGGGCCAACGGGTGAACGGCCGTCCTTTTCTGGTCCCCTTGCATTGGCTCCTGAGCAAGCAGTGTGGGGAACATTGCTGTCGGTGAAGTGCGCGGTGGAAGACGGCCATCTATTTCTCCGCTACCGACTCTCGGTCTAGCGTGGTGCCTCTGAGGCACCGTACTCTGATGGGCAAGGTGACTTATTGAGCTGAGATAATCAGACAACCCTCGCGATGGAATGCGCGCAGCCTGAAACAACCAATCCGAGAGAGCTGCAGCACGGAGAGGTCATGGGGGAGGTCGTTTTGTGATAGCCTCCACGATCGCATCATGCAGTTTTTCGATCGCGGCGGCTTTAGGTACGACTGTCGTCGCTCCGGCCTTCTTCATAGCCGCACTATTTTCATCGCTGGCGTCAATTGAAATACCGACCACCGCGATATAAGGCTGGTGGAATTTGATGTGGGCCGTCGCTTCGACGCCGCCCATTCTTGGCATGTTGATATCCATGACGACGACGTGAGGGCCGAGTTCATCAACAAGCCGCACAGCCTCCACTCCATCCCGTCCCTCCCCTACCACCAGAAGATCATCGTAGGAATCCAGTACAGTGCGCAGCTCTCGTCGTAGCATGGCATGGTCATCGACGAGTAACACGGGCACTATCTTTGGTTCGTTCTTCCGAGGCCCAGTCTCCACGATTCCCCCTGTGCGGACGATCTGATCTATCTCCACTGGATTCCCATTAAAGAACATGTTTCCTGCACCCAGCATCAGCAGCGAACTAGATATTTTGACGCCCTCTTCATTTGATGGTGAAGATCACGGAGCACCTTTCTGCCTGTCTTTTTCCGCAATCCTAGTTAAGCCGATTTGGCATGATTTCCCCACTAGCGATTCCCCCAGCTACCTCCAGGCACATTTGATGCACACTAGAGCCGAATGGCAGCCGACAATGATGGGCAGTCACGGGTAAGTTCCTACCTCACGGCCTGCTTATGCTTCGGTGATGCTTCAGGTTATTATGCAGCGGGCATCACCTTGTGCCCTCCTTCTGCAAACTCTTGTTCGATGGTGAAGCGTAATTCGCTTGCGCTCCTATTAGGGTCGACCTCTGGAGCAATTTCGAGCCAGTAATTGATCGCGGCAATGCTGGCCTGAGATCCGAATTCATCCAGAAGCACCTGCGGTGGATGCTGTTTCATGATTTGATGATGTTGGACGGGAAAGGTAGAAAGGAGATCCGCTACCTGCTGGGCGGTGATTCTGTAGACGGTCCCTACACTGATGGACAATCGACTTACGCTGCTTGAATACGTCCAATTCGTGAGATGCCGTTCCAATCCACCGATGACGTTCCTTGAGTTCTAACTCCACGTGCAGCACTACATGCCCGAAGGGGTTACGGTGTTGCCATGCACACGAGATCATACCGACACCTGATTACTGAAGCACGTGGGATGGTGAGTCTGGGCCTGGCACAGGGGCATTCGATCCGAGCGATGGCATGGATTTTTGGACGAGCTCCGAACACGTTAAATCGCGAGTTGAATCGCAACGCCAGACATGGCCACCCCTATCACACATGCACGGTGCGGACCCAGGACTGCGGTCCGATCCTGTTAGCCCCGGCGGCAGCGGAAACCGACGGACGCGTGGTTTTGCTGAAAGGTGTGCGCAACCGATCGGCTGTTGATACCTTGGTCGAGTGCACGACGGGGCTTTACCACGAAGCTTCGGCCTGTGCCCGCCTCGCCACGAAAAACATTGACCGATGATCGGGGCCAAGAGATGGCGGAACACGAACAGCTGTCACACCGGCTCTCCTTTCAGGTGTGCTTTGCCGATCCGCACAGCCCCTGGGAACGCGGGACCAAGGAGAACACCAAGGGCCTGCTGCGTCAGTACTTGCCGAAGGGCACGGAGTTGTCGACGTACACCCAGCACGAGCTGAATGTCGTTGCGCATCGGCTGAATGCGCGCCAGACGACTCTGTGTTAGGTAGAAACGGTTGCCACGGCTCGCACGATCGTTTCGTGCAGTTGTTCCACCGCAGCCTCTTTCGGAAGAACGGTCACGGCTCCGGCTTGCATCATCGCTTGGCAATTTTCGTCGCCGGTGTTGACTGAAATCCCGACGACAGTGATCTCAGGCCAATGGGACTTGATCTGTTCAGTGGCCTCGATACCGTTCATCTTCGGCATATTGATATCCATCACGACCACGTGCGGCTGAAGTGCGTCGGTGAGCCGGATCGCCTCTGTGCCATTCCCCGCCTCGCCAATGACGTGGAGATCCGTATAGATCTCCAGCATGGAACGCAGCCCCTGTCGCACCATCGCATGGTCATCCACCAAGAGCACTCGCAGGATTCGTTCCTGGGGCTGTGATTGTGGAACAGCACGCTCTCCCATAGGAACGACGGCTTCAGAGCCATTGGCTTCGGGCTCCTTCCCCTCTCCACTTGTTGGGAGTGGTAACAGCAGCCTTGCGGTGGTCCCTTTACCTGGTTCAGAGTGAAGCTCAAACGCGCCTCCGAGCGCTCGCATCCGTTCTTGGATACTGAAGAGCCCAAACTTGGAGGAGATTCCGCCACTAGGTGAACCCGCCTCCGCCACCACCGCAAGATCGAAACCTGCCCCTTCATCACACACATCGATTATCAACTGCCCATCTCGTTTGTCCATCTGAACGGTCGCCGTGCCCGTCCCCGCATGCTTCGCAGCATTAATCAACAGTTCCCGCACGGACTGAAACAACAAGATGACATGGTCCTCCGGGAGATGAAGCTCGCTGTCGTCCGGCACCATGACCGTTACGGCAAAGGCATGTTTATTTCGCATATGCTCGGTCAGCCATTTCAGGCCGACTGCCAAGCCATGGTCTCGCAGCACCGAAGGACTTAGCTCCGTCACGAGGGTCCTGGTGTAAGTCAACGCATCCGAGAAGATATCGTCCAACTTCTTCAGCATATCGAATACGCTCGGCACCTCAGCCAGCTGGCGTTTGCTATTTCCAATCGTCAATTTGCCGAACACCAAGATCTGTTGCAGATGATCATGGAGCTCGGCAGCCAGGCGCTTGCGTTCCCGCTGTTCAGTCAGATTTAGTTCGGAGGCCATGGCGCGTAATCGGGCTTGCGACAGTTTCAACTCCTGGGTCCGTTCCGCGACCCGTTGTTCAAGCGTATCCTTCCATCGGCGCAACTCTTCTTCCTGTCGCTTGCGTTCAGTGATGTCGCGTACCACTTTTGAAGCACCGACGATCTGACCCTGTTCATCTTTGATGGGTGAAACCGTGATGGACACGTCCAGAAGCGTGCCGTCCTTCCGGCATCGCACAGTTTCATGGTGTTCGACAGATTGATTACGGCGTATTCTACTGAGAATACTCGCCCCCTCACCGTACCGTTCTGGGGGAATGAGCATCAGTGTTGATCGGCCAATGGCTTCTTCAGCGGTATAGCCAAACAGTCGCTCAGCCCCACGATTCCAACTCATAATAAAACCACCCGGACTGACACTGAACATCGCATCGTCCGACGACCGAACGATCGACGCCAAGGTCGCCAGGTTTTCTTCCGCTTCACGCAATTCGGTAATGTCGGTGTTGGTGCCAAACCATCGGACGACGTTTCCTCCTCCATCTCGAATCGGTACCGCACAAGAGAGAAACCACCGGTAAGACCCATCTTTTGCACGCAACGGAAACGTATCTCCCCACACTGTCTTCGTTTCCACAGCCTGACGCCACTTCTCTATCACCCGATGCAGATGGTCAGGGTGATGGACCTTCTGCCACCCCCACCCATTCATGTCCACCAACGTGGTCCCGGTGTAGTCAAACCAGCGTCGGTTGTACCAAAAGAACGAGCCATCAGCATCGGCCATCCAGGCGAACTGGGACATGTTATCCGCGAGGGTTCGAAACCGCTCTTCGTTTTCTTTCAGCGCTTCCTCCGCCCTCCGTCGTTCCGTGACGTCTGAATTAAACCCGAACCATTTCACGGTCTTTCCCTGCTCATCACGTACAGGGGTTGCTTTCGACTCAAACCACCGGTACTCGCCGTCGTAGCGTCGAATGCAGAAGTCCCAATGGAAATCAGAATCCGCTTCCACGGCGGCGTTCCATGCCACCACCGTCCGGTCACGATCGTCGGGATGGAGTTGTTCCAGCCACCCATAGCCCAATTGCTCCGCTTCCGGTATGCCCGTGTAAGTCACCCATTGCTGACTGAGAAAATCGCACAAGCCGTTCGGCAGACAGGTCCAGGCCAGGAGCGGCAGCGAGGTCGAGAGTTGTCGGAATCGTGCTTCGCTCTCGCGCAAACGGTCCTCCGTCTGCTTGCGCGCCGTAATGTCGAGCACCACGGCCACCAGGCCAAGTAAGGTCCCGTCCTGATCGCGCGATGCGCTGACCATACTATTCGCCGTCAACACGGAGCCATCTTTGCGGCGATAGTTCTTCTCGATCTGAATCTGCTGTGCACCCTCAATTAGGCGATTGATGAGGGACTTCGTCGCCTCAAGGCTCGAGTGATCCGTCACATCCATCACACTCATCTGTAATAACTCGCCTTCGGTATAGCCGAGCATCTCACACCAGCGCTGATTGACCAGCGTCATCCTGCCCGTGGCATCCGTTTCCACAATGCCGGCAGGAGATTGTCTCAAAAGTTTTTGAAGCCGTGATGCGCTCTCCTGAAATTGTTCCCGGATGCGTTGCCCGCGAAGGTCCGTGACGATACAGCAATAGAACCGCTCCGGCTCCATCGGCAACTGTTGGACCGATAGCAGTATAGGGATCGTCTCGCCGACCGCGCTTATAAGCGACAGCTCTCCTCGACTTGCTTGCCCCTTGGCCTTGTCGGTCACCTCTTCCCACTGGGACCGATCGGGAGGTGACACGAATTGCTGTACCGCCGTTCCAATCGTGCGTTCCAATGGGACGCTAATCAGGTCCGCAAACAGGCGGTTGGCGTAAACAATGATGCCGTTCACATCGATCGTAACCGCACCCTCATTCATGGATTCGACGAAGATTCGATACGGATGGTCGGCCCCTTGAAGGGTGTACACCTGCTCACCCTGGGAGCCGTTGAGCAACACGGCATCGACCCCTCCGGTGCGGATGGCCTGCAACGCCTCCCGCGCCTCATCGAGTTGCATGCGCAGCGCCTGATTCTCCTTGAGCACTGCTGTGTAAGATGATGTTCGCTTCGGGCTCATGGTTCCACAGTGTTTGTCGAGAGACCCAGGCGGCGCACAGTCTCCTTCGTCTCGGAGAGATCACCGATAAGCCGACGCTGGGGGAGCGGCAAAGATTTCACGAGGGTGGGAGTCGCAAGGATCTGATGTGTCGCCGCCAATTCCGGCTGCTGATAGAGATCAATGACTTTCAATTGGTAGCGGCCCTTCAGGTAACCTTCGCCAATCCTCTTGAGGTTGATAATCGCCTCACGAGACCTGTCCGTCATCCCACTGATGTAGAGGCAGAAAACGTACACGTGCTCCTCAGTCACGGCCTCTGTCTGTTTCTTGCGGATCTTCTGGGCCGATATTGATGACATGGTAATCCAGTTGTGAGACACACGTGTCGATCTACGCTCGCACCTTACCACCTGCAATGAACCACTTACCAACTTATCTGGGGCGGATATCCAGTCCAACGAGTCTACGCTCGGTGTTGGACCGATCCCCGATGATCTTCCGCACCGCCTCTGGAAGGTTCTGCACTAAGGTCGGAACGGCGAGGATGTGATCGCCCTTGGCGACCTGCAGTCGTTCCAACGGATTGACGATCTCGATGTTATCTTGACCGACTACGTGCTCCGCACAGAGCTTTTTGAAATCGGCGAAGGCCACCAGACACAAACCCTAGTTCGCATGGTTATCCGGACGTATTTGATACGGCGACTGCTCCCCGCTCGTCACCACCATCTTAGCCATTGCTCCCTTATCCGAACTAACCGAGGTCAGCGCCCTCCGAACGGCTTCACCCAATCGCGTCGCATCAGTCTCATGTTTTAGGAGAAAGTCAACGGCACCTAATCCCAATGCTCCCTTTTTTAACGCGTCCCACCGGTGTCCGGTCAACATGATCACCGGCACCTTGAGGTAGGTTTCGTGACCAGCCAGCTCGTTCAGCACTTCAAACCCTGACTGCTCAACGAGATTCAGGTCCAACAACACACAATCCGGTCTTAGTGAGGCGGCAAGATCCAGGCCGGATTTGCCGTTTGCCGCTTCATGCACCTCGTACTCTGACGAGGTTTCTCGCAGGTATCGACTGAAGGTGTAGCGATCGACTTCATTGTCGTCGATGATCAGCACAACGATCTTATTATCGGCCATGATGCCTACCCTCCGTTCTCATACGCGCCACTCTTCGGGGGAGGAGGTAGTAGCATGACGTTCTCCCAGTACTCAACCAGACCCCGTCGGTTGCGCTCGAGATGTGTATAATTGATCGATTTCACCATGTACCTATTGGCTCCGTGGGCGTAGCAAAAAGTCAACTCCTTCGGGCTGGATGAGGTAAGGGGTTCTTCTCCTTCCCGAGTGGGTGAGCTTGGCCTGAGTTCATATCGGGTCAAGCATGCAGGTGAGGACATTGCGGCGCAAGTACTCCTCATCGCGTAGGCCAGAGCTGCGCCGCTGAATGACGCGGATCTTGTTGGTCAGGCCCTCGACGAATCCTAAGGCAACCTTGTGCTCCGGTTTGCCATAGGCCGCGATCCCGTCCCAGGGTCGGTCGATCATCTCGGCAAACTTCTGATAGGGCTTCAGGCGCTGCCATTTGAGTGCGGCGCGCCAGTTTTTGAAGAAGCGCCGTGCCCAGCCTTCTCGCTCATAGTCCCAGAGCTGTCCGAACTCCTCCTTGAGGAGGTAGGCCGTGTCCAACCGCTTGGTGGCCTTGAGCAACACCTTCAAATGCCAGCGCCCATCCGTCGTCAGGGTTACCCGGTGCGAGAGGAGCGTGTATTTCTGGCCATTGATGAAGCGCCGCCCCCTGCCGGTCAGCCGGGCATACTCGGTCTTGCGAACCGTGTCCAACGCCTCGCCGAGATGTCGCAGCACATGGAACTTGTCGAAGAGAATAGCGGCGTGCGGCGCGTGCTCCGGCTTGAGCGTCAAGTGGTGAAACGCTTTCCACATGTCCATCACGGCCAGTCGGATCTTCTTGCTCTTTGAGAAGCCGAGCCACTGATAGAACTCGTCCATACTCTCTTCTGAGCGGTGCTTACCCTCGAACCCAGATCAACCGTCGTCGTTCCAAGTCGCTGACCACGATGCGGGAGGTGTGTCCCTTGCGGATCGACATCTCGTCGATCCCGACGACCTTCGGCGCCGGCGTGCCTGCGCGACGAGGGCCTTGATCCTTTTCCAGTCCGGCCGGGTTTCCTCGGCGACGTCCTTGATCGTCATGGTCCGGCAGCGCCGTCCCACGAAAAAAGCGAAGCGTTTGGTATCGAAGGGATTGTCTGCGAGTCACTCCTGCTTCACCGTGCCGCACCGCGTGCAGTGGACTCGGCGGATCTCCAGATCCAGGTAGATCTGTGTGCCCCCACAGGGCAGGTCGCGCACGCGCCGCATGCCGTTTTTCCCCTCGCCGGCACAGGTGGATGACGCGGGCCTTCGGGTCACCGAACATGCCCTGTACCGTTGGAGTGGGCCAGAAGCCAGGGAAACGATAGGTGTCCCAGAGGCATCGAGATGTTCGCATCCGGCCATCATGCCAGATTTCCAGCCCCCGTAGAACGCAGAAGGCACACTCCTCTCCTCCAGAGATGCTGTTTCTCGTGCTCCGATTACCCACTTACCAAGGAGAAGAGCCTTTTCACAAAAGAACCTCGTCTTGAAATCACCACACCTTGGCAACCCAGAGGACGTACCTCCTGTCCGCCCCTCACCATTTGCGTGCAGCCTCGATCGTGGCAATGTTGATCTTTCTCATCGTCATCATCGCCTCGAACGCGCGCTTCGCCGCTGCAGGATCAGGATCGGTGATCACCTTAGAGTGCTCCGTTTTGCTCGACCTTTTATCCGACATATTGTTCAATTCCTCCTGCCTACTGGTCGACCAGAAACGTTTTGAACAACTCCACAAATCGCGTAGGATCATCGTCCGATCAACGAGATTACTGAGCCGCCCGCGTGCGCTTAAATATCTCTCGACAATCAAATCACTCTGCCTCAATCGCTTCGATTGTGCGCCGCTCGTCAGCGGTGTTCAACTTTTGCTCCTCAAGGATGGCCGAGCCTCTGGTGAGCGTCGTCTTCACCGTCTCCATGGGAGACTCAACTGACGTCGAAGGGTCTCTGTTCCACCTTGCGCCAAATCGGAACTATACATATTCACCAACGTGAGAGAGAAGACACGTACGGACATTGGTCTCAGAAAGCGAGCACTTCCACGAAGAGCAGTCGGGGTTAGCGCCAGCTCTGTTCAAGGGTCACGAAGTCGTGCGTTCGCGGTATTGTTCAGCCCGTAGCTCCATACTGGACAATTCAGGTGCCCCCATCATGCCTCCGGCGATCGACAAGCCCAGCGTCAGAATCGCGAGCACGGCCAGCCACATCGCAATGGTTCCCATGCGATCCAGGGCGCGATTGCCGGTCTCGATGGATTGTTGCTTGGCCTGCTGCGTGACCTGTTCTGCCTTGTCTTTCAGAGGCTCGATGAGCCCGATGGTCGACTCAACCAATTGCTTGGCTTGGGGCTCAGTCATATCCATCTTGGTGGTCATGATATTAATTGCGGCGGCGCGATCCAACCCCATGAGTTTCTGCTGGAGTTCCTGGAGAGCCGATTCCGCCAGCTGTCGCGGCGACTGCCCACTCCGCGAAGCTTCTACCACGCGCTCGGCGTCTTTACGGATCTCGCCTGGCTGGAGCTCCTTCTTTCCTGTCGCCGCAAGAATCGATTCGGCTTGGCGACGCAGTTCGGCCATGGAAATGTGCGGCTTCGCCTCACCCAATTGCGCAGTGGCTGCCGAGACCACGGTCGTAGCCCCTTGGCCGAGACTATTGAGTGTCGCGCCGAGGGCGGAAAATACGCCCCCCAACAGCGTCGCCATGGCAGTAGTCGTCAACCAGGCGAATACCAGCCAGTTGATGCCCCACACAATAACAGCATGGTGGAGTCCATCGCTGCGCAGTGGACTGCCCGATAAACGCACGGTGAGATATCCTCCTATGAAGGCAGAGACGAGCATTGAGAGGCCCGTCCAGATGCCTGTTCCGAGCGGGATACCCCCTGCCGGCTCAGCGTCGTGAAGATCGATCGACCATGCTCCGATCGCCAACCCCAGCATGGTAAGCACCAATTGGGTGGCGAGGCCGACTGCCCATCCCGCGAGCACCGCGCTCCATCGAACCCGCACGCCACCGATCGACCATTGTTCGTGCTTAATCGTATGTTCCATTCAACACCTCCATTATTATTCAATTCTCGAGTGGTAGTCGCTGATCTGGGGAGTACCGACATCCGTGCTCTTTCAAGAGCCGATCTCCCCGGGCCTTGCTTGTGTATCGTGCGCACATCGCGATTCTATGATGGGAGCAACTATATTTTGTCGTACATCTTGTCTTCTCGGCATTCTCAACAGGCTACGCCATCGTTTGATTCATTCATACGCGTACTATCCCTAGTCATGAGCCTCCTTGAGCGGCACAAAGAGAGAATAGGCAATGCGTTTGGGACAACTATGAACACGATCTCAAAAACCGGTCCGACATGGTCGAGCACTTAGCCAATATCGTCCCCCGATTCGACCATGTCCTCTCTCAGATATAGGGGCCAGTGCTTGGGCATTACGATGAGGCTGGATAGAATGATGCTCCCCGCAGCAAGCTGCGGGGTATCACAGAGCATAGCTTCGAAGACTTCTCGGAAACAGAGCTGAACCCTTAGCAAGCTACGGGGAATATTCAAGTGCAAGGGTCGCTCTCGCCCAAGCACACGGCGACGGCGCATCGTTGAAGAAAGCAGTGACTGGCACCGTTGTCGCCACGGTCGGTCGATCTGGCAATAAATCTAAGGTCTACATGAACAATCTGACGACCAGTCCTAGCTTCTTCTCTCGACCACGGTTTGTGCGAATGGCCTCGTAGGCTTCCTGACCGGAGTCTTCACGAGAGGCGACCTCTCGATCAGCTCAATCAAACCTCACGCCAAAGTACAACCCAGGCATCACGTTCGTGTGAAAATCGACTTCTCGCCCTGCAACACGGACGTTCTGGCCAAGCGCAGTGATATTCAGCATGAAGTCCGCCGTTAGGGACACTTGCTTATTCACTGCATGGTCGATTCCGACGCCGAAAGGAATCAAGAACGAAGCGTACGTATCACCAAAGCCGATTTCAGGTTCCCTCACGCCGGCGCGTGCGAAGCCGATTCCGCCTTGCAGAACCAGCTTGGTCTGGTTGTCCATGCCAGGAATAGCCCACCAATATTTGCCCTGAACTGTGAGGCCCAACAGAAAATCGTCACCCGCGCCTGCATACTGGGCCAACGGACCGATGGAGACATCCTCCGCTAGAAAATAGTCTAGATGGCCATTGAAGGCGAACTCCACCCCGTCAGGCGTGCCCCCCAAGAAGCCGATTCCAGTCCCACCGGACCATCGTCCCACTCCACCATTGTCAGGGTCCTGGGCAAAAACCAGCCCGGTTGGTATCATGATCAGCGCGGCGAGGAGCAAGAGTAGAACCACTGGGCGACGTAGAATGATTAGGTGTGTCATGCTGGTCTCTCCCTTCATGGATGGTCAAAAACGTTTGCTCATTCTCTCTTATGGGTGTGACACTGGGATTCGCCCTGGTCTGCGTGGGAGGTCGGAGGTTGCTTGCATACATCCTGATTGCAAACGCCCTGAAGGTCTGTGGCTCAGACCGCATCGCAGCCAATCCATCCCATAACATCAAACACATTTTCACGGTGCGCGCTCCGTCGTTGTTTTCTTCCTACTACCACTTACCGTGCTTTTCCTAACCTGGACACAACCACAGGCCAACGTCTGTCTCCTGGGGGATACACCCAAAAGCGAATCCTTTGGATGTTCGTGATAGACCGAAGGCGCAGCTTCCCATTGTCCCCAGAAAGCAAGATGACGTTCTTTCATAAAGATAACTGGAAGAGTTAAACATTCATGCCATAACCTCAGACCGAACTTCTCGTAAGCGAGCCAGGGGGAGAGGAAGAGAAATAGGATCGAAAATAGACTGCTCATAGCGGGCCCCTATGTGCAATTCATCAATTGAATCGCATTCTTCGCCCAAGCGGTCTGTTGCCTCCCTTCTAACGCAGCGGATGGGCAATTGCGCCACGTAACTTCGCCGCGCACTCAGAGCTGCCGACCATCCTTGAGTTAGGATGCTTGTCCACATAAACAAACTCAGGGAATGTGACCCCGGTTGTCAAGAGTGGACGCCATGCATGACCGCCTCACGCCGCAGGTGAGCGATTCCGGAGTCGAGAATGTCGCCGCTGCCGGTTATAGAAGAGCTCGATGGACTCCGCGATCTCGCGCCGCGCCTACTCCCGGGTCTCGTAGCCACGCTGATGCGCCAACTCATTCTTCAGCGTGCCCCAGAAACGCTCCATCGGCGCGTTGTCATCGCAATTGCCCTTCCGACTCATGAAGGGAATCATGCCGAACTGCCTCAGGGTGGATTGATATGCCTGGGCACAATATTGAGATCCGCGATCGGAGTGATGCATGAGCCCCCGGGCTGGACGCGTGATGTCGATGGCCTTCCGCAGGGCACTCTGCACCCAGTCCGTCGTCATCCTGGCGTCCATCGCATGACCAACTACCTCACAGGTGTAGCGATCCTTCACGCCAGCCAGATACCGCCACCCTTCCACGGGTCGGCACATAGGTACTATCGGTAACCCACGCCTGATTCGGTCGCCTGGTGGCAACGGTCTGAGCCAACACGTTGTCCGCGACCGGCAACGCATGCGTCGAATCCGTGGTCGTGGTGAACCGCCAAACTTGTGTGCAGCGCAGCCCCAGTTTCTTGCGCAACCGTTTGATACGCCAGACCCCAGCCGGGAACCCATCGGCACGCAATTCGGCTTGGAGCCGATCGGGGCCGTAGGTTTGCCGCGTGCGCATATGCGCAGCCTGGATCGCCACGTCCAGCCGTGCGTTCTCCTGAGCGTATACCTGGCCGCTGCGCCTTACGCAACGTACGCGGTGGCTTTTTTTAGGATGTCCCGCTCCATCCGCGCTCCAGCAAGATCGCGTTTGAGCCAAGACACCTCGGCGTCTAGCTGCCTCCGGAATCGTCACCCGCTGTTCCAGGACCAGCTGCACGGCCTGCTCCCGGAATTCCTTCGTATACTACTGTCGCGGGACTTGTTCCATCTCATACCTCCAAACCTCTCAGTGTCGGTGAAGGCGTCCACTGTTTCAAGCCTACCTCAATTGCACCCCCCACGACTCCGACAGGCACACACGTCATTACACATTGCTCTTGTCTCATCCTATACAGGACGATTTGTGGTTTACCCAGAAGTGCCGAAACTCGAAATCTTCGGTTCTCCTCTCTTCCCAGACCGTTCGCCCAACGATCCACCCCTCACGCGTCACACTCACATCGCAGTGCTATCGTGCGGGATTGCCGTGTGAGCTGCCCGATCCTCTCGGGAGCTTGTCACTCGCCACCCGTGTGACCGACACTTCTCGAAGCCCGTTCTCTGCTCTCACGCCCAGGCTTACACTGATGCCTGCTTCCCCCCGAATCATGCTGACCACCTGCTTATAGCTCTTCCCTGTTACCGCTGTGCCATCGACGCTCACCACCTCATCGCCATGACGAAGGCCTGCCCGCTGAGCAGGACCCTCTGGATGAACCCTGCCGATAAGAAGTATGGCTGGATCACCGATCTGCTCAGCTCCAATCTGTAGCGAGATTCCAATGACACCACCCGGAGGCTTCGTTTCGTCTCCATGCCCATAGCCCCTCTGGCCATCGGATGAATCAGCCAGCGCCGAACCGACCACGAGAAGACCGGACACTATTCCTGCTGCAAGAAGGGTATTGAAGAATCTCATCACTCCACCTCCATAGTTGCGCAAGGCTGACTAAACCGAGCATGTGCCTGCCTGCAAACAGTACCCCCCCGTCAGCCCTACCGTTAGATACAAGACCTTTGATCTCGTTGCCTCGCCGTCTTTCGTCACGACACTCCAGGAGAATAGGGCACTACGATCGACAGGAGCTCCTCTGACGACGTGCCCACAAAATAGAGGTGTTTGTCTCCCGTGAGGTGCTGTGGTTGCACAATGTAGTCGCCAGTCATCGAGGGAATCCAGATGGACTTGGCAACCTCCATGTCCCCACCCGTCAGTACCCATGCGAGGCCACCCACAATCCCTCCGCCGATCGCATAGACCATTTTTGCAGCCCCATACGGAATGGTGAGGCCCCAACTCGCTGCTTGAAGTCCAGCTCTTTCAGGACCGGCTATACTTGATGGGTTCGATGAACTTGGCTGAGCACGACTCACTCCGGGGAACTCCTCGCCATGAGCCGGCGTGCTGTAGCAGACCACCCCAACCAGAGATAGCTGCACAACGAACAGCAACAAGCGCTCTGTGTTCATAGCGGTTCCCCCCGTCATGAAGCTTGGTTACGAAAGCGTCCAACACGAGATCTGATTTCTCCAGCCCCTTGAAACTCGCATACTTCGTCTCATGATTCTTCGATCGTGGACTCCACTTTCAGCAAGTTAACCATGTCATTTCAATATTTCGTAGCTGGCAACAACCCTAGGAACAGGCGTGTCATGGTACAGGCACACTGATCATGGAATGCGAGCGGAAGCGCTTTGGCAAGACGTGCCCCAGGGTGGCTTAAGCCACACCACGCAGCTCGCCTGTAATCGACATCCGCTATTCAGAGCGGAGCGAGGCCATGTCGATGGAGAAGCAGTATTTCACATCGGATTTAACGAGTCGATCGTGCGCTTCATTTACCTTTTGGATGGGAATAACCTCGACGTCGACTGCGCTGTTGTGTGTACCGAAAAAATCAAGCATCTCCTGAGTCTCACCCCCTCCGATCGGCGAACCGGACAGACTGCGTCGCCCGAAGATGAGACCGAAGGCCGTCATAGAAAGAGGTTGCTCAAGTGCCCCCACGAGCATCATGTTGCCATCGTGGCCAAGCAGGTTGAGGTAATAGCTGGAACACTCGAGCAACTGCCGCCCACTGGCGGCAGGCCGTTCCGTCAAGGTCTGGCGCACGCTCACAAACCGGCGTGCCAGGCCCCGCCACGCCGACAAGCTGGCCTCCCAGGCTGCGACCCCCATGCTGCGGGCGATGAGCCGCCAGTCCGTGTCCGGAATCCGGCGGAGCACCAGTTGGTGTAAGGGAGACGTGAGTCGCGCCACGATGATGTGTGGGAGGTCTCGTGTTTCCACGGCCGTGAGAAATGCCTTCACACAGAAGCCCGCATCGGCTCACACCAATCCGATCCGATGCCCAGACGGCAACATCATCGGCGCTTGGGCCAGAAACTCCCGCGCGCCGTTCGCCGTCCCGGCATGACCGGCCTGGAGCGTGGCCCACAACAGCCGCCGGCACTCGCTGAACCAGGCTACCAATGGATGGTGAGAGGAGTGCCCATGTTTGATTGGATTGTGTCCCTTCAGGCTACCATCCTGCTCGCCATACCGACAGGACACGGTTGAATCAAGATCCAGCGTAGGGCCCCGCAACATTGGCTTCATGGCGGCGAGCGACATTCGTATGAGGGTCTCCGATATCTCGGTGGTCAGTCGGTACATGAAGCCCACAAAGAACCGCCGCAGTGGATCCCGGTGCTAGCGGGTCAGACGTTCACATCATTCGGCACCTAGAGCGAACCCATACCACTAGGCCAGCAGCATGTCCACAGTGGGAATCTGATTATTGGACGTCTTCGCAAAGGGGACCAGTCGTGGAGCAAGCGCAGCACGCAGTCCTATCAGTTCAACGTGGAGCCGACGCAGAATGGCCCACGCCCCCACGGTGATCGGATGGTCGGTGAAGGCGAAGCGAATCTTCGGGTAAAGCGGTGAAGCCGGAACTGGACGAGTGCGCAGGCCAAGCTCCTCTGTGTACCGGAGCATTTGGCCACCTACGCCACATCACCCCGCCTCAACTGCGGAATCCGGGATTAGTCGGACGGGCATTTCACAATGAGGTATCATCTTTAGGTGTGGAAATAGGATAAAGGCGGCGTAGCCTTTCGGTT
>CABVRZ010000022.1 GCA_902500775.1 uncultured Nitrospira sp.
AACCATTACCATGGGGTTGCTCAGAAACTTTCAACGGAGATCTTGATAATTCCGGAATTGACATATCGACTGGAAGCGAAGTTACTACGAAAGGGGCAAGAGAGCGGTCGAAACTGCTACCCTTGATGGTTCTCGCCTTCGTCGAAGGAGGGAGTGTTGGTTGTGTGAAAACTTCGATATTGCTGACGGCCAAACATCGTCCCCTGGTCAAACACACTCAGTTTTACTCTATGTATAATAGCGCTCAGCTGTATTTGCTGTCTCGACATATACCAAAGGCGATGATGAGGTCTTTGAAGGGAAAGCGAGGAGGAATCTCTTGCTCAGCGTATGGGAAGCTATGAACTGAGGAATCATGCATCTCCGATGTGGGTCATCAAAACGTCTATAGCTGGAACGTGAGGAACCGTATGATTAAAAAGGGCTAGAAGTATTTATCTGCCAACTATGTCTTCGCTCGTTGAAGCTCTCGATACGTACGTCCGAACTGCTCATTGACAAAACGTTGACGTCGCGAGGTTTGGCAAACCGTCAAACCTTTGAATATGTGCAAGGAGCATGAAGTACGTACGTAATAAATGCTTGATATTTGGACAGCTGCGCCCCTGGCGCAGCTCTTGCTTGGGTTCGTGTTCAGTTGTGAACACCATCACCCAAGGAGGGGGCATGGAATGTCCGAAGTGTAAGGGAATGATGATGCTGGAGCGGTTTTCTGACTTCTTTCTGGTCTTTTACGCATGGAAATGCATCAATTGCGGCGCCATTATCGACCGAACCATTTCCGCGAATCGCAGAAAAAGTCTAGCGGCTCGTGACCCGCAGGCCATGTCTGCACGCTAATCAGATGGATGGTGGAGAGCAGGGTCTCTGCGCGAGAGACTACGAAGAAGGTTGCGAGTCTGATCCTGAGATCCAGTTCCCGACAGCCAAAACCCTAGGGAACAACTTCCGACCATCATATCGCCAATCAGATGGGCTGTCTTGTCAGAACTCAATCACGACGGACGGAATTGATGCTGCATAGTGAGCGAGGTCTGTACCGGTTTCCTCTAGATGTCGAGTTTGAGTGAGAGCCTCTCAGCCGTCCGATGGTTTCTATGCAATGAAGACCCAACTGGACCTATGAGCTAGGGGCATCTTTGCGTATTGCATGCGAAACGAAAACGAATAAAGTGCATGAGGACACTCATCAGTGTATATGCCATTGCCGTCACAAATAGCTGGGGAGAAGGCCGGTTCTCTGCAGAGGTGTTGACGGTATCCACGCACTGGATATATCTGAGGAGGCCACGATGAAAAGGTTCAGCTACTTCTTGATGGTGGTTGGAATGGTACTGGCGCTTGGAGGGGTCGTGGCCGTGTTCAAGTTTGATCAACCATCTGAGGCGTTTTCGTCGGCTTGGTGGATGATTATTGGCGGATGGAGCATGGCGCTGACAGGGATGGGAATGGATATTCTGCATGTGCTGAGGAATACCAACGAGCAGTCAGTGTATATGTTGGAACCGAAGACGAAGAGGGCTCACAGGGGCGAGAGCGAGATCTCTCGAATCTGATGCGGGAACGCAAACCCCTACCGCACCCGTTGTTTGCATACGCGGTGTGGCGGTTAGCTGACGACCCTAGCCCCGACACAGGTACACCGGCCGACATGAACTTTTTCGTTTGCCTTCCTCGACCGCATTCTGTTTCAATTTGCGGATGTCATACTCCTGCGTACTCCTCCTCAAGGTGGCGCCTAGGCTCCTGATTCTTTGTGCCGCGGTCCTGATTCTACTGGGGGGCTATGGTCATGCCTCGGATGTATCGGATCCGATTATCGTGGCGGTTGGGGACATTGCCTGTCCGACATCAGGAAACGGTCACACGCACGAAGTTGCCAGGGGCGATGTCTGCCGACAGATGGAAACGTCCGATTTGGTGCTGCAGATTGACGAGCTAGCCGCGGTGCTGACCTTGGGGGACAACCAATACCCCACTGGAGCTCTGACAGATTTTCAGAACTCCTACGACCGCTCGTGGGGTCGCGTGAAAGCGATGACTCATCCGAGCATCGGAAACCATGAAGGGCTTGGAGATGGCTACTACACATACTTCGGGGATGCAGCTGGACCGCGCGATCGAGGCTATTACAGCTTTGATATCGGGGCATGGCACGTGATCGCCTTAAACAGCAACAGCGAGTGCCAGATTGTCGCTTGTGATCAGGACTCAGCCCAGCTTGCCTGGCTGCGAGAAGATTTGGTGACCCACCAATCATTCTGCACGCTTGCCTATTGGCACCACCCTCGCTTTTCGTCTGGTCGGCATCGGAATGCCAACGTCATGAGTCCAATCTGGAAGGAGTTATACGCATCGGGTGTCGACCTTGTGCTATCAGGCCATGACCACGATTACGAGCGGTTCGCGCCATTGGATGCCGATGGTCGAGTAGACAAGCTACACGGTATCCGCTCCTTTGTCGTAGGGACCGGTGGTGCTAGACACACTGATTTCAGTACCATCAAGTCGGGAAGCAAGGTCAGAAACAGCGATACGTTCGGCATCCTCAAATTGACCTTGCATCCAACCAGCTACGAATGGGAGTTTGTGCCGGAGGCAGGAAAAATTTTCACCGATAAGGGGAATGGGCGGTGTCACTAGCCTGCATGATTCATGAGCCCTTCTGCTGTTGCGACAAGCCGTAGAGTCTGCGGACCCGCCTCTCGGACCCTCGATCTACTCATGAGTACGCCTTAAATCATCCAGACTCCGGGCACCGGTCTCACGACGCGGTTTGGCCATTTTGCGATGAGCCCTCATAAATAGTGTGGGCTCGATAACCGCGCGATCCTGTCGTAGAGCGGCCGTTCACGACCAATGACTCCCTCGTTTCTGCATCACCAGTTCCCAGCTCTCCTCATCGGTGTGATCTCTCACTACTGGCTGGTAATGACTGTGAGTCAAGAAGCCATTGCTTTTCCTTTCCATCCGACATCGGCAGCGACAATCACAGTAGAAAGTCATCGCATCATGCTCTTGTGAAAGTTGGCGGGCAGAGTTTATCATGCCCCTCTTACGTGTTGAGAACCTCTTATACATGGAGCACGACGCATGAAACAGGACCAGAGTAAGCCATCCGCATCGACTCGTCTTGAGCGAGATACCATGGGGGAACTGGCCGTTCCCGCCGATGCGTATTATGGAGTGCAGACAGCCCGTGCGATCGAAAACTTTCCGATCAGCTCACTCCGGATGCCACGTGCGGTGATTCGGGCGATGGGGCTGATCAAGCGAGCGGCAGCCGACGTAAATCATTCACTTGGCTTATTGGACAAAAAGCCTGCCGATGCCATCACACAGGCAGCAACAGAAGTGGTGGATGGCAAGTTGGACGCCGAATTCCCTGTGGATATTTTTCAGACAGGGTCTGGGACGTCTACCAACATGAATACGAACGAAGTGATCTCGAATCGTGCCACAGAGGTGCTTGGCGGCGCGCGGGGCAGCAAGCTTGTGCATCCCAATGACCATGTGAATCTCGGTCAATCGAGCAACGATGTGATTCCCACAGCCATTCACATCGCAGCGTCGGACATGATGCAAAAGGAACTGCTCCCTGCCTTGGATCGGCTGCAGAAGGCGCTGCAGGGAAAGGCAAAAGAATTCAATACGATCGTGAAGATAGGACGGACGCATTTGCAAGATGCGACACCGGTTCGGCTTGGTCAAGAATTTGGCGGCTACGCGAGGCAGGTCGAACTTGGTATTCAACGTGTGAAGCAAGCCCAGGCAGCGTTAAGCGAAGTGGCGTTGGGCGGGACGGCTGTGGGCACTGGGTTGAACTGTCATCCAGATTTCTCAGCCAAGGTGATGGCCATTATTTCAAAAGAAACCAGCTGCTCGTTCAAGGAAGCGACGAATCACTTTGAGGCGCAATCTGCTCAGGATTCGCTCGTTGAGGCTAGTGGGCAGTTACGGACGTTGGCCGTCAGCCTGATGAAGATCGCTAACGACATTCGCTGGCTTGGATCTGGCCCGCGCTGCGGACTCGGGGAAATTAATTTACCTGAAACCCAACCAGGGTCTTCCATCATGCCGGGGAAAGTCAATCCAGTTATTGCTGAGTCTGTGACGATGGTCTGTGCCCAAGTTATTGGAAATGACGTTACGGTGACGGTTGGTGGGCAGGCGGCGAATTTTGAGTTGATCGTGATGATGCCGGTGATGGCCTACAATCTGCTCCAGTCCATAGAACTCTTGGCTACAGCCTCGAATAACTTTTCGGCGAAATGTATTGAGGGCATCAAGGCCAACGAAGAACGCTGTAAGAGCCTCATTGAGGAAAGTCTGGCTATGTGCACGGCGTTGGCACCCGAGATCGGGTATGAAGCGGCTGCAAAACTGGCGAAGGAAGCGTATAAGTCTGGGAAAACGGTGCGGCAGGTTGCGAAAGAGCAGAAGGTGTTACCGGAGCAACAGCTTGCGGAACTCCTCGATCCCTGGCGTATGACTGAACCAGGCGGGCCTGTCGGCAGCGCGGGAGGGTAACGCCGATTGTGAAAGAGCTGGCGATGTGAGCAGATGAGCCTCTTATGGAAGTTCTCGGTGTGTGATGCCTGCCCAAATCTGGTCGGTCGGTAGTGAGGGGGGCTAGTAGGATGGGAGGTAGGTATTGTCTTACGGTTGTAGATCTGTATACTGAACGGCATGGGTCGAGCCTCATTTTGTTTCTCCCGGCCAATTAGTCTTCTCGTCTGTCTCCTTATTGGTATCCTGTCCGGTTGTGCCACCAACGCACGGCTGTTCTCATCTGCTGATCGGATGCTGTTGCCCACGACAGGGACACGGGGAATGTCGTGTTGTGCCATGGCGAAGGCGGCCCCGCGACAGACGGCACTGGCCAAAACGGCCGTGCGATTTGTCGGACAGTCTCGGATCCAGGTTGGTGGCCGAAAGTATAATCCGGATTGTTCTGGTTTTGTTCAAGGGGTTTATGCCTCGCAGCGTGTCGATTTGTATAGTGGATTGGGAAAACTGGATGGAGGAAACGGGGTAGGGCGTATTTATACCCATGTGGTGGAACATGGGCGGATTCATTATGGCCCAACCGTCCACCCGGGAGATCTCGTGTTTTTTCATAATACGTGGGATTTCAACGGAGACGGTCTCCCTAATGACCCGCTCACACATATTGGAGTGGTTGAGACGGTAGAGCCCGATGGGACGGTGCTCTTCGTCAGTTCACTATCGCGAGGGATTCAACGGTATCGGATGAACCTCCAGCATCCGGATACACACAAAGCTGCGGATGGACGGGTTTTGAACGATTTTCTACGGCGCAGGCATCGGGGCGATTCGAGGGGGACCTACTACCTGACGGGACGGTTGTTTGCTGCTTTTGGTACTCTCGCCCGTTAACTTATGTGCGAATGTTCTGTGATGTTCTCCTTAGCTCCGACCACCTTATTCTCGGTATGACATTTCTTCTCCCATTTCTCAGAGAGCGCGGACTGATCACGCGTTCGGAAAGATAGGACATCGATACCGATGACGACTGAAACGGCTCAAATCACGACTGATGTGCTGCAGCTCAAGATTGTTCCCGGCATCGCCAAAGAACTTGGTGTTGGGGTGTCGCAGATTGCGGCGGCCGTGGAGTTGCTGGATGGTGGAGCCACGGTTCCATTCATTGCACGCTATCGCAAAGAGGCGACAGGCAATCTTGATGATACACAACTGCGGACCATGGAAGACCGCTTGCGGTATCTGCGTGAACTGGAAGAGCGCCGAGCCGCCGTGCTGGCTTCCATTGAGGAGCAGGGCAAGCTCACCGAGGCATTGCGCAGGGCGATCGAGGCGGCCACGACCAAACAGGCCGTTGAAGATCTGTATCTTCCCTTCAAACCGAAACGACGCACACGCGCGCAAATCGCTCGCGAAGCAGGGTTGGAGCCGTTGGCGGATGGACTCTTAGCCGACCCGCTGTTGATTCCCGAACAGGAAGCACTCAAGTACATACGGGTCGTGCCGGCTGCTGAAGGAGTGGAGGCTGTTAATGTGCCGGATGTCAAAACTGCACTCGAAGGGGCTCGTGACATTTTGATGGAACGGTTTGCGGAAACCGCTGATCTGCTAGCTGCAATACGAACACGCTTGTGGAACGAGGGCGTTGTGACTTCAACGGTGATGAAGGACAAAGAAACGGCCGAAGAGGAAAAGTTTCGGGACTACTATGCCTATTTAGAACCGATCAGGGTCATTCCATCGCATCGAGCGCTGGCGCTGTTTCGAGGTCGTACTCTCGGGGTCTTAAAACTGGAGCTGGGACTGGGCGAGTCGCTTGATGCAGTGGTCCCCCATCCCTGTGTTGCTATGATTGCTGCGCATGCCGGCATCGTCGATCGTGGTCGACCGGCGGATACGTGGTTGGCTGGCGTCTGTGAATGGACATGGCGTGTGAAAATTCATCTGACTCTCAGTGCCGAGCTGTTGGTGCAATTGCGGGAAGCTGCCGAGGCCGACGCGATCAAGATTTTTGCCAAGAATCTCCATGAGCTCTTACTAGCGGCACCGGCTGGACCTAAAGTCATCCTTGGTCTGGATCCCGGGATTCGCACCGGGTGTAAAGTAGCCATCGTGGACGCGACGGGAAAGTTGTTGGAGACGGACACGATCTATCCCCACCAACCGCGGAATGATTGGAACGGGGCATTAGAGGCGCTGGGTCGGCTGATTCTTCGTCATGGCGTGGAATTAGTGGCAATCGGCAACGGCACGGCGAGCCGGGAGACGGACAAGTTGGCCGGCGAGGTGATCAAACTCATCGCAGCACAAAGGCCTGAACACCCGGTGGCCAAGATCGTGGTGAGTGAGGCGGGGGCATCGGTCTACTCAGCTTCGGCCTTTGCCGCCGCAGAGTTTCCCGAGCTGGATGTCAGCTTGCGAGGCGCCGTGTCCATTGCGCGACGACTCCAGGATCCGCTCGCGGAGCTGGTGAAGATCGAGCCGAAGGCCATCGGAGTCGGTCAATATCAGCATGACGTGGATCAGAAGGCCTTAGCAAGATCGCTTGATGCTACGGTCGAAGATTGTGTCAACGCCGTGGGGGTCAATGTGAATACCGCGTCGGCCCCGCTACTGGAACGTGTGTCGGGTCTCAATAGAGCCCTGGCTCGAAACATTGTGGAGTACCGCGATGCAAACGGGCCGTTTCCCAACCGGACGGCCATTCGCAGCGTACCGCGTCTTGGCGACAAGACATTTGAGCAAGCGGCGGGCTTTCTGCGTATCTCCGATGGCGACAATCCTCTGGATTGTTCCGCGGTTCACCCCGAGGCCTATCCGGTCGTGGAACGGATTCTGACCCGGTTAGGAACGGCTATTACCGAAGTCATGGGCAGGCCTACCATTCTAAAAGAGCTGTCTGCCGCTGACTTTACCGATGAAACATTTGGGCTGCCGACGGTGCGAGATATTTTTACCGAGCTGGAAAAGCCGGGTCGCGACCCTCGTCCTGAATTTAAGACGGCGACGTTCCGCGAGGGGGTCGAATCTGTCAGCGATCTACAGCCCGGCATGGTGCTGGAGGGGGTCGTCACGAATGTTGCGGCGTTCGGAGCCTTTGTCGACATTGGGGTGCATCAGGACGGGTTGGTGCACGTGTCCGCACTAGCCAATCGATTCATCAAGGATCCGCACGAGGTGGTCAAACCTGGGCAGGTGGTGAAGGTAAAGGTGATCGACGTCGATCTGAAACGCCAGCGCATCGCGTTGACCATGCGCCTTGATGATGCTGCGAGCCGTCCTAATGTATCGACACAGTCTGGCAGCAACACAGCTGGTGCCCAACGTGGGCGAGGACCATCGGGATCAAGCCAGACTGTGCAACCCTCTCAGCCGCTCAGCGCCATGGCATTGGCCTTGGCTAAGGCCAGGCAGAAAACATAGTGTATCTCTGTGCTTCTGCTGGAGATGCCTTGATCGACAGGGGCTATTTGTTTCTCAGCGCTCTTCTGCTCTAGCCGTACTTGATTTTCAGTGCGATGATGCCAGCTTGGAGAAGCAGAGTGACGGTATTCGCGAGGATGACTGGAAGCGAATCAATCCAGACACCGTAGATGAGCCACAGCAGCACGCCTGTGCTGAATGTCGTTACCATTCCCCAGGACAGATCCTCGGTCGATTTAGACTGCCACGCCTTCACGATCTGAGGAATGAAGGCAATGGTGGTCAGTGTTCCGGCTATCAACCCCAGCGTCGTGACTCCATCCACTTCTTACACCGGCCATTTCTCTTCGCGCCAGGCCATGTCCCAGAACATCCATTCATATCGTGAACTGATGATGAAAGAGTCTTCCATCCGTCGCAATTCATCTTTTCCAGCTGTCTTAGCCCACTGATCCACTTTCTTCCGCATCCAGACCTGGACTTCGGCAAACTCGGGGGATGCATAGAGCATGAGCCAATCGCGGTACGGATGATTCTTGGCCGGTGGACCTTTGCGCAACAAATGTTGTCCCACGACGCAATAGACCCAGGCGCAGGGGAGGGCAACGACGGTGATTTCAGCGGCAGTTCCCACGGCGGCGACGGCGAGCAAATGCCGGGTATAGGCATGGTTCGTTGGTGCCATAGGAACGGAGATCATTTGCTTGGGTGTCATGTTCCATCGTTTGCCATAGTTCTCGTGCAGGCTTCGTTCCACGACAATTGTGTCTGCAGCCAGCTTGGTGAACTGCAGAGCGCTTTCTGCATCAGGCGCTTTGATGGCTCCTGCGGAAAAGACACGCGCAAGATCGCCGAGGAAACGAGCATCTTGGAGAATGTAATATTTAAAAACATGTTCAGAGAGGGTGCCATCGCCAAGTGCCACGACGAAGGGATGGGTGAGTTGTGAATCCCAGATCGAACTGGCAAGTTTGCGGAGGTGGTTTGAGAATGACATGTGTGCTCCGGTTCGGGACGTCGTTAGTTGTGAGTGGTGAGTGTTGAGTTGGAACTGACTGTTTCACACTCACAACTCAGCACGGCCGTTATGTTCTCGCCTATCATAGATACGGAATCCATGGTCTGGGAAGGCGGTTCATCCCGTCCAACGCCGCAACTTTGTAGCACTCAGCCAAGGTTGGATAATTGAAGACCGTATCGATAAAGTAGTCGATCTTACCATGAAAGGCTATCACGGCTTGACCGATGTGGATCAGTTCGGTGGCGCCTTCCCCGATGGCATGCACACCCAACAGATGTCGAGTGTGTCGATGAAACAGCAGTTTGAGCATGCCGGTTTCGTCGCCGATCAACTGTCCACGGGCGATTTCCTTGTAGTGAGCGATGCCGACGGCGTAGGGCGCGCCGGTTTGTTTGAGCTCTTCCTCGTTTTTGCCGATCATAGAGATTTCTGGGATGGCATAGATGCCATAGGGGAGGAGGGCAGTATCGGTACGATCAGGATGACCGAAGGCATGGCACGCGGCGTGCCGACCCTGTTGCATCGACGTGGACGCCAGCGCGGGAAATCCGATGACGTCACCCGCAGCATAAATATGGGCAATAACCGTTTGAAAATGTTCATTGACGTTGAGGCGTCCTCGGTCATCGGCCTGTAGTCCGATGGAGGTGAGATTCAGTGACTGTGTCGCACCGACGCGGCCGATCGCATACATCAGTGTCGAGGTTTGAATTGGTGGGTTGTGGCGCAAGGTGACCGCAATGGAGCGTCGGTCCTTCTTGATCGCCAGGACTTCTTCATCATGGTACAGCCTTACACCGAGGTGCTTCATCTGTTGCTGTAGTACGGCAATGATTTCATCGTCGACGAATTCCAGTAACCGTGGCCGTTTGTCGATCAGGGTCACTGGGATCCCTAAGCCGGCAAGAATGGAGGCATATTCTGTCCCGATGACTCCGCCGCCAACAATGACTATGGAGTCTGGGATACGTTTGAGAGTCAGGAGCCCGTCTGTATCGATGATGGAGGTGTCGTCGAACGGGACATCCGGCGGTCGTGCGGGCTCCGTTCCCACTGCGATCACGAAGAAGTCCGCTGTCAGTTCAAGTGGGGCTCTGGGTGTTTCAATGCGAAGCCGATGGGGGTCGAGAAAACTCGCGGTCCCGAAAAACAGATCCACTCGGTTGCGGGCCATCTGTTGCTGGACGGTCTGAATCTCGTGCGTGATGACATGATTGGCTCGAAAAGCCAAGTCTTCGATGGTGATCGTCTTTTTCAGCCGGTAACTGCTGCCGTAGACGCTGCGCTGCCGAAACCCGGAGAGGTACAGCACTGCTTCTCGGAGAGACTTGCTGGGGATCGTGCCGGTATTGATGCAGACGCCGCCGAGGACCATCTTGCGCTCGATGATTCCGACCTTCTTGCCGAGTTTTGCCGCCTGAACTGCGGCCTTTTGCCCGGCCGGGCCTGTTCCAATGACAAGGAGATCGTAATGGGCCATGCGTATCCTAGAGAACCGAGGTTAAGGTTGAGGTTGAGGTTCAGAAATAACGGAAATGTCCTGACGAAACTCGACCTCAACCTTAATGTGGTATCCCTCAGCTCTCTGTGATCAGACGACGGGCGATCTGAAACGCCTCTTCTAGATCCGGCAATTGGGTGAGTTCAGGGCTAATTTGAATGAATCGAATGATATTCATTTTGTCGACCACAAGCACGGCTCTCGTCAAAATGTGAGGCCCTTCCAAGAAGAGGCCATGGGTTTTCCCAAACTCACCTCCACGGTAGTCGGACAGGAACGTGACGTTGGCGATCTTGGCTTCCCCGGCAAATCGCTTTTGGGCGAATGGCGTATCGACGCTGACGGTGATCAGTTCCACCATCTTATCGAGGCCTTTATTCCGTTCGCTCAGAATATGCGTCTGTTGCTCGCAGACGGGGGTGTCGAGTGAGGGAACCACGCTGATGATGCGGACCTTGCCTACGCCCTTGGTCTCCGCAATGTTCACGAGAGACAAGTCGTTCTGTGCCACTTTGACGTCGCGCAGTGCATCGCCCATTCTCACTCCGTTACCGGAGAGCGTCAGCGGGCTCCCTTTAAACATGATCTTATTGCCTTCGCCGGCAACAGCCGTGCCGTTAGACACGGGCATGTCTTTGTAAGTGAAGGTGTTGCCCGCAGTCGTCTGGCACCCGACGGCGCCAAGGAACAGGCATAGTACTGTAGCTAGAAAACCTGCATGGTGTATCCGCATCGTATGCTCCTTTCTCAGAATAGGACTCGTTGGTATGCACATGTCGTTTTGCCTCAGCGTGATGAGTGAATATACGCGATCAGCGATCGGTTAACCAGGTCTGGGCGTTCCCATTGCGGCATATGCCCAGCATGGGGAATTCTGATGAACTGTGATCCACGAATCCTTTGATGGAGTTCTTCTCCCACTGTAACGGGAAATACTTGGTCATGCTCACCCCAGATGATCAGAGTTGGATGTGGGATATTATCGATGCGTGGGGCGAAGTCGGTTTCCCAGTCAGGGAGGGTATTTTTCATGGCCATGAGGGGCTTGATGATACCGGGGCGTCGGCGATTACGGTTGGATCGTTCAAGAACAGCCGGTGTCAGGAGACGATGGTCGTGGATTACTTCCTTCAGCACGGAGCCAGTCACCAGTCCACCGAACAACCAGTTTCCGAAGGACACGAGCCACCATGGGGCTTTCGATTCCAGTGCGCGACGGAATGATGAGCCAGTGAGGTTGTTCAGAATATTCGAGGGCAATCCATCGATGAGGACGAGTTTGTCGACATGCGTTGGGTGCGTTAACGCCATACTGATGGCCAAGCCGGCACCCAGAGAATTCCCAACGAGCGTGGCCTGCGGAATCTCCAATGCGTCCATGAATCCAAGGCAGAAGTCCACCATCTGAGTCGGTCGGTAGTCGATATCTGGTTTGTCAGACAGTCCGGAACCGGGGAGGTCGAGTGTCAGGGTACGGAACTGATGTGACAAGGCATGTTGCTGATGTTCCCATTGCCACATAGATCCGCCAAACCCATGGAGCAGGATTACCGGTGGGCCGGTCCCGATATCAAGATACGCGAGCCTTTGGCCGTGGACGAGCACGGTCTTAATTGGGAGATGTTCAACCGGCGTGTCCGTTAATGGCTCAAAGTAGGGGGGAATGTGTGTGTGCTGAGCACAGGTAGTCATGAGTGAAGCGAGGAGGCAGGGAAGGAGGAGCCCACGTTTCCATGGAGTGTATGGGGTGGCCCGGAGATGAACGTGGGGACTACTCCAGTTGAATGACCGTTTCATCCGTCTTGACGTTGTCACCGTCGTTGACCAAGATCGCAGAGACTTTTCCGTCGATCGGTGCCGGTACTCGACTTTCCATTTTCATCGCTTCGATGATCAACAGCGGATCACCAGCCTTCACACAATCATTCACGGCGACTAGGACCTGCACCACGCGACCTGGCATGGGAGGAGCCACATCACCTGGTTTGGTAGGCTTTGGACGCTTGGGTTTCCCTCCAGTCCCAACTTCGTGGGATTCTGGCACACCAGCGAGCACTTCCTGAATCGGTTCGAGCGAGACTTCCTCCAGCTTATCGTTGACACGGATGTAGTAGGGCTTGCGACCGTCGACTTTACGGCCGGACCCTGAGACCTTCACGTGATAGGTCTCACCATGGACCGTGACATTGAACTCGACCGGAGCCAAATGCAATTCATGCGCAGTCGATGGGCCTTTGGCCGATCCAATATCCAACGGGTCAGGGGTCAAGTCACCCTTCTCACGCGCCTCGAAAAAGTCACGGGCGATGGTAGGAAACAGCACAAACGATAGCTGATCCTCGACACTTTGAGCTGAATCCATCAGTTCTTTCTTCGCATCATCCAGTTCCGGTTCGAGTCGATCAGCCGGCCTGGCCTTGACCGGGGTTTCGTCACCGGTTGCACGTGCCATGACATCGAGATCCATCTGCCCCGGCGCGCGGCCGTAGAGTCCCAAGAAATAGTTTTTGGTCTCGGTGGTGATGACCTTGTAACGCTCTCCGGTGAGTACATTGAGTGTCGCTTGCGTGCCAACGATTTGGCTGGTCGGGGTGACCAGGGGAGGATAGCCCATTTCTTTTCGCACGCGCGGCACCTCGTCGAGCACTTCCTTCATCCGGTCGAGCGCATTTTGTTCGGTCAGCTGCGCGGCTAGATTTGATAGCATGCCACCCGGAATCTGCGACGTGAGAATTTCTGCATCGACGCCGGTAAAGTCGCTCTCGAACTGTCGGTACTTGCGGCGAACCGTTCGGAAATGTTCGGTGATCGGTTGGAAGCTCGTGAGATCCAGTCCCGTGTCGTAAGGGGTATTTTGGAGGGAGGCCACCAGTGTTTCCGTCGCCGGATGGGATGTTCCACCTGCCAACGGGGAGATGGAGGTGTCGAGCATGTCGAGCCCACCAAGAATCGCCATGAGTGAGGTCATGGACGCCATTCCCGACGTGTAATGTGAATGGAGGTGGAGCGGTACCTTGACGGCAGCCTTTAGTCGACGGACCAGATGATAGGCATTGAGCGGAGCCAGTAATCCGGCCATGTCTTTGATACAGATCGTGTCGGTTCCGAGATCTTCCAGTTTCTTGGCCAAATCCACAAACCGGTCGATGCTGTGGACGGGGCTGACGGTATAGCAGATGGTGGCTTCCGCATGTTTCCCGCAGGCCTTCACTTCGCTCACGGCTCGATCCAGGTTCCGCACATCGTTCAGCGCGTCGAAGATGCGGAAGACGTCGATGCCGTTCGTGGCCGATCGCTCAATGAACCGTTCCACCACATCGTCGGCGTAATGGCGATAGCCGACGAGATTCTGTCCCCGTAACAACATCTGGAGCTTGGTATTAGGCATGGCGGCCCGTAATGCTCGGAGTCGCTCCCAGGGGTCTTCCTTTAAAAATCGGAGGCAGGTATCGAAGGTTGCTCCACCCCAGACTTCCAGAGACCAATAACCGATCGCGTCCAGTTTTTGGGCGATCGGCAACATATCCTCGGTTCGCATCCGCGTGGCCAGCAACGATTGGTGTCCATCCCGCAGGGCCACGTCGGTGATTAAGACGGGCTTACCGATGGCGGGCGTGATGTTTAACTCACCAGGGCGCGAGCTGAGCGCTTTTGAGGGCTTCATCGTCGGAGCCGACTGTCTGGTCTTTTTGTGTGGTTTTTTTGGTAGTCGTCGTCTTTTTGCCATGATGGTTCATCCATCTTGCTTGTTGGAACGCACATCCTTGTGTGTTCGAATTAGAGCCCTTCGTACGCGGCAATCGCAGCCGAGAGTGCCAACACCAGATCTTCGGGCGGCTCAAACTCGGGGTATGCATATAATTCCGGGTGGGTATCCAGATAGGACGTGTCGAACTGTCCCGCAATGAAGTCTGGTTCCTGCATGATGGCTTCCATAAACGGGATCGTCGTCTTGAGCCCACGAATGACATATTCCTCAAGAGAGCGTCTCATGCGGCTGACGGTTTCTTCCCATGTGCGTCCCCGGACTGTGAGCTTGGCCAGTAAGGCATCGTAATAGGGTGGTACGGTGTAATCCTTATAGACCGCTCCATCAATGCGAACGCCGATCCCACCGGGAGAGAGATAGGCCGTGACGGTTCCTGTGCATGGCATGAAATTATTTTTGGGGTCTTCCGCATTAATCCGGCATTGAATCGCGTGACCTTGCAAGATCACGTCCTTCTGCTGGATGCTGAGTGGAAAGCCCGCCGCAATCTTAATTTGATTTCGTACGATGTCGATCGCCGTGATCTGCTCGGTGACGGTATGTTCCACCTGGAGTCGCGGATTCATCTCGATGAAGTAGAACTTGCCCTCTTGATCAAGCAGGAATTCCACAGTTCCCGCGTTGTCGTAGTTCACCGCGCGCGCGATGGTGATGGCGGCGTTACCCATCTCTTCCCGGAGCTCCTGCGTCAATACCAACGACGGAGCGATCTCGATCACCTTCTGGTGTCGCCGCTGGATCGAGCAGTCTCGTTCTCCGAGATGGATGATATTGCCATGTCGATCCCCCAGGATTTGGAACTCGATATGATGTGGTCGTTCAATGTATTTTTCGATAAACACGCTGCCGTCGCCAAAAGAAGCTTGGGCCTCACGTGCCGCGACTTCCATGTTTTCGCGCAATTCCTCGTCGGACCGGACCACGCGCAACCCCCGACCACCACCGCCGGCGCTCGCTTTGATCATCACAGGATAGCCGGCTTTGTGGGCAAAGGCGAGGGCTTCTCTAACGTTGGTAATGGCACCGTCCGTACCAGGGACGATCGCCACGCCAGTCGATTCAGCCAGTTCGCGGGCCTTCACTTTACTGCCCATCAGGGTAATGGCATGGGTGGACGGGCCGATGAACGTAATGCCGGATGCCTGACAGAGTTCAGCAAACTCTGCATTCTCTGAGAGAAACCCATAGCCAGGATGGATCGCATCAGCCCCGATTCGTGTGGCAAGGTCCACGATCTGTTTGCTGTCGAGGAAACCCTTCACCGGCCCCGGTCCAACCAGATAGGACTCGTCGGCCTTCTTGACGTAGATGCCGGTTGAATCCGCCTCGGAATAGATGGCGGCGGTCGCAATATTTAATTCGCGGCAGGCGCGGATGATCCGCATGGCAATTTCACCGCGATTGGCGACTAAAAGTTTCTTAAACATACGCCCGCTCTACGAATGTTTGTGGAGTAAGAGGCGACCATCAAAAAGTGAGGGTGTAAGCTAGCATAGGATCAAGAGGTCTGTCGAGGGAGAAGCGCTCGCACCATGCTTGTGCGCGAGGCTACAACGCACGTTGGTTGCCGTCATCGGATCATGAATATGATCGCCACAGATGCTGGCATCTTGTAGAATAGACTGCGTTGTAATGCGGTGAGGTTTTTTCGGGTACATGCTCGACAAAAGAAAGGGTGATTCAGATGGTGCGTATCCCATCTAATAAGCAGGCTGACTCTCATCTTGATGGCAGAATGGACGGTGGTGAGCCGTGTTACAAGAAGCATCTACAGACAGGGGGCCAGCGGTGGTTGAGAGGCCCCTTGTTGGCACTGCTTCCAATCTTCTTCGTGATGGGGCTCAACGCCAGTCCTGCACGAAGTGAGTCCCCGGCTCCTTCTGTTCACTGGGGGAGCACGGCATTCCCGGATCAATATTCGACCGTCACCTCGGGACTGACGCTCAATCGTTTTACTCCAGTTGATGGCTTAGGGAATAAGTATGACTCCACGGTAGGCAATACGCTCGGCTTCAACCTCATGACGCTCAGTTGGACTCAGCACTGGGACTATTCGGGAACAAATTGGTTGTGGAAAAACTGGAGTACCAATCTGACTGCTGGGATTAGTCCCACCAGTGATGAACCTTCACAATACTTCCAGAATAAAGTGGTCCATCAACTGCGCCAACTGCCGTCGGTGCCCACGGTGGACCCTCGGAAGGAAACCGATGTCATGATCGATGGGTCTATCACTCGGTGGATGTCGCTGTTTGATCGGAAGGTCATGTTTGCCGGTGGAGGCTTTTCCGTTGGAACTATTTACCAACAGGGGTTTCTGCGGGGCGGCATCCGTCGACTGCAAATCACCCCGTCGGTGTGGCATTCGGAGAAGTGGGGCGATATCAACGTTCGGGTGTCCGCGATGGGTCGGATCAGCTATCAGAGCAACGGTGCGGTGCTCCACTCCGTCAGAAGCACGGCGGGGTTGGTTCAGCCGGCAATTGCCATCGGACAGTATCGGACAACGGCCACTGGGGAAACGATTCCAACCTGGGAAATCGAATTGGCACTGATGTGGGATTCAGGGATCTTCGTGAATACCACGGGGCAGAGCCAGAAGCAGTTCGCGTGGTCGCTGGCAGCCTCAGCTGGGCCGGTGCGCTTCGAAACCTGGAATGACAGCATGGGGCATTTCTCAGAGCGAGACTATGGTCCCTCCTATGGTGCCGCGCTGACCGTCGATGTCCTGCGAGTGTGGAACATCTTCCAGGAGTTCCGAACGATGCCGACTACGGATCATGCGGCATCGTGATGAGGCCTATTTCAGATGTGCGTGAGTAGGCAGAAAAGCCGCACATTCGCCCAGGGTAGAATGTTACCGGTATAGGTCCCCCTCAGGAGCCTGTTACGGAAGGGGATAACACGGTGGAGGAATGTACAGCGAGGATCCTCAGCAATCACGTCTTTTTAGTCAGTTCCTGCCCTGAACATCCACGCAGGGTGTGTTTTACTCATGGCGGGTCATGAAGACTACGCACAAGATAGCCCACCTATCGAGAGTAGGTTCCCGCGTACCGGCCAGTTGCTTTCTTCGTCTCGCAGGATGATGAAAAGTCTGCCAACGTCGTTGTTGCATCGCTCAGAGGTTCAACGTACCAGACCGTACGCCTCTACTCTTCGCTCGTGGTGACTTTGCTGGACAGCCTTTTGAGCATCCTGTGCTCGTTCCATAACCAGGCGATGTCGTTCAACAGTTGCGTACACAAGCCTTACTCAAATGGTTTTTCTGCAGACTGCTGGTGAAAATGCGGTTACTTACTCGTGTTGGTGTGGCTCAACTGAGGCAGTCGGCATCTTGGCCGAAATACAGCCCTCAATGATCTCAACCTTGCATTGCCAGGAGGATGCGACAGCGTTGACGCGATTCAACACATCTTCAGGCTTCACGCTACTCGGGGTAATGTCGACGAGGACATGGTCGGGGATACGGTTGAAATCGACACTGAGGACGCCGGGAATCGTCTGCAAGATCTTGGTGATCTCCGCTTCTTTGTTGCTACAGCCGGCTCCACTGAGCGTCAAGGGAAGGCGCTCTTTGAGAGGTGGCGTGGCAGAGGCTGGGAGGGAGGTGACGACAGTGCTAGCAAGGAGCACGGCGGATAGCGTTTGTTGAGACCAGAAGTGTGACATCACGCGAACTCCATTTTATGAGTTGCTTCATGTAGAACCGGCACCAAAGAGCATAGCTATAACCTACATGATACGGTCTTCTCCTGTCGAGACAACTGGAGATGGACATGGCCTGATTTGATCAGGATGCTTTATCTGGCCTGTCGATCATTTTCTTCCTCGTCTGGACTCATCGTATGAATCCAGCGATAATAGCCCTCTCATGACTGCTCCTCTTGCTGATCCGCCACCTCATTCCTGGCCGGAAGTCGTCGGGCTCATTCCCGCTGCTGGACAAGCCAAGCGCTTACAGCCGTTTCCTTGTAGTAAAGAGTTGTTCCCGGTTGGGTTCACGAAAGATCCGCAGACGGGGATGCCACGACCCAAAGTGGCCTCGCAGTATCTACTGGAAAAATTCAAGGCAGCCGGAGTATCCAAGACGTTCATCGTGATTCGAGAAGGGAAATGGGACATCCCACACTATTTTCAGGAGGGACTGGGAGTCGGGATGTCGCTTGCCTATCTTGTGATTCCCGGCTCGCTTGGGCCTCCTGACACGCTTGATCGCGCGTATTCCTTTGTGTCCCAGTACCGGATTGCATTCGGCTTCCCCGATATTCTGTTTGGTCCACCGGATGCCTATCATCGACTGATCGAACAACAGGAACGGTCAGGTGCGGACGTGGTACTTGGTCTGCATCGTATAGAAGATCCACACGTCTGGGACATGGTGGACCATGACAATGAGGGACGGGTGCGCGAGATTGTGATGAAACCAGCTGCGACCGCGCTCACGTTCGGCTGGTGTTTTGCGGTATGGACGCCGGTCTTCTCAGCGTTCCTCCACCGGTTTCTTCGCGATGATGAGACGAAGCGGAATCTGGGCGTCCTGGCAAACAAAGCCAATGATCCGGGAGGAGACCTTGCTGTTGGGGTCGTCTTCCAGGCGGCGCTGAAGGCCGGACTGTCGATCCAGACGGTGAGGTTTCCCCACGATCTCTATCTCGACATCGGGACGCCCGATAATCTTGCAAAGGCTGTCCGGCAACAGGCTGCTGAGTGATGTGATGCGCTTCCGCGTCGTCTGCGATGATGTTCTCTGAGCGGGGGAAACGCGTTCTACTTCGGTTGCACCAAAAACGCTTTCGAACGGGCATTGCCGCCACCAGCCACGATGTCAATGAATGACATGCCGGGTTGGATATCGGGCACGCTGACTTCCAGCGTCGTGTCGTCCACGAATTTATAGTCAATTTTAGCGTGGCCTGCGGCGCTGAATGCCACGCCGCGGAAACAAGCTTGCGTGCCAAAGTTCTCACCTTTGATGTGAATAGTGTGCCCGGGCTTGGCTTCGTCCGGCTCCACGTGCACAATCTTTGGTTTTCTGCTGCTATCGCAGACGGGGTCTTGCTCCAGTGTTTGTTCGTCATGCCCCTTGATTGATTCCGCATCGTGCAACGTATAACCGGCCCCATCGACGATGATGCCCTCTTCGGCAAGGGTCAATTGGGGCATAACATTGGCCACCACCAGCCACGAGAGGAGTAAGAAGAACAGGTGGAACGGGGTTGTCATCGGAACCTCCTTTCGCGGTGAGTGAAGGAACTACTTGCTCGACAAGGCCACATACAGTTCTCCGACAATGACTTGACCAGAAGGAGATAACGCAAATTTGATAAAGGTTTCAACCAAGGGATTCGCCTCTTTTTTTGAGAGGAGCAACAGTGGGCGTCGCAGACTGTATCGCCCGTCTCGGACCGTTGGAACCTCCGGTTCAACTTTATCAACCGGCAACAAACGGACGGCCACACCGTTTGTGACGACGGAGAGGCCGGTACTCAGCGACATATATGCGACAGCAGAGAGAGGTGGAAGGGTGCCGACGACGGTTTTGATAACCGTGTCGTCTGGTCCTATGACCTTTGCGGCCTCCGGAATCTTTCCGGTGATTCCGAGATGAGACTCGAACGTGTCCCGGATGTTTTGGGTGCGAGACCGGTCAATCAGTAGGACTCTCGTCTCGGGGCCACCCAATTCCGACCATTCTCTGATTTTCCCGGAAAATAGATCGGCGACCTGTTGCTTGGTCACTTCCTTGGTGAAGTTCGAGAGATGCACGAGAATTCCAATGCCGTCCCAGCCAATTTGTGAGGCAGTCAGTGTCGCGTCTTCTGTCCCGGTGACACCAATCTGTGCCTGACCGTTCTGGACTAACTGCTCTGGCGTGGAATCCTCATCCCATAGAATGTCAACGTAGGCACGGGGGTTGGCTTTTTCGAAGGCCCGTGCCAGCGCTTCAATGGTCGTTTGTTCAGGGCCATTGCCGGCGATGACCAGATTACCAGCAACCTGTGCCGTGGTGTGGAGAGGGGACATGAGGAAAATCAAGCTCACACAGAGCTGAGTGATAAACGATTTTCCTAACCATAGAGGAGTTTTAGCACACAAGACTCGATAGACTCGATGACTCTTGCGGCTTACCCCAGTAGCAAGAAGATGGTCTCTCATGGTTATGACTCGGATATCGGTCGGTCTGGCGAAGAGGACTCGGATTCGGATGACACGTTTGGTGGCGGGACATTGCGCCTGGCGTTCAGCGGCGGTAACTTGACGAATCGCTCCATCCGTTCCTGATTCATGGCCTTGGCTTTGATTTCGGTGAATCCTGGTTTACGTGTGCCGACCACGCTGGATGAAAACGATGAGAGCAGGCGCGTCGCCTCCCGCGCATGGCAATGGGGGCACTCAGTGTCTTCTATTCTGGCATAGACGGATTGCGTGGCTTCGAATTGTTTCTCACAACGTTCGCAACGGTACTCGTAGAGTGGCACGGGATCCTGTCCTTTCTCTTGGCCAGCTTGCGTTCCCTTCCGTCGCTCATTTCGTCAAAGGTTTGGAGCCGAACGATGTTTCTCCTGTGAGTTCGTTCTGCAGCTGGCTCGATCTTTCCTTCCAAGCTCACGGAGCCGTTCAGATCTTGACAAACAGCCCTTGTGCAAGCCATGCTGACTAAATTACGACATTCTGCTCATTGTAACAATTTACGCGGTTCAACTGCCAGCTTCAGAGGAGGGTTTCGATGCCAGTGCTGATTCGACGATATAAGGGCAACAACGGGATGATGCAGGAAGAGCGAATCGATGATGACGATCGAATCGAGCGCTATATGAGGCTGTTTGAAAAGGATGACGTCAAGAAATTACAGACTGGTGCGAAGACCTTCATCGAGAAGGATGAGTGGCAGCTCCTGCCCTAAGTCGCTCAGGGGTGAGTGCGGTACGTATGAGACGAAGCGTGTGTACCCCTCACCTCCGGTACCCCACTGGCCCCACATGAGCTATTGGCTGCATATTGCCCGCGCCATCGACCGTGTGACGCTTCACCGAGACCGTTGTTCAGAGGTGCCATCGACTGCCACCTCCAGCGATTTCTGGGAAGGCGGATGGTTTGATTATCCTGACAAGGAACGGGCGACCCGTGCGATGGAACAGGCTGGAGTGAATCGGCAACGCCTGTGTCCGCTCTGCAAACCCTAGAAAAAGAAGTGCTGCGTGCTGAGTTTCGAGTGAACGAGTGGGCTCCTCGGCTCAGCACCGAGCACTCAAGACTCAGTGCTTTCTAATTCATGCCGCGACTTGCACTCCTATTGACCACCCTCATTTGGGGTGCGACCTTTCCTGCCACGAAAGCGGCCTTGGAACAGATTGCCCCGCTTTCGTTCTTATTGCTCCGGTTTTTTGTCGGCACCCTACTCATCTTCGTATGGTTTGTCGTCAGCCGTCGTCGAGTGCATTATGATCGTGCCGTGCTGGTCGCTGGTGCAGTCTCGACCGTGTTTCTGTTTCTCGGATATCTCCTCCAAACCGTTGGGCTTGCGTACACGACGGCGTCCAATTCAGCCTTTCTCACGGCGCTCTATGTGATCTTCGTACCGGTGATCCTCTTGCGGATCGATCGGCGTGTGGTCTTGGCGACGGTGATCGCAGTAGTCGGACTGTGGCTCCTTGTGAAGCCGAATGCATCCATGAATCGAGGTGACCTCATGACGCTGGGGTGCGCTGTGGCGTTTGCAGGGCATATCATTTGTCTTGAGCGATTTACCCGCCAAGTGGATGCTCCGTCGCTCCTTCTGTGGCAGATGGTGGCCATGACGGTGTTGTTTCTTCCAGCCCCATGGTGGGAAAATGCTCCGCTCAGTGCGTTTTCGCCCACACCTGTTCTTCTCACTGGTCTTGCGGTCACGGGTGTGCTGGCCACGTTGGCCTTCGCTGTGCAGATATGGGCCCAGCAACTCGTTCCGGCCCAGCAAGTGGCGCTTCTCTTTGCATCTGAGCCAGTCTATGCGGCCTGGCTGTCATGGTACTTTCTTGGAGAGACATTAGATGCACAAGGCTGGGTCGGCAGCGCGCTGATCTTGTTGGCGGTCATCATTGGGACGTTCGGCGGCTGATCGTACGCAAACGGAGGGGAGAGACCTATGGCACAAAAGTTTGGTAATGGACGATGGGTACGTGAAGGATTTCTTGATAATCGGATCGATGGGACGGTTGTCGGGCAGGTTGTGTTTGCGGTTGTTGGACCGGTGGATTTTTATTTGCGAGGCAATTTTAAGCCGGATATTGCGGGCGAGGTGATTCGGTTCAGAAACAGCCGTTTTGAAGATGATGAAATGGCAGGGCAAGTGATCGGCGACATGGCGAATCCTCAGATTGGAACCGTGAACCTTATTTCGCTCGATCCACATCCAAATTTGGAGCCGCACCCATATGTCGAGTGGTTTACACTCCACAAGGACCATTATCGCTTTCAGTTGAATGCGGGTGATGCCTGGGTGCTCCCGGAAGAGGAACGAAACGCGATCGATGGGGAGAGCCGACGGATTCGGGAAACCTTGGCTGATCGAGTGATCGATCAGCCAAGGTCGAATAGCGATACAGAATGGGTCTAAGGAGGCGTCAATTCTAGCTGTGGTTGAGGTGCCGGAATTTCCGCAGCCTTCACAGCGGCTTCAATCTTCTTTTTGAGCACACTGCGGTCGGAGTCCTGCCTGGTTTTTCCCTCGCGCACATACGAGGGGACGTCACGGATATCCCAAATCAATCCCAACCATTCCAGGCCCTTCAGACAATAGTAGGTCATGTCGATTTCCCACCAGTAGAACCCTTGTCTCGTCGAGGCCGGATAATAGTGGTGGTTGTTGTGCCAACCTTCTCCCATGGTAATCAAAGCCAGGAAGAAGTTGTTTCGACTATCGTCACCAGTCTCATAGCGCTGTGAGCCATAGACATGCGAGAGCGAATTGATCGTGCAGGTTCCATGAAACAGAGCGACGGTTGAAACGAAGTATCCCCAGACCAGCATCTGAAGGCCATTCGTGCCGAGTTCTGGTGCATGGGTTTCCAGCAAACTGCCGAATTCAAACATGCCAACGCCGGTAAGGACTGGAACAAGGACATCGTATCGATCGAGAAATCGGAGTTCCGGAAACTTCGCAAAATCAGTGATGCTTTTCAATCGCGGCGCGTAAAAGGTCTGCGACATAATCCAGCCCATGTGTGACCACAGGAACCCTCCATGTCGAGGAGAGTGGACATCTTCAGGCGTATCAGAGGCGATATGATGGTGCCGATGATGGCCGGCCCACCACAAGGGGCCACGTTGCGTACAGGAGCTGCCTAAGAGTGCAAAAAGAAACTGGACGATTCGAGACGTTTTGAATGTGCGATGTGAAAAATACCGATGGTACCATCCCGTGATCGCAAACATACGGAGGTAATAAAACCCGATCGCCACGCCGACCGCGATCCAGCTCCATCCGACCAGGATGGCGACGAAGCACATTAAATGCATGAAAATAAAGGGAACGCTACGAATCCAGTCGACCTTCGGCGGTCCGTCTGATTTCGTCAGTTCAAGGCCAGCCCAAGAGTCAAACCAGCGCAGAAAGGAATACCAGATCTGCTGAGCCTTGGTTGGTGGATATGCTTGCACGTCGGACATACAATTCTCCTCATAGGTCGGGGGATCGGCAAAGCCACTGTGGTGGGAGACAGGGAGCCGTGGTCCCAATTAAGCTAATTGAGCGTCCCGGTTAGGTTGGTCACTCATTATACAGAGAATCGGGGGAAAGTGAAACCTGATTTTTTTATGTGCCGCACCGGGTTATCCTGTCTCTATACAAGCACTTGTCCGAGGTCTTCTGGTGACTCACGTTTCTGGCAGACGAGAGACGAGGCTCATGGTTTGTTTGACAGGACTCCTTCGGCGTCACTAGAATGCCGCCATGATGAACGATCGATTTCTGAAGGCGTGCCGAAGCGAGCCGGTCGATTGCACTCCTGTGTGGTTCATGCGCCAGGCCGGACGCTATATGTCGGAGTACCGCACGCTGCGCGCGAAACATTCCATCCTTGAAATGTGTAAAACGCCGGAGTTAGCCGCTCAAGTCACCCTGCAGCCGATTGATCGCTTTTCTGTGGATGCCGCCATTATTTTTGCCGACATTCTGCTGCCGTTGGAGCCGATGGGCCTCAGCCTTGAGTTTGCGGCAGGGGAAGGGCCTGTGATCCACAATCCCGTGCGCGATCGAGCGGCGGTGGATCGCCTCAATGTGATCGACGGCGACGAACTGGACTATGTGGCGGAGGCTATCAGACAAGCCCGACGCGCGCTCGATGGGCGAGTGCCATTGATCGGATTTGCCGGGGCGCCGTTCACACTGGCGAGCTACGCCATTGAGGGCGGCGGGTCCCGCAACTATCTGCATACCAAACAGATGATGTATGGGGATCCTACCGCATGGCATCGCCTCATGGACAAGTTCGCTCGGGTGCTCACGGGGTATCTCCGTCGGCAGATCAAGGCGGGAGCCCAGGCGATTCAACTGTTCGATAGTTGGGTCGGCTGTCTGTCTGCGGGCGACTATGTCGAGTATGTGATGCCGCACGTCCAGAGAATTTTCGAGGGGTTGAAGCACGAAGGCGTGCCGATGATTCATTTTGGGACCGGCACAACGGCCATTCTCAGGCAGATGCGTGAGGCAGGCGGTGATGTGATCGGAATAGATTGGCGGATTCATTTGGATGACGCGTGGGCAATGGTCGGTCACGATCGTGCGGTGCAGGGCAATCTGGATCCACTGGTGCTGTTCGCCCCACTCCATGAAATCGAACGCCGAGTCGAGGATATTTTGCGTCGAGCCGCAGGGCGCCCAGGCCATATCTTTAACCTTGGCCATGGCATTCTCCCGACGACTCCGGTTGACCATGTCGCCGCGACCATCGACATGGTGCATAAGCTCAGCCAACGGTAGAAATAAGCGCATATGGCAAATGGTGTATGGCTGACGGTAGGCAGTACATCCGGTCAGCGGCGCTCGTTGTCTTGCCATCAGCTATCGGGTCTGATCAATGGCTGAATCACCGCGTCATACAGCGATTCTTCTGATGGCGATGGGTGGGCCGGACTGTCTGGAAAACGTGGAGCCGTTCTTACGCGATGTGCGAGGAGGACGGCCAACACCGCCTGAATTGGTCGAAGAGATTCGCGAACGGTACCGTGCCACCGGGGGCAAGTCACCGGCGGTCGGCATCACTCAAGAGGTGGCCAAGAAACTCGAACGGCAACTGAATGAAGCTGGTGACTCGCGATATCGTGTCTACGTCGGCTTGCGGCATTGGCATCCGTTCATCAAGGAAGCCTATGCCGAGCTCCTAAAAGATTCGCCAGGCCAGATTATCGGGGTCTGCATGACGCCTCAGCAATCTTCTCTGAGCACCGGCGCCTATCGAAAGAAGGTGGAAGAGGCCCGTACCGGATTAGAGGACCACACACCTGTCACCTATGTAGGGAGTTGGAATCGGCATCCTCAACTCATCGCCGCGCTGGTTGAGAACATTCGGGGAGGGCTCCAAAAATTTCCAGCCGAGGTGAGAGCGACTGTGCCGGTGCTGTTTACGGCGCATAGTTTGCCGGAACGGATCGTGGCGTTGAAGGATCCTTACCCAGAGGCGGTGAAAGGAACCGTGGAAGCGGTGACTCGCTTATTAGAGACACAGCCAGCCTATTTTGCCTATCAAAGTCAAGGGCGATCCGATGAGCCGTGGCTTGGTCCAACAGTCGAGGCCATGTTGGAAACTATTCAGCAGGCAGGACATCGACACGTGTTGGTGGCACCCATTGGTTTTATCTGTGACCATGTGGAAACACTGTTCGATATCGATATTGAACTCAAACAAGTGGCGACGAAGAAACACCTGCACCTTGAGCGGATGGCCATGTTGAACGACTCGACTCCCATGATTGAAACGCTTAGGGATATCTTGTCCGCCCACGAATCTTCCCTCTCCAGTCAACCGTGACTCGACCGCGCACAGTCGTCATTGTGGGTGGTGGTATTTCCGGGCTTGCCACGGCCTTTGCGCTGATGGAGCAAGCTGGAAAGGCCGGCCTTTCTCTTCGCTGCATCCTGCTCGAATCTGATGCCTCATGGGGAGGAAAGATCGTCACACATCGGGTCGGAGAGATTGTGACCGAGGCCGGCCCGGATTCATTTCTTTCTCAAAAGCAGGCGGGCCTCGACCTCTGCTTGAAGCTTGGTCTTGCCGATCAGCTTATCAATACCAACGAGACGGCGAAGCGGGCGAGCGTTCTGTACGGGGGACGACTCCATGATTTACCGGAAGGGTTACTCTCGTTTGTTCCAAGGCAACTCGGGCCGTTTCTTCAGAGCAGACTACTCAGTTGGTCGGGCTTGGCGCGGATGGGACTTGAATTTGCCGTCCCTCCTGGTTCACCAAGGGATGACGAGTCGTTGGCCGGATTTCTCCGTCGACGGTTTGGAGTACAAGCATTTGAGCGGGTGTTAGAGCCGCTGATGGCAGGCATCTATGCCGGAGATGCTGAGCAGATGAGCCTGCGTGCGACGTTTCCACGGTTCTTCGAGCTTGAGCAACAGCATGGCAGCATCATTCGCGGCATGATGGCGGCCAAGAAATCCGCCGCATCAGCTGCGTTCTCTCACCCACGGCCGACGATGTTCGTCAGCCTCAAGAATGGCCTCAGTGAGCTGGTAACAGCGCTCACAAGGCGGTTGATCCAGCAAGGCGTTGAGCTCCGTGTGGGAGCTCGGGTCGACGCGCTCAGAGTGAGATCGCACGAAGTGGGCCGTTGGATGTATGACCTTATTTTGCAAGATGGATCCGCACTGTCCGCCGAAAGCGTAGTCTTGGCCACACCAGCCTATGTGTCGGCCGAGTTATTGCGTCCGTTGACGCCCATCGCCGGTGGATTGCTGGATCTGATTCCCTATGCCTCGACCGCCACGATCGCCATGGCGTTTCCACGGATACAGACGAGTGCCATCGAAGGATTTGGATTTATTATCCCGAGAGCTGAGCAGCGGCATCTCATCGCCGCCACGTGGACCTCGCTCAAGTGGCCCCATCGCGCACCATCAGACCAGTTACTGGCGCGCTGTTATCTGGGTGGTGTCGGGCGAGAAGATATTCTCCAACGAGAGGATCAGGCACTGGTCGCGATAGTCAGAGCAGAGCTGGCCAGTATCTGCGGCATCAGAGCGGAGCCGAGTTATATTGAGGTGAATCGATGGTGGAAGGCCATGCCGCAATATACGATTGGCCATCTGGGTCGATTAGAACAACTTGATGCGGCCGTGAGCCGTTATCCTGGACTCATCCTGACCGGGGCTGCCTATCGGGGAGTTGGCATTCCAGACTGCATCCGTGATGGCGCACTGGCAGCCAAACGAGTCGTGCAAGATTTGTCGGGAGAAACCGGACATGCGCGTCACGCTCGCGTGGGAACGGGATCCGCCTGATTCTCCTCTGGTTTCAATTTATGGAAGAACAATGGTTTGTTCGGGATAGCCCAAGTCTTTGAGCATCGGTTCCAGAAGATCCATCATCGGGGGCGGACCACAGAGAAAAATGCAGGTGTCGGGGGTCGGAGCAGGAAGATAGTGCCGCAGAACTTCCGGCGTGATACGGCCTCTGCCTCCAGACCATCCGGCAGGTGGTTGTTCCAGTACGTAGTGGCAGTGAAAGTTCGAATGGTCGCGGACATTGTGGTCCCACTCCTGCCGAAAAATGATGTCCGCTTCTGTTTTGTTGGCGAAGATCAGGAAGAGTTCCGCAGTGATGTGATTGGCCAGAATCCAGCGAATGATGGAGATCATCGGCGTGATCCCGGTGCCTCCTGCCACGAATCCTACCTGGGTTGCCCTGCCGTCGACCCAATGTCCGCCGGTATTCGGCCCGCTCATCAGAATCGCCTCTCCGATCGATTGATCGTGCAGATACTTTGAGACAGATCCCGTCTCATACCGCTTGACCGTGAGCTCGAAGAACCCTGTTGTGCCGGGTAACGACGAAGGGGTATAGGCCCGTTTGACGGCTTTGCCGTTGATCGTGGCATGGACGTACAGAAAGTCACCGGGCAACATATCCAATGTGGCATCGGTCGGAAGCTCGAAACGAAAGGTCTTCGTGTCGTGGGTATTCGGCTCAATGGCAATCAGTTTGTATGGACTCGGTGTCTTGGTCTTGATGCGGGTGGTGGCTTCCATGATTGAGAACGTATGATACGAGGTCGCATGGAGAGGTGCAAGAGAACTCTTTTGACTACTCCCCATCCGTGCCTCTTGAATCTGCCTTGCCCCTCACCCATACTTTCATCTCATGACCTCTCACTTATTCAAGCCTTCCGCACCACTTCAGAACCTTGAAATCGACACCGCGCTTCATGCGATTCTCCGTGGCACCGCGACTGAGACGGGACAGGGCTTCTTTGCCGCGCTCGTTCAAAATCTCGCCAAGGCCCTCGGGACACATGGTGCGTGGGTCACGGAGTATCTTCCCGAAACACGTCGATTGCGGGCGCTCGCTTTCTGGATGGACGGTCAGTGGATTACGAATTATGAGATGGATCTTGCCGGAACTCCCTGCGAACGCGTGATCGATACTGCGAAGCTGGTGCATTTTCCCGATCGTCTCCTGGATATCTTTCCTCAGGAGGAGGGATTAAGGGCCGCGGGGGTTGTCAGTTATATGGGCGTCCCCCTGCAAGATACGGATGGACAGGTTCTCGGTCATATGGCTGTCATCGATCGACATTCGACTCCCGAAGAACCTCGTATCCATTCGATATTTCAGATCTTTGCGGCACGGGCCGCGGCGGAATTACAACGATTGCGCGCTGAAGCTCAGGTGCGCGAGCGTGAGGAGAAAGTCAGTCGGCTTCTCAGCAATGCGATGGATGCGATCATCGAGCTGGATCACCAGTTCCACATCACACGCGTGAACCCTGCGACCGAAAAGACATTTCGCTGTCATGCGGAACAGATGCTCGGGCAGGACTTTCGATATTTTGTGTGTCCTGAAGATGCCGACCGGCTGATCGCGCTGACTGAAGAATTGGACAGACGTCCAGAGGGACAGCGATCACTGTGGATTTCCGGAGGGCTCACGGCTCGTTACCCTGAAGGCCACTCATTTCCTGCCGAGGCAACGTTGTCTCGTTTTGAGTTGCATCGGCAAACATTCACAACTCTGATTCTTCGCAATATCAATGATCGGGTGAAGGCAGAGGAAAAGATCCAGTCGTTGACAGCTGAAACGGAACTGTTGCGAGAGGAATTACAGGTGCTCCATCAGGACGGTGCCTTGCTCGGTGAGAGTCCGGCGTTGCAACGGGTGCTTCAGGATATTGCACAAGTTGCGAAGACCGATGCGACGGTGCTGATCACCGGAGAAACGGGCACCGGCAAGGAACTTGTGGCTCGCGCCGTCCATGCGGCCAGCACTCGACGGGAACAGCCGTTGGTTACTATCAATTGTGCTGCGATCCCAGCGACACTCATCGAAAGCGAGCTGTTCGGCCATGAAGCAGGTGCTTTTACCGGAGCAACCAAGAAACGCGAAGGTCGATTTTCTCTTGCCGATAACGGGACTATTTTTCTCGACGAAATCGGCGAATTGCCGCTTGAATTACAGGTGAAATTGCTCCGTGTGCTGCAAGAAGGCGAGTTTGACCCGATCGGCAGTTCGAAGACCAGGAACGTGAACGTGCGGGTTCTGGCAGCGACCAATCGAGATCTTGCCGCGGCAATCACGCAGGACACGTTCCGCGAGGACCTCTACTACCGGTTGAATGTGTTTCCGATCCGGCTGCCGCCGCTACGCGAACGTGGCGACGATGTGGTGCGTCTTGCCTCCGCCTTTGCTCAACGGTTTGCCGCGAAGATGAGACGGACACTTGCGTCTTTGACTGCCGATGATGCTCGTCGACTGCAAGCCTATCAGTGGCCGGGGAACGTTCGAGAGCTTCAAAACGTGATTGAACGGGCCGTGATCACGGCAGAGGCCGGCAAACTGAACTTCGATCGAGCCTTGCCGGAGATGCCTTCGGTGTACCGGTTTTCAGCGATTGGAACCCCTGCTGTTCCGGGCACCATTCTTTCGGCAAAGGAACTCGAAGAACTGGAACGGACCAACATGATGAGAGCCCTTGAGACCGCACAGTGGAAAGTATCCGGTGAACAGGGTGCGGCGTCATTACTCGGACTCAACGCATCAACGCTTTCGTCTCGCATGAAAGTGTTGAAGATTCAGAAACCCCGCTGAACCAGCTGGTTGGTTCTCTCTGGTACTTCGCGCAGTTGATCTGGGTTTACGATATCTTACAAATCCTCTCACGAGATTTCACGAGTCGTGAGATTTCGTGAGTCGCTCAGCTTTTCTTTCCGTTACAACCTACTGATATTCCGTCAATCGGTAGTGCTTCCACTCTGGCATCAATGCTGCTGTGTCATCGAGTACAACCCTAGAGCAAGGCAGTAGATGAGGAGGACACGATGACACAAGACCGAATGTCTCAGCTTCGTGACTTTGCGATTCGATACACAGCCGCGTGGTGCAGCCGGGATGCGGCCAGCGTCTCAACATTCTTTGCACCGAGTGGTTCGCTTACGATTAACGGCGGCATTCCGTCGGTAGGTCCAAGCGCCATTATGAAGGCCGCGCAGGGGTTCATGACCGCCTTTCCTGATCTCAATATTGAGATGGATGATCTGGTCGAGAAGCAGGGCAGGATACTCTATCAATGGACCCTTGAAGGTACGCACCGTGAAACCGGCGGGCGCGTGCGCATCAGTGGATTCGAATCGTGGCGTATCGGGGCAGACGGCTTAATCGACGAATCACTTGGGAACTTCGACGCGACGGATTTTGAGCGCCAGATCACGCAGGGGAGACTCACATCATGAAACTCACTCAGATCCGTAATGCCACGCTCAAAGTCGAATATGCCGGGAAGAAATTCCTGATCGACCCGATGTTGTCGGATAAAGGGGGCTTTCCTGGTTTCCCAGGCACGCCCAATAGTCACGTCGCGAATCCCACAGTCGATCTCCCCTTGCCCATGAGCGAGATTCTTGCGGTCGATGCCGTGATCGTTACCCATACCCATCAGGATCACTGGGATGACGCTGCCAAATCGGCTATTCCCAAAGACATGACGATCTTCACTCAGAATAGTCGAGATCAGTGGGATCTGCAGATGTCATGGTTCCGCAACACGCGGGCGCTTGAGGAGCGGAACGAATTTGATGGCATCACCCTGATCAAGACTCCTGGCCAACATGGTCGAGGTGAGATTCTGGAAGGACTCATGGGAGATATTCTGGGAGATGTGTGCGGCATCGTGTTCCAACATCCGAGTGAGAAAACGCTGTATCTCGCCGGTGACACGGTGTGGTTTAAGGGCGTTGAGCAGACGCTTGAACAGTACAAACCGGATGTGATTATTCTCAATAGCGGCGACGCCAGAGTGCTTCCGAATGAATCGATCATTATGGGGAAGGAGGATCTCTACGAAGTGTATAAAGCTGCTCCCTTGGCAACCATCATCTCGAGTCACATGGAGGCAGTCAACCATGCCACGCTGTCGCGAAAGGATCTGCGAGCTTTTCTCTTCAAACAGGAAATGATCTCGCGTGTGCTGGTTCCTGAGGACGGCGAGTCTTACAGCTTTTGAGAGGTTGCTCAGTGAATAATCCCATCGAACATGATTACGCTCCAGTCTGTGACCTGTATGACCAGCATCTCGGGCCGGTTTTATTTGAACCATATGCCATCGATCTTGCACGACGCGTGGCGAGCTGTACGGAAGGGCCTGTGCTGGAGATGGCCTGCGGTACCGGAATCGTCACTCAACAGCTGCGCACCCATCTCAAGCCGTCTGTCTCGCTGACTGCAACCGACATCAATCCAGGCATGCTGGACTATGCACGCAGGAAACTGAACGGTGTGTCAGGAATTGACTGGCGCCAGGCAGACATCGCGGATCTTCCCTTTCCGGATGGGGCCTTTCAGGCCGCCGTCTGTCAGTTCGGACTGATGTTCGTGCCGGATAAAGATCGGGCGTTCCGAGCCATGCGGCGGGTGCTGACCGACGGCGGCCTGCTAGCACTGAGCCTGTGGGATCGGATGGAAACGAATCCGTGGGGTGTCATCGTGCACGAGACGGTTGCGAAGTTCTTCCCTGATAACCCGCCACAGTTTTTCACAGCACCTTTTAACTCTGCGGATCATGACCGCTTGCAGAAATTGTTGAATGCCCATGGATTCGATCAGATCGATATCCAGACCGTTCCGATGGAGTGCCACAGCAGCTCGGCTAGGTCACTGGCCATCGGAATGATTGAAGGCGCTCCGATCCTCGCAGAAATTCAAGAACGTGGAGGGATTCCTGAGCCTATCGTCAAGGCAGTGGCAGCCGCCTATGCTCGACTCGGTGGAGACCGTCCGTTTCGTTCCACGATGCAAGCGATTGTGATCACAGCGCGGGCGAGAATGTGACGGCTTGATACGAGGGAGTCTGGGTTTCCAGTTGAGAGACGACAGGGTCTGAAGGAATTGTACTGAGCCATACAGATTTCTCAATCTGTGCAATAGACCAGACTCGCACAGGAAATTTCATGATCAGTTCATGTGATCTTCATGTTTTGAGTTCTACAGTGGGCAGGGTCCCATTGTTCTGAAACTCTTTAATACGGTGCGGAGGTTCCAATGAGTACACATGTGTTTCGTCTATCTCGCCTGATGGCACTCCTCCTACTTGCTCTCGCGCCTTCCATGACACATGCGATGTCCGGCATGGACATGCCCCACAGCGGACATGGGAAGGAGACGACCGCGCTCTCGAAAAATATGGAAGGTCCCATCAATACATCCGACTCAGAAATGGAGCTGACCTACAGTGCCGATGGGAACACGGTCATCTTCGTCTCAGGACGTCAAGGGAGCATTCCCTCCCCAGGCGTTCCATACCACTTTGATATCTGGATGTCTCACAAAGTGAATAATGTGTGGCAAGCTCCGATTCACTTGGGACCGGGCATTGACCCGAAGGTAGGCCCGAATATTAATACCTCGGCCTGGGAGCTTGAACCGAGTCTGTCGGACGACGGCAACGTGATCTATTTCACGCGCTATCAGCCTGGCAACCTCTCGACGGGCGACCTCTATGTCACACAGAAAATCAACGGAGCTTGGCAACCGGCGAGAAACTGGAACGATGTGCCGGAACTTCCGCACCTCAATACCCCGACCGGTGAGGAACACTGCCCAATCATTGCGTCTGACAGCCTCATTTACTTTAACTATCAACAGCCCGGTGTCACGCAAGACAGCGACATCTGGAAGGTTGAGAAGAAAGATGGGGTCTGGCAGAAACCAGAGAGCCTGGGGCCACGCATCAATTCGCCCTATCGCGACCACATGCACTGGACCGGCCTGTCAAAGGACGGGAAGAGCCTCATCGTCACCAGTACGCGTCCGGACATGGGCTCGCGGGGAGGACATGATATGTGGATCGCCTACCAGAATCCAAAAGGCGAATGGCAGGAGCCCTTGAATCTCGGCGATACGATCAACACAGCCGGGGAAGACATGTGCTGGGCCTTTTCACCGGACGGCAAGAAAATGCATGGGAGCGGTGGGCCGCTCGGCAGCTACAATCATGACGTGATGTGGCTCAACAAAGACGATATCCCCTTGTTGAAGAATTTCGAGCCGATCGGGCCACCCCCAAACCTACTGAAGAGCGTTAAGGGGAAATAAAAGAAGAGTCAGTTTCTTAGATGGCGAACCGCTTCGTTCCGTAACTTTGACCGCCGTCGAGTCAGAGGTTGTGCCCATGCTGCAATGGGAATATCGGGGAAACCTGGTCAAGAAACCATTGACGAGGGGGCTTCGGAGGGGAATACAACAATGGATCAAAGTATGGACCAGCTTCTGACTCATACCGACGGTATGGGCCAAGACAACATGTTTTCCAAGGCTTGGTACAACGAATACTTCACCCGCGCTTACGAGAGTCCGACACATGGCCGTTTTTGCGAGGCGGTGTATGGGCGGGATCTCTGCCAGCATGGCATGATGGATGTGGAAGAAATGGAGTTTCTGGCGTCGCTGTTGAAACCAGACGAGCAGGTCCTTGAAATCGGTTGCTCGAACGGCCGCATCACTGAATATCTGGCACAGGCAAGCGGCAGTTCGATCCTTGGGGTTGATTATTCAGACGTGGCCATTGCTCAAGCCCGCCGACGCACGTTGTCGAAGGCCGACAGACTTGCCTTCCAGTGCGTGGATTTGGTCGCCGATGACATCCCAGGAGAGCGGTACGACACCATCGTTGCAGTGGATTGTATCTATTTCATGGGAGACTACGGCACCACGATCAGCAAACTCCACGCGAAATTAAAACCGAGAGGTCGAATGATCGTGTCCGCGATTCAGGCAAAGGAGGAGGGGGACGCGGAAGATGTTCTGCAACCACGCCGTACTCGTCTGGCGCAGATCCTCACTACGTTATCGCTGACATATCAACCATACGACTTTACCGCGAACGTCCGTAACCATTGGATCAAGAACTATGACTATTCTCGATCGTTACATGCGGATTTTGCCGCCGAGGGAAACGCCTTTCTCGCCGATGCGCGCATAGCCGAAAACGGCTGGTTCAAAGATCACGCGGAAGGTGGAACACTGGTGCGGTTCATCTATGTAATCGATTCCAACTCCAAAAAATCATGAAGTCGGAGCTTATCCCTTCAACACAGGTAAGCCGAGAAGCGACTCGTGTGACGGCGTGAATATCACGTTGCACAGTGTCTCAGCACTTATTGTCATGAGTCGTGAAGCGCATCGCGTTAATTCTGCTGCTTGCGGGGTTTTGCCGATTCAGCAGCATGAATCTGTAGATTAGGAGAGGAGCGGGCTGGTACCGGAAGGCTTGTCAGGACCTGTTGAGCGGCTGTCACCTTCTGATCAACGGCTCGAGTGAGCCAGCGTCGTGCTTGACTGATATCTCGTTCAACCCCACGTCCATAGGCGTACATGACGCCGAGAACATACATAGCTTGGCCATTTCCGGCCTCCGCGAGACGATGTAATCCGGGAAAGGCTTTCTTATACCAACTCACGGATTCCGGGGCCTGTCGTCCCTCCTGCTTCGCAAAATGGCGTCCGAGGCGATACTGTGCAAAAGGGTCGCCTTGTTCGGCAAGACGGATGTCACTCTCCTGATTCACGACCGGCTTTTCCTGCAGCCGAGCGACTGCTGATTTTTCCTGGTCTGAGTTTCTGACTCGTGGCTCTGTGCGAAGTTCGGTCGGGACAGTATGTGCCGGTTCCGGGTGCTCCGCCATGGGCGGAGTCTGAGGCTGTTCCCGATCTGGCTGAGCGATGGTTGGCGGCGGTGACGCTTCGACCGGGGCTGCAACCGATGAGGACTGTGTCAGGCTCAACTCGCTTGGACGCGCTTCGACGTCCGTGGTTGATGCCGCTGGGCCACATTCGTCCGTGGAACTTCCCGTGCCTGATTGACCGGCTCCGGATTGGCAGGGTGTGTTGTTGTCAGAGACCTGGGGCTGGGTTGTAAAGGTCCAGACGGTCCAGATAACGGCGACGAGAACGAGTGCGCCCCGCACAATCCAACGTCGTAAAATCGTTCGATCACTGGGTGGGACCAAGACCAGTCCGGGGTAGGCTTTACTGATGACGCTCGGATTCGATGGAGAGTGTTTTCCGCCGTCGTCTTGTTGATCAGAAAACTGATACATGCCTTTGATCTCCATGCCTCTGCTGGTCGTGGCGAGCACCCACTCTTGAAGAGTGTGCCCAATCAGCAGTGCCCCAGGGAGAGATTGAATTACTTCTATAAAATTATAAAATAGCCTCTTGTCCAGGCGAAGTGCAAGCTCTTATAGTAGTCAGTCTGCCTCTTCAGGCCTTTCTTGTCCCAGGAGTGCTGTGCCGATGCCGTCCAGTGCGAGTAGCCTCACCATTCTTAGTGTGAGCGGCCCGTTTCGTGAGCCGAGGGAGCAGGTGTTTTCGTATGATTACGCTGTTCAACGATCGACCTGGCCGACGCCGCATGGTGTGCGAGTGAAGATTTCTCTCCCGCATGAGCTGGAGGTGTTCAAGGACAGGCTCCTTGGGGTGCTGACCGGCTCACCTGGCCAGCAATTGATGATCACGAACCTCTTGGCGAAGAACCTTGCCGGGTGGAAGATCCAAATCGCTGAAACAGAAGGGTTTTTTCTTGAACGGCGTGATGTGATGCTGGCCCCGTTTGTGGGGCCGTTGGCCCATCTGTTCGCAAAACTCGAGGAGCGGTTTCAAGCTGAACGGGCCGTGATTCGCGAAGAGGTGAAGCAACGCGTCGGCCTGTAATCCGTCGTGATGCCTTGACGACTCCGTCCCTCCCCCTCAAAAAATTCTGCGGTACTGTTTGGAGTGCACGCCGGATTCGTCTGCGAACCCCAGCGATCCTTTGTCGGGGCTGGCGGTATCATTCAGGTCGATCCGGTAGTAGCCGCGGACTTGTTCCATTGCCACCTCAAACGGGACTGCGTTTGGGTAGAGGGTGCCGGGTGCGTGCGCCCCTCGTGCCAATGTGCGGATGGTATCTGGCTCTGCAAATTGCTTATCTGAAAAGATGTAGATGTCGGCAATGGCCTGGTCGCCCAGTGTGTGGCCCGGCGTCGTGGCCGGGAGCTGTGTGCCGAGGGAGCCTTCCAGACGTGCGTCCTTCAACCGTTTCAGCAGCGCAACGATCTGGCTATTCGTGGCCTGTGGCGGCACGACGAGGCTCACCGTGTTCATCTCCAGAATGGTCGTCTGGACTTTGAACATGACGGGGGCCGCTTCCGGATCTTCGATGAGCGAGACATTCGGCCCTTCGGTGCCGGCGGCCTGCTTATTTTTTGAACTGGGGACGATCAGGGCGACGAACAACCAGAGGCCGATCAAGATGCCAAACACCACAAGGAGCGGATGGGCTCCGGCACGCTTTCCTTCTTCGTAGGGTCCTTGATCCTGAGTCATGATCTGTGCTTTCCGTGCTGTTGGGACGAGCCTGGTTGTGCATCATGCAGTTGGTGCTTGGCCTCCTCCCAGAGCTCGTCCATTTCTGCGAGCGTCATCTCGGTCAACGGTCGGCCTTGTTGTGTGGCACCGGCTTCTACTAACTGAAAGCGATCGACAAATCGATTCGTCGCGCGGCGTAGGGCCTCTTCGGGATTGACCTTGATGAAGCGAGCCAGGTTGACCAGAGAGAAGAGGATGTCGCCCAGTTCCGCTTCGATCTCCGCCTGCCCATTAGGCTGGCTCCGTTCTGTCTTCCCCTCAACCTTAATCTTCCCCTCCGCCTCAACCTGACTCCCGGCCAGCGCGAGCGCTTCCCGTAGTTCGTCCACCTCTTCGGTGATCTTGCCAAAGACCTGCTGGAGGCCCGTGCTGTTGTGGGGCCAGTCGAATCCCACGCGTGCTGCTCGCGCCTGAACCTGATAGGCTCGCAACAGCGCTGGTAAGGTCTTCGGTACCCCGTCGAGCGCCGACTGCTTGGTTCCCGCCGCTTCACGCTCGGCTTGCTTGATCTGTTCCCATTGGCTCAAGACCTGCTCGCTGCTCGTCACACCGGTCGCTTGCTCGCTGGTACCAAAGACATGGGGGTGCCGGCGAATGAGTTTGGTGGCCAGGGTGTCCAGGACGTCCTCGACCGTAAATGCCTCGGCTTCTGCCGCGATCTGACTGTGGAAGAGCACTTGCAACAACACGTCGCCCAACTCTTCTTGCAGCTTCTTGGTATCTCGTTGATCGATGGTCTCGAGGACTTCATAGGTTTCTTCGAGCAGGTAGGGCTTTAAGGACTCGTGGGTCTGCTTCCGATCCCACGGACAGCCGTTCACGGCGCGCAGCGCCGCCATGACTTCCACCACTTTCGTAAATCGTTTGGACATCAGTGCCGCCACTTTATACCGGGGGTGGCGGCCGCTTCAATGGCATTGGCGAGCAGTGATGAGCACTTGACGGTGGGGGCACCTCGGAGGAACATATGCGCGCTTTGTTGGTGGTTCGTAATGAGCAGCCCGTGCCACGGATGATGGTGCCATGCTGAGTGAAAGCGGTTCTGACATTCGCACTGTTCAGGAGCTATTGGGGTATTATGATGTCAACACGACAATGATCGATACGCATGTGCTTCATCGAGGGACGTCCGGTATCCGCAGTCTGCTCGATGGAATGTGAACCTGATAAGGGAAGCATGTTATGTCGATCCGCATAAGAATCCAGGGTAACTGGCTAGGTCGGTGCAACTCATTGAAACGACAATTGTTATGGCGTATTGTTCACGAATAATCGTGGCGTGTTATACGGACAGGAATCGGCTGATCCTGCTCGTATGCGGATCGGCCTAGACATAGTTGGGCGACGCTTCGAGTCCCGAACCAGCGACTGCACCGGACAGCCACTACACAACCTCCGGTTGTTCCGTGCCTGCTGGTGAGCCGCGGGGCCATTAGATCGCATGAAAGCACCACCTGACCAATCACAATTGATTCCTTCGGGCGGTGTTCATATCTCCCGAGGCGTACGTTTGAGGATTCCGCCTGGCGCGCTCGTCATCTCTACCGGCGCCGGTGATGGCCCTCGCATGAAAGTTACAACCGTCGAACTACAGCTTGATACCTGCGTTCATTGGCTCGAGATTGCACTTGAACATCTTGCGAATGCAAGACTCGCTCATCAAGCTCTTGTATCCGAGGTTCCCAACAGTCCAGCGCTGGGTAATCTATTGGATCGCGAGTTCAAGGCGTCAGTCCAGGCGGCGTTCGCCGCCGCGACATTCTTCGAGGCTCTTTACGCAACTACGATGGGGAGAAACCCGCCGTCCCCGAAAGCACAACGACCCAGTGGCAAACCACATAAGCGGCCAACTAGGTTTGCAATCGTCGCTGAGCAATTGCGTCGCTCGTTTGGCCTCAAGAAGCAAGGTGCGGCCAATCTTCGCTCGGTGCTAGCGGAGATCTATCGCTTCAGAGACCAAGCAGTGCATCCATCCGCCGCTTTCACGGATCCAGTTTTGCACCCCGAACTCTGCGTCGGCGTTGAGCGTCGCTTCATAATGTTCAGTGCAGCTAGCGCTCAGCAACTGGTACGCGCTGCACTTGCGTTTTCAAAAATCCTTCCATCGCGTGACTTACGTCGCCAGCCGAAAGAGATTCAAGATCTTGGAGGGTACCTACTGGAGGTTTGTGCACCCCTTCATGCCCATTGGGAGCAGCAGTATGGGCAGTTACTTGACGTGTCGCCCAATGCAATCTAGCAAGTGGCTACAAGACGACCACAAAAGAGCTACGCTCTTTTGTGCCCTCACTTCGTTCGGCGGCGCTTGAGCCGCAGCGGTAGGCGTCAAATCTCAGCAGGAGGTACATCGGGTGAGACGAGAAGAGTCGGAAGTCTCCGAAGGGCTAAAGCCAGATGACTCCGCAGCAGTCGGGTCAAAGTCAGTCTGGAACACGTTGGAACTAGCGAAACTAATCGTCGGTGCCTTAACGCCAGCATTGCTCTTCTGGTATGGGCAGCAACTCGTATCGGAGCGGGAACAGGCTGCCGAGGGAAAGGAGAAGTATGTTCAAGTCGTTAAGAAGCGCGTCGAGCTATGGGAGAAGTTAGCGGGTAACCTGAACGATGTCTACTGTTACTTTCTCTACATTGGGCACTGGAAGGCGCTGTCGGCTCAAGAGGTCGTCGCCAAGAAGCGCGAGATGGACAAGTTGATCTACGCCAATCGTCCGTTCTTCTCTGATGACTTCTTTGCCCACTACGATGCATACATGAAGGCCACATTCCGAACTTTCGGTGGTTGGGGCAAGGACGCCGCACTTAGGACCCGCGCGATCAGGCCGAAGGACGAAGGCGTCGACCCTACTTCGTTTACAGACGAAGACAACTCAAAGGAAGTTCACGAGCGGTACTTTGCGCTCCTGAAGTACGCAGCAACCGAACTCAACATCGCTATCCCGAACGCAGGTGCCGGCACACCTCCAAGAACGCCGCAGTCAAAGCAAGAACTCGAGCCGCCCCGTTGACGCCTAACCCTTCGCCCGAGTGGACCGCCACTGGTCCCTCAGCTCAAACGTTAGGCGCCGCGGTGGCCTACGTAGCACCGGTCTGGAACGTAGCGTAGAACCAACAGACCGCCAAGTGAGCATTTCTTCGAGTGAAATTGCAGGTCGGGCAAGTTGATGGTCACGGTCTGCGTACGAAAGTAACTGGGGTCGGATCTTGAATCGTGCATCCCTGAAGCGGCGGCTACATGTCCGATGCACATATCACGATGTGAACCCAATTCCTGGCCGCACAATTGAATTGAATCGTCTCCATAGGAGGTCTACAATTAAAGCATGATTGATTGGTCCTCCTGCCCTGCCGTTGAGCGTGACCCCGAGCGTGTGAGCGGCGCGTGGGTGTTTCGCGACACGCGTGTGCCCGTGACTGCTCTTTTTCAGAATCTCGAAGATGGGGCACACGTCTCCGACTTTATTCTCTGGTTTCCTGGCGTCACACTTGAACAGGTCCGCGCCGTGCTTGAGCACGCCGCCCACTCTCTAGAAGCAGCATAAGTGCGCGTACTTTTCGACCAAGGTACTCCGGTTCCTCTTCGCAAGCACCTTATCAGCAGAACCTCACTGATCGAAAGATCGCAATTGTTGTGCTGACGACAACCAGTTGGCCACGCATCGAACGAGCGGTGGAACGCGTGGTAAAGGCCGTTGATTCTGCCCTGCCTAGCAGTTATGTCGAGGTTCCTATCCCATGACAGCGACTTCAGTGCTTCCCCTGATTCACCTTATCGCATTGCTCTAACCCACCTCTCGATCCCACCAAGGCTATCCCAGCTGTGCTGTTCACAACTAGCCGATGTGTCGCCGCATCTACACAGAGCAAGATCGTCTCTTCAGTCTAGTTCCCAGCTTGCGACCGATGAGCCCCTATGGTAGGGTACCAGCACTATTCATGTCGGTGGAGGTGGAATCCCATGGCGGAGCAGGAACAGGGGTTTGTAATTCGTGATCGAAGGGCGAGCGGGGGGGACGAGGCTGCTCCTGCGACAGCTTCAACTACTCACGAAGCTCAACCGGCTGCTGCCGTCACGACCGAATCTGCCCAATCGGCCCCTTCACCCCCCGTTACATTCTCGTCTTTCGTCATCTCGCTCGGCTCGTCGTCCCTGATGCTGATGGGTGAACAGTTTGATCCTCAGCAGCCGGCGATGCCTGTGAACCTGCCGCAAGCCAAGGAAATCATCGATCTTTTGTCCGTCTTGGAGGACAAGACTAACGGCAATCTGACCGCTGACGAACAGACCGTTCTCCGCGACATGCTCTATGCTCTTCGTATGAAGTATGTCACGCTCGCTTCGCCAAAGTAGCCTCCCCCTCGTACGGTTTGCCGTCTCGCCAGGCTTCAAGGCACTGCTATTTGTGCGGTAGGCTTTGAGACTGCTAGGTATGTCGGCTATAGTGATAGCCACGCCTGTTACTCTGTCATCAGGGTGGTCAGAGGATACGTGCATGCCTGAGCCGAATCATCCAAGCGAGACATTCAGACGAACGTCCCGCGACATCGATGATGTTCAACCCATCATGTTCAGCCGGAGCATGCATCGGTCTTTGCCCGACCACTCACGCAAATTTGACCCAAAACCCCGCCACCTCCGCCCGGTGTGGATCGTTCTTATTCTCCTAATTCCTTGTGTCGCGCTGACGCTGTATTACTCGCAAGTGGTCGCTCCAGGGAGCGAAGAAACGGGCTCGTTCCTCCCCACGACCAGCTACGCACTCGTTCTTCTCCTGGTGAATTTGGACCTGATCGGGTTTGTGGTCCTGGTCCTCCTGCTGTCTCGAAATTTGATCAAAGCCTATTTCGAGCGCCGGCATCGGCTGGTTGGAGCAGGTTTCCGCACAAAACTGATCGCAGCGTTTATCGGGTTCTCGCTGATTCCGACGGTCCTGTTGGCCATTTTGGCGAGCGGATTGGTCAACAAAGCCGTCGAGGTCTGGTTTAGCGAACAAATCGAAAAGGTCATGAAAGATTCGTATGAAGTCGCTCGCATGCAACATGCGGGACATGTGGCTCTCGCCGTGAACAGTGCACGGGCGATCTCCCAGGAATTGTTTCGAGAGGATTTGCTGACTCCGGTCCAGCGGGATCTCTTGATCGCGGCTATGGCACGGAAACGCATGGAATATGGAGTGGCCGGAATCGAGGTGTTTTCGAACAAGATGGAGACTCTGACCAAAGCGCTAGATGGTGAGATTCCGACTGGCGTGTTGGATTTGCCGATCAGTCAATTGGTTTTACAAGTGATCAACGGCAAGCAGGAGTTCACCTCGGTCCAGGAGGCGCAGACCGGGAGACTGGTGCGTGCGGCGATTCCGGTGGCGTCCACCAGCCGGCGTGGTGAGATCGAGGGCGTCGTGGTCGTGGAAACCTATGTGCCGGAGTCGCTGTTGACCAAGATGGAGGGAATCGGTCGACAGTATACGGAGTATAAACAGATCAAGGCGATGAAAAATCCGATCAAGGCCGGAGCGTATCTGTTTGTGGCGGTGGTGACGGTCTTGATTCTGTTCAGCGCCACGTGGTTCGGGTTTTACGTGGCTCGTGGCATCACCGTTCCGATTCAACGTTTGGCGGAAGCGACAGAGGCGGTGGCCCACGGGGACCTTACCGTTCAGATCGATGCCAAGGCGACAGATGAAATTGGAACCCTGATTGCCTCGTTCAATCGCATGACTCAGGATCTCCAGGGGAGCAAGTCCAAGCTGGAGGAGACCAACCTAACGCTTCGCCATACCAACGTCGAGCTGGATCGCCGCCGTGCTTACATTGAAACCGTCGTCGACACGATCGCGGCCGGTCTGCTGTCGATCGATCGCACGGGGGTGATTACCACCTTCAATCCCTCGGCTGAACGCATCTTGGGACTTGCCGGGGATCAGTTTCGAGGCCGACCGGCTAATGATGTGTTCAAGGAGTTTGGTCTGGACTTGTTTCAGACGGCGTATGACCGTATGTTGGGCGATGAGCGTGATGACTTTGACTTGGAGGGGCAACTGGATATTCAGGGGAAATTGCTTACGATCGGCTTGAAAGGTTCTCGGATGCGGGACGAGGGCAGTAAAGATCTGGGATTTGTGTTGGTCTTTGAAGATCTGACGGAGTTGATCAAGGCGCAGAAAGTCGCCGCTTGGCAGGAAGTGGCCAAACGAGTCGCACATGAGATCAAGAATCCGCTCACGCCGATTCAATTGTCAGCCCAGCGGCTGCGCAAGAAGTTTTTCGAGAAATCTCCCGATCTCGATCGTGTCTTTGATGACGCCACGAATGTCATCATCAACGAAGTCGGGAGTCTGAAGCAGATGTTGGATGAGTTTTCAAAATTCGCCCGTCTCCCGGCACCGCAAATGACTCGGCAATCGTTGCACGACGTGCTGCGCGACGTGGTGACGTTGTATCGTGAGGCGCAGAAGGATATTCAACTTGTCGTTGAGTTGGATGAAGACTTGCCGTTCATCAATTTCGATCGGGAACAGCTGAGGCGGGTGTTCGTCAATTTATTCGACAACGCGGTTCAGGCGATGAATCAGCGAGGGCGGTTGTGGGTCAGCACACGGTACGACACCAAGCGTCGGCGCGCGGTGGTCGCGGTTGCGGATGAAGGCCCAGGGATTGCTCTTGAGGATCATGAAAAGCTGTTTGTGCCATATTTTACGCGCAAGAAAACCGGAACCGGATTGGGTTTGGCGATCGTTCGCCGGATTATCACGGACCATGAGGGACAGATCCAGGTGGGGAACAACCAGCCGAAAGGCGCCGTCTTTACGTTCGATCTTCCGATCTAGCGCGGTGAGTCTTGATCCGTACGGCACGAGGCGAAAGGGGTCACGGCTGAAGACCAATGGTAGATGTTTCTTGGAGGGAGTAGATGTCAGCATCGATTCTGATCGTAGATGATGAGGAGGCCATTCGGACGTCTCTGCGAAGTATCCTCGAAGATGAAGGATATGAAGTGGCCGTTGCGGCCAACGGGCTTGACGCGTTGAAGGTTTATGGAACGGATCCCCCGGATCTTATGATCCTGGATATCTGGATGCCGGAGATGGATGGTCTGGAAACCTTGCGGCGTGTGAAGGAGTTTGTACCGACGACCCAGGTGATGATGATTTCCGGACATGGGTCCATCGAAACGGCGGTGAAGGCGATTAAACTTGGGGCGTATGACTATATCGAGAAGCCGCTGTCGTTGGAAAATGTGACGTTTCGCGTAAAGCAGGCGCTGGAACAGTATCGTCTGGCCCAGGAGAATCGAGCGTTACGGAGCAAGGTGCAGCGGAAATTTGAGCTCGTAGGACAGTCGCCGGCGATGCAGCGGCTACGAGAACTGATCGAAACTGCCGGCCCGACGAACAGTCGGGTCTTGATTGGGGGAGAGAACGGGACCGGCAAGGAACTCGTGGCCAGAGCCATTCATCTCCATAGTACGAGATCGGAGCATCCTTTTGTGGCGGTGAATTGTGCTGCCATTCCCGAGACTTTAATTGAGAGCGAACTGTTCGGTCACGAGAAGGGCTCCTTTACAGGTGCCATCTCCATGAAACGTGGACAGTTTGAACAGGCTAACGGTGGCACCCTCTTTCTCGACGAGATCGGTGACATGAGTTTCAGTACGCAAGCTAAAGTCTTACGAGCCTTGCAGGAGCAGCAGTTTACGCGTGTCGGTGGCACGAAGTTGCTGAAAGTGGATGTGCGGGTGTTGGCGGCTTCCAATAAGGATTTAGAAAAAGAAATTGGTAAGGGACAATTCCGTGAAGATTTGTACTATCGTCTCAATGTGGTTCCGATTGTGGTTCCTCCGCTACGGGAGCGGCGAGAAGATATTCCAGCGCTTGTCCAACATTTCATGAAGCTGCATGCCGAAGAACAAGGACTGCGGATGAAGGATGTTTCTTCTGAAGCGATGGGTGTGTTTCAGCAATACGAGTGGCCAGGAAATATCCGGGAGCTCCGAAATTTGATCGAGCGACTCATGATCATGGTACCGGGATTTGTCATTGAAGCCGCACAGGCTTCGCTGTTGTTACAGGGCCGGGCCATGGGCGTTGTTCCTGCAAGTACCTCGGCAGCCTCGCCACTGCTGACCAAGTCGTACGACTCGCTTCGGGATGCGCGGAATGCCTTTGAAAAAGAGTACATCAGCCGAAAACTGCGAGAACACCATTGGAACATCTCCCGGACAGCGGATGATCTCAAGATCGAACGGAGTCATCTTCACCGAAAAATTAAGCTCTTGGATGTGGAGATGCGGCCGGAAGGATAGGGAAGGCATTACATATCCATCGTCAATCATGCATGCAATACATGGTTGCGCTCGCATAGGAACAGCGGACGTTCATCTCGTTTGCATGCGTTGACCTCTCGCGTACCCTCCGATAAGATGCGGCTCCTAGTCGCGCTGCCATCTGAACTACTGTAAACCATGTGACGGTTTCTTTATGACAACCTATCGCGATGCTGGTGTGGACATTGATGCGGGCGATGAATTTGTCGATCGCATCAAACCGCTTGTCCGATCGACCTTTCGGCCTGAAGTTTTGACCGACTTAGGAGGTTTTGGTGGCCTGTTTGGCTTTCAAGCCGGCAAGTATCAAGACCCTGTGCTCGTCTCGGGTACGGATGGAGTCGGGACTAAGCTCAAGATTGCCTTCATGATGGATAAGCATGACACTGTCGGCATCGACTTGGTGGCGATGTGTGTCAACGATATTGCGGTGAGTGGAGCCGAGCCGCTGTTCTTTTTAGACTATTTTGCGACGGGGAAGCTGTCGGTCTCAAAGGCTCAGGAGGTAGTGGCCGGTATCGCTGAAGGCTGCCGTCAAGCTGGTTGTGCGCTGATTGGCGGAGAAACTGCTGAGATGCCGTCATTCTATCCAGATGGAGAATACGATCTCGCCGGTTTTGCCGTCGGCGCCGTCGATCGTCCGAAGCTTATTGATGGTCGACATATTGTGCCTGGAGACGCCGTTATCGGTTTAGCGTCTACGGGTCTCCATAGCAACGGCTACTCATTGGCGAGACGTGTCCTGTTTGAACAGGCCAAGTTGACCGTGACGAGCCGGCTTGCGGAGCTTGATGGATCCCTTGGTGAGGTGCTTCTGACACCTACCAGGATCTACGCCAAACAGATTCTGGCGCTTGTCGGGCAGTTTCCAATCAAGGGTGTTGCACATATTACGGGTGGCGGGATTACCGAGAACCTTCCACGTGTGTATCCGAAGGGCGTACGAGCCAAGATCAATCGCAAGTCCTGGTCGATCCCTCCGATCTTTCAGCTCATGGGTGAGTTGGGAAAAGTTGATCGGGAGGAGATGTATCGAGTCTTCAACATGGGTATTGGTCTGATTCTTGTTGTGTCGTCTGATGCCGTATCTGGCGTGCTGGCTCGTGCGGCAGCGCTGGGAGATCGCGGATGGCACATCGGCGAAATCGTGTCCTCGACGGGGGTGGAGCCAGAGGTCGAATATGTCGAGTAGCCGAACGACTCCCTTGCGTCTGGCGGTCCTGGCATCCGGACGAGGCTCTAACCTGCAAGCCATTATCGACGCAATTGAATCGGGACAGGTAAATGCCAGGATTGCGGCTATCGTTAGCAACAAGAAGGATGCAATCGCACTGGATCGGGCTCGCACACACGGGCTCACTGACGTTTTCGTTGATCCCAAACCCTTTGCCGGACGGCCGGACAGTCGCGAAGCATATGACCGTGCACTTCTAGAAATCCTTCAGCAACATGACGTTGAACTCGTTCTTCTCGCCGGCTATATGAAAATCGTGACGCCGGTCTTGGTCAATGCCTATGCCAACCGGATGATGAACATTCACCCCTCGTTGCTGCCATCCTTTCCTGGATTGGACGTGCAGAAGAAGGCTCTTGACTGGGGTTGTAAGTTGGCTGGCTGTACAGTGCACTTTGTCACGGAAGGTGTCGACGAAGGACCGATCATCATTCAAGCAGCCGTCCCCATTCTCGACAATGACACACCAGAAACCCTCGCTGCCAGAATCCTCGTGCAGGAGCACAAGATCTATCCCCGCGCCGTGCAACTCTTTGCCGAAGATCGATTGCACGTCGATGGCCGCCGAGTCGTGATAGCTGGTGCCAAGCCTGATGGGGAAGCGATTATCAGTTCTATATAGTGGTTTGTGCGACGGCGGCAGTAATTGTTGAATGCTGCCGGATCAGCTTCTGATATTCGCTCTGAAGTATTGTCTGCCAGTACACAGCAATAGGTTTCGTGGACAGCTCATTTGTCCAGGAGTATCACCTCTCGGCTGAAACGGGATATGTTGAACGATCTCACACAAAACTGTCGGTATGTGAAGTGAAGTCTCCGGTATATTGAGGATGTTAGGCCGACGATGTTTCCCCGTATGCAATAGTCGCGATACAGCGATGAACAGCACGCGGCATAAACATACCTAATTTGGTGGAGGGCAGGGGAGTTGAACCCCCGACCCCTACGTTGCGAACGTAGTGCTCTCCCAACTGAGCTAGCCCCCCACCCTGGGATGTTGGGATCGCGATTCGTGGATCCCGCAGGGTTGGCTGCACACGATAGTGCAGGTTTTCTACTGCGGTCGAAGAACGGGGAGGAAGATTGAATCGCGTTTCCCGTGAACGGCATTATACACAACCTGTTGCGGAGACTCTACCAATACCTTTCAGAGTTTTCCAAGATACTTCTTGCTCGGAGTTCGTACCTCCATGATCAGCCTACTCGTTAAAGAAAGTGGGGCGATCGTAAACACGTCTGCCATCTCAGGTGTGGGTGGAATAAAGCTTGGCAGGGAATGGATCGGATTCTCACCGGTAGAGAACGGTAACTCGATTGAGAAAATCTTCTAGCTCCGCGATCAGGTGCTTGCTCACCGGGAGGTCCTGCTGTTTCGCGGCAGTTTCCAACCTAGCGCCAATTGTCGAAATGGCATCAAACCCATAGCCACCGCCGTCGCCCTTCATACGGTGGCCCAGTGTCTGAAGCGTGGAGAAGTCTTGTGATACCACTGCGACGTGAAGTGTCTGCAGGTCTTTTCCCCGGTTCTCTAGAAACGTCGGCACAATATCTTCAAGGTCACGGCTGATTTCCACACGTATGGGAGTCTGAGCATGAGGTGATTGAGGAAGTGTCATGAGGTGGCGTGCTCCTTATAGGCTTGAAGTATCTCGAGTAACGTGGATTTCCTTACGGGCTTGGTGACATGAGTGGTACACCCGGCCTCAAGAATGCGGGCGCCTTCTTCCTTGAGTGCTAATGCCGTCAGAGCGATGATTGGTGTTGAAGGGAGGTCATGGTCTTGTTCCCATGATCGGATTGTCTTTGTTGCCGTACAGCCGTCCATTACGGGCATCTGGATGTCCATCAGGACCAGATCGTAATGGGTGGTCTTGAATTTCTCGACGGCTACCCCGCCATGGTCTGCAACATCGACAAGATAGTCGGTCTGCTTGAGATAGGACCGAATCAATAGTTGGTTGTCAGGCGAATCCTCAACGAGAAGCACTCGAAAGGGGCGTGATACCATGCGCGGTGGCGTTTTCATGGCTTCAGTGGGCATCGTTGGCTGGAGAGTTCCCCTTTTTCGGCTCAGGGCGATGCTGATTGTTTGGAGAAGCTCGGCACGTCGAATCGGCTTGACGAGATAGCCGCCGAGGCCAAGATCGTACGTGCGGGCAATATCATCAGCCCAATGGTCTGAGGTTAACATGACGACGGTGAGCTTGTTTCTATCACCGGACGTATTGAGCTGTTCCACGACCTGAAACCCGTTCATCTCGGGCATTCGACAATCAAGCAGCATCATGTCAAAGTCTCGGCGCTGCTCGTGTGCCTCGCCGAGCGCTTCTAGGGCTGTCTTCCCGTCCGGCGTATCCGTCACCTGGGCTCCCCAGGCACTCAATATTTCGCGAAGAATCAGGCGATTTGTGGGATGGTCATCCACGACCAAGACCTTCACCCCGGCAAGATCGATTGGCGAAGCGGGTCTTGGAGGAAGGAATTCCGGTTGAACCTGAAAGAGGAGACCGCAGTGAAACGTACTGCCTTTTCCCACGGCACTCTCTGCCCAAACCTGCCCCTTCATCTGCTCCGCAAGACGCTTGGTAATTGCAAGACCAAGTCCAGTCCCACCATATTGCCTGGTCGTGGAGGCATGGGCTTGTGTGAAACTGTCAAAAATGGAGGTAAGCTTATCGGTTGGGATTCCAATCCCAGTGTCGCTGACGGAAATCCTAATGGCACCGGTGCGAGTTCGCTCGGGGTCGTTGATGACACGAACCTCAACCGTTCCGGTCTCGGTAAATTTGATGGCATTACCGATGAGATTGATCACGATTTGCGTAAGTCGCGTCGGATCGCCGATCAAACGACACGGTACCTGTTGGTCAATATGGGCTGTGAGCTCGAGCCTTTTCTCATTGGCTCGCATGGCCAGGATGTCGATGGCTTTGTCAAGCACCTCACTGAGGTCAAACGGAATGGACTCCAATTCTAGATGTCCCGCCTCAACTTTTGAGAGGTCAAGGATATCGTTGATCAGGTTGAGGAGTGTCCCTCCGGCACGTCGGAAGATACGCAGGTACTTGCGTTGGTCAGGGGTGAGTGGCGTCTCCCAAAGGAGATCCGCCATCCCAATGATCGCATTCATCGGAGTGCGAATCTCATGACTCATGCTGGCGAGAAATTCGGTCTTGGCGCGGCTTGCAACCTCGGCGACTTCTTTCGCGACCCGAAGCGCCTGTTCCACGTGCTGTCGTTCGGCTGCCTCAAGTGCGAGCGTGGCAAGCGTGGCGAGCAGGCAGCAGAGATGCACGTCTTGTTGACTCCACTGGCGTGTTGACCCGACTGATTCGGCGCAGAGCGCACCGACAAGTTTCCCTTTTCGCCTGATGGGTGCACTCAGCGTTGACTGAATCTTTAGGCGAGTGAAGTAGGTCTGTGCCAGGTCGCGAGTTCGTGGATCTTGCGAGGCGTGCTCTGCGGCAATTGCACGACGTTCGCGACGAAGTGATCGAATATACGTCGAGCAGTCACTGGATGTAAAAAGTGGTTCTGAATTGGGATGTCCGTGGCTCGATTCGGAAAGGTCAAGGAGTCTGAGCTCGTTCTCGTCTTCCGAAAGCAGCCAGGTGCTGGTTCGCGCAACTCGTAGTAGCTTGGAACAGGTTGCCGAAATGGCTCGGAACGCATGAATAAGGTTGCCACTACTCAACGCTTCGCTTTGCGCCAGTTGCTGAAGTGTGTCTTGGTACTGCTTCAGAACAGCAATGGGGTTGCGCTTCGGTGACGCCTTAGGGGAACTGGACTTCGAAGACCGCTGTGCTGCGATCGCTCGCTTGGGAGTAGGACGAGTACGTTGAGGAGCTTGGGTTGGCCGCAACATCCGTTTATGAGGTTTTTCTCGCAACGGTCGTGGCATGAGTGCATAGAGATTCAGTGGATCGGGGAGGCCCTACCGAGTGTCGTTTTGAGTCATTCTGCGAACTCGGTCAATTCGGTGGGCCACCTTCAAGTGATCGAGATCTGATGGGGTGACACATCGTGTGCCACGAACCGGCTACATGTTCGGTGAATCTTGGACCAGCGACAAAATACTTGCCGATCTGGCTCTGTTTCGCCCTTCTTGTTTTGCTTGATAGAGGGCTTGATCAGCCGCCTTGACAAGATCGGTAGGAGAAGCGTGTCGGCTTGGGATCACGCAGGCGTATCCCACGCTGATGGTCACGGGTTGCCCATCGGTTTGTTGTATGCCCAGTGCCTCGACGCGACGGCGAAGACTTTCGGCAACTTGGGCAGCTCCGTCAATCCCAGTGCCGGGGAGTACCGTAACAAACTCATCTCCGCCATAACGTGCGACGAGATCGCCAGGGCGATTGACGGCACTGGAAATCGCCGCGCAGACCTGCTTTAGACATTCATCACCAGCGGTGTGGCCTTTGGAATCGTTATAACTTTTGAAGTGATCGATATCGAACATAATCAGAGATAGTGGGGTCGACTCGCGCAGGGATCGTCGCCACTCTTGATCGAGAAAATCGTCGAATTGGCGCCGGTTGGTGATACCAGTCAATCCGTCTAAGCAGGAGAGTCGAAGCAACATTTGATTGGCTTCCTGAAGCTGGCGCATGACTTCAAGGAGTTCATGCTCTCGTGCGCGGCGGCGGTCGATCTCGTGAACGAGTCGGAGCACCGATCGTACTCGTGTGAGGAGTTCGATCTTATTGATCGGTTTGGCGACATAGTCCATCGCACCGGCGGCGAACGCCAGCTGAAGATCGACAGGGTCGGTCTTCACAGTGACCATGATAATAGGGGTATCGCGAAAACGGTCAACGGCTTTGATTTGACGACAGGCCTCGATGCCGCTCATCTGTGGCATGAGCATGTCCATGAGAATGAGGTCGACACGTGCGAGACCGTGTTTCCCCCCATCCAGTCCCAGCTGTTTGAAGGCCGCCGCTGCGCAGTCTGCCGCGATGATATTTTCGTATCCTGCTGCAGACAAAATGGACTGGAGCAGGAGACGATCATCTGCCGAATCATCAATGAGAAGGATGCTCATAGAGGCACACGTGCTGAGAACAATGCGAGCTGGCAGAATCCTAGCAGCTAGTCCTGGTAAACACCAGGATAAAGCTTTTTGAGGCAGGGTTGACAAAGACCATGGCTGAACTCGGCTTCCGAATGTTCACCGATATACTCTTCGAGTTGTTGCCAGAATCCCCCATCGTTACGGATTTTCTTGCACGAGGCACAGATTGGAATTAAGCCGCGCAATACTTTCACTTCCCGCAGGGCCTGCTGTAATTCGTCGTTACTGCGACGAAGCTCCATTTCGCGCAACTTGCGGCAGTCTATTTCCTTTTTCAAGGTGAGGGCAGAGGCGACTCGTGCAAGTAGCTCAATGCTCTTCACGGGCTTGTTAATATAGTCCATGGCTCCGGCGGAAAAGGCTTCGTGGAGATTGTCGAGGTCGTTTTTGGCCGTGACCATGATAATCGGGATATCGCGAAGATGGGCCTGCTGCCTGATCGTTCGGCAGGCCTGTACCCCGTCGATTTCTGGCATGAGCACATCCATCAAGATCAAGTCAATGTCGGTGGAGGCTTGTGTCCCATCAAGGTTCAATATTGAAAACGCGGCCTTGGCGGACTCTGCACCAAGAATCGGATTGTGGCCTGCTTTCGTCAGAAGGGATCGGAGGAGCGCAAATTGGTCCGTTGAGTCGTCAACGATGAGAATGGCCATAGCTCTTACTCTACGGCTGAAGTTGGACAAAACTAAAGTCGAGACAGGATGTGTTCAGTATAGCAAAAGACGTGTGGGAGGGGTCAGGAGAGCTTGCGTTTCACGAGCTCGCTGACCTGCTTGCCGTCGACCGTTTGTCCCCCCAGGCGTGCCATGACGGCCTTCATCACCGTCCCCAGATCCTTTATCGACCGAGATTCCGTGTCGGCAATGACGGATGTGACCAGGGAATCAAGCTCTTCTGATGACAGCGGTTTAGGGAGATAGGATTCAATGATCTCTATTTCTTGGCGCTCCTTGGCGGCCAACTCTTGCCGTTGGGCTTTCTCAAACTGTTCAACCGACTCTCGTCGTTGCTTAACGAGCGTGGTCATGACTCGGCTCATCTCTGCATCATCAAGATCGCGCTTGAGTTCAACCTCCTTATTCAAGACGGCGGCTTTGATCATCCGAATCACGTCCATCCGGAGCTGATCGCGCGACTTCATGGCCAGTTTGAGGTCTTCGGTTAGACGGGCATAGAGCGACATGAGGAGCCTCTTTGTAGTGACAGAATGTTAGATCGGAGCATACCTGCCTTGTTCGAGTGAGTCAACGAGATGGATTCACAACAATACGCAGTGGAAAGGATGGTATGATGCAGAAGCGCACTCACAAAATAAGACAAAAGGAGGAGACGGATGCTCCCAACAATCATGGAAAGGCGAGGAGGCTGGTCTTGGGTGGTGGCCCTCGTAATTGGGACCGGAATTGTAAACGTGACTGGATGTGCGATGGATCCCCCAAAGCCGGTATCAACCGTGACCCCGGAACAGGTCAAGAGCAATGCCGATAAATCGTTTGAGAAACTCAAACAAGAGGAGAAGAACCGCACAGTTGGTTCTGGGGCAGCGTCCTATTGATGGAGACTGGTCGATCGCCGCGAGAAATGTCGTAACGGTTTCAAGAACGGTAGCTCCCATAGCAATCGTCGGTGAGCACGTTGTTCAACTTGACGAGACTCGTGAAAGGTCTGGAGAAGTGTGATTGAAACGATCAGGCGGAGCAGACCGGAGAGGAAAAAGATAAACGGCAGATTAGATGCAGGTTCCAAGTGAATGGGACCAAGATGGATCGTACTTGGTATCCTGCCGATCAACAGGCTTCCAGCTACGGTTCCGAGCGCCCATCCGATGGCGTTAACGATGCTTGAAATGGCGACGGCCTTTCCACGATCTACTGGGTGTACCGCATCAAAGACGTAATTGTTCAATCCAAGACCTAGTCCTGCCCAGATCACACCGCCGAAGAAATTCACCGTGACGAGAAACAGCCAGGCATTGCTGACCAGATAGAGCATCGGAAGAAATGCGACGATGAGCCCGGTGAAGGTGAGCAACGCTTTGTTGCCAAACCGATCGCTGAACTGTCCCCAAGCTGGAAGAGTCACAAATTGACCAAGAATGCCTGCCGCGATCCAAGTTCCATATTGCCAATGCGAGAGGTGGAGATCCTGAAGTAGGTAGAGGACGAAGAATGGACCGGCAATCAGGACAGCGGCATGCATAAGCCCTGAAAACAGCAAAAAGTGGCGAAAGTTGTCGGAAACGCCGGTGTGAAGAAAGTCCAGAAAACCTGTGGGGGTGTGATGAGGCTGATGCTGAGAGAACGTGGTGACTGTTCTAATTAGAATGGCCGATGTGCTCCGGCAGAGCCCTGCAGTCAGGAAGATGATCGTAAAGCCGATCCATAGTAGGTCGTGCTTTTCAAAGAGACTCAGCAAGACTCCAGCCGAACAGAGCCCCAAAAGGCTCGTGATGGCAACCACTCGTGACCGTCTGGCGAAGTAGGCTCCCCGCTCATTGGGGTCCAGTAATTCGGTAATGAGACTGTTCCAAGCCGGGGAAGTGAAGTGGGTACAAATGAAATAGACTGCCACACCAAGAATGAGTAGCCAGGGGCCATGCTCTGGCCAGCATAAGGGCAATACCAGGATCGGGACCCAGGAAACGGATTGGCCAATAATGCCCCAGTAGACTTGGGATGCTTGGCTTGGGAACCAATGCGAGATTTTGACCGAAACCAGCTGGGCCCAGGTACCGAGTAACTGGGGAATGGCCGAGAGGATACTGAGCTGAAATGGTGTTGCGGAGAGGAGAAGCGCGAAGGCCGAAAGGTACTGTTCGCCTCCTCCCTGGGCAACGGCTTGGAACATCCCATCGCGAATGCCGAAACGCCGGCCGGATTCATGTGGGTCTAACGGTGTGGGGTGGCTGTGACGAATGAGTTCCGCTGAATGCAAAGAGGGCGCTGGTTGATCAGTCATACGACAAGGCTGTGATCACTTTACCACACCCCTCACCTGGCACAAGGTTTGAATGATGACCCCATGAGATTGACCGGTAGGATCCATGTCAGTACCATGATCCTCTATGATCTCTGATTTCGTTGCATGGCGAGGATTAGAAGGCTGCATGGTGGCAATTATTCTGTCTTCTGCTCTTTTCTATCAGCAGGTAGGTGAGGCAAAAGACCTCCTTCCACTGAAGGAACAGGAATCGACGGAGGTGGGGGCAACTCAGAGTCCCTCATTTGATCATCAGGAGCAGGGGATCCCGCAGTCGCTCTTTACCTGGATCAAGATGGCCAAAGCCTTTGAGGTGGAATGGGATTCGTTTGGGAGAAAAGGCTGGTACACACAAGATCCGCGTCTCAAGCCAATCGAACCTCGATCGGTCTTTCCGCCGGAAACCCCAGCCATTTATCTTGTCTTTGAAGTGGCTCCTCTCGAAGACCCGACCCAATTTGGAGTGCAATGGTACCGAGAGGAGTCAAATGGTCAAGTGCGGGAGAGACTGTTGGGCAAGGATGTCTTGGAACTTCCCGGACATGAACGGTACGGATATTTGGAAATGACACGATCAGGCGATCGATGGAGTAGTGGCAACTACGTGGCAAAGATTTATATCGCGCCGATAGGACAACAACCGTTTCATGCCGTCAATCAGGTTGGCTTGATGCGTTTTCGTATCACCCATCGTGAGGTTGGTGCGTCATCTGAACAAGAAGCGATCAGGTAGGTTTCGAATTAGAGGAGGTATATGGGAGAGCGTCTGAAGATTACAGATCCAGAAAAACTGGCCTTGCTCTATGAGCGATTTCGTGATGTGTGTTTAGTAGAGAAAGAAGTCTGGAAAGAGATTTTTATGCCGCGCGATGTCTCGCAGGGACCGGTGCGAACCAACATTCAAGAACGATATGAAGTCGAGATCAATGATCCTGGGATTGAGGCAACGCTCGAAGCGAATATCGTGTTGGGGGCGCAGGCGCTAGGAGCCGCCATTCAAGAGTACCATGAACATCTCGCATTTTATCGAAACGCGTGACACCCACGAGGTTGTGGGTGTCACGACCAGTCATCGGCGTTAGGCAGTCAGTCGTTGCAATGCTTCGATTCGTGCCTCGATCGGTGGATGTGTTGCAAAGAGATGCATCACGCCAGATGTGTTCCCGGAAATCTTCATCGTGGCGAGCGCATCTTGGCCCTGGTATTGGAATTGGGTACGGTTGACCCAGCGGTCAATGCCGCGAAGGGCGTTGATCATCGCTTCCTTGCCGTAGACCTTGGCTGAGAAAGCATCAGCCGCGAATTCACGGCGGCGAGAATGCCAGCTCACGACCAGCATGGCGAGGAAGGACAAGACGACCTGCAGGAAGATATACACCACGAACGCCAGAATGGGATTGCCGGTGTTTCCCTCTTCCCGGTCTCCATGTGGCTGCCCAACGAGTTGCGAGAGAAAGTTGCTGATGTAAAAGACGAAAGTGTTCATCAATCCGGAGAGTACGGTGGTGGTAAACATATCGCCGTTGTAGACATGGCCCATCTCGTGGGCAAGGACGGCCTTCACCTCATCTTCCTTGAGGTTCTGGAGAAGACCGGTGGAGACGGCAACCATCGAGTTATTCTTACTGGGGCCGGTCGCAAAGGCATTAGGATCAGGGGAGTCATAGATCCATACTTCCGGCATGGTGATGTGGAGCCGTTGGGCGATCTCCTGAACCGATCCATAGATGACCTGCTCAGCGTGCGACCGAGGCTGAGTGATTTGTTCACAGTTGAGCATGGCTCGCGCCATTTGCTTGGAAAAGGCCAAGCTGATGAAGGCGCCGCCAAACCCGATCACCAATGCCCAGACCAGCAGCTGCTGGTTATAGATTCCCCGCACGTCGATGCCAAATGCGGGTAGGACGACGTTGACCAATAGGGTGGCTGTCAGCGACAGCGTAATATAGATCAGAAAGTTTGCAATGAGAAACAGGCCGATGCCCTTAAGCCACTTCATGGAGATCCTCCTTGGCGATGTGAGTTCGCCTATGTACCCAACCGACGCCAAAACACGCTGTATTATACACAAATCATTCTTTTGGAGTTGCAGCATTCACCAATCATTGATTCCAACAAATAAGGATGGGTTACCGAAAGTCAAGGTGTGCGAACTCACTGAAAGTACGGCGTAAAGTTGACCATTTCTAGCTGTTCCTGTTAGAAAGTTCTCATGAGAGTCATCCGGAAGCCGTATAGTGGGTTTAGCACGGCGGGATGGCTCATCGCTGTATTGGTAGCAATGAGGCCGTCCGTTGCCAGTTCAGAGCAAGGTCCACCGATCGTCGTTCCCATTTCGCCGGATGGGGTTCAGCGTGCCACGATCATTCTCGACAGCTACTCCTACTCACCGAGCCATCTGGTCGTAGAGAGCGGGCAGCCTGTTGAGCTGACTCTTTCGAGTATTACCACCCTCACACCACACAACTTTATCGTTCATGAACCCTCGAATGGTCTTGCGATCGAGCAGGATGTTGGAGCTGGGAAAACCGCTATGGTTCGATTTGTTCCAACGCAGCCCAGCCGCGTTGGATTCTATTGCGACAAACGATTATGGCCTATGCCGAGTCATCGAGAGAAGGGAATGCAAGGAGTACTGGAAGTTAGGTGATGGATCGCTCCTCAGTAATTGACTCATCCAAAAAGAAGGTTTTGCTCCGAGACCTTCTGAAGCAGGTCTCACGTCTGTTTTACACGACGTTGGCGGTAGTACCCGCAAATGTACGTGATCAGGTAGGATTAGCATATCTCTTCGCGCGAGCTGCTGATACGATCGCCGATGCCGAACTCATCGATCGACCGCGTCGACTCGGTTTTCTTTACCTCCTCAGAGAGCAGTTTGTCAGTGAGCATATTGACTGGGAGCAGATTCGGTCTATTCAACAGTCCGTTGGGTCGGTGCAACAGGATTCAGCGGAACGGGTTCTACTTCAACGGTTGGATGAGTGTTTCCAAATGTTTCAGGCCTGTGCATTGGATGACCAGCATCGGATTCGGCAAGTTATAGTCACCCTGACGCAGGGAATGGAAACGGATCTGAATACCTTTCCCGGTGCCTCTTCTGGCGAACTGACCGCACTCAAGACCAGCGATGATCTCGACCGCTATACCTACTCAGTGGCCGGTTGCGTCGGAGAATTTTGGACAGGGTTGATGTGTGCTCATCGCAAGGCTCTTGCAGATTGGGATGTGCAACAGATGTCCGCGAGAGGGATACGATTTGGAAAGGGTTTGCAGTTGACGAACATTGTCAAAGATATCGCCCATGATTTGCAGAAGGGGCGATGTTACATCCCCGAAACGATGTTGACTGAAGTGGGACTCAAGCCACACGATCTCTTGTATCAGGAAAGTCTTCCTAGCCTCAGACCTGTGCTGAGCAAGCTTGTTCGCCTAGCGGTGGAGCACCTGGACCAGGGATGGGCCTATACGATGGCGATTCCACGCTATGAAACAAGATTGCGGCTCTCCTGCATGTGGCCGATTCTTTCAGCTGGCGAATCACTCAAACTCGTTATGAATTCACCCGATCTCTTGAATCCTGCCGTGAAAGTCAAAATTCCCCGTAGCAAGGTTTACCAGATGATGGCCATGACAACAGGGACAGTTGCCTGTGGCTATGCAGGCACTGCGTACTGGGGGCATTTGCGCAAACAGATCGTGTGATTTGGTCTACTTTTTCTGCGGTTCAAGAAGTTTGTCGCCTTTTTTGAAGACGGCGTAGATGGCCTGGGACGGGCAAGCATCGAGGCATAACCGGCAACTTTCGAGGCACCGTGACGGATCGAACTTGTACGGCGGGGTCGAGAGCCATGCGCTGGTCGGGCAAATCGGGACACAGACAGCCTGGTGGGTACAGCGGTCGGGATGACGGACGAGGTGATCGCGAATGACCAGCATGGGTTTGACTCCTTCGAAGAGACCTTGCGAGAAGATCTCGAACATATTTTTATTCGGGAGACTGCTCACTTCCATTCCATTACGAGTGCTTTAAGCCGATCCTTGAGTTCGGGAATCTGTTCCACGTTATTGTGAATCGCGCCTAAAATCTTTTCCACTCTTGCGGATTTCAACGCGTCTTTATCTCTTTTCACCAGCCGATCATACTCCGCATAGGCGGCTGGGTGCGACGGCTCCAGCAGTACCCGTGCATCAACAAGAGCTTGTCCGAGTGCCCAAGGTTCCGGCGCAAGCGGAGGAACGGTGGTGTAGGTTGCGTCGGTAAAGACGATGACTGCCGCACCAGGTTTGCCGGTCAACGGAACCACAGCCTGAATTGTTTTGCCTGCACAGGATTGCCAATCGAGCAGGAGGCCAGGGAACCGTTGTGTAAAGGCTACCTTTTCCATGTTGGCCTTCCATTTGTCTTCAGTGGACATGTGGTCGGTAATAAATGGAGCGTTAACTCGTTTTGAGTGGCGGCAGCATTGCCGGAACCGGATGGTCAGGCATAAGCAGTCGTGTGACGATCTCACCCTTCATGACGTGCCGCTCCATGATCTCGGTCACGTCGGCTTCTGTCCCGACCCAGTACCAGACTCCTTCAGGATAGACCACCAGGCTGGGACCCAGATCACAGTGGTCAAGACAGCCGGCTTTGTTGGCTCGGACGAGCCCTTTGAGATTGAGCCGCTTGGTTTCGCTCTTGAAGTGGGCGTGAAGCTTTTCGGAGCCTAAATTAGCACAGCAGCCGCGAGGATCATCCTTCGGACGCTGGTTCGTACAGATGAAGATATGGCGTTGAAATGGTGGCATGGTACAAATCCGAATTACACCGGCATGGTCAAGGTATTGAGCCGTTCCATCAGCACGGTGACGTCGCGGTTGCTGAGGAACTGGGATGTCTGCTTAGGTGCGTCCAGAATCGTCCGAATTTCATATAAGCGTAGTGAGGCTCGCCTGAATTCGTCGGCTTTGGAGAGCTCAGAGATAAAGCTAGCTCGCAGTTTATCGAATTCGGCAAGGATATCGCGGAAGTCTCGCTGGAGCTGTTTATGGAATGAACAGGATGTACAGTACCACCTCGGGTTCTGGTCCGACGATGGCGATAAACGATCATAGGGGCGTCCAAAAAAATCTTTTCCCAGCGACAATTTTGTCAGTGGCACATCAGGTGATCCACAGGCCTGACATGAGTGATTCCAGTCGTCCATCTCTACCTCCTCACGACGATAGCAGAACATCTTACAACATGACTTTTGGGACTGTCCATGGTCCAGAATGTCTTTGGGAGCAACGCACCCTTCCCAAGTGAGGTGCAGAGGTCTGAGGTATAATTATATTGAGGCAATGGAGGTACCGGTGGTTAGCTGAAGGAGGTGACCTGAGGATGGTGATCGGCATTCCAAAAGAAGTCAAAGATCATGAGTATCGCGTGAGCGTCACGCCCCAGAGTGCTACGATGTTGTGTCAGAAGGGGCACCAAGTCTGGGTTGAATCCTCGGCCGGTGTGGGGAGCGGGTTTACCGATGATGAATATCGTAAGGCCGGCGCTACGATCGCCGATTCAAAAGCCGAGGTCTTTGAGAAAGCGGAGTTGATCCTGAAAGTCAAGGAGCCGATGCTGTCTGAGTGTGCGCTCTTCCGTCCTGGTCATGCCTTGTTTACCTACTTGCATCTCGCCGCCATCCCGGATGTGACCAAAGAGCTGGTCAACCGCAAGATTACTGCTATTGCCTATGAGACGACTGAAGCCAAGGATGGGAGTCTTCCTATGTTGAAGCCAATGAGTGAGATCGCTGGGCGAATGTCGATCCAGATCGGTGCTCAATATCTCCAGAAAACACACGGGGGATGTGGCGTATTGTTGGGAGGGGTTCCTGGCGTCGAACCGGGACGGGTGGTGGTCTTGGGCGCAGGAGTGGTCGGAGCCTCTGCCGTTCGTATGGCTGTGGGGTTAGGAGCACAGGTCACGGTCATTAATCTGGATATTGAACGGTTGCGGGCGCTTGATGATCAGTATCATGGGCGCATTGTTACTCGGGCCGCCAATCCCACGGCCATTGAAGAAGCCGTGCGCACGGCAGATCTGGTGATCGGTGCGGTGCTTGTTCCAGGTGCCAAGGCACCCAAGTTGGTCTCGCGTGCGCTCGTCTCACAGATGAGACCGGCTTCCGTGATCGTCGATGTGTCTGTTGATCAGGGCGGCTGTGTGGAGACAACCAGACCAACCACTCATTCCGATCCCGTGTACCTGGTAGATGGGGTGCTTCATTATTGTGTGGCAAACATGCCGGGAATCGTTCCTCGCACATCCACTTATGCTCTAACCAACGCAACCATGCCATATGTGATTCGCCTCGCCTCCGAGGGAGTAGAGCGAGCGATTCGTTCTGATCCTGGGTTGGCGAAGGGAGTCAACTTAAAAGAAGGGAAAGTGACGCATCCAGGTGTGGCAGAATCACATGGGTTGCCTTTTACCCCTCTCTTGTAAGACAATTACGAACTCGGTTTACCGCTTGGTCTTGTCGGGGCGTAGCGCAGCCCGGTAGCGCACTGCGTTCGGGACGCAGGGGTCGGAGGTTCAAATCCTCTCGCCCCGACCACCCCAAGCGTGCTTGATAGCGAGGATCCTGCTTCTTCACAAGCAAGGTGAACGATAGCGGGGTTGATTCTTCCCCCTTCTCCATTCACACAGTCAAGGTCAGGGTAGTTTGCATCGCTGGTCCTATTGGTACAGATCTCTCAGGACCGCAGGCTGCGGAGCAGATCCCTCAAGAGCTTGATTAATGAAGAAATGTGTCTGGTGTGTATCGATGTTCCGTATCGGTCGGGGTACCGAGTTGATATCGTCTGTCATGATGATCCCGCTTCCAAATCAATAAGTTACTTCTTTACAGGCTGCTTCGTAGAGTTTGTTGAGAGAGCAGCCGAGATGGGGTCTTTCAGGTCGTCCACCCCTGTTCCTGGTCTATTCCGATGTGTTTTGACAAATAAACCCTCAAGAAATCTCGGCAGGATGACGACATAGTCAGGGCGTAGATTTTGTAAAAGGCGTGACGCCTCTCAAGAGGTGTGAGAATATCCGCAGAGCGGAGCCGCTGGGGCTCGTGGGATTTGAGGGCTCGAAGGGACAGGCATGACTCAACCCGCTGATGAGCTGTCGGTGCGGGCCCGTATTGTTGTGCATGGTCGTGTTCAAGGGGTCGGGTTCCGTGCCTTTGCTGCGCGAGTGGCCATGGACCTTGAGCTGGTAGGTGGTGTGCGCAATCTTTTCGATGGCCGAGTTGAGGTTGACGTTGAGGGGACGCGGTCCGTGATCGATGTGCTTGAACATCAACTCAGGATCGGTCCTCCTTCTGCACGAGTCACGAGGATTGAGGCGGAGTGGGGAGTGGCGACTGGACAATATTCCACGTTTGATATTTGGTATTAGCTCGTACTGAGGAACTATGAGCCGGCAACATCACGAGGAGTCCGAGGTGAGTGAGGCTCGACGGCATCTGGATGATGAGATGGGTGCCGCCGAGACCGGGAGTCTGCCGGAGGAGCGTGAGCGTGAAACAGGTCGAGCGGAGGGCCTGGATACGCTCAAGAGCTATTTGCGTGAAGTTCGTCGCTCTACGTTGCTCACGTTTAAGGACGAGCAGCAACTTGGGAAACGCGTGATGGCCGGCGATGAGCGCGCTCGCCAACAAATGATCGAATCTAATCTGCGTCTGGTGATCAGCATCGGAAAGCGGTACATGCATCGAGGGTTTCCCTTTTCTGATATCGTCGAGGAAGGAAATCTTGGGCTGATTAAAGCCGTCGAAAAATTCAACTACAAGCGGGGGTTTCGGTTTAGCACCTACGCGTCTTGGTGGATCAGGCAGTACATCGAACGTGCGATTATCAATCAAGGGAAACTGGTTCGACTACCTGTCCATGTGGTGGAGCGGTTGAATCGTTATTTGAATCGCTCGGAGCAATTGATACAGGAACTCGGACGTGAGCCGAGAGCGGTGGAAGTGGCGATCAAGATGAAGACCTCGGAAGCAGAGGTTTTGGATCTGAAACAGTTGGTTCGCACGACCTGTTCGCTGGATAGCCCGCTCAACGATCGCACGGACACATTTCTCCGTGATGTGATCGAAGATCCGACGGGACTATCCCCCGATGAGACTGCTGATGGGGTTCGACGCAGAACGGAACTGATGGCGTGGGTGAGGGAGTTGCCAGAAAAAGAGCAAACTGTTATTGTGTCAAGGTTCGGGCTTGATGGAGGGGAAGCGAAGACCTTGGAAGAAATTGGGAAGACCATGGGGTTGACTCGAGAGCGCGTTCGGCAGATCGAAATGGCCGCGCTTGTCCGTCTTCGTCACACCATTGAGCGAAAAACCATGACACAGGCAGATCTGCTCTAGATTCCGTGACCACTGTCAACTATCAAGCGCTTATTCGCGAAGTGCCGGACTTTCCAAAGCCCGGCATTCTCTTCTATGACATCACCACATTGTTGAAAGATCCGGCCGCTCTTCGAAGTCTCTCAGACCAATTGACAGTGCGGTACCAAGATCGAAGGATTCGGAAGGTCGTTGGCATCGAGTCCCGGGGATTTATCTTTGGCGGCATTCTTGCGGCGAGACTGGGAGCTGGATTCGTTCCGGTTCGGAAGCCAGGGAAACTCCCGGCTGATTGCTATGAGGTCAAGTATAACCTCGAGTATGGCAACAGCAGTCTTGCCATACATCGGGACGCGATTGAGATGGGAGAGCACGTGTTGATCGTCGATGATCTCCTGGCAACTGGAGGGACGGCGGAAGCGACGGTGAATCTCGTCCGGCAGCTGGGGGGAACGTTAGTAGGGCTAGATTTCTTGGTTGAGTTGAAGGGTCTGAACGGACGTGAAAAACTCAGCGGATATGACGTGCATTCGACCATCATTTATCCATAAGTAAAAGGGGATGGGACGTATTTCCCCACCGCCTCGTTGAACGAGAATTGTGGCAATAAGAGAGAAGGCCGGTTGTAACCTTCCAAACTACCTAACTGCGGAGCACGCATCATTATGGTGACGAAGGGGCCAGTGAAAAAGAAGGGCGAGATGAAACCGAAGTCAGTGGAACCGACCGCCAAGAAGTTGCAACCAGCGGTGGCTGGTATAGTCACTACGGCCAAGCCATCGGTCGAAGTGGATGAAGCACCTGTGCGACCAAAAGAAACTGCGAAAGAGCGTGAAGCGCGGGAGCAGCGACAGGAAGTGCTTCACAAGATGCTCATTGGCAAGCGCCAAGAAATTATTCGAGAGATTGAGGAGAGTCTGGGGCAATCGTTGACCGAAGATCAACAGCGACGCCTGGAGTCGGCACGCGATGTTGGAGATCAGGCGCTCATGGATCTTGAGCGTGAACTGGGTATTTCCTTGATGGAGATGCGCAATCGCCGCCGGCAGTCGATCGATGAAGCTCTCACACGTCTGCACGAGGGAACCTATGGAATCTGTGCGGAGTGTGGAGTCGAGATCAGTGAAAAGCGGCTTCAAGCGGTTCCCTTTGCCAAGCTGTGCGTCGAGTGCCAGTCTCGTGCCGAGCTGTTGGAGAAAATCGAACGGGAAGAAGACCGCGACTAAACTCTCTATTCTGCTCCTTCCATCATCCTGCCGCGAGATGTTCTGCTTATGAGCGGGCAGCCTCACAAACGGGCTGTTGTTCTTGCCAGTGGTGGGCTGGATTCCACTGTAACAGCAGCTATCGCCAGACAAGAGGGCTATGAGCTGTATCTCCTGACCCTGGCCTACCAACAACGGCATGCTGTGGAGATTGAGCGGGCGAAACAGGTGGTCTGCGCGCTGAAGGCAGAGCACCACATAGTTGTCGCCGTTGATCTCCAGTCAATCGGAGGGTCTGCTCTCACCGGCGATCTCTCGGTTCCAAAAAATCAGTGGTCCTCTGATCCTGGGCGAGAGGTGCCGGTGACCTATGTGCCAGGACGAAATTTGATTTTTCTCTCTATTGCGGCCGCGCACGCGGAGGTGGTCGGTGCCTCGGTGATCTATTTCGGGGCCAATGTACTGGACTACTCTGGTTATCCCGATTGCCGTCCAGAATTTATCAAGGCCGTGGAAGCGACCTTGGCACTCGGAACCAAGGTGGGCATGATGGGGGGAAGGTTTGAAATTCGAGCACCGCTGCTACGGATGAGCAAGGCAGAGATTATTCGGCTCGGCCTGGATCTTCGTGCGCCACTTCACCTCACCCACAGTTGTTATGACCCCACGGATGCAGTGGCCTGCGGACGGTGCGACAGCTGTCTCATCAGACGGCGTGGGTTTGCGGAGGTGGGAGTTGTAGATCCAATTCCCTATGCGGTATCTTGAGCGAATACTCTGATGGGAATGGATGGAGAATGTCTATGACGTCGTCACAAGTTGTGTTGCTCAGTTCAATAGTGTTGATACTCGGAGTGGCTCCGGCGTGCAGCCAAAATGGGGTGGAGCCAGGTGCATCGGGAATCGCCTCCTCTGCTCCGACTGAGTTCCGGGAGGGAGAGCAGAAGTTCAACGCGAATTGTTCACGATGTCATGGAGCTGGTGGAGTCGGAACGAACCAAGGGCCTCCATTTCTTCACAAAGTGTATGAACCAAACCATCACGGCGATGTGGCGTTCCAGCGAGCGGTGGCCAATGGGGTCAAGGCTCATCATTGGCAATTTGGCGACATGCCGAAGATTGATGCCGTCAAACCAGAGGATGTCGATCAGATTGTGAAGTATATTCGTTGGCTTCAAAAGCAAGGTGGAATCTTCTAATCGCACGCCTTCGTTTTTGCCTGTTGTCTTGCCAGTGTTTCCATCTCCACAACGCATCGACTGGAGGCTTTCCCAACCGGTGAGATGGCGCCAGCGGTGATTCTCGTAGGCTGTCACTCTCGACTAGGTTCAATCGTGACCGCGTTGAGAGGCGCCTTGACAGTCCCATGCATATCCTTAATGATGCTAACGACAGCGAACCGCTCTAGAAGGTATTGAAGCAAGGAGGGACCGATGACACATACACGCTCAGTCAGCACAGTGGCGATCCCAGCATTTCTGCTCGGATTTGGTCTGGGAGGGTTGTCGTTGCATATTGCATCGGCGGAGGGGCTCTTTGGAATCAAAGACTCGGTCACACAGATCGGCAGTTCCTTGATCGAGATGCAGAAGAATGTCGACGAGCTACAAAAAAACATGAACACGATCAAGCAAGCCAAAGACAAGCTGTCTTCTTTGCCGTCGGCTGGTGGTGCGATGGATTCTTTTATGAAGAAGTGAGATTGATAGGGACTAGCCGCTGTGTGCTGTGCGACCGAGTCGATCGATGCCTTGATGGCCTGGCAGTGAGCCTGGCCATCAAGGGGACTACAGGCCTCGGGAATGGAGTTACCCGATTGGGGTAGCGGGGTTCAGGTAGGGGGAACGGCTTCAGCGCAACGACTTGACGCTTACCTACCGCCGATTCGGAGCCCATTTCTTGGCTCGTGCTTCAGCTTCAGCGACTTGCTCTGCGGTCATGTGTTTCGCGACAGCATTGCGGGATTCAGCGGCTCGTTTCTCACCGTAGGCCGCCGAGAGGTTATACCACATGTGGGCTTCAACAAAATTTTGAGAGACACCACGTCCTCGTTCGTACATCATGCCAAGTTTGGCAAACGCCAATGCATTGCGCTGATCCGCGGCTTTCTGAAACCAAAATAGAGCCATTGGGTCGCTGAACGGAGCCCCCTGTCCTAACGCGTAGAGTGTGCCAAGGTTGACCTGCGCGCCGGCATGGCCTTGGTCTGCTGCTCTTTTAAACCAATATTTTGCTTCCTGATAGTTTTGTGGGAGTTCGCGGCCTTCACTATAGTGAAGGCCCAACTGGTTTTGGGCTTTTGGGTCGCCCCCTTGTGCGCGTTTGAGTAGCTCACTTGCGACTGGTCCAGTCGCAAGTGGTTGCGACGATGGTTGGGGAGGGGAAGTGCAACTTGAGACAACAGTATACAGCATGAGTAGACTGATCAGTGGAAGGAGCCGGTTGATCGTTACACCGAGCATGCGACGATGGAGCTGTGGTGACATCATTGAGGCAGTGAATCCCGCATATTGTATCGTAACTCAGACTCAGATTGGGAGTTCACGCCTGGAATGAGTGGTAGACCTGTGCTGGAAAAAATAGAGAGGACTGCCCTGTTGCGGAAGCTAGCACTGTCCTCATGGTGACCCTGTTCATTGGATCGATGGAGGGCCATCGCATTCGGTCTCTTGGTCGAACGGAAGCGTAAGGGCATGAATCCCTGCATCATGATTATTCTTGACGTGGTTCTTGCTCTTTCGGTTTCCAATTCCTTGTAAGGAATTGTGCTTGAGCAATCTGGGCGGGTGTCATGTCACGACCGAGACGATCTCGCCATTTTGCGCCGGCTTCATGTCCGTTGGCTGCCGCGAGGTTATACCAATGGTAGGCCTGCACGAGGTCCTTCTGGACGCCTCGTGCTTTCTCATAGTGGGCGGCAATAAGAAACATTGCCGCTCCATGTCCTTGATCAGCAGCAAGACGGCACCATCGGAGAGCTTCTTGAAAATCTTGGGGCAGCCCCCTTCCGACGTCCGAGAGGACGCACAGTCGATAAAAAGCCCCCGCATGTTGTTGTGTGGCCGCCATGCGATACCACCGGACGGCTTCTCGATGGTCGGTTGGACGTGCGTTCTCATATCGCATGCCAAGATGGTATTGGTCTTCAGCGCTCCCTTGTTCTGCAGCCGATTGTAACTCGTCAATGCGTGCAGTTGTGTCCCGCACATCGACATAGGGAGATTTTGGCGGGTCGATGCATCCCGTTAGACTTCCAATGATGGCAATGGCAAAAGCATAGCGAAAGCCTGTGGTCATAGTAAGGTTCCTTTTATACAATCCATCGGGGCTCACAAACGTCAACCTGTTTTGTTACAGCTCAGCCTACTCATCTACTGTAGCATACGCGAATGGCACGTTAGTGATCTAGCCCACATTCTTCATGAGCGTTCGTGACGAACCGGCCGTGTCGCCGGGCTTGTTGCAGTGAGGTATCGGCGCTTGCAGTAGAAACAATCCTGCGTCGTGCAGGTTGATCGGATGGCCAAGAATTAAGCCACTTAGTGGTGATGGCTATGAGCTATCTTTTCACGCCTGACACCGTCCTTGAAAGACAGCACGGGACAATCAGACACCCGGTGCTCGTAGTCGTTTCTGAGACCTGCTCATTTCCTTCCACTCGTAGTTGACACGCGATACAGAGAATCGTAGCCTGTCGCCGTAGGATATTTCTCTCGACGCATGGTGCTGATGCCTCCTTCTGCGATGTATGTGTGCCCCGTGTATTCCCAGTTAAAAAGACTGGGAAGGTGCCTGCTGGAGGTATCATCTTTAGGTGTGGAAATAGGATAAAGGCGGCGTAGCCTTTTGGTTG
>CABVRZ010000023.1 GCA_902500775.1 uncultured Nitrospira sp.
GGAAGTAAGGATTCTCGTTATGGCGTTTCCAATCCATCGTCATATGGCTGTAACAAGGGACGATCAGCTGGGGGGAATGGCCTCCGTCAGAGACCTGATGGTCTGCTTGATTAATCTCCGGGGGAAATAGGAATACACTATGGGGTTTCCAGTCCATCGCCTTCGTCGACTCAGGCAACAGGAGCCGTTACGACGAATGGTGCGGGAGACGCACCTCTCGACGTCGGATTTTATTGCTCCGTTGTTTGTGCTTGAGGGACAGAATCGTCGTGAAGAAATCGGGTCGATGCCCGGTCAATTCAGACTGTCCATCGATCTGCTCATCAAGGAAGCGGCTGAGCTGCTTGCGCTCGGTATTCCGGCCATCATTTTATTCGGCATTCCAGCGTCCAAGGACGAACGTGGCAGTTCGGGCTTAGACCCAAACGGTATCGTGCAGCGGGCGGTCAAAGCCGTCAAACAACAGGTGCCGGAGTTGATAGTGATCACCGATGTGTGCATCGACGAATATACCAGCCATGGTCATTGTGGAGTCGTCCGTGATGGAAAAATTCTCAATGACGAGACGTTGGACTGTTTGACGACTATGGCGCGGACCCATGCCGAGGCAGGAGCCGATATGGTAGCTCCGTCTGATATGATGGATGGGCGTGTCGCCGCAATCAGGAAAGAGCTCGATCGATCCGGATTCCAGGATCTGCCTATTATGGCATATGCCGCTAAGTTCTCGTCCTGCTTCTACGCACCGTTTCGCGACGCAGCCTTCTCGACACCGCACTTTGGTGACCGACAATCCTATCAAATGGACCCGGCGAATGCGCGGGAAGCGCTGCGCGAAATTGATCTTGATATCAAGGAGGGGGCCGACATCGTCATGGTGAAGCCGGCCTTGCCCTACCTCGATATCATTGCCACCGCCCGACGCCGCATGCTCCTGCCGCTGGCGGCCTATCAGGTGAGTGGTGAATACAGCATGATTAAAGCGGCGGCACAGGCGGGATGGCTCGATGAGTCGCGCGCGATGATGGAGTCCCTGTTAGCCATCAAGCGGGCAGGGGCCGATCTGATTCTGACCTACTTCGCCAAAGACGCCGCTCAGCTGCTTCGTTCATCACGATGAAAGTCACCCGCGGATATTCGGACAAGGCCACGCGACCGTATCCCGTGGCCACAATCGGAAACTTTGACGGACATCATCGTGGTCACCAAGCTCTCTTACAACAGGTCGTTGAAAGAGCACGCAAGAACGAGGGAACGGCGGTGGTGCTCACCTTTAATCCGCATCCAGTGAAAATCCTGGCGCCTCACGCCGATTTCAGATTTCTGACCGACGAACGTGAAAAACTGGCTCGTTTCAAGCAAGCAGGGATCGATGAGGTCATGCTCGTCGAGTTCACGCCAACCTTCGCGTTGCTGACGCCCGATCTGTTCGCCGAACAGGTACTCGCCAACGGATTGGGCCTCAAGGAGATTTTTGTCGGACAGCATTTTGCATTTGGACACAAACGAACCGGCAAGATCGATGATCTTCAGCGCCTTGGTGAGCGGTTCGGCTTCATCGTTCATCCAACGCCTCCCGTCACCGTTGATGGAGGCGTTGTCAGCTCAACAAGAATCAGGCAGCTCATCATGGCTGGAGAGATGGCTCACGCGATGCGGTTGCTCGGCCGACCCTATGCGCTGAGTGGAATCGTCTCAGCCGGGGAGGGCAGGGGACGAACATTAGGATGTCCAACCGCCAATCTGCTGCTCCCGCCAGACCGTGTGACTCCTGCCGACGGCATTTATGCGTCGGTCACCATCCTGGGAACCGATCGGCACAATTCCGTCACCTATATTGGAAGCAAACCGACCTTTCAAGGAGGATCACGGGGATTCGAGGTCTCCATCCTCGATGGACAATATGACCTCTATGGGCAGATGATCACGGTTGAATTGATCGAGCGGATCCGTGGCGATGCACGGTTCGAGAGTGAGGACACCCTGAGCCGACAAATCGCACTTGATGTGGAGTCAGCCCGACAGATCCTCCGTCACTATCACGACCGCATGGACGCATGATGGACTGTTGCAACCAACCGTATCCGATTCCATGAACAGGACGGCTTGGCCTCCTCTCTTGCATCGCGTCGTTCGAACGGTTCGATCCAGAAGCCTCATTCAACCAGGACAGCATGTGTTGGTGGCCATTTCAGGTGGTCCAGATTCAGTCGCGTTATTATCGCTTCTGCATCATCTCCGATCTCATTGGAGACTGACCCTGACGGCCGTCCATTGCAACTATGGATTACGAGGAGCGGAATCCGAGGGGGACCAACGGTTTGTCGAAACGTTGTGCCACACGCTGGATGTTCCGCTCCATGTGCATGCGACGCGAGTTGGCATCCATCGTCGGCACAGCTCGTTCCAAGCTGAAGCCCGTGACATTCGCTATCGCACCCTGCGGGAGACCGGAACAATGTGCGGAGCGGAGCGCATCGCAGTCGGCCATACCGCAAATGACCAAGCCGAGACCGTCTTATTGTGGATCCTACGCGGGGCGGGGCTGGCCGGTCTTTCCGGTATGCCGGCAGTCCGCAATGAGACTATCGTACGACCGTTGTACGAAACCACGCGGCAGGAGATCCTCGCCTATCTGCGCACATCCGGGTTATCCTATCGAGACGATTCGAGCAATGCCAAGCCGCTCTATCGACGAAACCGAATCAGGCGAGAAGTCATTCCACTGCTTACTCAAGTTGTTCCATCTACTATCGTGGCCCTCTGTAGGCTCGGCGATCTCTGTCGAGCCGACGATCGCTATTTGGACCAAGAAACTGTAGCTCGCATGATTTCTGCTGTCACATGGGGCCCGGCCGAAGCATGGACTCTTGATCGTCTCATGCTGTTGAACTTTCCGCTTCCCTTGCAGCGCCGCTGTCTTCGGCTCCTCTTTCGCCAAGGTGACTCTGAACACCGTTCCCCCAACCTTTCCACGATCGATCGTGTGATTCGTCTCGCATCAACTCAAAAATCTGGAACTCGAGTGCAAGTACGAGCTGGACAGATTGTCGTCACAGATCGCTCGCTCCGCTTTCTTCCATGTCCTATAGGACCTGAATGCCATCAGGACCACAGGCCCAACCAGACAACTCCGGCCCCCCTCCCGGTACCAGGTGAACTCATATGGTCTGGAACGGGACAACGACTTCAGGTACAAGTACAGAGATACGACAGTCGACAGACCTCACTGGGGCAAGAAGGGATTCTGGTCGATGCTGACCGAATCTCCCAGCCGCTCACGGTTCGAAGTTGGTTGCCTGGCGATCGCTTCTGTCCTAATGGCATGGGCGGGCAGTCAAAAAAACTGCAGGACTTTTTTACAGATGTGAAGATCCCGATCGCAGCTCGAGCTCGTATTCCCATGGTCATAGCCCCAGAGGGCGTTGTCTGGATCGTTGGGTATCGACAGGATGAACGCTGGGTGCCGACGTCTTCGACAACGCGCTGCCTGGTCATTAGGGTAGATCCTCCACCACTCACAAAAGGACGCGACTGAGATGGAACGTATGTTTGGACGTCCGATCATCACCCAAGAGCAGATGCGGAGCCGGATCCGCGAATTGGGTCGACAGATCAGCGCCGATTATGCCGGGAAGGACCTTGTGCTGGTGGGAGTCTTAAAGGGAGCCTATGCATTCTTCGCTGATCTGGCGCGTGCCATTCGAATTCCCGTGCGAATAGATTTCATTGTCGTCACCAGTTACGGCACGGGAGCCAAAACTTCGGGGAAAGTTAAGTTAGTGACGGAGTTGACCGAACAGATTAAGAACAAGGACGTGCTCTTGGTTGAGGATATCGTCGATTCAGGGTTGACGGTTCAGTATCTGATGAAGACGTTGGCCAAGCGGAAACCGAACAGTATCCAGGTCTGCACCTTGTTGAGTAAGCCAGATCGCCGTGTCGTCAATGTGCCTGTCCAATATATCGGGTTCAAAATCCCCGATCAGTACGTAATTGGATATGGTCTTGATTACCAGCAGAAGTATCGCAACCTTCCCTACCTTGCGGTGCTCGATCAAGCAAGTGAGAAAGACGCGTAGCATTTTCTCGCGAGCTGTTGTCAATATGTGCAAGCCTGTGTTAACATCACCACAATTCCTAGACACTTTCCATCCAACGTTATTGCCAAGGAGAACTGGATGAATTCCCGGGTCAAGAACCTGCTTTTCTGGGTCGTGGTCGGCTTGTTCATGATTCTCCTGTTTAATTTGTTTAGTGTCCCGACGCATGCGCCCGAAGAAGAAGTTATCTTCAGCGACTTTATGTCGAAGCTCGATAAAGGTGATTTTGAAAAAGTCATCATCAAGGGCAACCACATCAGTGGAGTGTTAAAAGACAAAACTCGCATCCGCACCTATTCGGCCGACTATCCCGATTTTGTGAAGGTGCTTCGGGAGAAAGATGTGCAGATCGAGGTCAAACCACCAGATGAAAGTCCCTGGTACATCACGTTTCTCGTCACCTGGGGACCTTTTGTGCTCTTCCTCGGCCTCTGGTTTTTCCTCATGCGCCAGATGCAGATTGGCGGCAACAAGGCGCTGTCGTTTGGCAAGAGTCGCGCGCGGATGTTGACAGAAGAGCGCAAGAAGGTGACTTTCTCCGATGTTGCGGGTGTGGATGAAGCCAAAGAAGAGGTCCTGGAGATTATCGAGTTCTTGAAGGACCCCAGAAAGTTTCAGAAACTCGGGGGACGGATTCCGAAAGGTGTGTTGGTCGTCGGCCCTCCTGGAACTGGAAAGACCCTTTTGGCCAAAGCAATCGCAGGAGAGGCTGGTGTCCCATTCTTCAGTATCAGTGGCTCCGATTTCGTCGAAATGTTTGTCGGCGTCGGTGCGTCACGGGTACGCGATCTCTTTGAGCAAGGGAAAAAGCATGCCCCCTGCATCATTTTCATCGATGAGATTGATGCGGTTGGTCGTTTGCGTGGCGCAGGTCTTGGTGGGGGACATGACGAGCGGGAACAAACACTTAATCAATTGCTCGTTGAAATGGATGGATTTGACACGACTGAAGGCGTGATCTTGGTCGCAGCCACCAATCGTCCCGATGTGCTTGATCCGGCCCTGCTGCGCCCAGGTCGCTTCGATCGACAGGTCGTCGTGAATCGGCCGGACCTTAAAGGCCGTTCTGAAATCCTGAAAGTCCATACGAAGAAGGTTCCCATCGCTGGGAATGTGGAACTAGAAAAGATTGCCCGAGGAACCCCAGGATTTTCTGGTGCAGATCTCGAGAATCTCGTGAATGAAGCGGCGCTGTGGGCGGCCCGTCAAAACAAGAAAGAAGTCGAGAATATCGACTTTGAGATGGCCAAAGATAAGGTCATGATGGGTGCGGAACGAAAGAGCATGATTCTGACCGATGAAGAAAAGCGCATCACGGCCTATCATGAAGCCGGCCACGCCTTGATGGCCAAACTCCTCCCGGGGACCGATCCGGTTCATAAAGTCACCATTATTCCACGCGGTCGGGCCCTCGGGGTGACGATGCAACTGCCGACGGACGATCGCCATAACTACTCCAAAGAGTTTCTCTATAATACGTTGGCTATCCTCATGGGTGGCCGTGTCGCCGAGGAACTTGTGTTTCAGCATGTCACCACTGGTGCTGGCAATGATCTCGAACGTGCCACCGATCTGGCACGGAAGATGGTCTGCGAATGGGGCATGAGTGAAAAGTTAGGACCATTGACCTTTGGGCAGAAGGAAGACTCTGTATTTCTTGGTCGGGACTTCGCGACGAAGCGAGACGTCAGTGATCAAGTCGCTCTCGAAATCGATCTTGAGATCAAACGTTTCGTCACGGAAAACTATGAACGTGCGCGTCGTGTACTGACTGAACAGATGACTAGTCTCAAGGCCTTAGCAGAGGCGTTGCTCGAAAAGGAAGTATTGGACGCGCCAGAGATTGATCAGATTTTATTACAGTCTTCCTCTCAAACGGTTCCCGCCTAATATTCACACCACGGCTCTCCTGAACGGGGAAGCCGTGGTGGTACTGCCCAATAGATGAATACTGAGGCTGAGCCCTCTGCTCGGCGTCGCTCCATTCGAGCGAACGCCCTGGTGTTTGACCTTCAATTCTGGTGGCATTGTTGCAAAAGACTTCCGTAGAACCATCCCCCTCTGAGTATTGGGTGTTAGCCAAGGGCCATGAGCTTGATTGCCGAACTCGCCCGCTTATTATGGGCGTGGTGAACGTCACGGCAGATTCGTTTTACGATGGAGGGCGGTATCTCATACCTGAACGAGCGATTGCTCACGCCATGAAACTCGTCGAACAGGGTGCGGATCTGATCGACATCGGCGGGGAGTCGACCAGACCAGGTTCACATGCTGTTCGTGAACAAGACGAGCTGGACCGTGTGGGGCCAGTCGTGAGCGAACTGGCGCGCCTGGTATCCATTCCAATTTCCGTCGACACGACAAAGTCACGAGTCGCGCAATATGCCTTGGATCATGGAGCCGCGATCATCAATGATGTGAGCGCGCTGCGACAGGATCCGGCAATGGCCTCGGTCATTGCACGATCGGGTGCTGCCGTCGTCCTCATGCACATGCAAGGCACGCCTCAAACCATGCAACTCACCCCTCGCTATTCAGACGTCACCACCGAAGTGGTGCAGTTTCTTGACGAGCGTATCCAGACTGCCCTGAAGGCAGGGATTGCCAGAACAAATATCATTCTTGATCCAGGATTTGGTTTTGGTAAGCTGATGTTCCATAACCTGGAACTACTTCGTCGATTATCAGCCTTCTTGACCTTGCATCGTCCACTGCTCGTTGGGCTCTCACGGAAGGCATTTATCGGAACGATTGTCGACAAATCCGTCGAACATCGGGAATGGGGGACGGCAGCCGCCGTCGCATTAGCCGTGGACCGAGGAGCTCGGATTATCCGGGTGCATGATGTCGCGATGATGAAGGATGTCGTGAAACTAGCCACAGCCGCAAGTCAGGGGTGGCCAGCGTATGGAGAGGAAGGATGATGCGTAGATTATTCGGAACGGACGGCGTGCGTGGTGTGGCCAACCTCGATCCGATGACGAGTGAAAAGGCCATGCAGTTGGGGAGAGCCGCGGCACATATCTTCATGCGCCGAGCAGGGCGTCATCAGATCGTCATCGGGAAAGACACGAGAATTTCAGGGTATATGTTGGAATCTGCCCTCACGGCGGGCATCTGTTCCATGGGGGTCGATGTGCTCCTTGTTGGGCCGATGCCGACACCGGCCATTGCTTTTTTGACCAGAAGTTTACGCGCCGATGCGGGTGTCGTCATTTCGGCCTCGCACAACCCGTACCAGGATAACGGCATCAAGTTTTTTTCAGGCGATGGATTCAAACTTCCTGATGATGTCGAGGCTCGTATTGAAGAGCTCATTGTGTCGGATGAGATTAATCACTTACGACCAACCGCCGACCTGATCGGGAAAGCCTATCGGATTGATGACGCCGATGGGCGATATATTGAGTTTGCCAAACGGTCGCTGCCAAAAGAGTTGGACTTCCAGGGCATCAAACTGATCGTGGACTGCGCCAACGGCGCAGGGTACAAAGTGGCTCCGACCGTACTCAGAGAATTGGGCGCCACTGTGGAGGTCATTGGGAACATGCCGAACGGCATGAACATTAATAACGGATGTGGTGCCGTCCATCCCGAACTTCTTCAAGAGGCCGTCCGCCACCATAAGGCTGATCTTGGGATTGCGCTGGATGGAGATGCGGATCGAGCCATGTTTGTCTGTGAGCAAGGAACGGTCATCGACGGTGACCATGTGATGGCGGCCCTCGGGCTCGATCTCCACCAGCAGGGTCTTCTTGCCAAACGAACGCTGGTCGGTACGGTCATGAGCAACTTTGGCCTGGAGTTGTCGATGGCCAAGGTCGGCATTCAGCTGATCCGCACACCGGTTGGAGATCGATACCTCCTTGAGCGGATGTTGGCAGATGGCTATAACTTTGGTGGTGAACAGTCCGGACACTTCATCTTTCTCGACCACAACACGACCGGAGATGGGCTGATCTCAGCCCTCCAAATCCTGTCCTTGATGAAGCGCAGCAAGAAGCCGTTATCCGAATTGGCCACGGCGATGAACGCCGTGCCACAGATCTTGGTCAACATTCAGGTCAAGCAGAAACCGGTCTTAGAATCAATTCCCGAGATTGACCAGGCTATTCAAGCAAACAACGGCCGTCTTAACGGAAGCGGTCGGGTGGTCATCCGCTACTCTGGGACCGAACCGTTGTTACGGATCATGGTAGAGGGCGAACATGCCTCGGTCGTCAAGGAAGTGGCTGACGATCTGTCACGAGTTGTGCGCAAACATATCGGTTGAGCGTATCCCACATACGTGAGGAACGCTCATGCTTCCATCCCTTACTGTCGCGTTTCTTATCGGACTGGTTTGCGGAGCCCAGGTTCCGTTTTTCCCACTCTCCACCCTGACCGTCCTCCTTGTCCTTGCCGTTGCCCTCTCGCTTGTCGAGCGGGCCGGAATGTGGAGCGTACAATCTGCCCTCGTGCTATACGTCACGGTACTTTCGGGAGTCATCTACTGGTCCCTCGCCACCGCGTCACCGTCGCACCATCTATCGTCGGTGGTTCACTCCAGTGAAGCGACCGTCATGACTGGCCGTGTGATCGTTCCGGTTCAATATGGAGCCGGGCGCCAGACGATTATTCTTGAGACAGATGAGGGTACCCATCCACCGGCACGCCTACGCCTGGTCTGGCGCAATCCAGGATTCGCCCTGCATCATGGAGATCGTGTCACTGTCCATGGCCGCTATCATCCTCCTCAAGGAGGCCTGAATCCTGGTGGATTTGACTATGCCGCCTACCTAGAGCATCAGGGTATCGATCTCGTCGGAACGATCGCCGGAACTCAGGCGGTCACCCTGTTGGAGTCTGGATCCGGGAGTAGTCGATGGTGTGTCTGGAATAAGATCGATCATTGGCGAACCAGCATCCGAGAAGCGTCGATCCAAAGCCTACATCAACCGGCACTAGGCATTGTGCTTGGCATGATCATCGGTGAACGAGGGTATATCGAGCAAGAGCTTCAAGATTGGTTCATGGCCACAGGCACGGTTCACTTGCTTTCGATCTCAGGCTCACATCTTGGATTGGTCGGGGCAGTCGTCTATTGGATCGTAAAACTTTTCATCGTGCGGATGCCGACCACGATCGTACTGACCATCACCAGAAGACTGACGCTCTCACAGCTTGCGATGCTCGTCACTTGGCCTGCTGTTGTCCTGTATACCCTCCTTGCTGGGGCAGAACTGGCCACGGTCCGATCACTTGTCATGATTACAATGGCCATGGTGGCTGTCTGGTTGGGACATGATCGGCATCTGCACCATACGATGGCGATCGCCCTGTTCCTGATTGTCTGGCATGATCCCCGTGCCATCTTTGATATTTCCTTTCAGCTCTCATTTCTCTCCGTGTTCGTCATGATTCAAATGATCAGTCTTACAGCGCCATGGGACCAGGAGCCCATTCAGGATGAGAATGGGTGGGGATCCCGTGCCGCTCGTTATGGGACCAGCGCGCTGTCATTCAGTGCAGTCCTCACCATGACGACGTTTCCCTTGGTCGCATTCTATTTTAATCAGGTGCCTTGGCTGGGGATGCTCACGAATCTTGTTGCCATCCCGTTGACGGGCTTCATTCTCGTGCCATTTGGGCTTTGTCTCGCAATCTGGACCTTGCTGACAGGGTCCCATGTTCTGGCCTGGGGACAAGGGTTGGAAGATGCCTTTATGTGGTTGATTGACGGCGTTCGCTGGTTCGCTACTCTTCCCGGAGCCCAATGGCCTGTTGCCGCGCCATCAGTTCCTACCATGATGCTGTTTTATTCCGGAGTTCTGACCGCAAGCTTCACAACGCTCTCGAAGCAATGGCGCATAGCAGGAGCCAGCCTAGCCCTCGCACTAATCGTTTGGTGGTTGGTACCTCTAGGCTCTCGCAGCGACGGCGATCACTGGCGTGTCACCTTTCTGGACGTAGGACAGGGAGATAGTGCCCTGGTCGAACTACCTGACGGACAAACGGTCTTGATCGACGGTGGTGCTCGCTCTGACCGGTTCGACATGGGACGAAGTGTGGTTGCGCCGTTTCTGTGGAATAGAGGCGTGTCGCATATCGACCATGTTATTGGCACGCATCAGCAACTGGACCATGTCGGCGGCTTGATCTGGATCCTCCAACATCTGTCCGTGGGACAGTTCTGGGATCAAGGCGTGGAGCGAGAAGAGCACTTCGTCACGGATTTGACGGCAGCCCTGCAATCGCGCGGTATTCCAAAACGAACAGCCATACAAGGACAGGAAGTCTTGAACAGGGGGCCTTGTCATCTCACGATTCTCAACCCCCAACAAGATGCGAGACCAGCGCTCTCCATGTCCCTTCATACTGGGACTGAGCTCAACAATCGCTCGATCGTCTCTCGACTCGAGTGCGGCGCTCATTCCATTCTCTTTGCCGCTGATATCGAGACCAGCGGCCTTCACCAGTTACCGGAGGGTGGACACCAACCGGTCACCGTTTTAAAAGTACCACACCACGGCGCACGGAGCTCATTGGACCAAGACTGGATCCGGCAGATCCAGCCAAAATATGCCATCATTTCAGTTGGATCTACCAATCCCTATGGTCATCCCGCGCCCGGCGTGATCAAGATGTACGAAGATCAAGCGATGGCCGTTTATCGTACCGACCGTGATGGAGCTGTCTGGGTACAAGGCCGCGTATCACACAATGATCTGACAGTGACCAGTATGCGTGAGCTCCTCATTCAACCCATTGACCTATTCACCTGCCCCTGGCGCTGTGAGCAACAAAACTGGCAACGGGTACTCACGACTATCACTTTAAGTTTCAGATGAATTATCACATGACTGACGCCTCTGCATCAGTCATTCGTAATTATCATCAATTACTTGAAGCTTCACCATAGTTGGGAAGAGAGGGGAGGAAAAAGCACGAGACGGTCGACGGAGAGCGCCCGTTTGATCCTCAAACTTATGTGCATGATCGTGCTGCCTCCGATAACAAGAGAGGGGTTGCACTTCAGGCCCTTTCCCGCTACAAGATCACGTCATGGTTCCAACGGTTGAATGGAAAAACGGTGCCGTTCGTCTCTTGGATCAAAGCCGGCTTCCTGAATCGATTGAATTCATAGACTGCCGTGATTATCAAACGGTAGCCGATGCCATCCGAACATTGAAAGTTCGTGGAGCACCAGCGATTGGGGTGACTGCCGCCATGGGTGTGGCGTTAGCCGCGCAAACAATCACTGCGACAGACTACCCAACTTTTTCACAAACCGTACTTGCCATCTGTGATGAACTGGAGGCAACCAGACCGACTGCCGTAAATCTCTTCTGGGCGATTGGGCGAATGAGACAGAAACTGGAGTCCGTGCAAGGACAGGCTGTCTCGACGATTAAGCAGGTTCTCATGTCTGAATCTCAAGTCATCCTAGAAGAAGATATTACGCTGTGTAAAACGATGGGGCGCCATGGAGCAGGCCTTATCCAAGACGGCCAGACAATCCTCACCCACTGTAACGCCGGGTCACTTGCAACGGCTGGGTATGGAACGGCGCTGGGCGTCATTCGAGCGGCCTGGGAGCAGGGGAAGAAGATCAACGTGATCGCAGATGAAACTCGCCCAGTGCTTCAAGGAGCTCGCCTCACAGCCTGGGAGCTGATGCAGGATCAGATTCCCGTCACGCTGATTACGGATAATATGGCTGGGTCCCTCATGAAGCAGGGGAAGATCCAACTCTGCGTCGTCGGAGCAGATCGCATCGCCGCCAACGGAGATGTGGCGAACAAAATCGGCACGTACTCCGTGGCGGTCTTAGCCAAAGCTCATCATATTCCATTCTATGTCGCAGCGCCCTATTCGACCATCGACCTCAACACAAAAACCGGAGACGACATTCCCATCGAGCAGCGTAACCCAGCCGAAGTCACGACCATCCACGGCAGTCATCCCGTTGCGCCAAAAAATGTCGCTGTCTACAACCCAGCCTTTGATGTCACGCCAGCCGAACTTATTACGGGCATCATTACTGAACGAGGCGTGTTCAAGCCAGGCGAGATCGCCTCACAGTTTCAGACACAGTAACGTGTGCTTTCTCTCAAATTGCCGCGATGTCCATGGACACCTCGACTCTTATGAATGTTTGTATTTATGATTACTGTTAGCTAGCAGTGTGTTGACAAACCCCGTGACGACCTCGGAAAGGGCGTCGTGTCTGAGATCACGGATGACATTGGCGCGCCCCACAGGCTGTTCAGAAAGGCTGTCCAGCAAGGCCGCAGTGAGCGAAGAGGCGAATCGTACTCTCTGCCGTACGGTGAGCCTCTGAGCGAGGCGAGAACGCCGCTGGCGGCCTTTGTCAACAGCCTGCTAGTATATGACCACGAGTGCTGTACGAATAGCAGACCTAAAAAGCAGGTTCAGTCAGCATCTTCGTAAGGAGCGAGCCGGACGGTCAATTACGGTGTTGGATGGAAGCACGTCCATTGCACGAATCGTCCCTTACGAGGGAGACGGGGGGGCGCTAACAATCCGGCACCCACTATCTGGAGATCCGTCACTGAAACAGATTCTTCTTCCGCCACCGCTGAAACTGCCTCGGGATATCATCGTGCTTCTATTGGAAGAACGCCACGGCCAACGGTGATTACCTATCTCTATCTTTGACGATTGTGCTGGTGATACTGGGCCAAGTCAATGCACTCAAAGAGTGACGATCGATCACTCAAGGGCTTGCGTCTATTCCTATTGAAGTGGAATGCCTACGCACCTTAGATCGCTTGAGATTGGCCCAAGGTTTGACGGATGTCGAAATTGCCTCTAGGCGTGAAACGGTGTCTCGGCTGTTGAAAGCGATCGAAGTTGTGGAATTAACGAAACCCATTCTTTCGAGAGCATTGCAATCATTACCGACGACGCTGGGTACGTTAGATACGATTCGCCTCGCGACAGCATTGCTCTGGAAGGAACGCATGGGAGTTGATCTCATCATGGCGACACAGGATGAAGGATTAGCCACAGCACCCCACGCTAGGGGGCTTCGAGTCATCAGCTCGTTCGCGTCTGTCTAGTGTCTCCCAGCCTTTGACGTTACATCAGCCGACTCATTACAGACATCATTACCGAACGAGGCGTGTTCAAGCTTCAAGAGATCACAAGACATTTTCTACGCTGACGATGGACTGAAGCAGGGGCGCTCAGAATATCCTTACTTGTCCCTTCCTGCAAGCCGTTTCCCATAAACCCTCGTTCATCGTTCCTGGCTCAATGGCCAACCACTGGCCTTCATTCGAGTGCCTGCCTCCACCAATGATCTCAGCCGTCCCCATGTGGCCGTAGTAGTCCGTGGAGGCGAGTGTTCGAATAAGCTTCCCAGCACAGTCGATTTGCTTACTGAGTGTGGTGGAATAGAACCGGGTCGGAGTGCGTCCTCCTTGCATCGCTTTCCAGTCGATCAAGGCCACTAGCCCGACGACATTTCCTTCTCGGCGAATGGAGCTAGGATCGACATAGGCTATCTGCAATGGATGCGACTGGTACCGATCTGCAATGGCCACCCATTCCGCTTGCACCGGCCTAGGAAACAGGATCATGAATGGCAACATAAGCCAAAGACTCATCGTGTATCTGAGCATGGGTGCATCCTCCTTATGGAGGTCATTATACCAATCGTAGTCATTTCTCAAATGGTTGCTATTCAGTTCCTCATCCAACTCAATCCATGAGGCCCGTCTCGGCGCGATCAACACTTATTGATCCGTGGTCTCGGTTGTACTTTTGAACGGAGTTGATCCACGCGATCGGTAATACAACTGAATCGCTTCCTGGGTGGATAGGGGAATCGATAGGGGATCGGTTCCTCCTGAGGCGGCAAATGGTTCATATCGCGATAGACATTCACCGGAGCCGAATCGGCTGCCAGGTGAAACATGGACCGATAGCTCAGTCCGGCACTGGTCATCTGGTGGTCAGAAGATGGATCGTTCGTACACAGCCTGGCACTCAACTTGTCAGAGAAGCGTGTCTTATGGGAGCTCATGAAGTTGGATGAGATTGGTCCCGCCTGGTTTTGCGGTATGGGTGCCGGACACGATCACGATACGGTCGCCTGGGTGGATCAGATTGTGCGATTGCAAAAGCTGTTCGGCTGCATGCAGACGGGCATCGATCTTGGCGATCTCCTCTAGGACGAAGGATCGCACTCCCCAATAGAGCGCCATCTGACGCCTGACCGACTCGCTCACAGTGAAGGCGATGATCGGCGCAGCAGGACGTTGTTTCGAGACTAGTTGACCGGTCACACCTCGTTCCGTGAAGACAAGAATGGCCCGTGCTCCGGTCGCTCGTGCAGCAGACGCCGCCGCCACACACATCGCTTCAGGAATCGTCAGATGCTCCAAATCCGTGTGACGTTTGAGATGAAATCCCAGCCCGCCTTCGTGTTCAGCGGCCCGAATGATGCGGTCCATTACCCGTACCGTCTCGATCGGGTAGGCACCGGCGGCGGTCTCGGCCGAGAGCATGACGGCATCGGTGCCATCAAACACCGCGTTCGCCACATCCGACGCTTCGGCTCTTGTCGGGCGGCTCGACTGCGTCATGGATTCCAGCATTTGCGTCGCGGTGATGACAAGACGGCGTTGGCGGTTCGCTTCCGCGATGATGCGCTTCTGTAAGACCGGCACGGCTTCGGGCCCCATCTCCACGCCCAAATCGCCGCGCGCGATCATCACGCCGTCGGCCTGATCCAAGATGGCATCAAGGGACGCGATGGCCTCGGCCCGTTCAATCTTCGCGATGATTGGGACGTGGCTTCCATATTCTGACAACAACGCCCGTGCCGTCTGAATATCTTGAGGGGCTCGAACAAACGACAAGGCCACATAGTCCACACCCTGCTCGACACCGAATCGAAGGTCGTCTCGGTCCTTTTCCGTCAAGGTCGGAACCGTCACGATCGTACCAGGCAAGTTCACGCCCTTCTGCGAGGTGATCGTCCCTCCGGTCAGGACCGAACAGTCAACGAAGTCGTCGGAGATCCGATCGGCAACCAGCTCGATGAGCCCGTCATTAATCAAGATTCTGGCTCCGATCCGAAGGTCGTGGGTCAGCTGCGAGTAGGACATGGGGATTTCAGGCATCGCGGCCATGGAAGTGGGTGGGGTGGAAGGCGTGGTGGAGGACGTTCGAAGGCGCAGGGACTGGCCGGCGGTCACTGCAATGCCTTCCGGCGGGAGCAGTCCTACACGAATTCTCGGCCCCTGCAGATCTTGAATGATGGCGACAGCCGTCCCGTGCTGAGCCGCAGCCTGGCGAATGGCAGTAATCGCGGCGGCGTGTGATTCATGGGTGCCATGGGAAAAGTTCAGCCGCGCGACATCCATGCCCTGTGCGATCAACTGAGCGAGGATGGCGGGGGAACGACTGGCTGGACCGATGGTGCAGACGATCTTGGCCTTTCGCATTTCTGTCGGAGTGGCCTCCAAGCTGCGCGGGGGAACTAATGAGACTCAGCATACCACAATCGATCGCGGAGCAATCAGAAAGACTCGTAACTGTTCATCGCCTTCCAAGGCTCATAGACGATTCGAAATCCTGTATTTTTCTTTTCTTTCCTCAGGCAACCGGTAGAATAACGTCATCATAGACGTCAGCTCCGTCGAGCGTGAGCTCGATCACCCGCATGTCCTCTCACACAACATAGGCAGGCACTATGGCAACTCTCATTTCCGTCGCGTCTGGCAAGGGTGGCGTTGGCAAGAGTGTTGTGTCGGTCAATCTCGCATTGGGGCTGGCCAAGGCGGGACGTCGGGTCATTTTGGCGGATCTCGATGTCGGAGGGGCCGATGCGCACATTATGGTCGGACAATTGAATCCCCACGTCACACTGACGGATTTTCTGAACAAACGGGTGAACCGGTTGGAGGATGTCGCCATTCCCGTGACCTTTCATCCGAATCTCCGTCTACTGGCGGGAACAGGGGACACGTTGGCCACCGCGAACATGGCCTATGCGCGCAAGAAACGACTGATGAAACAGTTCCAGCATATTGATGCCGATGTGGTCGTCATCGACATCGGAGCCGGAACGAGTTATCACGCCATCGATTTTTTTCTGATGGCCGACATCCATGTGGCCGTCGCGACACCCGAGCCGACCGCCGTCCTGGATCTCTATCGCTTTGTCAAACTGGCTGCGATCCGTCGTGTCTTATCGTGTGTCCTGGCCCGGAATCCTCTGTCTGAAGTGCTGTCCAATCGTGACTTCACGAGTGTCGAGCAAGTCCTGGAGACGGTAGGCACCACAGATCCAGAAGGTCGCGCTGCAGCAGTGGCAGCAATCCAGTCCTTTCGCCCAGGCCTCATCGTTAACCGTTCCTCAGGTCGATCTCAGGTCAACGTGCTCTACCTTCGCAAGCTGCTCCAGGAGTACATCGGAGGCGATCTGACGCTCTTAGGCGAGATTCCGGAAGACCCGGCGGTGAGTCTGGCGATCCGGAGTTTCTTACCAGTGATCGAGGGATCGCCCACATCCTCGGCTGCCAAGAGTCTGTTGGCCATCACAGCGGCCGTGGACAAACTCCTTCTCGCTCATGTCGATGGAAAGAACGAGGAGACGACAGAACCAGACGAAACAGAAACGACCGTTCTTTTCTCGAAAGCGGAAGCTGCGCTACCACTTTTAGCCTCCGCGCCAGAAGTACCGGAAGGCCCCCCAGCACCCTATATAGCGCAAACCAACAGAGCACCGGATCCTGTCGAGGAGGTTGGCGGCATCTAAACAGATGGGCTGTGTTAGGGTTGAGGGAAACGCATGAGTGAGGAGCACTAAAATCCTAGTTCTTTTTCCAGATCAGCCTTCTTTTTATTAAACTGCTTCTGTTCGGCCTCACTCTTCTGACTGAACATGCCTTTCATACTCTCACCCGCTTTCTCCATGGCCCGCTGAGATTCTTCTCCTTTCTTCTTGATCTGAGCAGCCATGTCTTTTCCCTTGGATGAATCGGCAAAGTCGTAATACATCATCGCCTGCCCCTGCGTAAAAGTCGGGTCGGGACGTTTCATGATGGTGTCACCACGCTGCTCAGCACGGTCCCGTGCGGGCTTGTCTCCCCCAGACAAGTATTTCATCCAAAGAGAGGCGCTCCGGAGTTTCTCGATGGACTGCGTGCTGGCTTTGCCGAGTTCGCCGATGTTCCCGGTGAGGCCTTGAGCATCTTTCTCTTCGGCCTTCATCAGGCGATCGGCATTCATGGAGGCCACCTTCGCTAACTCTTGCCGGAATGCTGGTGGGGAACTATAGGGCTGTCTCGATCCGGTGGTGAGGTCGACCGCTCCATAGCGGCCATTGTCGATAGTCCAGACCGTCTCGAACAGACGCAGGTCCTCTGATTTCACCTGAACGGCCTTCAGCAGCACACGATTGGCTTCCTGATGGTCGCCAATCGCTTCGTAGTACTGGAACGCTGATGTTTGTCCATCAGCTCGTACCGGGCCGGCAGAATACAGGGCACCTTTGGCTTCGGCTGCCTTCGCCAGATCCCGCCCGAGTGTGGCCAGATTGTCCTTCGCCTTTCCCAGTGCATTCTTGTCATAACGGTCGATGCAGTCATCAGCCATGATCTGCAGATACGCAACAAAGCGAGCGGCAGACTGGCCAGCTTGTTCAGCTTTGTGCAGTGCCGCCGATCGGGTCGATGCGGCCTTCTTTTCTTCGTCGCCCAGACAGGGATCGTCCGCATAGACGGTTGGAGCCATGAGAATCATGACCATGAGCGAATAGGCAGCCGCGTTTGTCCGATGCATCGATCTCGACCTCCCTTACTTTCCGAACAACCCCTTCATCATCTTGTTGACGTCCGGCATCTGCTCGCCGATGCTCTCTTTGGCTTGGTTCTCACGAGATTGTCTCTGCTGTCGTGCATTCTTCTTCAACTCTTCCATATTGGGCATGCCACCCATCATGGCACCCATGTCGTTCTTGGTATACCCCGCAGGGATTTCAAAGAGGGCAGGGTCTTGCTTTTCAATCTTCAGATTGCTCAGTTCGCTGGTCATACGCATCTTCTTATCGCCCTCTTTGGACAACATATCCATCTTCACAGTGATGCCTTCTTTGGTTGCCCAGAAGAAGCCGCCAAATTTCCCTGAACCGTCTTTCTTCACGGCCACGATCTTGGATTTGCTGGTTTTGATACCGTTGATCGTCTCCTGGCCGATCTCGGCCTGTTCGACGATGTCAAAGGCGTCCATGCCGGAGACCTTTGAGTCATCCATCGGCATTTCCATATACATGCGACCCATCAGTTGCCAGATGACCTTTTTGTCCTTCCTGATGATCGATGTCATACCCTCCGATCCACCCATCTCCATTCGATCCTTATCGACCGTATGGTAGAGGCGTGACTTCATGGTCATACCTCCTTCTGTCTCCATCATGCTGTCAGCCGAGTAATCAACTGTTACTTCCGGAGGCGGTGCGGCAGTCACGGCGAGCGGAATAAGGATGGCACAGGTCAGTAGACCGGCATCACGAAGCAGTCTCATATGCGGATCCTCCTAGAGCAGAGCCTCTGTAAATGAATGGAGCCTATCGGGTCGGCACGAGCCCGTCAATACGCAGAAATGCGAGGAATCACAGTCAGGACGTGACCAGCGCAATCGGAAAGGTTGCGGTATAGCCGTTGTTCGTTTCCACTGGTTGCAGCATCAAGCGATCGCCACCGTCTCGGAAAATGAAATCATGGTGATTGCGTACGCGACGACGACCGTTCAACGAGTAGGGAACCGCCAGATGGACACGATCGGTCAGGTCATCCGGGAAGTACACTTGCGAGGTGAACTCATGGCGCCTATTCATAATCGTCGCGGTGCGGATCTTCACATGAATATGGATGGTTCGAATAGGATACCAGCCGGGATAAATCGTGATGAACTGGGCTTCGCCCCGCGCGTTGGTCACCTGATGTCCTCGCAAAAATTTTTGTCCGGTTGTGTCGAATCCTGAGTCTTGGACATCGGAATAGATCCCTCGTGCATCACAGTGCCAGACGTCGACCTGGGCATCCGGCAGGGGCTGGCAGTCTCCGGCCCTGAGATGCATCACCTGGAACAAGATAGTCAACGGTATACCAGGCGTCACGCGTTTGTCTGTCGGATCGGTGCGAATATCGGAACGGTGCAACCGTTCATCGACGAAATAGGGGCCTTCGGTCTGTTCTGGGCGGACAATGCAGAGGGATTGAGATATCGCAGAAGCAGCGTAGGTGGGACGTGGTATTCCACTCATCATCCAGATGATGCCGGTCGTTCTTGCCCATGCTAGGACTTCGCGACGAGTGGCCGGGTATTGCAAATACGGATCTTTTTTTCTCACAGATTCACTGCTCTGATTTCCTCGTAAGCAGATATCGGCATGGAACCTGCCTAACGCCCCCTCATTCGAGGATGCACGCTTGCTGGTGGGGGAGGTGCCGGAGATGGGGAAAACCCACCGCCGCCACCGAAATACGGGCGACCGTAGTATCCACGTCCTCCGTAATAGCCATAGGCACCAAAGGGGCCTCCAAACCCGCCGTAGGGGTAGAACCCACTATACCCGTAGGGTGGGTAGTAGGCACCATAGTATGGACTTCGATCCCTTGGTCTTTGAGCGGCGATACTGTTCCAGTCGATAATGTGCCTCACCTCAAGAATGGGATAGGTATAGTCGCTCTCGTCTAACGGTCTTGTCGTCTCGCCTCTGACTGTCCCAATCACCGTTATCGGTGTGCCCTGCGGGAGGCTGGCCGGATCAAGAAACACTCCTCGAACCGCGAGGAACCGCCCCTCGGATCGAAGACGATCGTCCGAAAGGGGACCGTCTTTCGCTGTGGGGAGCTGCAAAACCTCCACTTCTGTTTCAACCTCTGTCCGTTTCGCGCGAATGACCGTCCCACCGATCATGACCGTACGCCCGATAAACTCACTGGGTGCTCTCTTCAGATCGGCAAAACTGACTGTGGCATCAATCTCTTGTTCGAGCCCCAGTGGAACACCCAACAGCTCCGTATCACGCTGGACTTGATGGATTGATTCTGCACAGCCCGAAAGCATCAAGACCGTCCACATCATGGAAGTCAGCACAATTGCACGAGGCATGGGCATTCTCCTCTCTCAAAAGTGATACGACAGCCCTCCCAAGATATGCTGTGCCCGGTAATTCCCGCTGAACCCGCCATCAGGGCCAAACGCTCTGTCAAACGAGAACGTGGCACCAGTGTATTTATACTCTCCAAAGATCGCGATTTTAGGCGTGATAAACGCCCGCAGACCTGTAAGCACGCTCCACGCCGCGGCGACATCGGTGTCACTTCTCACTGTAGTGGTGGCACCGATATGAGCGATGGCCGCGCCAATTCCAACGCCGACATATGGCTGCAAGGTACGGCCAGGATAACGCGCGATAAAATTGGCGCCCACAGTGGTCACTCGAAGGTGAATACCCGGATCAGCAGGGAGGGTCGCCGTAGGCGGCAATTCCTTAAGATGCGGCGTTGTGTGAAACACCTCGCCTTCAATTCCGTACCAACTGTGTCCGGGGAAATATCCGACCTTCGCTCCAAACGTGATCGAATTTTGAAGATCAAAGTCGGGATTTTGAGCAGGGTCAAGGTCCGGCACTCCAGCCTGCGGTCCGGTGCCACCAATTGCGTTGATACGATCCGCAAAGTTCACCCCTGCGGTTCCGGCGACATACATTTCTGCAGATGCAGGAAGAGCCAATGCGAGGGTGCTCGCGAACCCAATGAAAAAAAGGCTAAGACTCGTTTGGTTTTGTTTCATCCCCGACCTCCGTGGAATCATCATACCAGATGTTTTATCAATACAAGTCTCCGATATACACGAGGCTTCAATAGATCAGGTTTGATTTCTAACTATTCGTGTTCAGTCTAAATACACCATCATGAATTCAGCATGCTACAAGGTCAACAGGTGATCCTTACATCTTCATCTGTTCGCCGGAATTTTACCACTTGGACTCAGCACACCACCTATGGTACATCACGTACGGATCACAGCCAGAGCGATCGATTCGCGCAGGTGTCACTTTTATAACGGAGGTATAGAGCATGGGACTGATGGACCAGGTGGGACAAGCCGTCGGTGGTCTCTTGGGCGGGCAAAGTGGACAGAACCCGCTGCTGCAGGCCGTCACCAGTTTACTGGGAAATAATAGCAGCCTTGGCGGACTCGCCGGGCTGGTTCAAGCGTTTCAAAGGAACGGGTTGGGTGAGATCGTCAATTCATGGGTCAGCACGGGACAAAATCTTCCGGCATCACCGCAACAGATTGAGCAAGGTCTCGGAGGCGATCTGCTCCGGCAACTGGCGGGGAAAGCCGGGTTGTCTCCGCAGGATGCGAGCGCTCAATTGTCCAACCTACTTCCAAACTTGGTCGACAAACTCACTCCGAACGGTAAGATCGAGGCCGGTCCATTGGAGCAGCTCCTCAAGTTAGTTCAGGGGAAATAACGAGCTGATTCCCTTTGCCCCGACGGTCAGTCCCTCGCGGACCGTCGAGGCAAACATCTTTCCTCACGTATAGACGGTGGTGAATAGGACAGCCTAAGCCAGTTGAACCATCTTCTTCCGTAGGCTTCACACCATGTCCTCACGCCCGGCCGACTCCACCGAGCCACCAGCAGGATCAGGCTCACCAAAGCCACCTGTTGTATGGACGGCAATCGGGTTGATCTGCTTAACCGTGATCTGGGCCTTGCGAGAGCCGTCTCACCAGGTGACAGCAAACAAGAGTCTGGAAGGACCAGTCACACCGGACAAAGTCCCATTGGTGACGGGGGAAGAACCGTTCGTTGACCTATTCGTACACGCCGGCTGTGCCGTCTGCCATGTGATTCCCGGCATTCCTGGAGCCAATGGCCACGTTGGCCCGCCCTTACGACTCGGAACAACCGGGACACAACGACTCACGGATCCGATGTACCATGGGGAAGCTAGGACCGTACACGAATATATCGTGGAATCCGTATTGGATCCTCAACGATTTGTGGTACAGGGATATCCTGAACACACCATGCCAACCTGGTACGGATCTAAGCTCAGTGCACTAGCGGTTGAAAAGATCGCAACGTATCTCGAACAGCAGACTGGCGAAAACGAGCAGGAGAGAGTAGGTGAGTGAAATCGACGATCTCGTTTAAAATCCTGCGGCGATCTCCGGGACTCTACCTCAGTGAGATTGAGCGGGAGCACGAATCTTATCGTTTTCGTAAGGGTGTGACGTTTCCGGATGGCCCTCCCTGAATCTTGAAGGCATCTGAGCCTGGGCCCGTCCCTGGCTGCTTATCAAGAAGGGCGTTCACAGCCTCATCGCCTTTGAGCCCTTCAAGTTTGATCTTCAGGCGAAGGTTATTCGCGCTATCAGCATTAATCAGGGCCTGCTCTAACGAAATCTTGTTGGCCTTATACAGTTGGAACAACACGTAGTCGAAGGTCTGACAACCTTCATCTGTGCCCTGTTCCATGGCTTCCTTCAAGGTGTCGATCTCGGCCTTCTTGATCAGGTCCTTGATGCGTGGCGTGTCCATCATAATTTCTAATGCCGGTACGCGTCTGCCATCCAACGACGGGATGAGCCGTTGGGAAATGACTGCCCGCAAATTCAAGGACAGTTGCAGATAGATCTGTGCATGCCGTTCAACCGGGAAAAAGTTCATGATCCGTTCGATCGCCTGATTGGCGTTGTTGGAGTGTAACGTCGCAATACAGAGGTGGCCGGTTTCGGCAAACGTGATCGCCGCTTCCATCGTCTCGGTATCCCGCACCTCGCCGATCAGGATCACATCCGGAGCCTGACGGAGGGTATTCTTCAGCGCGTTCTGGAAGGTGAGGGTGTCAAACCCGACCTCACGCTGTGTAATGAGTGACTTCTTATGCTGGTGAACGAACTCAATGGGATCTTCAACGGTGATGATGTGGCCTGGATAGACAGTATTGCGGTGGTCGATCATCGCCGCCAGCGACGTCGACTTTCCCGAACCGGTCGCGCCGACGACGAGCACCAAGCCACGTTTAGTCATTGCGATGTCTTTGATGATCGGAGGAAGCTGGAGCTGTTCAACGGTCTGGATTTCCGCTTTAATGTGTCGAAACACGAGTCCGACATTGCCCTTCTGCCTGAAGATGTTGACGCGAAACCGGCCTAGCTCCTTGTAATAGAGCGCCAGGTTCATCTCCATCTTCTCTTCGAATTCGCTCCGCTGTTGCCCACGCATGAGCGCGAGCGCGAGCGCTTCAAGCTGCTCATTCGTGAAGGGCGGCGCCTCCGTCTGCTGAGTGGCTCCATGTACCCGATAGATCGGAGGCGCATCGATGGTCAAATACAAGTCTGACGCCTCGCGCTCCACCATGACTTTTAAGAGGCTTCGAACATCCATGCTCGCACTCCCCCTAACCGGGCCTTATGCGGCTCCAGCCACCGATGCTCCAAACAGATTTGGATTCATGCTGCGCGACTGCGCCTCTGCTTTATGCACGACTCCACGCGTCGCAAGCTCAACCAAGGCCATGTCCATCGTTTGCATGCCGTCTTTTTGGCTGGCCTGCATGATGCCTGGGATTTGATGCAACTTGCCCTCACGAATCAGGTTCCGTACAGCCGTCGTCGCCACCATGATTTCTAGTGCCGCAACCCGCCCTCCCGTTTTTTTCTTCAGGAGTGTCTGGGTGACGACCGCTTCCAGAGCTTCAGAGAGCTGCGTCCTAATCTGTGCCTGCTGTGCTGGTGGAAACGCATCAATGATACGATCGATGGTCTTGGGCGCACTTGAAGTGTGGAGGGTACCAAAAACCAGGTGTCCAGTTTCTGCCGCGGTCAACGCCAATTGAATAGTCTCCAAGTCACGCATTTCGCCCACGAGCACGATGTCTGGATCCTCACGCAGCGCGGACTTCAAGGCATTCGCGAAGGAGAGGGTGTGCACGCCGAGTTCGCGTTGATTGACCAGACACTTTTTAGATTTATGCACAAACTCGATCGGGTCTTCGATGGTAATGATATGACCTTCAAATGTATTGTTCAGATAGTCCACCATCGCGGCGAGCGTCGTCGACTTACCGGATCCCGTTGGTCCGGTCACCAGAATCAAGCCTTTCTCCTTATCGCACAGCTGCCTCAGAATCGGCGGCATACCAAGTTTCTCCAACGGGAGAATCGTCGTCGGAATATTTCTGAACACCGCACCGAGCCCTCGTTGCTGAACAAAGACGTTGACGCGGAACCGGGCGATATCCCCAAGCTCAAAGGAAAAGTCACACTCCCGTTTTTCTTCGAAGGACTTCCGTTGCGCATCGTTCATCATGTCGTAGATCAGCGCATGTGTTTCATCGGGGGTCAGCGGTGGATGATCGAGTTTTTTGAGATCGCCGTGGATACGGATCATTGGGGGTTCGCCCGCACTGATATGACAGTCGGACGCGCCCTCTTTGACCGAGAACGTCAGTAGCTTGGAAATATCCATTCCGTATGACCCCTGGTGAATGGGTTATGGCAAAGATGAAAACACCTTCGTGCATCATGCCATAGGACCTCCTGAATGCAAGGAAATAGCCTGAAGACGCCGTCTGGCGAAGCGCGAATTTAGAGGAGACCGGTTTCACGACCAGCGAACTTGATAGCCTCCAGGGCTTCGTCGAGCTGGTCCGTGGTATGCGCCGCAGTGACCGTGAACCGAATCCGGCTCGTTCCCTCCGGCACCGTCGGTGGTCGAATAGCCGTGGCATACACCCCGTGGGCAAGAAGGCCATCGGCAAACGCAGAGGCCTTGGCAGCATCACCGATGAGAACCGGGAGGATAGGGCTCGCGGTGGGCGTCAGACGAAACCCTTGATGCTGGAGCCCATTGAAGAGATAGTGGCGATTCGCCCACAGTCGAGCTCGCCGCTCAGGCTCTCGCTCAACGACCGCAATGGCCGTAGAGGCTGCCGCCGCGATCGCAGGGGGAAGAGCCGTAGTAAAAATAAAGGATCGGGCCACATTGAGTAGGTACTGCACGAAGTCATGGGATCCGACGACATAGGCCCCATAGCTACCCAGCGCTTTCCCAAGTGTTCCCATATGAAAGGGTATCCGCCGCTCCAGATCGAACTGCTCGACCGTGCCACGACCCGTGGCTCCCATAATGCCGGTTCCATGGGCATCATCCACGTACAACATCGCATTGTATCGTTCAGCAAGCCCGACCAGATCAGGCAGCGGTGCCAGATCGCCGTCCATACTGAATAGGCCTTCCGTGATGATCAGAGTGCGACGATGGTGGGCTCGTCGCCCTAAGAGTGTTTCGAGATGCGCACAATCACCATGCCGAAACACTCGGAAATCAGCGTGACTCAATCGACAGCCATCGATCAGGCTGGCATGACACAAGCGGTCAGCAAGAATGAGGTCCCCACGGCCGACGAGATTGGGAATGACGCCAACATTGGCAAGGTACCCAGCCCCGAACACCAGCGACGCCTCTGTTCCTTTGAACGTTGCCAGAGTCGCTTCCAGCGAAGCATGAGGAGGAAGCGTCCCACTGACTAGCCGCGAGGCACCGGATCCTGCGCCATATCGCTCTGTGGCTTCGATGGCGGCCTGCACCACCTCCGGATGTGTGGCGAGACCTAAATAATCATTCGATGAAAGTAAGATTACCGGACGTCCAGCATAACTCACGATCGGTCCAGTAGCGGACTCCAACGGCAACAATGATCGCCTCAATGATTGGGCCGTCAATTGTTGGAGCGTGTCTTGAAAGTGGTTGGTCGACACCGTCATTCTCCGACGCCTTGGTTAACCCGGAGGCGAGACCTTCCCGCTGCGTTCCGATTGCATTGACAAGGCGCGTTACCGTTCAGTATAAAACAACGGTTCTACGACAGAAAGCCAGTCTTGATTCGCAAAGGAGTGGATGGGTCCCGATGACGTACCGAATAAAAGTTCCGCCTCGCACCTTACCGGTTGGTGAAGAACAGCTCGTGAGTGGACTTGAGCACTGGCTGATCGGCCTCAAGAACTATCGATGGTCCTTGATTGTCGGATTTGTCCTGCTCCTCCTGATGGGGATGGGCCTGTGGGGAATGTTCTGGTACGAAGAACAAAACGCGAGTAAGGCCCAAGAGCTTGAACGGGAAGCGACGCTTCGTCTGTTTACGAAGCCGACCAATGACCAGCAGAAGACCGCCAATAACCTCAAAGAGGCGATCGCCTTGTATAAGCGGATACTCGATGAGTATCCACGCACCCCAACCGCCCCACTCGTACAATTCAGCTTGGGGAATGCATTCCTTCAATCAAACGACGTAGATGCGGCAATTGAGGCCTACAAGCGGTTTACATCCACCTATAGCTCCAACACGTCGCTTCTCGGACTGGTGTACCAAAAGTTGGGGTATGCGTATCTTGTTAAAGGCGACTTCGACCAAGCCGCCAACGCATACTCCTCGGTAGCCGATATGACTGGTGCCATGAATCGGGACTATGCGCTGTTTGAAGTGGCTCGACTTGAAGAAAACCGGTCAAAAGGTGATGAGGCCTTGAAGCATTACCAAGAGCTCATGAAGACATATCCTAACTCCCCACTCACGAGTGAGGCGGCCGTGCGGGTAAAAGTCATCGAAGCCAAGAAAAACCCAGAGCCTACTCCGGCTCCCGCCGCGTCAGCCCCCTCCAAGCCTTCCCAAAAACCATAAGCTATTCATGTGAACGGGACATAGATGTGAGAGTGCGGGGATTCCTCCCGGGGTCCACCCGCCGCTACCGCGCAAGGTTCAGTAGTTCACCAGCTCGAAGACTAGGGCCGGAAATATTATTGCGGGACTTGATGGTCTTGATGGGAATCCCGAACTTTCTTGAAATTTTTTGAAGTGTGTCTCCCATCCGAACTCGGTACCAGTGCGATGCACTGACCTTAGGACGCGAGACCTCTCGATCCACCATCATTCTCAATGGAGGGAATTTATGGGTTGGAACCCGTTCAAGCAGTTCGAGGACTTTTGAGCTCATCCCAACCGGAACTTTCAGGTGGTAGCCGGTTTCGTCCGGAGGTGTGGCATCCCGTCGAAGTTCTGGGTTCAACAGTCGAAGGTCATTGTATGAAATGCCGGTTACATTGGAAATGGCTCGAAAATGCAACGGGCGGCTCACGATGACCTCCTCAAACTCATGGAGAGGAGCCTGATTTTGAGAAAACCCATACTGACCAGGATTCCGAGCGATAATCGTGGCGGCCATAATGCGAGGCACGTATTGCTTCGTCTCCAGCCGAATCAACTTCGTTCGTGAGATCTCAGAAAACGATTCCGCTTGAGCCTTGTGAAGTGCGCGCAACACCTTTCCTTCTCCGGCATTGTAGGCAGCCATTGCTAAAGGCCAGGCTCCAAAAATATCATATAAGTCCCTGAGATATCGAGCTGCTGCCACCGTTGACTTCACCGGATCTCGTCGTTCGTCCACATAGTGATCGATGCGTAACCCGTACAGTTTTCCCGTCCCTTTCATAAACTGCCAGGGACCGGTCGCTTTGGCCCGCGAATAGGCATACGGATTGAACCCACTTTCAACCAGAGACAAATGCACGAGATCGCTCGGAAGGTTGAATTCTGCAAAGATGGTTTCAACCAGCGGACGGTAGCCACTAAACCGCACAAGCCACTGTTCGAATCGATCCCGAATAGAGGTATTAAAAAAATGGATATGACTCTGCACCGACTGGTCAATTACAACAGGGATGTTATACAGCGTCTCCTGAGGCCCGGACGATTCAGCACTGACCGCAGCCTCACCCGAGGGCGCTTCAGCGGAACCGTCGCTCGATGACAGATCCGGAGGCGACGCAGTCAACTCGGGTTCTAGGGGCATCAGGTTTGGATCTACATCATCGCCATTTTCTTGAGTGGAATCAATCCCTTCAAGTAACGTGTCTTGACTGGTAGGGTAGGACGACGAGGGGGAAGATTGAGTCGCCGCAGGTGACTCTTGTGCCACCCCCTGACAGGGCAGCATGAACAACTCGGAGCCCGCTAGACATGTAGACGCAACTCCTACAGCCCAACACCATCGCTTGACGCACATCACCACTCGAGACAGCATGAGTGAGAGCCTATCGGTCCCCCGTGAACTTGTCAAGAAATTGCCTGGCCGTCCTTCTGGTGCTTTTTCATCTTTGACTGAGTCGGCATACAAGCCACTCTCGGTTCCGGGTCTCATATCCGTGAAGTCAGGAGGTGGGGCACTACCTGCGACTCTTCCAGAACCGCCGCACAGATGCAATCCGGCCATTCAATTTCTTGACAGGCTCCTAGGGCAAATGGTAGCGTACGGCCTCTCCAAGACAGCTATCCTACCGGATTTACATTGTTATTTTGTGAGGAGGTATTAATCAATGCTGAAGCGCTATCTCTTGGCTCCCGGCCCGACGCCTGTTCCCCCGGAGGTGTTGCTGGCGATGGCTCGTCCGATGATCCATCATCGCGCCCCCGAATTTGACCCGATTTTTGCCGAGGTGCGCGAGGGGCTGAAATGGCTGTTTCAGACACAAAATGATGTCCTGATGTTGGCCGCATCCGGCACAGGCGGGATGGAAGGATCCGTCTCCAATTTCCTCTCTCCTGGAGACAAGGCCCTATGTATCAATGCTGGAAAGTTCGGAGAACGCTGGGGGAAGCTCTGTAAAACGTTTGGGGCTCATCCCACTGAGATTAAAGTCGAATGGGGCCACGCGGTCAATCCCCAACAAGTCGCCGATGCCCTAAAAAAAGATCCATCGATCAAAGCGGTGTACGTCCAGGCCAGTGAAACCTCAACAGGAGTATCGCACGACGTCAAGGCGCTGGGGGAGATCGTCAAAGGCTGCGAGAATACGATTTTGGTGGTCGATGCGATTACGGCACTTGGCGTGTTCGATATTAAGACCGATGCCTGGGGCCTGGATGTCGTCATCACTGGTTCCCAAAAAGCGCTGATGCTTCCGCCTGGGATGGCATTCGTGAGCGTCAGCGACAAGGCCTGGGCCTTAGCCGATAAGGCCAAGAACGCCGCCTTCTACTTCAACTTCAAGAAGGAACGTGAAAATCAAGTCAAGAATCAAACGGCCTTCACTCCAACCGTCTCGCTGATCATTGGGTTACAAGAAGTGTTTCGGATCATGAAGGCCGAAGGGTTGGAGAAGATGTTCGCCAGACAAGGGCGTTTAGCTCAGGCTATGCGCGAAGGACTCAAGGCCGCCGGTTTGGCACTATTTCCGAAAGAATCACCAAGCGATGCCTTGACAGCCGTCTGCGCCCCAGATGGAGTCGATGGACAGGCCATCTATAAGAACCTCCGTGTCCAATACGGCATGACCGCAGCTGGTGGGCAAGACCACCTCAAAGGGAAAATTTTCCGCCTCTCGCATATGGGATACGCTGACTCGTTCGATGTCATCGCCGCATTGGCGGCAACAGAAATGGTCCTGAAAGGACTTGGCCATCCCGTTAAATTGGGGAGCGGAGTTGGAAAAGCACAAGAACTCTTGATGGCGAAGTAACCACGGTGAGGAGTGATATGGCCGTAGCGGGAATGAAAATTCTGATCAGCGATAGTTTGTCGAAGCAGGGGGTTGACGCCTTGGAAAAGGCGGGATTCACCGTGGTGGTGAAGTCCAAGCTGCCGAAGGATGAACTCTTTAAGGAAATCAAGGATGCCGATGGGTTGATCGTACGATCCGGCACCAAAGTGACCGAAGAACTTCTGGCCGTCGCTGAAAAACTCAAGGTAGTTGGACGGGCAGGGTCCGGTCTCGACAATGTTGATACGCCTGCGGCAACCCGTCGTGGCGTTGTCGTGATGAATACCCCAGGCGGCAATACGGTCACGACGGCCGAGCACACGATGTCGATGATCTGCGCCATGAGTCGGCGCATTCCCCAAGCCACCGCCTCGGTCAAGTCTGGCAAGTGGGAGAAGGATAAATTCATGGGAGTCGAGCTCTATAACAAAGTGCTCGGCATCATCGGCGCTGGACAGATCGGCAGTCACCTGACCAAGATGGCGCAGGGGATCGGGATGAGCGTCGTGGCCTTTGATCCATACTTGGCCCCTGAGCGGGCCGAGCGAATGGGGATCACGATGTTGGAGTTCGACGAAGTGCTCCGTCGAGCCGACATCATCTCTGTGCACACACCGCTCACACCGGAAACGCGCGGCATCATTAACGCACACGCCATCGCGAAGATGAAGCCCGGAGTCCTCATCGTCAACTGTGCACGTGGTGGGATTATCAATGAACAGGATTTATGCGAAGCACTGAAAACCAAGCGAGTCGCCGCCGCCGCCTTCGATGTCTTCGAAGAAGAGCCGGTGAAGCCTGACCATCCACTCCTCGCATTGGATAACTTTATTTGTACGCCGCACATTGGGGCGCAAACGGCCGAAGCTCAGGAAAATGTAGCCGTTGGGATCGCGGAACAGGTGGTCGATTACTTCACCAAAGGAGTGGCTAAAGGAGCCGTCAATATCCCGTCAATCGCCCCGGAACTCCTCCCTCGACTGCAACCCTTCCTCACGCTAGCTGAAAAGCTTGGTTCCCTTCAAACGCAGTTGGTCCATGGCGGCATCGAACGCGTGACGGTCGAGTACAGTGGAGAAGTCGCCGCACTCTCCGTGGCCTCGCTGACCATTGCCGTCCTGAAAGGCCTGCTCAACCCGATCATGGAACATCCCGTGAATTATGTGAACGCTCCCATCGTGGCAAAAGAGCGGGGCATCGAAGTGAAGGAGATTAAGAGTACTGATGCTGGAGACTTCACGAGCTTGATTCGGGTTCGCGTCGAGGCAGGGAAAACCTCGCACCAAGTTGCCGGCACGCTGTATCACAAAAAAGAAGCCCGCATTACCGAGATCGGCCAATTCAAGGTTGAGGTCGTACCGGAAGGACACATGCTGCTCATTCACAATGTTGACCGTCCGGGGGTCATTGGCATGGTGGGGAAAGTCCTCGGCGATCGGGCGATCAATATTCTTCGTATGCAGTGTGCGTTGGAGAAACGTGGAGGCGATGCCCTCCTGATCATCGGATCTGATACGGAGTTTCCTGCTGCGGCACTGGACGAGATTCGTGCAAGCTCAAATATTCGCTCCGTCAAGATCGCAAACCTGTCCTAGTTGGCCGTCTCCCTAGGCTATTATGGCTGCTGTTCCTTCGGAGAAGGTGCCTCTCGTGCGTGAACGCTCACTCGTTCCGGTTGGGATGGCTACCATTCTCCCGGAGGCCACTCATCACGTTCGTCGTTTGGAATCAGAACTTCTCCGATGGTTCTACGGATCTGGCTATGACGAAATCATCCTGCCGACCTTTGAGTATCTCGACGTGCTGGCGCCCGGTTTAGAGCCACGGCTGACGGAGAACTCCTATAAAATCATCGATAGGACGACCGGTCGCATCCTACTCTTGAGGCCGGACGTCACCGCACAGATTGCTCGGACGGTCGCCATGGGGATGGTCGGCGCTCGTCTCCCATTACGATTGTCGTATCGCGCGACGGTGTTTCGCTACGAACCAGAACATGTCGGCCGGGACCGGGAGCTCTTCCAAGTGGGTGCCGAGCTGATTGGCGTCGACAATCCATCCACCGACTGTGAAATCATCACGCTGATGATCGAATCGCTTCGTCAGATTGGGCTTCAGTCATTCAAGGTATCCCTCGGGCACGTTGGGTTTTTTAAGGGCCTTCTAGTCTGTGCAGGGCTTTCCAGCGATGGCCGGAAACGGGCAGAGGAGGCTGCCGCCAGAAAGGATTTACCGCGGCTGGACGAAATTCTCCTGCACGAGCGTGTGAACCGGCGTTCTGCGCGTCGGATCCTGAATGCGCTTGAACTCTGTGGAACCGCTGAGGTTTTAGCGAAAGGACGCACCCTCGCCCAAGGTGAAAAACCTCTCGTACAGGCGTTGGATCGATTGGCCAGCGTCTACAACACTCTCTGCGCCTCAGGGTTCAATGATGTGGTTTTACTGGATTTGGGAGAGTTTCGAGGATTCGATTACTATGATGGCGTCGTCTTTGATGTGTTCTCAGATGGCATCGAGGTGGAATTAGGCGGGGGTGGGCGGTACAACCACCTCATCGGACGGTTTGGTCGCGATCTCCCATCCACTGGATTTGGGCTGAACGTCGATCGTCTCTTCCGAAGCCTCAATCTGTCCGGCACCATGAGGCCTCTTGAGTCCACAATCCTTGTTGTAGGCCCCCCTCACACATCCCATGAACTGATCTCGATCGCTCGAGGCCTTCGCCAAGCTGGGTTAAGAGTGCTTCAGCAATCCATCGCTGCCTCTGGTCCGAATTTGATCCCCATCGCTGCTGAGATTGGCCGACAGTCAGACATCGTCACCACGATTGTGGTCGGTGCTGATCGGTCCAACCGGGATTGTGTCCTGCTGTTGCAACAGCCTAGGGCACAACGAATCGCACACATGACAAGAACGCCCCAGGTTCAGAAACGCACGGTCCTCAAGCAGGACCTTGTTCGCATACTGTGTGACAATCCTAAAGAGGCACTATGACGGTTGGCGGTGCAGTTGATCTCTCTCAACCGAAGCTTCCACCACAAAACTTGGAGGCCGAACAGTCGGTACTCGGTGCCATTCTCCTCGATAACGCTGCCATGCCGAAGGCGATGGAACTACTGGTGGAGGACGATTTCTACCGCACGGCCCACAAAAAAGTCTTTCAAGCAATGCTTGAACTAGCAGACACGGGAGAGGTGATTGATCATATCACGCTGACTGAGCGACTCAAGGCCCGTAAAGAACTCGAGGCGATTGGTGGCGCAGCCTACCTCGCTGAATTGGTTCAGATCGTCCCAAGTTCGGCTAATATTCGCTACCACTGCAAAATCGTTCGAGACAAGGCCGTTGCCCGTCAGTTGATCAGCACATCGACAGAGGTCCTGACCAGAGGATATGAGGGAACGGCCTCCATCGATGATCTGCTCGACTTTGCGGAACGGTCGGTGTTCAGTATCGCCCAAGGGAAACTAGAGCGATCATTTAGCCCGATCAGTCAGGTCATTAAGGAAAGCCTGGATGTCATCGATAAGTTGTCGAAACGAAAAGAGCATGTTACTGGCGTGCCGACCGGTTACTACGACCTGGATGACATTACCGCTGGGCTTCAGGCATCGGATTTGGTGGTCGTAGCAGGGCGGCCAAGCATGGGGAAAACCAGTCTGGCGCTGGGATTCGCGACTCATGCTGCCATTCACGCCAATACGACTGTCGGCATCTTCAGCTTGGAAATGTCCAAACCCCAAATCGTTCTGCGTATGCTCAGCTCCGAAGCCCGGGTCGATTCACATGCCCTCCGTACAGGCAAGCTGCAGAAGGAAGATTGGTGGAGACTGGCAGAGGCAGCCGGTCGATTGGAACAGGCCCCGATCTACATTGACGACACCGGGGGAATCACCGTGCAGCAGATGCGCGGAAAGGCACGGCGCCTCAAGGCAGAGAAGGGACTGGATCTGCTCATTGTCGACTACCTGCAACTGATGCAAGGCCGAAGTGATTCTGAATCGCGCCAACAGGAGATCTCTGATATCTCCCGCTCGTTAAAGGCCTTAGCCAAAGAACTCAATGTCCCTGTGGTTGCCCTCTCGCAGTTGAGCCGTGCTGTGGAAGCACGTAAACCGCCGATTCCCATGCTGGCCGATCTTCGAGAAAGTGGAGCGATCGAGCAGGATGCCGATGTGGTCATGTTTATCTACCGTGAAGACGTGTACGATCAGAACTCAGAGCGCAAAGGGATTGCCGATATCATTGTCAGTAAACATCGAAACGGGCCCATTGGGAAGAAAGAACTCTTTTTCCAGGATCGCTATGCTAAATTTGAAAGCCTCGATCTTCGGGAAGCCTAATTGGCCAGGGAACCACGTTGCGACCTTGACAAACCTCGCCCACGAACGATCTCGAGATGTTCAAGCAGACGTTCAAGCGACCACCTCACGTGAAGAGGTTGACACGTACTCGTTGCCACACCGTACGCCGTTGAGGGAGACATGAACAACGCTGGAGAGTCGTTCGACATCCTGTAGGCATTGAGTGGTTTGCGCATCCTTTCGTCACTCGGTATAATCTCCTTGTACCCATGCCTAACCAACCGTATTCAGATAGTAAGTAGGACCTAACTATGACCTGTGGCAGCCGATCGTCGACCGGAAGCGGTTTTCTTCCACAAGGAGCAAGTTGGCTCATCCCTTGTGTCCTTGTTGCCTGTGCAGCCGCCCCTCAACCGCAAAAAACCGTTCAGCCCCCAACTGCCGCGCAACAGCTGTCTCCAGCGGCACCAGAATCTGATGCGACGTATCATTTCATGATGGGTCATCAGGCGGAGCTCTCTCAGGATATCGAAACGGCTCTCAAGGAATATCAAGCTGCCTTAAAGATCGATCCGAAGTCACGAGAAGTCCAATCCCGCTTGGCAGCCATCTATTTTGCGTTGGGGGATTTTCCACAGGCTGTTCGGTACGCCGAAGAAGTGGGCGAGGGGACGGGACAAGAACCACAGGTCCTCACACAGATGGCCGGCATCCTTGCCGGAGCCGGGAAAGCGGATCATGCCCTTGAACTGTTGGATAAGGCAATCGACAGGACCCCAGAGCGAGGAGAGTCCTATTTTCCAAAAGGGTTGATTCTCTTAAACCAGAAGCGAATTGCCGAGGCAGAGCAAGCCGTGAAAAAGGGCCTGCAATATAGCTCGGATTCCCCGATCGGCCACTATTACTTAGGCCGGATCTCACTTGAGGCAGGCAATACTGACCAAGCGATCACAAGCTTTGACCGTGCCATTACGGTCAATCCCGCGTTTGAGCCCGCCTACCTCGCTCAGGCGTCTGTGTTTGAATCACGGCAAGAGAAGGACAAAGCGATTGCCATTCTGAGGAAGTATCTAGAGCAGGTGAATCCACGCAATCGAGACATTCGGCAACATTTGGTCCAGCTCTACATCGCGACCAAAGATTATGCCGGAGGCCTCGCAGAACTTGAAACGATGTTGCAGGATAATCCTGGTGATCTGGATGCCCAATTGCGGATGGCGTTGATCTATGGAGAAATGAAAGAGTTCGCCAAAGCGATCAGTCGATTGACCGATATTTTGAACGCCAAGCCGGCCGAACTCAAGGTACGTGACTATCTTGGATATTTATACGAAGAAACAAAAGATTTTCCCAAGGCCATCGAAACCTATCGGTACAACATCCAGCTGGACCCAAAGTTCTCTGATAGCCACATACACCTAGGCGTGCTACTTTATCGACTTAAACAGTTTCCACAAGCCGCTACGCATCTCGGTGAGGCTGTGCATCTGGTACCGAAGCAACCGGAACCGCACATCGTGCTGGGATTGGCACATTTGCAAAATGATCAGTTTGAAAAGGCTGCGCAAGCGTTTGAAGAAGGGATTCGGCATCATCCCAAGAACGCTGACCTTCATTTCAACCTTGGCACGGCCTACGACAAACTGAATCGATTCGAAGACGTAGAGCACGCGATGGAGACTGCGCTCTCCCTTGATCCTCATCATGCCGATGCTTTGAACTATCTCGGATACAGCTATGCCGACCGCGGGATCAAGATTGACCAGGCCTTATCCCTGACGAAACGGGCCGTTGCGCTAAAACCGGAGAATGGATATTACATAGATAGCCTCGGATGGGCCTTCTATAAGTCCGGCATGCTCACCGAGGCCCTCACCGAAATTAGGAAAGCCGTCACCATGGTCGGTGATGACCCCGTGATCTATGAGCACTTAGGGGACATCTACATGAGGCAAGAGAAGTCCTCTGATGCGCGTGACGCGTGGCTTCACTCCCTGGAGCTTGACCCTTCCAACGACAAATTGCTCCAACGGTTCCGTGAGCAAGGCATGACCAACCCCGCTTATGAAGAGCGAATCCAGCAGGCCAAGCGCCGTGTTGCAGAGAAGACACAGGGTCAACTAGCCACTCCCTAGGCTCCTTGCCTACCCACCGATCATTTCATTGACTACCTGTGCCCTGCTGGAACTGGACGACCTGGCTTGATAGCCCGGTTGCAACCTGCCCTAAAGCCGGTCCAGGTGCCAATTCTTGGCGATTCAGAACACATTGCGGTCACAGAACTGTTCGACAGGAGCCACGCTCCCGACTCATCTTTCGTAACCTATTGCAACATCAGGGATCAGTGGTACACGTCATCGTGTCTCTCAGCGGCATTGAACCTGCTATGAGAACCCATAGGCGGCAACTCAGGCGCCGCAGGTTATGACCATAGCCGTCAGTGAACCATCAACAAGGAGGCAGTACAATGTTGACGTCGCTTCGCAAACAAGAGGGTTTTACCCTCATCGAGTTGATGATCGTCGTGGCGATCATTGGAATCCTGGCGGCCATCGCCATTCCCAACTTCGTGACGTACCAATCGAAATCGAAGCAGTCGGAAGCCAAGGTCAGCCTTGGGGCAATTTACACATCAACCGTGGCGTTTCAAGCTGAACAGCCAACATCAACCTATATCGCGCCAAACATCACAGCGATTGGTTGGGCGCCATCAGGAACGCCGAGATATTCCTTCTGGTATGATGTGACCACCGCACCTCGGTCGTTCAGCGGCAGCAACCTGAATAACGTTTCAGGCTGCGACCTCGCGACAGAACCGGTAGGTGGTGGTGCTCCGGTTGCTACGTCTACGGCATTCACGACTTCTGCAAAGGGGCAGATTGACACAGATCCCACCTGTGACGTCTGGACAATAAGCGATTCCCGAGCGCTCATAAACGTGGCGACCTTCAACGACGTCGCTCAATAGTACAGCACGTCTTGTGAGGTGCCGAAAAGCCGATGAGGGGCTCCACTTAGGGGCCCCTCTTTTTTAATTCTGCGACCAGTCTGTGTCGCAAAACAAAACTTTCTTGACGGTTCATCCCGTTCAATTTAACGTATTTTTGTGTGGCTCGATCGGCTACATGTCTAGATATATCCCGCGAATATTGGCGGGGATCCTGATCCAATGCATAAGGATATCCATCTCTCAGCGTTTGATGCGGATTCGCTTCAACCATTCAATGGGTTGCATGGACAAAGTCGTGCGCCTCGCGGAGATCTGAATGAAATTGGAATACTCCTCGGGCTCATGTTTTTCGTTCCGCTGATTGACGGTGGAACCACCTACCTTCCTATCCTAATCCTACGTCTTGTTCTTATTGCCTGGCTGACTATCAGGATCTTCCGATCGCTCCGGGACGGGACACTTATCCTGTATCGGAGTCCCATGCTGCTTCCGGTTGTAGTGTTTCTTGGAGTCGCTTCCATAGGGATCTGGCACTCTTCGTACACAGCAGTGTCAATACAGGGGGTTGTGGGCCTGTTCATGTATACCGTGTTTTTCTTCCTGCTCTTCCATCAACACTATCTCCGCGCGTCTCTGCGTGTACTGACGCTAGGAATCATCTCACTTGGCCTGCTCGAAGGGCTACTGGGAGTGATCCAATACTTATGGCTGGGCGAAATACGAGCCAAGGGAACATTCTTCAATCCCAATATGTTTGCTGCCTATGAAGCGGTTACGGTCATTCTTACACTCAGCCTCTTGGCGTGGATGAAATGGACTGAACACGGCTGGGCAGACAAAGGCTTAATTGGCACTGCCTTTGGTATTTCGCTTCTGGCATTTGTGATGGCCCAATCGAGAGGGGCACTCGGCGCACTCCTCGTCGCGTTGCTGTTCGTAGGCTTGTGTCGCTCATGGAAACTATCCATTTTCTGCCCTCTTGCGATGCTCATCGCAGTGATCACGTTCCCAAACCCTATCAAACAGCGGGTGCTGACCGTGTCGGATCAGGATCAATACGCCTATACGCGGTTTGATATTTGGAGGAATTCACTCAACCGCATTGCAGATCATCCACTGGGAACAGGATTAGGCACCTATAAGCACCTCTCATTCAAGTACCGCTTTCCTCTTGAGGATGAGATCGCGCGGTATGGAAAGCGTGCTGAATCGGCGCATAACGAGTACCTTCAAATGGCCGTGGAGTTGGGAGTAGGGGGGCTCGTACTGTTTGTTGTTGGTGTCGGTATCTGGGGATGGGAAGTGAAAGAAGTGCTGCGGAGAGACTTGTCCTCATGGGAAAGAGGGACCGTTGTGGGCGTATCCGGTGGCGCTCTCGTCATCTTGGCTCATGCCGCTGTAGACTCTTTATTCCATGAACCTGCGCTGGTCTTACTCCTGATCCTCTGTGGAAGCACAGCCTTGATCGTGAAACGTTTTGCTACGTCCTGTGGTCCTCTCACTTGGGCCATTCCGTTTCCATATCATCCAGCCCGCGCAGTTCTGGTATGCCTCCTCGCAACAGCCTCAGCACTTCTCGTCATTCAACCAGCTGCCGCGTGGTTCGCATACGAGCAGGGGAATACCGCTTCACAAAGTGGTCACATTGAACAGGCTGGGCAATGGTATCACCGTGCGATTCTAATCGATCCTGGAATAACGGCCTATCGAGATGCAGCCGCTCGGATAAACGTGTCGGGATACTACGCCTCAGGTGATCCTCAGCGACTGATATCCGCCGTGGACGAAATGGTGATTGCTCAGCAGTTAAATCCATTGGACGGTCGAACGCCCTCTCGCTTAGGAATGCTCTATGTATTGCTTGCGAAACGAGCGGTGTCTATCGATCGCCGGGAAGATCTTCTTGCACAGGCCGCGAGGGCTTACGAAGGAGCAATTAACGTTGACCCATTCTCACCATTCAACTATGTCGAGCTAGGAGCAATTCGGTGGCGGCAGGGGAACTCACGTGAAGCACAAGTCCTCCTGGCACAATGTCTCGACTACGAACCAAACTTCTTGCCGGCAAGGGCTCTACTCGCTCAGCTGGCCACTGAAACTGGCCATAATGAGATTGCTCATGCCCAACATACGGCCATTGAACGCATCCAAGCACAATACAAGGGACGTGCGGTGAGTCCCCTTGAACGTCGCTTTCTAAGTGTAGATCTTAATGCCCGCGATCAAGAGATAAAAGAGTAGGTTCGGCGTGTGATGATGTTGCGAGTTCAGCACATACTACTGGCGGTCGTTGGCCTCTTTCTCTTATTGGGATCAGGCCTTCTCCAGATGCGCCTTGAGCAGAGTCGTGAGAGCATTCCCAAACTTCAACGGTTTATGTTCTTGCCCCAGGCAGAAGTCCTGAAAATACTTTCATTGGGATATCATTCCGTTGTTGCAGATTTCCTTTGGCTTCAAACTATTCAAGTTATGGGAGAAAAGAAGGTTACAGAAGAAGCCGGATATTGGATGTATCGAGCATTAGATACGGTGACGACACTTGATCCCCAGTTTGTGCGGGCATATGAGGCTGGAGGTCTCGCGCTGTGCACATTGGTGGTTCTCCCGGACCAGAGCAATGCGCTGCTGGAAAAAGGCATGAAGCACAATCCAGAAGTCTGGCAACTCCCATTTTACCTTGGGATCAACTATTACTTCGAGATCGGAGACGACAAGAAGGCTGGTGACTACATTGCCAGAGCCGCACGACTTCCGGGAGCACCAGACCATTTAGCTGGTTTAGCTGCTCGATTGTATGTGTCAGCGAAGGCTCCTCAGAATGCGGTGGAACTGTTGGCCTCGCTATATGAACGCACACCGGAGGGCGAAACGCGACACGTCTTGGAGCAGCGCTTGAAGCAAGCGATCGTCGCACGTGACACTCAGATCCTGAGCGAGGCCATTGGGCGCTATCGTGATCGCTTTTTAAGTTGGCCTCACCAGCTTGAAGACTTGGTCATACAGGGAATTCTCACGGCACTCCCGCGCGATCCGTCTGGAGAACACTATCTGTATGATCCTTCCAGTCAGATGGTTACGAGCAATTCGATCGAAGAGAAACTGATCATGAAGGGGCATAGGCGGCGAGGATGAAACCGCTACGAATACACGGTTTGACAAAAGAATATCGGATCGGGTTTAGCCGGCGATCCGTTCTGGCCCTCGACCATCTGGATTTGGAAATAGATGAAGGCGAAGTCTTTGGTTTCCTGGGTCATAATGGAGCCGGAAAAACAACTACTATCAAACTGCTCATGGGACTTGTCTATCCTACCGCCGGGGAAGCCTGGATCTTAGATCGTTCAATTCGTGACGTAGGTGTTAAACAGAGCATTGGATTTCTCCCTGAGTCTCCATTTTTCTACGAATACCTTACGGCCGAGGAATTTCTGACGTTCTATGGCCAATTGTTCGGAATCGGCGGTGTAACGCTCACCAAGAAGATTGACGAACTCTTAGAGCTGGTATCGATGACGGATGCCCGTCGTCGTCCGCTACGGAAGTTTTCAAAAGGGATGCTCCAGCGAATCGGCATCGCTCAAGCGTTGATCAATGATCCCAAACTGGTCATCCTTGATGAACCCATGTCTGGATTGGACCCCGTTGGACGGCGAGATGTGCGTGACATCATTCTTCGTCTCAAACAAGAAGGCAAGACCATTTTTTTTAGTTCCCACATTCTTCCCGATGTCGAGATGATCTGCGATAGGATTGCAGTCCTCGTGAAGGGACGACTGAAGGCAGTGGGAACTGTTCAGGAGCTCGCAGGAGCCTCCTCGGTCACGTCTATCGAGCTTGTGGCTCAAGACGTTTCTGAATCCACGGTTGCAGGAATTCAGGATTGGGGTGCAACAGCAACCAGGCGTGGCCATCACATTTTGATCAAATTGGAGGATGACAAACGAGTCAATGACGTAATTGAGCGAATCATCAGACAGAATGGGCGAATCGTCTCGCTCACCCCACACAAGCAATCATTGGAAGAATTCTTCCTCACGGAGTCAGGGATGAATCGCATATGAATCGGATGTTTGCCATTGCCTCCAACACATTCAAGGAAAATCTACGAGATAAGATTCTCTACAATCTTGTTTTTTTTGGTTTACTGTTGATTGGAGGCTCCGTTCTCCTTGGAAGCTTGGCAATAGGAGAACAAGGCAAGATCATAAAAGATCTTGGATTGGCAAGCATCAATGTCTTCGGAATCCTGATCGCAATCTTTGTCGGAATCGGATTAGTCAGTAAGGAAATTGAGAAACGGACGATCTACACCATAATTGCCAAACCCATCCCTCGCTATCAGTTCCTTCTTGGACGATACTCAGGTCTTGTTCTCACCCTTGTTGTTAACATCGCCATCATGACAATAGGGTTTTTTGCCACGCTCATGCTGGCCGGGATTGGTTTTGATGGAGGGCTTTTGAAAGCCATCGCCATGATCGTTCTGGAACTGCTTCTAATTGTTGCCGTGGCCGTAATGTTCTCAACGTTCACGACCCCCACCCTGAGCGCGACATTTACCTTGGCGATCTATGTCATTGGGCATATGACGGAGGATCTACAAGTGTTGGCCAATAAGCTCGAGAACCCGGTGATCAGCTGGACATTCAACGCCCTGTACTATGGCCTTCCAAACCTTGGGTACTTCAATGTCAAGGGTGAAGCCGTGCATGGTTCTCCGATTAGCATGAACTACCTGCTACTCACGACAAGCTATGGGATTGCCTACACGGCACTTCTCATGATTGCCGCCAGTCTGATTTTTCAACGACGGGATTTTAAATAGCAGGGCTTCGGAATACACAGATGATTGGGGCATCCAAGCCCACGATGGCCCAAACTGGACCCTGGACAATACTGATTATCATTTGCCTAAAATTCGGGTCAGCGGCAAAATTACTCAGAGCGGTGGAGGTTGTATCGCTAGGATACCACGCGGAGAGAAAAGAACCATGACACTCGCGGTCTCTCTCCGGTTGAAAGTTTATTTCTGCTCTGCTTGGCATCGCAAAACGCAACATCCCCGTCTTTTTCCCTCTACATGTTTAATCGAGGCTGGTTGAACCGTGAACGTCCGAAGGAATGTGTCACAGAACAGTATGGGACCAAAGCAAATCCTATCGTGCTGCAGCACACACATGTTTCCGTGCACGCTCATCTAACCGTGGGAACAACTTCTCAATGGACAAACGTGGGCGCAATCAGCTTATCAGAGGTGGATGGTGAGTGGTCGGCTATGGTTTAGAGTGATAGACGTGAGCCTCATGTTTACGTTAACCGGGCTGGCCTGCGCCGTTGCCATGAGCCGTCGGATCTGCCAACTGGCTGGGTTGTGCCGAGTAGCAGAGAGTTTCGATGGACTTCCCAAAAGAGTGGTTTGCATCATTCATGATCTTGGTTGTGGGGGAGCACAGAGACAATTGGTTTTATTCTTAACCCACCTCAATCGCACACAATGGCTTCCTGAAGTTGTTGTGATGGATAGGACTGATGCGTTTTTTGCTCAAGAACTTGAGCAGTTAGGTATACCCATCGTTCAGATTCCACCGCACCCAATACTCTGGAGCACTGTCATCTGGCGGCTAGCCATACATCTGAGGAAGAACCCTTGTCATATTCTCCACAATTGGCTCCCCAATTCAATACACGCTGGTGCCATAGCAGGAACAATAATCGGTGTTCCGGTGATCATCGCTGCGGTGCGTAGCGAGGCCCCTGATTGCGTCGCGGAGAAGGTGGAGCCGTGGCGACGCACGATGGATAGAATCACAGCAAAGCTGAGTACCGTTTTCATCGGAAACTGTCATGCCGTTTGTTCCACCACTCGATCGTGGGCGCGCGTGCCTTGGAATCGAATGGAACTGGTATACAACGGGGTGGCGCAAGCCTCAATCCCGGACATGACTCAAACCATGCGCCGGCAGCTACGTGCTCAAATGGGCATGCACCCAGACGTACCAACCGTCGGGATCATCGCTCGGCTAGACGAGGACAAGGATCATGTCACCTTTCTGCGTGTGGCACAAGAACTCCACACACAGAGGCCTGATGTTCGGTTTGCCATCATTGGAGATGGACCGCTGCGCGAGGATCTAAACCAGGTGATCGTTCAGTGGAAGATGCAAGAGTATGTCACGATGCACGGTCGTTCATCCGACGTGTCACGCATGATGCAGCTGTTGGATATTATCGCATTGACATCGGTTTCAGAAGGATGCCCCAACGTGCTTCTCGAGGCCGCATCGTTAGGAGTGCCGGTGGTTACAACAGCGGCAGGGGGAGCTGCCGAATTGGTTGTGGACGGCGAGACGGGATTTGTCGTGCCATGTCAGGACAGCAGAGCCATGGCGGATCGGATCATCGAGCTGATTGACAATCCAACTATGCGTAACTCTTTCATTGAGCGGTCTCGGCTTCGTGCCAGAAGTGAATTTTCACCGCATAAGATGGTTGCAAACATCGATCATGTTTACCGACGTGCACTGGCACGAAAAGCTGTCCTTAAACCGATCGAGAGTCCGCTACGCGTCTGCTTTGTTATGTCTCAAGCGTATGGTGTCTTCCGTCCTCGTTCAGATAGGGTATTCGGTGGAGCTGAAGTTCAGGTGGCCAATCTGGCAAAACGGTTGGTCCAACAAGGGAACTGTAACGTCTATGTTGTAACGGGTGAACATCAGCGAAGAGGCACAGAAGAAATTGACGGCGTCACGGTCATACTAGATCCTTTCTGTGCACCAAGTTACGCTTCCTCCGCGCCTTCCAATCCCTCACACCCACACCTCAATAATAATTCCCGATCGACACTAGTGGAGTGGGGCTACCGGTGGCTTGCGTGGTGCCCACCACCTCTTCGTGACCTCTCGCGCTGGCTCGTTCGTGGAGGAGTCAAAGGTAAATGGGTGTTGCGTCACGTGTTTCCCATTGACTGGTGCGTCCGTACATATCGCAATATTCAGTTACTGCGCCAGTGGATTCATCTTTTCCGTTCCATTGATGCTGATATCTACGTCACACGTTGTGCCGGCACAGCAGTTGGTTTTATGCAGCTGGCCTGCTCATTCATCAGACGGCCCTTTGTATACATGGTGGCGCATGACATGGATGTGTCAGGGGAATATATCGCCGCTTATCCGATCGAGGGGAAATGGTTTGGGAGAGGGCTGCGCCACGCGGATGTCGTGATCTGCCAGAATGAGACACAAGCTAATCTACTATTCAGACAGCATGGTCGGCACGGTAGCGTGATTCCGTCGCTCTGTCCATTTGAAATTTCCACAGAGCTCGATCACGCATATCGCACATCAGTCCTCTGGATGGCACGGGTCGATGATTGGAAACAGCCGGAATTATTCATTGAGCTGGCGTCTCGCATTCCTGATCAGCATTTCACCATGGTGGCTGTCGCAAGCCAAGTGAGCCCCACACAACTGGATATTCTTCATAAAGCGGCTCAAAGAACTCCCAACCTCACCATACGACCGGCGGTACCACTGCACGAGACCATTAAGCTGTTCCAGAACGCGGCAGTGTTTGTGAACACATCGAAAGTGGAGGGGTTCCCCAATACGTATATGCAAGCAGCCGCATCAGGGACGCCCATCGTGTCATGGGCGGTAAACCCAGACGGCATGTTAGAGCGCTATGCGATCGGCTTTTGCGCGGAGCAAGATTGGCTACGGTTTGAACAAGCAGTCCAACGGCTCTGCAGCGATCGTGCACTGCGGGAACGAATGGGGCAGAACGGGTTGGATTACGTGAACCATCGGCATCATCCTGAAAACATCGCAGCAACATACCTGACGTTTTTTTCTGAGCTTCGGGCAGGAAAGGCTTCCCGTGAGTTCCGTGTATACCATGGTGACTACCGTAAGGAGAAGACAGGCGATGCATATTTGTCGTCTGTCAAGGCTCGATCATGAAGAGGTTGCCTCTCCCGCTGTATTTACGGTTCTACGATAGTTCAGAACCATTGCAAGCACCGATGCCAGATGTTTACCGATATTCCCGGTGGCTGTACAACTCGTGTTCGACTGTTGTGTTGTTGGTGAAAAGATAATCAGGGAGTGCCTGCGACTTCGTAGGACATAACGGAAACCGCCATGTGTGGAATCGCCGGACAGCTCAATTTTGATCGCACACCAGTTCTGCCTCAGCGCATTGCCGCTATGGGTGCCAGTCTACGCCACCGCGGCCCCGACGATGCGGGGATCTATGTGCACGGCGAAATTGGCCTTGCCCACCAACGGCTGAGCATCCTCGATCTGAGTCCAGCTGGGCATCAACCCATGCCAAATGAGGACGAAACCGTCTGGGTCACGTTTAATGGTGAGATTTATAACTTTGAAGAATTGCACAGACAACTCCGTGACCGGCATACCTTTCGCTCACGAACAGATACGGAAGTCATCGTTCATCTCTACGAAGAATACGGGCTGGGCTGTGTGGCCATGTTACGTGGGATGTTTGCAATCGCGATTTGGGACGCACGCAAACATCGGCTCCTATTGGCCAGAGATCGGGTCGGCAAAAAACCGCTGTACTATACACAGGGGAAAGACAGCCTTGTCTTTGCATCGGAGCTCAAAGCACTGCTGGTAGGTGAGCAGCCTTACGATGTTGACCCAGTGGCACTACATCACTATCTCACCTTCCAGTACGTTCCAGCGCCATGGTCGATTTTCACGGGAATTAAGAAACTTAGCCCAGGCCATATTCTTGTCTGTGAGCAAGGCACGATAACCGAACAGACTTATTGGACTCTGTCCTATCATGAACATCCCAGGCCTCGCAGCGAACAGGATTACAAAGAAGAGTTTCTCTCGCTCCTACGAGAGTCAACGCGGTTGCGTCTGGCCAGCGATGTACCCTTGGGTGCTTTCTTGAGTGGAGGGCTCGATTCGAGCACCGTCGTGGCGCTAATGAGTGAGCTTACGACACAACCGGTAAAAACCTTCTCCGTCGGTTTTAAGGAAGATGCATTTAACGAACTGCCCTATGCACGAGAAGTGGCAGCACAATTTCACACAGACCATCATGAGCTCATTGTTGAGGATTCTGCCATCGATATACTACCCACATTAGCTCGTGTGTTTGATGAGCCATTTGCGGATTCATCTGCCATACCGACGTACTATCTATCCCAGCTGACCAGAAAGTTTGTCACCGTTACCTTGAACGGCGATGGGGGTGACGAGCTGCTTGCAGGTTATCCCAGATACCACCTTTCGGCTTTAGATCTTGCACTACAGGAATGTCCGATATCGATGCGAAAGCGAATCGCGCATATGATCCACTGCTTGCCGGCGACCAGCGGTCTGCTCGCGGCGTTACAGAATAGATTGGAACGATTAAGCCAACCGTTCAGCCATACATACCTTGGACGTATTTGCTTTTTTGGACCTGAGGAGAAAGACGAACTCTATACCACGGAGTTTAGTCGCGCAGTATTGAATGATAACTCGCTCGATCTTCTCACCGACTGGTTCGATCGCGTGACGGCAACTGGCCTCCGTAACCGGCTACTGGGTGTCGATACAATGAGTTATTTGCCTGATGACTTGCTGGTTAAGGTCGATCGTGCAACGATGGCACATGGTCTGGAGGCACGATCACCATTTCTAGATCACCATGTATTGGAATTCTGTGCCGCTCTACCGACTGACTATAAGATTAGGGGTGGAGTATCAAAGTATCTTTTAAAAACAGTGATGAGGGACAGGCTCCCACCAGTCGTCCTTCAACGATCAAAGATGGGATTTGGCGTGCCAATCGATCAATGGTTTCGTGGATCGTGCCGAACGCTCGTCGAGGACATCCTATTGTCTTCTCGATGTTTGCAACGAGGGTATTTCAAGCCTGACCTCATTCGTCGCCTGGTTGAAGAACAGCATCAAGGCCGGACAAGTTATGGGTCGCGTGTCTATGCACTCTTGATGCTGGAACTGTGGCACCGAGAATATGTGGATCGTACGGATTGGAATCGGTTGAGTGAACCGGAGATCCGCGCTGTTGCATGAGTCTTTTACCGCTGCAAAATCTCAGGTTCCCCTTTGATTCTCGCGGAGAACAAATGTCGTTATATCAGAAGATCCTTCTAGTTCATTATCGATGGAGACGATTCTTGAGCCACCTGATATCGGGGGTGTAAGTCTACAATGCACATTGTCAAGATGGCACAGCTAGTCTTGAACCTCGCTTGGCATGAATTACGGGCTCAGCGTAAAGATACGTTATTGGGATGGGGGTGGGTTGTTCTGTGGCCTGTCCTTCAGGCTGCCGGACTTCTCTTTGCCGTAAACGTACTCAGGGGAAACACCGGCATTCCAAGCATGCGAGCGATGCTGATCACCTATTTGGGAGTCTTGGTCTGGACCACAAGTGTGGCTGTCATTGTGAGTAATCTCGGACTTCTTCAAGCGCATCGCGAAATGATTCTTCATATCCGCTTCCCATTCATTGTTCTCCCAATCGTCGATGTCACCGTGAAATTTGCAACCTTTCTTATCCAAATTGTGATTGGTGTAAGTTTATGGTTATGGCTGGTTCCTCAAGTGGCATGGCCATTGATACTCGTATGTGCGATTGTGTTCGTCGTGAGTTTTTATTTCGCACTCATTACGACGGCCTGGATTACCTCGCTCCTTGGGCTGGCAGTTCCAGATCTGTCTTTTATTTTGCCACCGGCATTCTTATTGCTGCTGACGATCTCGCCGGTGTTTCATCTTGGTGCGAATCTGCCCCCTGCTGCGCAGTATCTTGATAACCTCAACCCGCTTTCTTTTTTCATAAGCTCTTGGTATGCCGCGATAGATGCACAGGCAGTCGGTGCACACTTACCGTGGACATTCTTGATTGCCACCACGCTCGCGCTGCCAGCCGCATATAAAGTCTCCACAGCTATGTACCGTGAAGTTGCAAAAGTTTTGTAGGTCATTGGCAAATGTCTGACCGAATGTGCCTCACACCAGGAGCAATCAGTGTCAACGATCTCGTTGTTGAGTATCCAATATACCGCCAGATGATTTGGGACCGTTTCTGCGCATTGCTTGGGATGGCCTTCCCTGCCTATAAACCACCTGTTCGCAGGGTCTTGGATCGTATTTCTTTGTCAATACGACCAGGAGAGACTGTTGCGCTAGTGGGCCGCAACGGAGCAGGCAAGACATCATTGCTCAAAGTGATCTCGGGTCTTTTGAGCCCCACGGCTGGCACGGTGCAGGTGAATGGACGGATCATGGCGCTTTTGGCGATGGGGATTGGCTTCAGACCTACGTTTACTGGCAGAGAAAACCTCGTATACTGCGGTCTTCTGTTAGGTCTCGACCGTCACCAGACCCTGGCACTGATCCCAACAATTGTTGAGTTTGCTGAACTAGAGCCCGCCATTGATCAACCCTTGTTTACCTATTCATCAGGCATGAAGGCACGCTTGGCTTTTGCACTGGCTGTTGCCATACCTGCCGACATTTTTATTCTCGATGAAACTCTAGCAGTCGGAGATGCCAAGTTTGTGACGAAATGTTATCGGCGCCTGCGTGAAATTGAACAATCGGGTAAGACCATTTTGATGGTCTCACACCAACTTGGCGAGATCGCCAGAGTGGCATCGCGTATAGTAGTCATTGACAGAGGAGCCATCCTATATGATGGAAATATGCTTGATGGTTTACGCCTGTACGAGGAGACGTTGATAGACACGGTCGTGGAAGACGGTGCGCACTCTGATGACTCCGGTTCTCTTCGTATTTCGATCCAGATTTATAACGAACATGCTGAAGCAGTGAGCTCCGTGAACATAGGAGAGCAAGTCAGCATGGTACTGACGATGGAAGCCCCTCACGATATGGGAGAACGGTTTGTCGTGCTTCGTCTGACCGATATTGGGCGTGGACAGTTGTGTTCCTACCTGATGCCAAGTCGTTGGAATACGCTCAGAAACCAACGTGCGGTTGGTGACGACAATATTTTTGTGGGCGCGGGAACAACACGGGTAACGTGGGAAATTCCTCACTGGGTGGGAGGAGAAGGGCTTTACTCGTTCGATGTCTACCTTGGCCCACCAACGCATATTGCAACATTAGATCTGTCACAAGGACGCTTTTGGACGGCTGTCGCCAAAATTGCCGTCCGTTGCAAAAACGTGTGGCTAAAGGGGAGTTCAACTGCCATCGAAATCCCAGTCAGCGACGTCCGTATAGCCCGTGATGGCCGGCTGTTGGCTCCATTTGCGGGTACACAGGCTACCGATGAATCATCGCGTGCCGCATGAGAATCTAATCATGGCCTTTACCGGCATGCATAGGATGCGCAACATTGCGCGTAGTCTTTTGGGCCGACAAGGCTTTCCAACACCTCTAGGAAATGTGACTCCAGAACCACACCGATCTGCGGAGAACGAAGAAAGACGGAAGATTTGGGAGACAGTGCAGCCATATACGATGGTCCCTGAGCCAGCAATCGATTTTTTGATCGACCAAGTGATTACACTTCTTACCAGTAGGGTGTCAGGCGTCTTGGTAGAGTGTGGTGTTTGGCGGGGGGGATCCAGCATGGCAATGCTTCTAGCCCAACAAGCAGCATTTGGGCGAGTGGAACGCCCCGTCTACATGCTAGATAGCTTTCAAGGGTTACCTCCAGTGACGGCTAAAGATGGACCGCTGGCCAGCAAATGGCAGCAAGGAGCTGATCCTGAAAACTTTCTCGATAACTGCCGAGCAGTCCGAGAAGAAGTGGACCATGCCCTTGCCCGCATGGGTTTCGTACCAGGCGATTATACGATTGTCGAAGGTTGGTTCGACCAGACCGTCCCTCGTCTAGCGGAAGATATTTCCCCAAATTCAATTGCCCTCCTTCGTCTTGACGGCGATTGGTATGATTCTACGCGCTGTTGCTTGGACACTCTTATGCCGTTGGTCTCGGAAGGTGGCGTGGTAATTATTGACGATTATTATGCCTGGGATGGCTGTGCGCGCGCCGTACACGACTATTTATCGAGCCACGACGTCGCATATCGGATCCGGTCGCTCCCTCAGTGGTACGGAGCCTATTTCATCAAGAAAGCGGCCAGAGACAGATTTGATGTCCTATGAGCATTTCGGACGACTCACCGAACATGATTACGTGGACTCCTGAATTGGTTGAGCGGTTTTGGACAGGTGTGGCCAATACACGGCTGTCCGAAATAAACAGTTCCCGCAATTGCGCTGACCGATTACTAGAGCTGGTCGCGCCACACTTAAATCCGGTCGGTCGGTTCTTAGACTATGGAGCTGGTGATGGTGACCTTGTTGCTGCAATGGTACAGAAGGGATATCGGACAGCGGCCTATGAACCCAATAGGAGCCGATCAAGTAAATTACCTCGCGCGATCATCGAGCACCCGAACTTTCTGGGAGTTGTGTCAGAGCACACTCGGGAACCGTTTGATGGCGTGTTGATGATCGAGGTCATCGAACATATCCTCGACCCACAGGTGAATGACGTATTCCAGCATGTGCGGAGTGTTCTGAAACGCGACGGTCACCTCATCGTGACCACTCCATTCACAGAAGATTTAGAGCTCAACGGTGCCTTCTGTCCGTCATGTCACACACATTTCCATCGTTGGCAACACGTTCGATCTTTCCATCCTGATACGCTGAATGACTTTATGTCCCAACAAGGCTTTTACTGCGAGTCACAGCGTGTTGTTGATTTCTCGAATAACCGCCACATGGTGGAAGAGTTGAATGTCATGAATGCCGAGATTGATCGCTTGCATGCGGTCATCGCCCAGTCTTTTTGTGAACGAATCAAACGTCTGTTCGGCGGGAAGACCGAACACCGAAAAAGATACCCTCGCGTGTCGCTTCTCGATCTCCCGACCAACATCGTGTATGTGGGCCGCCTGGCCTGACGCACTACTGACAGATGTTTTCCATTGAATTTCTCAACGTTGTTCGCGACTACGAAATCAGAAAAATTGTACCGCATTTATCGCCTGGTGCCTCAGTGTTGGAAATCGGTGGCGGGACAGGTTGGCAGGCCAAGCAACTGGCCGATCGAGGGTTTGCCGTTACCTCGATCGATGTACAAGATTCCAACTATAGAGCTAACAAGGTGTTTAACGTCGTCATTTATGATGGCAAACGATTCCCGTTTGACGAACCCACGTTTGACCTCATCTTCTCTTCAAATGTTCTTGAGCACATTGGCGATCTTGACCAGCTTCACCGCGAGAGCCGACGAGTGCTGAAGGCAAACGGGTATTGTGTCCATGTCATGCCGACAGGCGTCTGGCGGTTCTGGACGTCCATTGCGCACTACGTAGAGATGGTGCAACGCTTGGGAGCCCTTCTACCAACGTTGATCCCCGAGACTGTTCATCCACGAGAGATTCTTCGACCCCTGAGGGTCTTCAGAATGGCATGGTCGATACTCCGTCAGTATCGTGTACCTCCCAGGCATGGTGAAACTGGTAATGCCCTGTCTGAAATTTGGACGTTTAGCACCAGGTATTGGATGAAGCATTTTAACAGTCATGGCTTTGACATCATTGATCATCAGCCATTGGGGCTGTTCTACACAGGACATATGGTTCTAGGAAGCCGCTGGGGGAACACCTCTCGTGAACAGGCTGCAAAGATTCTGGGAAGCGCCTGCACGCTCTTTAAGCTGAGGCCCAAATGAATATGAAATGCTTCCTTCCTCACTGCACCGATCGTGACGAGAGCTGAGCCATCAGCGATGGATGTATCCCTCCTACAATCTTCCGCCGAATAGGGCATTTTAGACTGCCGCTCAATCAGCCATAAACTGTTACTTTTGTTGACAAAACATGGCTACCGAGAGACGCTAAACCTAATTGATGGTATTGGAAGCTCACCGCATCACTTTCCTCAGAATCTAGAGGCATTGTGTGTCACAAGCAGTGGAAGTTTCTGGAGTTATTCCTCAGCTTGGGAAAGTGTGTTTTATCTCCCCCTTGGGATATGGCCTGTACAATCCAGCCAGCGCCTATCCGTTCGGAGGTGCTGAAGTACAATTCTTCCTCCTTGCTCGGCAACTCGCTGAAGATGTGAGGTTTGAGGTGTCGGTGCTGACCACTGTGAGAGAGGGCAGCAGTAGCGAGCCGTATGGATCATTGAGAATATTCAAGCGCACCGCTCAAGGTCGCCTCTCCGTACCACCGAAGATGACGATGATGACCGCTGCAAAACTGTTCGGTGGTTTTATCGAGGCGTTTCTGAGTATGGCACGCCAATTCCGACAGATTGGCGCCGATGTGTATTTCCATGCTGGGGCGGGCGTAGAAGTAGGGGCCTACGCCTTGTTGTGCCGTCTGATGAGGAAACGATTTACCTTTGTCGTGGCCTCTTCGGTTGATGTATCGACTCCCTACGGACTGGTCACTGGTCCCTTGAAATGGTTGTTCCCATTGGGTGTTCGATTGGCCCACGCTGTCGTTTGCCGGACAGAAGATCAGCAACGGTCGCTTCAGGAGAGATATGGGCACAGAGGGGTATTGATACGAACGGCACACCCTTTGCCACAGAGGCGAGATATTCCAAAGTCGTATGTCCTTTGGGTCGGAAGGGGACACCCACTCAAACAGCCAGAGATCTTCATTGGCTTGGCGGCTCGACTGCCGGAACAACAATTCGTGATGGTGGTTTCCAGAGAAGAAAGACACAGCGACCTCTTCAAACAGCTACGGAACCAGGTGAGGACATTGCACAATATCGAGTTCCGTGAAAATGTGCCCTGGTGTGAGATGAGCCAGCTATTTGAGGGTGCGTGCCTGCTCGTGAATACCTCGTTGTATGAAGGGTTTCCTAATACGTTCGTTGAGGCCGCATTGTCTGCAACACCGGTGGTATCCCTCAGCGTCGATCCTGATGAAATCCTAACAAAACAGCTCATCGGGGTCTGTGCTGAAGGAAGCACTGAAAGACTCTATGAGTTGACGAGTGCCTTGTTGCACGATCCGCCACGCATAATCCGTCTTGGCAGATCCGCGCAATCGTATGCGTTGCAACATCATGGTTTGGAGAATGCGCTCCATCGCCTGAAAGACCTGATCAGGACGCTTACTGGACAGCCATATGGTGCCGGTTGATGAGCCGTCTCAATCTTTGCTTTATCGGGCCCGCTGAGAACATCACCACGCGACGCTGGGTGGAGTGGTTTACAGCTCGAGGACATACGACAACTGTAGTGACTGTTGAACCGACACAGCATATACATCGCTTTAGGCAGATTGATCTGAGCTGTTCCACTGGCGGACGAAAGATAGGACGGATCATTGCGGCAGCACGTTTAGGTCATGTCGTGCGTCAGGTGCGCCCAGATGTCCTACATGTTCACTACGTGAGGGGATTTGCATGGGGTATTCCATTCGTTCCGTCTTGTCCAATCGTGGCCTCTCCATGGGGCAGTGATGTCTTAGACGAACAGGGAGCTTTTAAGGAATGGTATAGCCGGTGGTTGACCCGACACGTGTTGGCATCCGCAGATCTCGTCACGGTGCACTCTCGCTATATGGAACATCGGGTGCGCCCACTCTTACCGCAGGGGAGTCGTATGGTCCGGATCGGATGGGGAATCAATTTGCAGGCGTTCAAACCAGACTTGGATGTGACGATTCTTCGCGCGCGCTGGCAACTTAGCCCAGAGCATCAGGTGATTTTCAGCCCCCGTTTGGCACAACCCTGCTATCGGCATGACCTGATCATCCGTGCGTTCTCGCTCGTGCGAAAAGACAATCCGCATGCCGTCCTGATACTACCGGAACAATTCGCGAACCACGAATACATGCGGCAGCTACACACATTGGTCTCAGAGCTCAGTCTCAGTCCTTGGGTGATGTTTATAGGAGCTATCCCATATCCGGATATGCCCTTATGGATGAACCTTGCCGATGTCATGGTGATGGCTCCAGAATCCGACGGAATGCCCAATAGTTTGTTGGAGGCCATGGCTTGCGGTGCATTTCCCGTGTTGAATCAATTACCACAATACGCAGAAATCATCCATGACGGAATCAATGGCCTGCTTGCTCCCGATAATCCAGAAGATATAGCTCGTGCGTTGCTCCGCGCGTTGTCAAGTCAACGCCTGAGATCAGACGCCGCCTCGTTGAATAGAGAGTTCATAAAGACGGAAGCTGATCAAGACCAAGAGATGGCCCGAATGGAAGCTTGGTATGAGGACCTCCGAAGAGGGACCAGCCAACGGCATCAGAGGACGTAATAGCATGTGTGGAATTGCAGGAATCGTGAGCTTGAGCGGACGTCTGTTTGACGCGTATACGCTCGAAGCCATGACCCGCTCCTTAGCACATCGGGGTCCTGACGGAGAGGGGTATGTACTGCTTGCTCACCAGAGAGCAGAGAAGCCAATTACGGCAGTCGGGCGACTAACCGATTCACTACCATCGGTTTGTCATGGGTACGCGATAGGATTGGGCCATCGTCGCCTTGCAATTCTTGATCGTTCCGCCTTAGGCCATCAACCGATGGGGTCTGAAGACGGAGCCATCTGGATCACCTATAACGGTGAACTTTATAACTACATTGAGCTTCGTGATGAACTGAGGCGTTTGGGATGGCAGTTTCGATCCATGACCGATACGGAGGTTGTCCTGCGATCCTATCAGCAATGGGGAACGGAGTGCCTGAATCGTTTCAATGGCATGTTCGCATTTGCCATATGGGATGGGTTACTGGGCCGCCTGTTTTGTGCCAGAGATCGACTTGGGATCAAGCCCTTCTATTTTCGAACAACATCCGATGGCATGATGTTCAGCTCAGAAATCAAAGCCTTACTTCAGGACCCGACCTATGTCCGGTCTGTGAACAGAAAAGCCGTGCATGACTTCTTGCTCCTTGGCCTGCAGGACCATACCGAGGGCACGTTTTTTTCAGACGTCTCGCAATTGCGCGCAGGGCACGCTTTGGTGCTCGATCAAGAACGACTACAGGTATATCGCTGGTGGGACTTACCACCATCACAGCCGGATGACGGGATGGAAGACGGTGTGGCAGCAGAGTCTCTTCGCACACTGTTTCAGGACGCCATTCGCCTTCATCTTAGAAGCGATGTGGCGGTGGGAAGTTGCCTGAGCGGTGGGTTGGATTCATCATCGATCGTATGTGCCATGCGGCAAGCACTCCCAAACCAGTTGATCAAGACATTTTCGGCGTATTTCGATGATGCAAGGTATGACGAGCGGCACTATGCAAACGCAGTGGTCCGTCAGAGTGCCGTACAGTCCGTATTTATTTCACCGGATGCACAACACCTCTTTGAGGAGCTTCCCCTGATGTTGTGGTATCAAGATGAACCCTTCAGCGGGGCGAGCTACTTAGTACAGTGGGCTGTGATGAAAACCGCTTCAGAACATGGAATGAAAGTGTTATTGGACGGTCAAGGCGGTGATGAGCTGTTGTGCGGCTATCCTGGCTACTGGGGCTCGCACATTGGAGATCTGCTCTCATCGTTTTCACTTGGCAGTGCATGGAGCGCCTTGAATGCCACCTATCGACGCCAATCCAAATTTGACCTGCTGGTAGCTTCGAATTGTACCAGGGCACTGCTGCCAGCGCCGCTGGTTTCACGGTGCCGCTCATGGATGAAAGCGGATGCAAGCTGGGTCAGTCCGGAGTTTGTTTCGTGCTATCCAATCAACCCCGGATATGAGAGTCGATATCCCACCGCACTGGAGAATCATGTCGCGGCCTATTTGCAGACACACAGCCTTCCCGCTCTCCTGCATCATGAGGACAGGAGCTCTATGGCTTTCTCGATTGAAGCGAGACTGCCCTTCCTGGACACAAGGCTCGTGGATCGCCTGTGGACATGGCCAGCTAGACTTAAGCTTCGAGCCGGTGTGAACAAGTTTGTCATGCGTGAGGCCATGAAAGGGCTTGTGCCGGAACAAGTCCTACGGCGTCAGGACAAGATGGGTTTTGCCACTCCTCAAGACAGTTCGCTGTGTAACGTATGGCGTCCCGAGTTGGAAGCTCTCTTCTCGTCTCCTGCCTGTGCTCAGCGCGAGTATTGGGACTCGAGTCGATTACAACACTCGTATAGACAGTATTGCACGGGCGACTTAGACATCGGCACGAGCATGTGGCGTTGTATGACGTTGGAGCTCTGGCATCAGCAGTGGCACGTATAACTGGCATGTGAGACATGTTGCTCCGACCAAAACCACGCGTTCTACTCGTAACAGTCGGGCTCGATGTCGGCGGGACCGAAAGCCAAATATTGGAGATTGCAGGCCGTTTAAATTGTGAACGGTTTGAGGTTCTGGTCTGCGCGTTGAAAGGGGAGGGCACCATCGGGGATGAAATGCGGAATCGAGGGATCCGAGTGATCACACTCAATGGATCCGGTCGGATGGATCCTCGAGTCCTAACTCGGCTGTCCCGTCTGATCCACACTGAACGCCCCGATATCGTCCATTCTTTTCTCCCCATCGCCAACTATGCTGCAGTGATCGTCGGCTTTCTGTTACGCGTTCCGATCCTCGTGGCTTCTTACCGCGCTGTCGAGCCATGGCGAAAGGTGCCTGGAATATGGCTAGACCGGCTGGTCGTCAAACTCGTGAAACGAATCACCTGTTGTTCGGATGCCGTTCGTTCGTTCGCGATTCAAAGATTCGGAGGGGATCAAGCAAAGTACATGACCATCTACAATGGGATTGATATTGAACGGTTTCGTCATGGAACAGCGACCAAGAAAGCTCTCTTAGGACTCCAAGAGACCATGGCAACCATAGGGACAGTCTGTCGGCTTGATGAGCCTACCAAAGGAATCGCGGTCTTATTGGTGGCCATCTCGCAGCTCAAAGCCATGAAGCAGATCCCTCCCTTTCAGTTGGTGATCATTGGAGAAGGTCGCTCAGCCGAAACATTATGCCAATTGAGAGATGATTTAGCACTCTCCGAAATTGTCATATTCGCTGGCCTGCGACGTGATGTCGACCGTATCCTTCCGCTCTTGGACCTCTTCGTATTGCCTTCCCTTTCCGAAGGATTTGGCATTGCACTGATAGAAGCCATGGCTTCCGGCTGCCCCGTCGTCGCAACAGCAGTTGGTGGCATTCCAGAAATTGTATCGTCAACACACACAGGCCTGTTGGTCCCAGCAGGAGATGCAGCTGCCCTCGCGCACGCGCTTGCGGATTTATTGTGCAACCAAGATAAATCTCGGAGGCTTGGAAGGGCTGGACAAGAATGGGCGTGCGCGAACTTTTCCGTATCGACTATGGTGAAGCATCATGAGCGCCTTTATGAGCAACTTCTAGAGACCGTGATGTCAGGCAATGAGCGAACCGAGAAGAACACCGTCCGAGTATGATGCTTCTAACACTCACATTGGTTCTCGCGTTTATGCTTTCCCTCTACGGCGTCCCTATCGCCCGACAGGCAGCACTAAAGTTCGGCATCGTCGATGCCCCTGACGGACGCCTCAAACACCAGAAAGAACCCGTCCCATACTTCGGAGGACTGGCGATCTATCTGGCCTTCTTAATGAGTCTCGCATTCACGTTTGAATTTCGGCACGACGTGCTCGGGATCATTCTCGGTGCGACCATCGTGGTCATGCTGGGACTTATCGATGATTTTGGCGTGCTCTCGCCGACGACGAAGCTGATTGGACAACTCCTTGCCGTGTTTGTCTTAATCAAGAGCGGGATCCGCATTCAAATCGCGGCACTGCCGGAATGGGTAGACCTCGCATTGACGGTATTGTGGATGGTCGGGCTCATCAATGCCTTCAACCTCTTGGATATCATGGATGGCCTTTCTGCCGGGATCGGAGCCGTGAGCGCAACCTGCTTACTCCTGGCAGCCTTACTCCAGGGGGATCAGGTTGTCGCCTTCATGCTTGCCGCGTTGATCGGAAGCCTCGTCGGCTTTCTGAAATATAATTGGCAACCGGCTCGGATTTATATGGGTGACACAGGCGCCATGTTCATCGGCTTATTGCTAGGGGCCATGGCGATGATCGGGCAATTTCCAAGCACACACCCGCTATCGCTACTCACCCCCGTGTTCATCCTGGGGATTCCAATCTTTGATACCCTCTTCGTCATGTATATCCGCTATCAACGAGGCCTCCCGATCTTCCTCGGCAGCCCGGACCATATTGCTATTCGACTCCGACAGTGGGGGATGTCGACCAGACAGATCGTGGTCGTCAGTTATCTCGCAACCGCCGTTGTTGGGGTCGTCGGGCTCATGCTCATGATGGTGACCTATGAGGTCGCATGGGGCCTGTGTCTTGGGACCGTTGGAATACTCCTCGTCCTGACGTTGACGCTGAAACGAATCGAGGTCAGGAAAGTCAGACGTGTGGAGGTTGAGACCTCCTTAGAAGAAAGAAGGCGAGCGGCATGATCCTTATTGTTGGCGCCGGCCTTGCCGGATTGAGTACCGCCTATCACCTCACGGGAGTTCCGTACCGACTCTACGAGCGCGAATCGGAGGTTGGGGGCCTGTGTCGTTCTTATCGCAAAGACGGGTTTACCTTCGACTACACGGGACACCTGTTACATTTCCGTCAACCACCGATCAAGGCACTGGTTGAGCAGTTGCTTGCCGACAAACTGCAGAAACACCAGCGGAAGTCGTTCATATACTCACACCACACCTACACCGAATATCCCTTCCAGGTGAATATCCATGGCCTTCCACCAGCAGTCGTACGCGAGTGTTTGATGGGATTCATTACCACCCTGCTACAACCAGTCTCTGCGAGTGATCCGAAAGACCTCTGTTTCAAGCAATGGATCCTGCAGAACCTTGGAGAAGGAATGGCCAAACACTTTATGGTTCCCTTCAACGAAAAACTGTGGAAGGTGTCATTGGAGGAACTCACATCCGACTGGGTCTCGTGGCTGGTACCGAAGCCGGAGCTGAACGATGTCATCAATGGTGCCTTGGGCATCAAGGATAAGGCATTCGGCTACAATCCCTCGTTCCTCTATCCAGCATCTGGCGGCATCAGCGTCCTACCAGAGTCCTTCCTCCCTGGTATCACGGATATCACAACCAACATCGAACTCCTTGAGGTGGATACGAAACGCCGGCGTGCACGCTTCCATAATCGATGCAACGGCACGACCATGACTGAGCACTATGAGTCACTCGTCTCGACGATTCCCGTTCCGGAGCTCGTACGCCGGTGCCTCGACCTACCCACGCATCTCAAAGAGGCCGCTGACGGACTGCGATGGGTGTCGGTCTATAACCTCAATATGGCCGTGGCACGCGAACAGGTGTCGGACAAACATTGGCTCTATTTTCCTGAACCAGAGTTTCCTTTTTACCGCGTCGGATTTCCAATGAATTTTTCCCCGTCGTTGGGACAACCAGGCTGTAGCTCTATGTACGTGGAAATCTCACACCGTCCGACAGAACACCAGTCAATCGATCAGCTTACCGCGCAAGCCAGGGCGGGATTGGAGCGGGCCGGCATCTTACAGCCCAATGACGGCCTGGTCGTCTCAGACCTGAAGGATTTGCACTACGCCTATGTCTACTTCGATCGCCATCGCGCGCGCGCGATTCCCGCCATTCTCTCCGAGCTGGAGCGGCGAGGGATCTATTCCATCGGGCGATACGGCCGGTGGGAACACACCTCTATGGAGGATGCTATCGGGCAGGGGAAACTCCTCGCAGAACGACTCAGATCGGAACAGGATCAAGCTCTCTCTGCCTAATGGCAAGTATCGTGGACACGATTTGCCATATCATCACGAAACTTGAGCTTGGAGGAGCGCAGGAAGTCGCGCTCCATGTCGTCTCACATCTGGATCGCACGAAGTATCGAGCCATATTGATCACTGGTCCTGGGGGGCTTCTGACCGAGGAAGCCCAACGCATACCTCATGTCGAGGTGCGCATTCTTCCAGCACTGGGGAGGCAGATCTATCTGTTCGATGATCTAGCCGCCCTGGTTCAACTCACGACACTCCTGCGTCGTATTCGTCCATCAATCGTCCATACACACAGCTCAAAAGCAGGTATTCTTGGTCGTTGGGCCGCATGGTTTGCCGGCATTCCAGTCATCATCCATACGATCCATGGGTATGGAATCACCCCAGTACAGTCTCGCTGGGTCCAACGGCTACTGGTCATGGTAGAACGGATGACCGGGTGGATTACCACTCAATGGGTTGCCGTCTCGAAGGCTGACATCAGGAAGGGGCGAACCTGGCGCCTCTTCAGAAACAATGTCCAATTGGTACGGCCAGGGATCGACCCAAGGCCCTTCCTAAAACTAGCCGGGAACTCCGACCGAAACCTGTTGAGGAGGGAACTGGGTGCTCCGGCCGGGACACGCTTGATTGGAACTGTAGCCTGTCTCAAGCCGCAAAAAGCTCCTGAGGATTTCATCGAAGTCGCAAAGCTGGTTAGCGTATCACATCCCAACGTCCGGTTCGTCCTCATCGGAGACGGCGAATTACGAACAACAATAGAATCATTGATCGCACGCTATGGCCTTCACGATCATGTGCAGCTAACTGGGTGGAGGCGTGACGTTCCGGCTATCCTGCAGGCGCTTGATATCTTTTTGTTAACCTCCCACTGGGAGGGATTACCTCGCGTGTTACTTGAAGCACGAGTCGTAGGGCTGCCCATCGTTGCCACGAACGTCGGAGGCGCCGATGAAGTCGTAGTCGAAGCGGCGGTTGGAGCACTCTGTCAGGCAGGAGACATTGAGGGAATGGCAACTGCAGTCACTCGCATCTTGTCGTACGGGACAGCATCGGCGAATGCGAATTCAGCGGAACCTCCGCCACTTCCATACGAATTTCATATCGATGAAACCGTTCGACAGTATCAACAGTTATACGATCAGCTGCTCGAGAAATATCGAGATAGCAGGATCCCACCAAGAGCCATTTACTCCCAATTCAATTAGGTGCGGTATGTGGAACAGCTGCAGAAGTGTCGGGTCAATTCACGCGTAGGCATCGGGAAATCAGACATGATGAAAGACGTAGAAGGTTTTCTCACACCGCTGAATGTGAGTGTAGCCTTAATTACCGCTACGATTGTCTGTATGTTTGGAATAACTCGTCCTTACCATAATTGGGATATGATTGGGTATGTCGCATCTGCGTATCAGAAGGACGGATATCGTGGCAATGATCTATTGGAGCAAACATATCGAGATGTAAGGGCTGACGTGAGCGATACGATGTTCAAAGAGCTTATTTCTGCTGGCTACAGGGAAACGGTTTATAATGACCCTAAGGCCCTAGAACAGCAAATCCCGTTTTACTCTATTCGAGTTGCGTATCTTGAAATGATACGGCAACTTTCGCATCTCGGGCTAACGTACTCGAGGTCAACATACATCGTAAGCTCGATTTTTGCTGCCCTAAGCGTTTGCATGTTGGCTATTCTCATTGTCAACGCGAACGTGAGCATCGTCACGCTTCCACTTGTCGTGCTGCCTACCGGCATTCTCGACCTCGCCAGACTATCGACGCCTGATGCGATCGCCTGTTTTTGGGGGTTGTTATGTATAGTTACATTGCTGGCAAACAGTCGCTGGTCTCTTCTGCTCGCGGCGATTCTGCCGATTGTAAGGACAGACTTTGTCCTGCTATCGTTCCTCGTAGGAATCTATGAATTCTCGAGAGGGAGAAAATTACAATCGGTGATAGCACTCGTAACATCGTTTCTCATCTGTGTTGCCATAAACAAATCGTCAAGCAACTATGGCTGGCTGACGCTCTTTAATTTCACATTCATGGGGTTAACTCCATACCCTGCCGACCTCGTACCTTCTGTAAATATAAGCGACTATCTGCGACCCTATTTCACAGTAGCCACGCACATCATTTCCCATTCGCATTTTCCAATTTACCTAGTGGCCTCCTATGCTCTCGTTACCAGCTCACGACGACTCATCGATCTCCATGAAACAATTGTGCTGGTCGTTCTTCCGATGATGTTTGTGTTGTTTCATCTGGCGCTTTATCCTGCTTACTTTCCTAGATTTTTTGTTTTTTCCGCAGCGGTGGTTTTCGTATGGTTGCTCTCACAGTTTCGCCTGCCCTACAGCACAGGCGCACGTGGACAGAACCAGTTGTGACTCTACCCTGGCACCTCAGCTGATCGATCAGGTGCAGGCATACTCATTGATGAGTTTTAACTAGTTGGGCAGGGTTCACGGTCATCCCTTTTGAACTCATGCAGAATGTTTGGATGGGGATTCCATCAGTGGCAAGGCTTACCCAGCGTGCACAGTCACAGCTACTTGGGCGGTGTGTTTGGGAAATCGGTCGCGAAAAGTCAGCGTTAGCTCGTCACGGCACCTTCTGACGCGGACGAGACATGGCGAGCGTATTTCCCCATGACACCAGAGATGTACCGCGGCATCGGTCGTTTGACCTTCTTCAGTCGGGCCGCCATCTCTTTTTTCGAGAGCTTCACATCAAGGCGCCGTTTGGGAATATCGAAGGTAATGAAGTCGCCGTTCTTGAGTGCGGCGATGGGACCGCCTTTCACTGCTTCAGGCGCGACATGGCCTGCCATCAGTCCATGCGTCGCCCCGGAGAAACGACCGTCCGTGAGTAATGCCACGGAATCGCCGAGCCCTGCACCGACAATCGCCGCCGTCACTCCCAGCATCTCGCGCATCCCAGGACCACCTGACGGGCCTTCGTATCGAATCACGACAACGTCACCGGCCTTGATTTGCCCAGCCTGGACCGCAACGAAGGCATCCTCTTCTTGATCATACACCTTCGCTGGTCCTTGAAATTTGGTCATTGAATGGCCTGCCACCTTCACCACACAGCCTTCAGGCGCCAGGTTCCCTTTTAAGATGACCAGGCCGCCGGTTGGCTTGACCGGGTGGGCGAGGGGACGCAGCACTTGCTGTCCGGAGGCTTCCTGGGCTTTCGATGCCTCTTCACCAATCGTCCGACCGGTGACCGTCGGCTGATTCCCATGGAGCAATCCGGCGTCGAGTAATCGCTTAGCGACTAAGGTGGTGCCTCCAGCGGCATAGAGATCCGCCGCCGCAAAGCGCCCCCCTGGCTTCAGATCGGCCAATAGAGGGACCTTGCGATTGATCCTGTCGAAATCGTCAATGCTCAGCTTGATCCCTGATTCACGGGCAATGGCGAGCAGATGCAGCACGGCGTTCGTTGAGCCGCCCGTCGTAGCCACAGCAGCAATCGCATTCTCCAATGACTTTCGCGTGATGAGCTGACGCGGACGAAGATCCTGCTTCACCAGTTCCATCACCATCTTGCCACACTCAAACGCGACATCATCTTTTCGCCCATCCATGGCGGGTACGCCATTACGGCCCATCGGAGAAATGCCAAGGAACTCGAAGGCAATCGCCATGGTATTCGCCGTAAACTGACCGCCACAAGCTCCAGGCCCCGGACAAGCATGATCCTCCAGATCTTTCAACTCGGCATCGGTCATCTTTCCTGATGCATGCTTACCGACAGCTTCAAACACATCTTGAATGGTCACATCGTGCCCCTGAAACTGCCCCGGCATAATCGACCCGCCGTACAGCATGAGCGACGGCAGATTCAACCGAGCGAGGGCCATGACAGTGCCAGGGATCGTCTTGTCGCAACCAGAGAGGGCCACGACCGCATCAAATAAATGGCCACGTGCTACGAGTTCAATCGAATCGGCAATAACCTCACGGCTGATGAGCGAAGCCTTCATGCCCTCGGTGCCCATGGAAATTCCATCGGATACAGCGATTGTGTTGTATTCAATGGGAGTGCCGCCAGCAGCTCGGATGCCGGCTTTGACACGCTCGGAAAGCCGGCGCAAGTGAAAATTACACGGCATAACCTCAATCCACGTATTGGCCACGCCGACAATTGGTTTCGACAAGTCGTCGTCCGTAAAACCGACGGCTTTCAACATGGCCCGAGCCGGCGCACGGTCGGCTCCCACCAGGAGATCATGACTGTGAAGCTTACCTTGTTTTTTCATCGATCGTTTCGGTCCTCTTTCTGAATCTCGTATCTCACAAACAACACGATGCGTCATCCACACGAATGCGCTGTGAGCACAACGCCGGCGGACATATGTACCATCGCGCTAGTACGTCGGTGGTGCCGGAGGTGCAGCTTCGTGCGGGTTCTTACCATGAGGGGTATTCCCATGGGGATTGGCCCCGTGAGGATTGGTGCCGTACGGCATCGTCCCTCCAGAATGCCCCCCTGAGCCCTTGTGTTGGTCCATCGACTTGACGTGCTCGGACTTTTCCTTCGCGCGCTGTTCCGGAGTCAGTAACGCCATCACGTCTCGACGTGTCTTGATAGACGTCATCCGGAGCCCGATTTGGAGATCTTCACTTTGTTTCAGTTTCGCCTCGATCGCCGCAAAATCAGATTGCTCATTATCGGTCAAGGCTTTGAGTTCACGCTCTGCGATTTGGATATCGGCTTCGGCCTTGATCCGCGCCTTGTCCAGATTGAGTTGGATCTCCTTCAGTTTGGCGACCTGATCGGTTGAGAGTCCGAGATTCTTTTCATGATGGAGCAGGTGCCGAATCAGGTGGCCGGTTCCGCTATGCATCATCCCTTTGCCATAGCCATGCCCTCCTCCGGAACCATGTACGCCTCCACCATGGCCATAGCTTGGATCATTCGCCCACAGGCTGGGTACACCCAACACCAACAGACAGGCTGATACGACCGTCACCGCTGCCGTCGTCTTCGTGACTGACTTCATGAATTTCCTCCTTGGTTGGAAGCGCCTTGCCCGAAGCTTGCCATAGCAAGCGTCGCAACGCAAGTGAGCCGTTCGACTCGACACCATCGTCGAAGCGGCTGTCCCGTTGACGTTAATACCGTTGCGCGTGATGGAGGAGTTCCGCGCGAGGATCCGGATGCCGTTGCTTGCTTAAGCGCTCGTAGAGAACCCGCTCTTCTTCTGTGGCCATTGTCGGCATCACAATCTGCAACGTTAAAAAGAGGTCACCTGCTCCACCAGTGGCCGAGGGCAGTCCTTTCCCCTTGAGTCGCAGTTTGGCGTCAGCCTTGCTTCCAGGAGGCACTTTGACCTTTACCGGCTCAGTGAGGGTGGGCGCCGTTACGTCGGCTCCAAGAATCGCTTCCCACGGGTAGACGGGGAGGGTGACATGGAGATCCGAACCCTGTCGGCGAAACACCGGATCGCTGGGGATATTGACTTGAAGGTAGAGATCACCACGCTTTCCACCGTCGCTGCCAAGTTGGCCTTTCCCAGCAACTCGGACTCGAGTGCCGTCCTGCACGCCGGCGGGAATTCTCACTTCAATGGTCTTGTGGTCGGTCGTTCTCCCAGTCCCCTGACAGCTTCCACAGGTCCGTCCGCGCACCGAGCCACGCCCCTGACAGGTCGAACAGGTTTGCGGCTCCCGCAGATTCACCCGTTTCACGACACCAGTCAAAACTTCCCGCAGAGTCAACTGCACGTCCGTCTCTAGATCCTGCCCGGGCCTTCCGCTCGGACCTCGTCCACTGGTCCCTTGTCTACGATTCCCAAACAGATTCTCAAAAAATTCCGAAATGTTCTCCCCACCTCCGCCGCGACTATTGGGATCCTGCTCAAAATCCCATGGGCTACTGGCGCCTCTGGTCCAAGCCTGCTGACGAGCTTTTTCAAACGCTTGAGCTTGATCCCAATCGCTCCCGTATTGATCGTACTTCTTCCGCTTGTCAGGATCGCTCAGGACTTCGTGTGCTTCATTCAATTCTTTAAATTTCTTTTCCATCTCCGCCTTCTTTGCACCGGAATGAAGGTCAGGATGGTATTGGCGAGCGAGTCGACGAAAGGCTTTCTTGATCTCGTCGGCGGAGGCTGTTCGGGAAATACCGAGCGTCTGATAGTAGTCTTGCGGAGCCGTCCCCATACCACGTCCGTTCATAGAAAAGTGAACAAATACCGTTCCTTACTCAGCTTACGGAGTGCGCACCAAGTTTGCAAGGGCTGAATGGGTCACCGAGCGGGTGCCGCCTTGGCTCGTGCCATGAGCTTACAATAGGAACAGATCTCAGCGGTGGTTGGTTGGCCGCAAGTGGGGCAGGGGTGGAGCGAGGCTTGGTCTTTTTCCGTCATGCTCGTCGTAGTCGCAGCTTTCTTGCGTTGCTTTTCCAAGAATCCCCAATAGAAATATTGTTTCGTCCCTGGTGATTCAGTCTCCAGCCGGTTCAGCACTTCTTTATAAAGCAACGTGCGCGCGCCCTGAGCCATAGGACATTCATCCACGATATACTCAATCTTGTTGAGCACGCAGTACGCAGCGAGTTCCCGCTCTGTTAATCGATAGAGCGGCTTCACCTTTTTCGCAAACCCTTCGATTGAGGCGGGAAGGTTCGGGCTCTGTTTTTCGAGATAGTCTTCCTGCCAATGGAGCACATTCCCGAGTAGCCTGGCAGCCTCGTCATCGAGATTGTGGCCGGTCGCCATCACATCATAGTCCTGCTCAATCGCCACGCGGTTGAATTGATAGCGCTTGATCGTGCCACACGTGCTGCAGGTCGGGCGATGTACGAGTTGCGCTAGTTCTTTGATGCCGGCGCCTTCTGTTTGCTCAACGGTGTGGAGATGCAGCGTCGCGCCGCTCGCCGCAGCCACCGTTTCAGCAAAGTGTTGGACTTGGTCCCGTGAACGATCTGAATAGCCAGGGATACCGAGATTCACATAGAGCGCGTCGGCCTTGTATCCCAACTTCAAGAGAATATCCCACAGCGCCAGACTGTCCTTTCCGCCCGACACAGCCACGAGAATGCGATCATCCTTCCCGAACATCTCCTGCGACTTGATCGCTCGCACGACTTGATCCTGGACAAAAGAGTTAAAGCAACTCTTGCAGAATGCCGCGTTGTGTCGCGGCAATTTCAGCACGGCTTTGGTCTTACATTTTGTACAGTTCATCGCCGTGATCATACGGACCAACCAGGCCGATTGCAAATTGCGACGGGTACGTTGTGGCCAGCCTTCGGAAACACCCTCCGTTGGTCCTGACCCTAGTTTTCTTTCGCCCCCCTCATATCACGGAGCCGGCTCTGATCGATCCTGCCCAGCTCATTCATGCAAACGTGTTGGTGCGCGCAGTGACTTCGCGTACAGTAGTCAGGTGAAGCCCCTGCGTGTTGCGGCCCAGGGAGGTGGCTGGAGACGGTGAAGCACGATTCAAGTTTTGCCCCTAGCCCGGATAATTCACGACTGGTGACAGAAAAGAGCCATCGGGTCTCCAATC